>CAZXLW010000004.1:0-62041 GCA_964641465.1 uncultured Pirellulaceae bacterium | reverse complement strand
TTCGAGACCTCTGCATTCGAGTCGTCAGGATTTAAACCACCCAAATTCGAGATGCCGGAATTCAATGCGTCCGAGTTTGAATCGTCGTTTGTGAGAAGTGCTCCGATGACGGTATCTGAGTCAGCTGCCAAACCGTCGTTTTCGGAGCCAGCTGCGAAGTTAGATGTTATGCCTCGTGCGGCGCTTCGTCGTTCTGCTGGAGGGTCAGCATCTTTCAATGGCGGCTCATCAGAATCATCTGGCTTGCCAAGCTCAAACGGCATCGTGAAGCGAAGCTCGTCACTGCCACCACCGAGCCCCCAAACATCA
Organism: uncultured Pirellulaceae bacterium; assembly: GCA_964641465.1. GTDB lineage: Bacteria > Planctomycetota > Planctomycetia > Pirellulales > Pirellulaceae > Mariniblastus. The sequence continues at coordinate 61,732 of CAZXLW010000004.1, read as the reverse complement.
AGCCAGTTCGACCAATTCAAGGAATCGCAACCGCAAGCGATGGCAGTCATGGCGCCAGCGGTTGCAGAACCGGAACGACCGCCTACACAGACTTCGGTCGAAGTGTTTTATGCGACTGATCGGCAATCCAAGTACGGGATTTCGCCCGGCGACTGGTTGCGACTGCATTCCCCAGCTTTGATTGCGATGTTGATCTATCTGGTCACGTTCGGGGGCGTATTTTTATCGCAACGCAAAGTAGCCTACGGGTTCATCGCCTTCGTTTCTCTCTGTGCGTTTTTGTACCTGGGACAATCGGCGACGGTCAAATGGCAAAAGCAGAAACGGTTGGCGGTTAACAATGATCCTTCGTACTTGTCTGAAATCCGAACGGTATCGCTCGACGGCGGGCTGGAATACGGGACTTGTAAAGTCACTATTCCGCCGGACCATCGAACCGGTCACGTGGACAAGCCTTCGTTGTTCAAGCTGGAGTTCGTAGAGAACGCCGACAAGCACGTGGTCTTGCAGCGCGTGATTCGCGAGGAAAACAAAGACACGTTCTTTCATGACTTGCGGTCTTCCGTCGACGCGTCAGATGACCGACAGGCGCTTGTGTTCGTGCATGGCTACAACGTCAGTTTTGAAAACGCGGTGAAGCGAACGGCTCAAATCGCTCACGACTTGCAGTTCGAAGGCCCGCCGATTTGTTACTCATGGTCTTCGCACGGAGCGTTGGCCAATTACACAAAAGACATGGCCAATGCGGATGCGACTGTGGTTGCGCTGCAAACATTCTTACAGGACCTGGTCAAGGAAACGGACAAGACGACGATCCACCTGGTCGCACACAGCATGGGCAACCGAGCTTTGCTGCAAGCGTTGGATCGGATTGCTGTTGGCAGTCCGCAAGCGGAAAACGTGTTCGGTCAGTTTGTCATGGCAGCGCCGGATGTGAGTGCGGTCGATTTCAGACATCGCTTTGCTCCGGCGGCTTTGCGGCTGGCCAATAGCGTGACGCTGTACGCTTCGTCACGCGACCGAGCCCTGTTGGCATCCACTGAAATTCACGGACACAACCGCGCTGGTTTGGCTGGGCCAAACCTGGTGGTCATGGAAGGCATGGATACAATCGACGTCAGCGAGATTGATACCAGTTTGATTGGCCATTCGTACTACGGCGATCACCCGGAGTTGATTCGAGATTTGCGGGCGGTTGTCGAGCTGGCAGCTCCTGCGGACAAGCGGCAATGGCTGACAAGAATCATCGTCCCCGGAAGTATTGACTACTTCCGATTCTTGCAATACGAGAATCAAGCGGCAGATGAATCGTCGCCAGGATTCGAGCGTCGGTAATCAGTGTTGGGTTGAATAATCGACAGATTCGTTCAATTCAACGCGATCAAGGACGCGACAAATCGAGATACGCGTTGGTACTGAAGCGTCCGCTGCGACAAGTCGATTCGATCGGTAGGAGTCCGTTCGTTCGACTTGGAATACTGCCACCCCGATGCCGCAGCCATTCGTCGAAAATTTGTTTCAATCAACTGGCCGCCGAAGTCTGATCGGCGGTCTTGTTGCCTGCGTCGTTATGGTCATTGCCGGCGCGGTTCGGGTTGCCTGCGCACACAACGAGTTATGGTTTGACGAGATCATGTCGATCCAGCTCGCCAACCAGGTGAGCGGATGGTGGGGGATTCTGAGCGAGTTTCGCTACGACAACAATCATTACTTGAATTCGTTTTGGTTGTACGCCCTGGGCATCAATCAGCATCCGTTCTGGTTTCGCGCACCGTCGATTGTTGCTGGGCTGCTTGTCGTGCCGGTTGCTTACTGGACGGTAAAACCTTACGGCAGGACTGCGCAAGTTGTTGCCGCGATTCTGTTCGCCTTTTCCTATGCCCATGTGCATTACTCGACGGAAGCTCGAGGGTATGCGTTGCAGGTGCTGTTTGTGGTCGCAGCGTTCGGGTTCATGGACCGATATCATCGCGCGGGAAATTGGAAATCGGCAACTGGGTTTGGGGTTTGTGCTTCGATGGCATTGTTGTCGCATCTGTTGACGACCAATTTCCTGTTGGCTTGCGGGTTCTGGACCGTTTCATTCCACTCGATGAGCCCACTGGCTCGGAAGGAACAATTCAAACGGATTGCCGTGATCCTGTGGTTGCCGTTTCTGACTGGAGTATTGCTCTACGCGATCAACGTGCAGTTCCTGAAATTTGGTGGAGGTCCGAGGTTCAACACCGTCTGGGTGACCACCAGCGCATGGAGTCTGGTGGCGGGGCTGGCGAAACCGGGTTGGTTACGGGCGGCGGTCGGAGTCTCGGTTATCATTGCACTAGCAGCCAGTCTGTACGTTCACATGCAACGAGAAGAAAAACAATTTCAGATAAATCTGGCCAGCGGAATCCAACACGGCGGGAGCCAAACCTGGAAGTTTTTTCTCATTCTACTTTTCCTGCTCCCGCTGACACGTTTGGCGGTACCGTCATCGTTATTGTTTACCCGGTACTTCTTGTTGCAGATCACATTCGCGTTTTTGCTGTTAGCGATACTTGCCAGTTATCTGGCGACGTCGACCGTTGGCCGCCGGTTGGTTTGGAGCATGCTGATCATGTTTGCAGTTGTCAATTTGTTTGAGAGTAGTCGTTTGGTAACGACTGGGCGCGGGAGCTATCGGTTGGCTTTGAATGCGATGCAGCAAGCGAGTGACGATCAGGACTATTCGATTGCGTTTTCCAATCGCATCCTCAATGAACCATTGATTCACTACTTTGATCGGATTGGCGTGCCGAGCCAGGCCAGCGTTGAAGTCATTGAACCTGAGCAGCTGCCCGATTGGTTCGTGTTGCATGAGACGATGGATTGCGTGGCCGAAGATTTACCACCGCCGGCAGACCTGTTCGTTGGCGGGCAAGCCTACGAGTTAAAATTTGTTTCCCGCGCTTCGTACTTATCCGGATTCAAGTGGAGTTGTTATCAACGATCCAAAGAATCCGTGATGACGCTGCAGTAATGCCGAGAGCAGCGGATCTTGCGGCGACGATTACGAAAGCGGGTCGTCGTCCAGCCCGAGTTCTTCCAGAGGTTTGGAAAGCAGGTCGGCATCGGACGCAGGCAAATCATCTCCATCAGCAAACTCGCCCTCGTATTTGGAAACGAAGATCCGGTTGCCTTTGACGGAGGTGACTTTGATGGTTTCGCCTGGATCCAACGGCAGCCCGTCACTCGTCGCGTCGAATTTCTTGCCGTCAATAACGATGATGCCGCTGGGCAACATCTTTGTCCTCACGACTCCCAAACGTCCTTCCAGGGCCTGAATTTCGTCATAAAACTCGCCTTGGGGAATCACGTCTTCGCTGGCAACGGGCCCGATCAAGATCCGTTTACCGATCGGCGTGTGCGGCCATGCTTTAATCATCAATGAAAACGCGACCGGGAGCATAATCATAACGCCGATCAGCATGACAGCGCCGAGTTCAATGCTATGCAGGAACGCAACGACAACGCCTGAAAGCAGACAGATACCCGCAACAATCCCGAGTACTCCAGCCGACGGCACGAACAGCTCGAGGAAAATCACAAAGAACCCGGCTGCGACTAAAATCAACGACCAGTAAAGTGGATCCATATGGCGGCACCGGAATGAGTGGGCTTAATTCCAGTCAGGCTGGACTGCGACTATTATAGGCGCGTGGCGATTTTTGAAACGAGTAATTTTGAATTGTTACGTGGCAACTAAGGCCATTGGTCTGGCGATTTATGAAGTTTTCAAACAAATCCGAATTCGAAGCTGCGACTCTGGAACAATGGACCTTGCTGTGGGACACGGTCCAGTCGTCCGAGCCCAGGATCTCAACCGTCAAACTCAAGCAAGTGCTGGCTCATCTGTATGGTTGGCATCTGCTGATGCTGGAATGGTATCGTGTCGGGCTGCTTGAGCAACCGGACGGATCATCCAAGCCAGCCATTCCCGCCAAAGGTTTTAATTGGCGACAAACCCCGGCTCTCAACGCAACAATTGACGATAAGTACAGGAAACTGCCGCTAGCCAACGTGAAACGAAGGTTGAAGCTCTCTCACGGACGTGTGATGAAAGTGGTTTCTGAACTGAGCGACAAACAGTTTTCCCAGGCGGGCCAGTTTGCCTGGACTGGAAAACATGCGATTGCCAGCTACATTGTCCCGAACACTGTCAGCCATTATCGCTGGGCGATTAAGAAGATCAAAAAGCTGCAACGATAACGATACGAGTGCCAGTACGACGAGGTGAACTATTAACCGACGCGATTTTGTTTCCAAATTAAGTGCGCTGTCGGTCGGTGCATATTCCGCCAGCGCGAGTGTGCTTCCGTGTGATGCCTGGCAGGTCTCAGACGATGCGACATTACCGAATATCACACATGGAGTTCAATGCGGTGATGTCGGTTTCAATCAGGCGACCATTTGGAGTCGCGCGGATCGTCCCTCCAGAATGCTGGTTGATGTTTCGACGGATGAACAGTTCCGCAAATTTCGGCGGATCGTTGGTCCCGACGTGTTGCAGCATCACGATTTCACTGGCAAGGTGTTGCTCAATAGTCTCGGGGACGCCGAACGGTTTTTTTATCGCGTAACGTTTCAGGATCTCGACAACCGAAAACGGACCAGTGCGCCGGTGGTTGGTACGCTGAAGCCGGCGACTCGAGTCGCGACCGATATTAGTTTTGCCTGGTCTGGAGATACAGCCGGGCAGGGGTACGGGATCGACGAGTCGCGGGGTGGTATGTTGACGTACTCGGCGATCCAAAAACATGAGCCTGATTTCTTTGTTCACTCGGGTGACGTTTGCTATGCCGACAATCCGTTTGAATCCGAGAAGCAATTGGATGACGGGACTGTTTGGAAGAACTTGTTGACCGAGCAGACGGTCAAGGTCGCGGAAACGCTGGACGAGTTCCGAGCCAATTTCCGGTATAACCTGCTCGATAAAAATTTGCGATTGATGAATGCACAGGTGCCCGTGTTTGCTCAATGGGACGATCATGAAACGGTGAACAACTGGTATCCGGGAGAGCAGCTTGCCGATGATGATCGCTACACGGTCAAGAGTGCGTCTTTGCTGGCGGCTCGTGCCAAGCAGGCGTTCTTTGAGTATTTGCCGATTCGGAATTCGCCGCAACGTCAGGTGTATCGCCAGATTACCCGCGGCCCGCTGTTGGATTTGTTTTTTCTTGATCTGAGATCGTATCGAGGCGCCAATTCAAAAAACATGCAACCCAAAAGAGGGCCTGGCTCCAAAATGCTGGGAAGTGCTCAGCTTCAATGGCTCAAGAATCGTTTGGCGAACAGCAAGGCAACCTGGAAATTCATTTGTTGTGACATGCCGATTGGATTGATCGTTGGTGATGGTGACAAGTTTGAGAATTTCAGCAACGGAGATGGGCCAGCGGCTGGCCGTGAACTGGAAATTGCCAACTTGCTGAAATTCATCAAGGACCGCAGCGTTCGCAATGTTGCGTTTTTGACTGCCGATGTACATTACGCAGCATCGCATTACTACGATCCGAACAAGGCAGTTTTTCAGGACTTCAATCCGTTTTGGGAATTCGTCAGCGGGCCCCTGCATGCAGGAACTTTCGGGCCCAACCAACTGGACAACACGTTTGGGCCTCAGGTCAAATTCAACAGTGTGGACGAGACGACCAAACCGAATCGTCCGCCGTCTGATAATTTGCAGTTCTTTGGAGTCGTTTCAATCGAAGGCAAAACGGGCGTCGCTACAGTTGCCCACTTCAATCGACTTGGCGAAGAGCTGTGGAAAACCGAACTTACACCGCAACGAGGTTAGTACATGTCAACGCAAGAGAGAGTTATCTGGGAGGCCGAGTTCAATGACTCGGTCACTACGTACTGGTTGATCAATGGAGCGATCATCTGTGTGGTTACCGTTGTTGGGATCCTGTTTCTGCCGTTTTGGTATTTTCTGGGGAAATGGCTTACGCGAAAGTACCTTGCCAGCCACAAGTGCACGCTCACGAATCGCTCTTTGAAAGTCAGCAAGGGGATTCTGACACAAATAGAGAAAACGGTTCCTTTGGATCGCATCACGGATATGGGAATCGTCCAGGGCCCGATTATGCGTTACTTTGACATTGAAGCCTTGTCGGTGGAAACTGCCGGGCAATCGACGGCTGCTTCGTTGGTTCTGCTGGCCGGTATCAAGGACGGTCGCAAGTTCCGCGATGCGGTTCTGAATCAGCGCGATTTGGTTGTTGGAACCAGCGAAGAGCAATCGCGACGATCAACGGCGGATGTCGGTACGTCTGGTTCTGGCGGTGAGGAATTAGAAATCCTGCGTGAAATCCGGGACGCGGTAATTCGAATCGAGAAAAAGGGCCAGTCGTAAAGGCCGCTCGCAAAGGTTTAATGTTCAAGTCGAATTTCAAAGAGTGGATTGCGGGAGCTTCCACCTTCCTCGCGGAAAACGCAACTTAACGTTTTGAACAGCCATATCGAATTGTCACTGCAACTTGCATTTGACGGTGTGGTGCGATCAAATAATTGGAAAGCAAACAGAGAAGTCTGGAGAAAATTATGGTTGGCACGAAACCTTTCAACGTAATGCAGTGGATTGAAGATAATCAGGACATTTTCAAAATGCCTGTAATGAACAAGCAGTTCTACAAGGAAGCGGACAATGTGATCGTTTTCGTTTCGTTAGGGCCCAATACGCGAAACGATTACCACGTCAATCCGACCGAAGAGCTGTTTTATCAACTCAAAGGCGACATTGCTCTTCGCGTGCGACCGCTCGATGGCAGTGATCCACACGACGTGATTATCCGCGAAGGTGAAATGTATCTGCTGCCTAAAAACGTTCCTCATCGTCCCCAGCGACCGGACGATACGATTGGCCTGATCGTTGAATTTCCTCGTCCAGAAGGCACCAAGGACCAGCTGCGTTGGTATTGTCCGGACGACAAGCACCTGGTCCACCAAGCCGAGTTTCGTTTAAAGCATATCGACCAGGATTTGCATGACATTATGGATAACTTCTGGAACGGACCGGAAGAAGTTCGCACGTGCAAGGAGACTGGCAAAGTGATTGAGCGGGCGGGCGAGTTTACTCTCGAAATGGCCCAGCCGCTGTCGTCGTAGAATTTGACAAGTTGTTTGGGTGGCACCGGGGCATCAAGCACAATAACAACTGAAACGTTTGTAGAATGGCCATTGCAGTCCGTTCACGCTGTCGGGCAAGAATGAATGTCCAACCTATATCTAAAAGTTGGCAGGGCGGCGGTAGTTGGTTGGAATCGCCGAGCCACCGGCGGATAGTGCCAAACAGCAAAAGCCTACCGCTAAATATCAACCTGGCACGCTAAAGTTTTTCACTGGATGAGTTCAATAATGTCTGAGAATGGAACAACGACGGAACGAAAGCTCCGGATCAATGGGCACTCGCACTTGTTGCCCTATCCGGAAGAGATTCCGCAATTCATGAAGGACAAAGAGATCTTCTGGGTCGACGATGAGCGGAAATTCATGTTGCAAAAGGGCTGGAAGCGGCCGGTGACGGATTCCAGTTTTTTCCTCAATGAAAAGCTGGAGTGGATGGAGCAATACGAAATCGACCACGCTGTCGTATTGAATCTATCGCAACTGTACGGCAATGGATTGAGAGTCGAAGAGATGAAGCAGGCGTTGCGATTTCAAAATGACTTCAACGCCAGCGTCCAGGAAAAGCATCCGTCGAAATTCACTTGTGGTTTTGTGGTTCACCCTGGTTTTGTACAGGGAGCTGTCTGGGAAATCGAACGCTGTTATAACGAACTTGGCTTACGCTTGTTGTGCTTGCCCACGCATTACATGGATACGATTGGTTCGTGGCGGTGCATCTTTGACAAAGAGAACGAACCGATTTTTGAATTGGCCAGTGAACTGAACCTGGCTGTCGAAGTGCATCCGTACGACGGCGAGAAGTTTATCAAGCTGGAGAACGTGGCTTGGCGATTCCACCTGATCTGGATGTTGGCCCAGTGTGCGGACGCGTATCATTTCTTGACACTGAATGGTTATCAGGAGAAGTTCCCAGGCATGCGGACCTGTTTCGCGCATGGCGGTCAATTGGCTCAGATCAATCTTGGTCGTCGAATTCAGGGCTTTGACGGTCGGCCTGACCTGTTCGAAGGCCGCCAGCATCCTCGTAAAGCGGTCGGGCATCCGAATATCTTTTTCGACACGCTGGTACACGATACCGGATCGTTGAAATTGCTGGTGCAGAATCAGGGTGCGGGTCAAGTCTTGTTGGGTTTGGACGATCCGTATCCGCTGGGCGAGATGGAAAGCGAACCGCAGTCTTCTTATCCAGGGAAAATTCTCGACTTGGCAATCGAAGAGGAGATCATTTCTCGCGCTGAGTACGATTCTATGTGGGACGAGAACGTGGTCCGCTGGCTTTGTGGCGATGACAAGCAGGCCAGAACGGAATTGTACAATCGGATCGGTAGGCCTGAGCATTCCTCGTCGACTTGATGTTGCCTGCGGTTTTGTCGTGCCAGGTAGTTTCTTAAATCATTAAGTCGCGGTTTAGCGGGGCTTCGCTGGTAAAATTGCGGATGTTTTGTGGGAATTGGGGAACTTCGCGGGCATTTTTTCTTCCAACGTTGTAACACTATTCCTATATCCACGTTTTCATTGTTGTAGTTACGAAAGCAACTCCAACGGAACCGGCCAAGGCATGGCATTTCCCAATAAATCCAAGCGAGATTATGTGTTACTGGCACTCGATAAATACGAGCGTCATTTGACGAGGTATGCTGCGCGGATGCTGGGGGGCGATGTCGATCGTGCCGCGGACGTGGTGCAGTTCGCATTTATGAAATTGTGCGAACAGGATTCTGCTAAACAGGATTCGCAGCTGAAAGCATGGCTGTACACCGTGTGCCGAAATCGAGTGATTGACCTGATTCGAAAAAACAGTCGGGTCAGTTCGATGGAGCCGGCGGTGATGGATTTGAGTGCGGGTATGTTTGACAACCCGCAGCTGGATGCAGAGCGGCGGGAGTGGCTTTCGGTTTTACACGAACGGATCAGCCGCATGTCGGACCAGGATCGAGAGATCATCGACTTGTGGTCGCATGGTTTCAAACATCGTGAGATCGCTGAGATCACTGGTAAGAAATCAAGTACCGTCCGCGTTCAACTACACCGTTCAATCCAGTCGCTCAAACGCGAGTTGGGTGTCGAGTCTGTTAAGGAAAGTCACTGAGCTTCAGCAGGCATCACGGCGACCCGACTGGTCGCCGGGCAATCCTTGCAGTTCATTTTGGAAATAGGGCATGAAAAACAAAAATCCAAATTCGCACGCCGGAAACAATGGTGAGTTTCAGCCAGCGGATCAGTCAGCAGCGGATAATTTCGTAGAAGCTTTGGAAACTGAACCTCGTTTGATCAGTTCGCTGGACGACGAGTCACGCGCGGTCCATCAATTCGGGTCGGCGATGCGTGAGTTAGCGGATCACGATCTGCCAGACAGCAATCCGCGTTTGCGTGAGCTGTTGGAGACGCAGTTAGATGGTGGCGAGGTGTCGCCGCCTGTGAAGCCGAAGCGTGTTGATCAATCGCAGGTCCGGACCAGACGCTGGGCATTGGTGGCAAGTGTGCTGCTGGCGTTGGGGCTGTTGTCGTTGTTCCTCGTTTACCAGTCAAACGAATTTATGTCTGCCGCGCGGAATCGTTCGAGGGCAACAACATCAGAGTTGGCAATTCAACCGGTTGGGGAGCCGAGTGAAACCGTGGGTACAAGGGAACCGGCTGCTTCGGACGTTATTCCCAATCTTCTCAAACGTTTTGATCCAAGTGGTTCAAAAGAAATCATGATTAGATCCAATGATGCGGGAGAGGCGTTGAAAGCTCTGCATAAAAAGTTGGATGTTGATGGTGATGGGGCGGTGCCAATTATTGGTGACTTTGCAGTGGCTCCAGCCCAAAACGGACCGCGATCAGTGGACTTTAAGTCTTCGTCTGGGGCTGCTAGTGATGCTCCGGCACGAGCACCAGAAAACGTGGAAACACTTGGTTGGTATCAACCCGGTGATTCAGGTGGAGGCATTGGTGGTGGTGCAACTGTCCAGACGCAACCCAACGTGCGAACGGAAACGAGGGTCGATGCCAAGGGCAAGGTGTTCACGGTGCAGGTACCGCACACCGAGGTTCCTGTCCGCCAGGCTGCTCCCGCTACTGCTCCCGCTACTGCGACTTTTGCAGCGCCTGGTGGTTTGGGAGGAGGTGGCCGCGGTGGAGGAGGCATGGGAGGTGCAGCTGCAGCGCCTGGCTTTTTTTCAAGAGGTGGCCGTGGTGGAGGAGAAGGCATCGGAGCTGGTGGCCATGGCGGTCGCGGCGGAGGTGGCAACGGACAGCTGGCTGACCTAGCTTTTCCTAATGAGGACGAATCTGGCTTGAAAGACGAAGGGCGATCGAAGTATTCGGATATTCAATTGGCTCAAGCTGGCCAAGCTGGCCGAGGCATTGCTTTGCGTGAATTGGCTACTCTTGTAGACCAGCAACAAGCTAAACCAAAACCTGTTCGCAAGAACGGGAGAGGTTTTTACTATGAACGCAATGTCGCTGGAGAACGTTTAGGAGAAAGAGGTCGTCGTCATGAGCAATACGATCCGATTCACGAAAACAGTTTCGAAAAAGCGGTTGGCAACAAAGCACTTTCCACTTTCTCGATCGACGTTGATACCGCTTCTTACGCTAACATGCGTCGGTTCCTGAACAACAATCAGCGACCGCCACGCAATGCGGTTCGAATCGAAGAGCTGGTTAATTACTTTGATTACGATTACCCGCAACCGGAAGGCGAGCATCCGTTTTCGGTCAACATGGAGTTGGCCAGTTGCCCATGGAACGAGCGAAATCATCTACTGCGAGTTGGCCTGAAAGGGAAAGACGTCCATCGCGATGAGCGTTCGGCTTCGAATCTGGTGTTCCTGCTGGATGTTTCGGGTTCCATGCAAAGCAATGACAAGCTACCACTGCTGAAGCAAGGCTTGCAGATGATGGTTCAACGCTTGTCAGAAAATGACTCGGTCTCGATCGTAACGTATGCCGGCAACGCAGGTGTTGTTCTGAACCCGACCAATGGTGCGAGCAAGCGAGAAATCGAACAGGCAATCGAACGCCTGGCGGCGGGTGGTTCCACCAACGGCAGTGCCGGAATCGAGTTGGCGTACGAGTTGGCTCAGAAGCAGTTCATCACCGGTGGCTCGAACCGAGTCATTCTGGCGACCGACGGTGATTTGAATGTGGGGATCACGGACGACCATTCGTTGGTGAGTTTGATCAAGGAAAAGGCCAGCGAAGGGGTCTTTTTGACGGTTCTTGGATTTGGGACGGGGAACTTGAAGGATTCCAAACTGGAAAAACTGGCTGATAACGGGAACGGGATGTATGCCTACATCGACAATTTCCGTGAAGCTCACAAAGTTCTGATTGAGCAGATGTCGGGTTCGCTGGAAACGATTGCCAAGGATGTTAAGCTGCAGATCGAATTCAATCCGAGTGAGGTGACGTCGTATCGACTGATCGGATATGAGAATCGTGTGTTGGCGGCTCAGGATTTTGACAACGACAAAAAAGACGCTGGTGAGATTGGTGCTGGGCATACGGTGACGGCTCTGTATGAACTGGTTTTGGCCAATGGAGGAGCTGCCGCGACGACGTTGAACCGACCGCTCAAGTATCAGCCTTCTGATCAACCGGAAGACGAGAATCCGGTCGGGAAGAGTTCGGACAACGGTCATGACGGTGAGCTGTTGACATTGTCGCTGCGGTACAAGAAGCCGGACGCGAACACCAGTCAGAAGCTTGAATTCACGTTGAAAGATGAGCCAACGTCGTTCTCCAGTGCGTCGAACGATTTTCAGTTCGCGGCCAGCGTGGCGTCATTTGGCATGATTTTGCGTGGCTCACAACACAGTGGTTCGACATCGCTTGACTGGGTGAAGGCCACGGCTGCCCGCTCAATAGGTGAAGATTCGGGTGGTTATCGAAGTGAGTTTCTGGACCTGGTTCGCCGGGCTTCGCAGGCTCGATAAGTTCAAGAACTAAGCCAACGTGATTAAGCATTTGCCGGCGTTCTTCCCGAGCTCGCCGGCAATTTTCATGTCTTCGTTTCTGATCAACATTGGCAACACACATCTTCTTTTGCTCGCCATTTTGGGAAGAGAGGGGGCCATGGATCCAGGGCAAATCAGTTTTGAAGTTGGGCTTTATCTGGTAACCCGAAGCGTCAGCGAGCCATTTTGCGGCTATCTGCGAGTTCTGATCGCGACGCACGGGCGCTACGGTTAATCGAATCGTTAGAACCGGTATACGTGCTACCGGCAGGCATGATCGTCAATGTTGTCGGTATGAATATTGTTCGCTGGCTATTTGGGCAACCTAGCCTTTCAGGTCTCATTCCACCGCTATTTTTGGAATCACCTGAATGTTATCAACTCCCGCCAATAACCCCCAAGAAATCTCGCGCCGCCTGGGTCTGAAAAGATGCGAACAACCACCGTTTTCGCTGCCTTCGGATATCTCCAGTTGCCTGTTTCGCCGCAACGAAGAGAGCTTGCCACATCCTGAGAAGCGTTCACGCGAATTCAATGCCGGCCGGTGGAGTGCAGCCAATGTGCTGGGCGAGATGGGTGTTGAAGGTGAAGTTGGCGTCGCTGCAGATCGAAGTCCGATCTGGCCTGCGGATGCTGTTGGCTCCATCTCTCATAGCGAACGGTTTGTTTGGTGCCTGGGCGGTAAACAGGACTCGCTGATTTCGATCGGAGTCGATACCGAGCCCGTCGTTGATACTTCAACTTTGGAATACTTGAAGTACGAGATTCTCAATGATGAAGAAGAAGCCTTGGGCCTGGCTCAAGGGTTCGACGAGCGACAAACTTTCACGGCGATCTTTTCGGCCAAGGAAAGTTTCTACAAATGCGCGTATCAACTGTCGCCGAAGTTCATCGGTTTCCACGATGTCGAAGTCGTTTCATTCGACGCACAAACGATCACTCTGCAGTTGACGCCAGATAGCCCTGTCCAGTTGCCTGAAATGCGTCGTATGCAAGTCGAATACGTTATTCAAGCGGAAGACGTTTTCACCGCTTGTTGGCTACGCTGTAAAGCCAAGGATCAATAAGAATGTTCACTGAAAAACTTTACCAGCGACTAAACGACACTGCTGCGGACTACCCCCGCGAAGCATCTCTGCATCAGTTGATTGCTGAAGCGTGCGAAAAATTTGCTGATCGAACGGCCATTCGCAGTGGCGATGATTCCGTGACGTTTCGTCAGTTCGATGAAGCCTCCAATCAGTTGGCGAATTATCTGATCGAACGTGGCGTTCGTAAAGGAGATCTCGTTGGAGTCTGCTGTGAGCGAAATTGCGATACGCCGATTTTGCTGAATGCCATTTTACGTGCCGGTGCGAGCTATGTTCCGCTGGACCCCGAATACCCAGTTGAGCGGCTTCAGTACATGACGGAGAACTCCGGATTGCAACTGGTTGTGGCTCACGATGCGCAACGGCATTTGGTTGGAAAACTCAAATGCGATGCGGTCTTCTACGACAAAGAACAAGCGGCCATTAACGGCCAGCCAGATACGGCTCCAGATGTTGCGATGAACTCGGTTGAAGACGTTGCCTACGTGATTTACACGTCTGGTTCTACGGGGAAACCAAAGGGAGTCCTCGTCCCTCACCAGTCAGTCGTCAACTTGCTGGTCGCGTTCCAGACAGAGCCCGGATTCACTCATCAAGATCGTTTGTTGGCGACAACCACGTTGTCCTTCGACATTTCAGTAATCGAGTTCTTCCTGCCGTTGGTTGCGGGCGGTGAGTTAGTCATCGTCGATCGCGAGATTGCCAAAGATCAAGTAAAGCTCGTTAAAGCGATCAAGAAATATGACATCACGTTCATGCAGGCGACAGCCTCGCATTGGCGGGTGATCTGCGAAGCGGATTTTCATGGTGGCAGCCACATGAAATTTGTTTCTGGCGGTGAGCCATTGCCTCGCGATCTGATTGATCCATTGCTGGAGCGTTGCGGTGGTCTTTGGAACTGCTACGGCCCAACGGAAACTACAGTTTATTCTTCGATTGAGAAAATTGAGAACTCTCGAGATCGGATTTTAGTTGGCCCGCCACTGCCGAATACAACAGCTTACGTCGTCGACGATGATGGAGTCCTGTGTGCAGCAGAAACAGAAGGTGAACTTTGGGTCGGCGGCGACTGCGTAGCCAAAAGTTACCTGAAACGTGACGAGCTAACGAAAGAAAAGTTTGTCGACTTCAACGGTGAGCGAGTGTACCGCACCGGTGACCTCGCCAGGATCCTGGAGTCTGGGAAAATCGAAATACTCGGCAGGATCGACAGCCAGGTGAAAATTCGAGGTCATCGAATTGAGCTCGGCGAAATTGATGCTGTTATGGCATCAGCGGATGAAAACGTCCGCTTGGCGGCTGCCGTTGTCCGTAAAGAATCAGCCGGTGATTTGCGGTTGGTTGGATACGTTTTGCCTCACGAAGGGAAAACAGTTGATCTGCTCAATTTGAAGTCGAAGATCGAAAAGCGATTGCCGGAATACATGGTCCCATCCGTTATCACGGTGATTGATGAGTTCCCGTACACGCCCAGCGGCAAGACAGATCGCAAGGCATTTCCAGCTCCGTCGACGGAACGTCCGGAGTTGGGAACTGAGTTCATCGAGCCAGCGAACGACCATGAGCGCCAGCTGGCTGCCGTGTGGTGTGAGATTCTGCAGTTCGATCGCGTTGGTACCCAGGATAACTTCTTTGAACTGGGGGGTGACTCGATCAAGGCGGTCAAGGCAGTCAAGAGAAGTAACGAGGTGCTGCAAGCCAGTGTTTCCAATGCCGAGTTTTTCGATGGCCCAACGATCGGCAAATTTATTGCAGCAGCAAGAAACAGTTCCGTCGATCGCTCTTCCACCAACAAGCCGAACACAACCTCGGACCGCACGAATTCAGGTTCGAACGAGTTTGCCGTTGTCGGTTTGGCGGTAAAACTTCCGGGAGCGAAGAACACAACGGAGTTCTGGAACAATCTCTGCGAAGGCAAAGAGACGATTCGATTCTTCTCTGAAGATGAACTCGATCCCACATTGCCGTCAGAAGTTGTGCAGGATGCAAGCTACGTCAAAGCACGGGGCGTGATTGACGACGCCGACCATTTTGATGCCCGATTCTTTAACGTCCCACCTCGCGAAGCCGAACTCGTAGACCCACAGCAACGGATCATGTTGGAGTTGGCTTGGATTGCGTTGGAGGACGCTGGTTGTATCCCGTCCAAATTCGATGGCAAAATTGGAGTTTGGGCCGGGACTTACGAAACCAGCTACTTCACTAAGAATTTGTTGACCAATCCGGAACTCGTCCAGCAGACTGGCGAGTTTCAACTCGGCGTCTACAACGAGAAGGACTACATTGCCACTCGCGTTGCTCACAAATTGAATTTGAATGGACCGGCGATCAACGTCAACACGGCCTGTTCTACGTCGTTGGTCGCGATCATCCAGGCCTGCCAAAGTCTGGCAGCAGGGTTTTGCGATGCGGCAATCGCGGGTGCGGCTTCCGTTCACTTCCCGCAAAACAGCGGACACTTGCATCAGGAAGGCAGTATCTTTTCGCCGGACGGTCACTGCCGACCATTCGATGCGGAATCGGGCGGTACCTTGTTCAGCGATGGAGCTGGAGCCGTTGTCATCAAGCGTTTGGAAGACGCTGTGGCGGACGGCGATCGAGTGTATGCCGTTATCAAAGGCTTCGGACTGAACAACGACGGCGGCGAGAAGGCCAGTTTTTCCGCGCCCAGTATCGAAGGCCAGTCGGATGCGATCACGATGGCGCATCGCAGGGCTGGGATTAAGGCAGATTCACTTGGCTACATCGAAGCACACGGAACGGCAACGCCGATCGGCGACCCGATCGAAGTCGCCGCGCTGACTCGTGCGTTCGGAACAACGACGGACAAGAAACAATTTTGCGGAATCGGGTCGGTCAAGAGTAACGTCGGTCACACCGTGGCGGCAGCTGGTGTGACTGGTTTCGTGAAAACCGTGCTTGCTTTGCATCACGAACAAATCCCGGCAACATTGCACTTCAACAAACCAAACCCGCAAATTGATTTTGCCGCCACTCCGTTCTTTGTCTGCGACAAGCTGCAGCAATGGAAGCGTTCGAACGAGCCCCGGTTGGCAGGGATCAGTTCATTTGGTGTCGGTGGAACCAACGCACATATCGTTGTGCAAGAATCGCCCGCCGTTGAAAACAATTCGAACAATGACCAACAGGCACCATGCTTGCTCCCGCTGTCCGCCAAGTCGGAAACGGCTTTGGAGGAAGCGGCAGCCAATCTCGCATCTAGTTTAAACGACTCGGAGTTCGCATTCGACGATGTGGTGAACACGTTGACAGTTGGTCGCGAGCAATTCAACTGGCGCGGGTTTTGTGTTGTCGATAGCAATGTCGAGGCGGCGACCAAGCTGAACAAGAATCGCTTGCCTGATTACGTTTCACGTAAATCCAGTCCCAACCGAAAAACAGTTTTCATGTTTCCGGGGCAGGGGGCACAGTACGTTCGGATGGGGCAGAACCTGTACGAGCAACTACCAGTGTTCAAGAAAAATCTGGACGAGTGCTGTGAGATCTTGAAGCCGTTGTTGAAACGCGATTTGCGGGACGTTCTGTTCCCGGAATCTGGCGATGAAGAAGAGTCACAGGAAATCCTGAAGGCAACTCAGTATACTCAGCCAGCCTTGTTCGCGATCGGCTACTCACTTGCCAAAACGCTGCAGTCGCTTGACATTCAGCCGACGGCAATGATCGGGCACAGCATTGGTGAATTCGCGGCCGCCTGCGTGGCCGGTGTGTTCTCATTGGAAGACGGTCTGAATTTCATCGCACGACGTGCGGAATTGATGCAAGCGTTGCCGGGAGGCAGCATGTTGTCCGTTCGTATGTATGGCAGCGATGTCGAACCCATGTTGAGCGGAGATCTGGCAATCGCATCGTTCAACGGACCGCAATTGTGTGTGGTCGCAGGGCCGGACGAAGAAGTCGAAAAACTGCATGACCAGCTCAAAGGGCAGGGTGTCGCTTGTAAGCATCTGCATACATCGCACGCGTTCCATTCTCCAATGATGGATTCGATCGTTGGTCCCTTCGAAAAATTCATCGCGGAAACCACGCTTGCCAAGCCACAGATACCGATCCTGTCGACAGTCACCGGAAAGTGGATGACTGACGAGCAGGCAGTCGACCCGGCCTACTGGGCACAGCACCTTCGCAAACCAGTCCGGTTTTCGGAAGCTGTGTCACAGATCTGGAACGAAGACAACGGCCTTGTGCTGCTGGAGCTTGGACCAAGAAAAACTCTGGCCACATTGGCAATGCAACACGCTGAGGATCGTAAGACGCAGTTCGCAATTCCAACGATGGCCGACAACGCAGACGATTTTGTCGAGTGGAGACAATTCCTGATGGCGATCGGCCAACTTTGGTCGTTAGGAGTCAACGTCGACCTGAAACAGTTCATTGCACCGACCGGTCGTGTTGTTTCTTTGCCAACTTACCCGTTCCAACGAAAACGGTTTCTGGTCGCACCTGGAACCGGAGTCGGGACAGTTGCTGCGGTTGCCGACGCGGTAGTCGGCACGGAAATGTCTAAGCCGTCAGTTGCTGTGCCAGTTGCTAAAGACGCAAGTTGTGCCGTTGCTTCCCAAGCTTCGCCACACGTTTCCTTGAACCAACCCAACCATCAAATCTCCCCATTTGAAAACTATTCAACTACTACAAACTACGGACCCCAAACTATGAGTCGCATTCCTCAAATTATCGAAGCTATCCAGGACGTATTCGAAAACAGCTCGGGTTTTGATTTGAGTGAGTTTGAATCGGATACCACATTCTTTGAAATTGGTTTGGATTCACTTGTTCTCACGCAAACAGCGACAGCTTTGAAGAACGAATTTGGCGTTACGGTCACGTTCCGACAGTTGCTGGAAGAGACGACCAATGTTGCCTTATTGGCCGAGTTCCTCGATGGCACGCTGCCGGCAGATCGGTTTGCTGCTCCAGTGGTAGCCGTTCAGGAACCAGTTTCACAACCTGCCAATGACTTACCAGCCACCACGGCACCTGTGGATGTTGCAGTTGTGGCGAACAACCAGCCAGTTCAACCAACGCCTGTTCAGGATCAACCCACACCGACGGTCCTCGACTTTACCAATGGCAATGATAATGGCAACGGCACGGTGGCTGAGTCAGTAATTAACAAGCAGTTACAGTTGATGGCGGCCCAGTTGCAATTGCTTGGCGGCGGTAACGTTGCATCGGTAGCGAATCCTACCAGTGATGCAGCCAATGTCGCCTCCGGCGACCAGCAACAAATTGTTGCCGATCGACTCACTGAGCCGAATCATGGCGATGATGATAAGTCGAATTCAAATGACAAGCGATCGAGTAATCCACCGCAGGGAGAACCTGTTTCGACGCAAACAGATAAATCTCCCAAGAAAGCGTTTGGTGCAGCAGCCCGTGTGAGTCTAAATTCCGAAGCGTTGAGCGACAAGCAACAGGCAAAGCTGGATGAGATCATTCGCCTGACCAACGAAAAAATGCCGAGCAGCAAAACCTACGCTCAACAACATCGTCAATACATGGCCGATCCACGGACAGTCTCCGGGTTCCGTCCGAACATGAAAGAGATGACCCACCCGATCGTCGTCGAAAAATCAAAAGGCGTTCACCTGTGGGATGTCGATGGCAACCAGTATGTCGACTACACCTGCGGTTTTGGATCGAACTTCCTCGGCCACGGTCAGGATCTGATCATCGACGCAGTCAACGAGCAACTTCCGAAAGACTATTCGATCGGTCCGCAATCGCCGCTGGCTGGTGAAGTCGCCCGATTGTTCTGCGAATTGACAGGTAGCGAGCGGATGGCATTCTCGAATACGGGAAGTGAAGCCGTTCTTGGTTGCACACGACTGGCTCGGACCTACACCGGTAAGCAGAAAGTCGTCATGTTCACGGGTGACTACCACGGCATTTTGGACGAAGTGATCGTTCGCGGGAATAAGAACTTCCGCAGCTTCCCGGCCGCAACCGGGATCCCTCGCGAGCATGTCGACAACACGTTGATTCTCGAATATGGCGACGAACGTTCATTGGAAATCATTCGTGAAAACCTGGACGATCTGGCGGCGGTTGTTGTCGAGACGGTTCAAAGTCGTCGTCCGGAACTACAACCACAGGAATTCCTGCTGAAGCTGCGTGCTTTGACTGAGGACGTAGACACCGCGTTGATTTTCGACGAAGTCATCACCGGTTTTCGCATCGCTCCAGGTGGTGCCCAGGAACACTTTGGAATCCGCGCTGACCTGGCTTCGTACGGAAAAGTTGTTGGTGGCGGAATGCCGATCGGTTTGATCGGTGGTCGCGCCAAATACATGGATGGCTTGGACGGTGGATTCTGGCAATATGGCGACGCAAGTCGACCGGAAGCTGGCATGACCTACTTTGCCGGTACGTTTGTCCGCCACCCTCTGACGCTTGCGGCATCGAAGGCAATCCTTGAGCACATCAAGCAAGGTGGTCATGCCATGTACCGCCAGTTGAACGACCTGTCGGACAACCTTGCCGAGCAGTTGAATGCGATGTTCAAGGAACTGGACGCACCGATGTTTCTGGCAAACTTCGGCTCGTTGTTCAAAGTTCAATTCGAACAGGAGCTGCCTTATAGCGAATTGGTCTTCGCATCACTGCGATTGAAAGGGTTCCATATCTGGGATCATCGACCATGTCTGCTTACGGTTGCTCATCGGCAGGACCACGTCGATGCGTTTGTCAAAGCGTTCCGTGAAACAGTGATTGAACTGCAAGCGGCCGGGTTTGTTCCAGGCGAAGGCTACAAGAACTTTGCCGCGTTTGACTCGAATCGTCAGCCCTGCGACGGTGCCAAAGTAGGCAAAGATCGCGATGGCAAACCAGGTTGGTTTGTCCCGGACAACAACAACCCTGGCCAATTCGTCCAGGTTAATCAGTGCGTTTAACAAGCGTCTGCGTTAATTAAACGCAGACTTGGAAAATCTAACTACGAAGAGAATTAAGGCGAATCCAGTGACATCAATTGACCTGAATATCCATGTCCCCGGGAACACGAACGCAAACGCTTTGAACGCTGCGGTCGTAAACCCTGTCGCATCGAAAGAAGAACTTCGTTTTGCCGCGACCGAAGCTCAACTGGAGATTTGGCTTTCCAGCCAACAAAGCGTTGAGGCGAACTGCGCGTGTAACGAGATCACTTCGTTGAAGTTGTCTGGTGATCTTGACCGGGATGCGTTGAGTGTTGCTTTGAAAGCTGTTATCGCCCGACACGATAGCTTGCGAGCCATGTTTTCTGCTGATGGCACACAGATGATCATCCAGCCAACGATCGAATTCAAATGCGACGACTTCGATTGGTCGGATCAGGACGAAGCTGACCTGGAAATCAGCCGATTAAAATTGCTG
Source organism: uncultured Pirellulaceae bacterium (assembly GCA_964641465.1). Lineage (GTDB taxonomy): Bacteria > Planctomycetota > Planctomycetia > Pirellulales > Pirellulaceae > Mariniblastus. The sequence goes on along the minus strand of CAZXLW010000004.1, from coordinate 41,184 downwards.
CAGGCCCAGGCGTGTATTCCGTTTGATCTTCAAAACGGTCCACTGTTCCGAGCTTCGCTACAGAAGACGGGACCGCAGGAGTTTTACCTGACAGTTGCGGCGCATCATATTGTTCTGGATGGTTGGTCCCTGGGCGTGTTGGTTCGCGATCTCGGTCACTTTTATGACGCGGCGAGAGGGTTGAACCCGGAGAAATTGCCTGCAGCGATTTCGTATCAGGAACATTCGAAGGCAATGACGGAGTACTTCGCGACTCAACAGGCCCACGAAGACGAACAGTTCTGGATGGAACAGTTCGAAGATCTCGTGCCCGGTCTTGATTTGCCAATTGAGTCCAAGCGCCCAGCACTACGAACGTATTTTGCACGCCGTTACGATCATCATTTGTCGGCGGAATTGATGCTGTCCATCAAACAACTCGGTGCCAAAGCCGGTTGTTCGGTATTCAATACCTTGCTGACGGCATTCGAGTCATTTGTGGCACGTATTTCCAACAACCACGAATTTTGTGTCGGGATTCCAACGGCCGGACAATTGGCAATGGACCAGCCAGAGCTGATTGGCCATTGTGTAAACACGATGCCATATCGCGCGCATGTTGACCTGGATGGAACCTTCAACGAACAACTCAAAAAGACCCGCAGCCGGATCCTCGATGCGTTTGATCACCAGCGTTACACGTTTGGTAAAATCCTGTCGAAAGTCGCCCCACGCCGTGACCCAAGCCGCGCCCCGATGTTGGCGATCTCGTTCAACGTCGACCCGGCGATCGACACCAGCCAGATTGGTTTCGATGGACTGGATGTCGAAGTTCACGTCGAGCCACGGATGTTTGAGAACTTCGAATGGTTCGTCAACGGGATTGTCAATGCCGATAAATCAGTTGACTTTCAGGTGCAGTACAACACCGATCTGTTTTCGTCCGTCCGCATGGAATCGCTATTCAATGGGTTCGAAGGATTTCTGACCGCCTTGATTCTCCAGAACGGCGAGTGCAAACTGGGCGAGCTGCCAGTGTTAAGTATCGAGCAACGCGAGAAAGTGCTGGTCGAGTGGAATCAAACGGAACGGAATTATACAGCTGCCAGTTCATTGCATGCCGAACTGTCCCGCCAGGCGAATCTGACTCCGGACAACGTAGCCGTTCAGTTCGGTGAAGCGTCATTGACTTATCGTGAATTGGAAGAGCAATCCAATCGGTTCGCAAACTTCATCAACGGGCAGGGCGTTGGGCAGGGTGATCTGGTCGGCATCTGCGTTCCTCGAAGTGAACTGATGTTGACCGTCGTGTTTGGGATCCTGAAGTCAGGTGCTGGATACGTACCGCTGGATCCTGCGTTCCCGGCTGATCGTTTGAAGTACATGTGTGACCATTCGGGTCTAAAGCTCGTCGTCGGAGCAGATGACGTTCGTGATTTGGCCAGCAGCTTTGGCAAACCGATTGTTACCTTGGAACAGTTTACTAACGCCAGCGACTTGAGTAACCAATCACTGAATGTGGAAACGAAACCTGGCGATACTTGCTACGTGATCTACACGTCGGGTTCAACTGGGACTCCCAAAGGCGTCGACGTTCCGCATGGTGCAGTGGTTAACTTCTTGTACTCGATGGCTGAACAGCCTGGATTCACGGGCACTGATAAAGTTCTCGCTGTGACGACATTGTCATTTGATATTTCCGTTTTGGAACTTTATCTGCCATTGCTCGTTGGAGGAACGACGGTTGTCATGACCAAGGAAGCGACGATGGATGGTGGGCAGTTGATTGACGCGATTGACAAACATGGGATTACTTTGTTCCAGTCGACGCCAGCTACACTGCGAATGATGATTGCTATCGGCTGGAAAGGAAAAAAAGGTCTCAAAGTACTGTGTGGTGGTGAGCCAATGCCAACCGACCTGGTCAAACCATTGTTGGATCGCTGTGCCGAGTTCTGGAACATGTACGGGCCGACAGAGACGACGGTTTGGTCTTCCGTGTACCGAATTACAGATGCGGCAGCTCCGATTTTGATTGGAAAGCCGATCGCCAATACACAGATTTACTTGTTGGATCAAAACATGCAGCCAGTTCCGGTTGGCAGCGATGGTGAGATCTACATCGGCGGAGCAGGCGTTACACTGGGATACTTGAACCAGGCTGATCTGACCAGTGAGCGATTCGTCGAAAATCGGTACTACAATCCCTTCGTCGATTACTGCAACCATCGCCTGTACAAGACCGGAGATTTGGGCCGCTATCGTCGTGACGGAAACATCCAGTTCTTGCGTCGCAATGACAAGCAAGTCAAAGTTCGTGGCTTTCGAATTGAGCTTGGCGAGATCGAATCAGCTTTGAAATCGTTCAAAGGAATCTCGCAGGCAGTCGCCATCGTTCGAGAAGACAATCCGGGCGATACCCGGTTGGTCGCATATTGGATTGCTGAGCGAGGTTTCGAAGCGAGTTCCAACGATTTGCGAAACTCGTTGCGGGATTCGCTGCCGTACTACATGGTACCACAGCATTTTGTCCAGTTGGACGCGATGCCGGAAACAGCCAATCGAAAGATTGACTACAACGCGTTGCCGGCACCTAACGCGACAAACGAACCGACAACTGAGGATGAACTGCAACTACCTGCGACGGCGATCGAGAAATTTGTTGCCAGTGTTTGGCAGGATGCTCTGGAGATCGAAGAAGAAGTTGAGCTAAACGATAACTTCTTCGACCTGGGCGGTCACTCGTTATTGGTAATGAAAGCAATTGCAGCCATCGAGGAACGAACCGGTGCGAAACTTGCTCCTCCAGATTTCCTGATGGGGACACTGGAACAATTGGCTGACAAAGTCAATGAAAAAGCTGAAACCTTGGACGGTGAACTGGCGACGGCAGAAGCTGGCGTCGATCAACTGGGTTCTACAACTAGCGATGTAGCCAGTGATTCAACCAAATCTGGCGAATCTACTGAATCTACCGGATCTGCCAAAACGGTAACTACCGACGAAACACCTTCGACGAACGTGACCGAGAAACAGGATTCGAGTCCTTCGTTGTTCAAACGTATTACCGGCTTCTGGGACTGATCGAGAGAGATACCAACCAATGAGTCATCAATTTTTTGGGCCTGACAACAGGCTGTTCGGGACCTACCATCCGGCGCGGGGGAAATCCAACGGGCCGGGGCGTCCCAGCCGCGCGATGGTGTTTTGCCCTCCTTTGGGTCAGGAATACATGCGCAGCAACTGGTGCCTGCGTTTGATGGCCGGTCAGCTTGCTCGTAAAGGGATCTCGGTATTGCGATTTGACTACCGTGGCATCGGAGATTCGACTCGCTCGATAGTCGAGATTGATTCGCTGGCTCAATGGCAAACGGACATCCGATCGGCAATCGAATTCATGCAACAGAAATCCGGAGCGACCAATGTCACGCTGTTTGGTTTACGAGCTGGTGCTGCTTTAGCGGCCAACGTAGCTCGCGATAATGCCAGCGTTCATTCGCTGATGCTCTGGGAGCCAATCTGGAACGGGGCGGGTTATCTGAACGACCTTCGCAGTTTGCACGCCAGTATGCTGGACCTGTGGGTCTGCAAAATGAACTCAGAAAACAACTCCCGCGGCGAAGAGATTCTCGGCACACTGTATTCACGATCTGTTTTGGATGAACTGGAGCAATTGCAAACCGTCTGGTCTAAAATTCAACAGCCTCACCTGGTGTTTGATCTGGCCCAAACGAATGAACGCTACCGAACGCTCGATAGCGACACAATGCGCAAAGTTGAATTCACGGATGACGAAGATTCATGGACTGACCTGCAGCAACTGGAAACCGCATGGTTGCGACCAAAAACAACACGCAACATGGTCGCAGGTGCTGTCGACTTGTTCAATCGTCTTGAAAAATTTGAAATGCTGACTAGTTCAGTCGTCGAGGTTTAATCATGCAGGAAACAGTTTGCCAATTCGGACCGAACAATGCTCTGTTTGGGATCCTCACAACTCCCGACGCAGACAAAGCCGTCCCCAGCGCGCCGATCGCAGTGATTCTAAACGCCGGCATCATCCACCGCGTTGGGCCGTTTCGATTGCATGTGGACCTGGCTCGGCAGCTTGCGGAAAAAGGATACTCGACATTGCGGATGGACCTGTCCGGCCTGGGCGATAGTCAAACACGGCCTGGGAAACTGGACGTCGACGAAGACCGCGCCGTGCTCGATGCCTCCGATGCTTTGGATTACTTGAGCGAAGGAACAGGTACCGACCGTTTCGTAATTCTCGGGCTGTGTTCCGGTGCGTTCAACGCGCATCAGATTGCCGTCAAGGACTCACGCATTGTGGGCTCCGTGTTCATGGATGGAATTGTATTTCGAACATTCAGCTATTACTTGCACAGATATTTCTTGAGGTTCTTTCGGTTACGATTCTGGCGAAATGCCATTAAGCGGCGTTGGTCTGGGGCGAGCAATGCCTCAATATCGGACGGCGATACGTTGGCTGAGAGTGAGTTCTTCTTTAGTGATGAACTTGATAAGGACGTCGTCGTGAAAGACCTGAACGGCATGATGGATCGCGGTATGCGCCTGCTGTTCCTGTACACTGATGGCTACGATGACATTTGCAGTCGATCTCAGTTTCGCGAAATGTATGGCTTGCAGCCTGACAATGGTCAGTTGCAGGTGGAGTACTATCCAAAATCCGAACACACATTTCGCCTGATCGAAAACCGCCGCGCCGCTTGTTCGCGGGTTACCAGTTGGTTCGAGAGCCAGTTTTCTGTTTAAACGAACGGAATCTGTAAAAGCAACAAAGACTTGCTTGCAGTGACGCAAACGTTCCAGCTCTCACGCCCGGGATTTTGACAAATCCTTTGATTGATGTCAGTTTACCCGCCGGTTTGCAGCTCAACAAAACCGGCAACATCAAGAAGATCAACAACACCATCCCTGTTGATATCTGCTTCACACTGGAAATCACCGTTTGCAATCGCCTGCACAAACGGAGCAACATCCAACAGATCGAGCATTCCATCCAAGTTGACATCACCCAACAAAGTGTCTTGGTTAATCAACACAGACACATTGTTAGAATTTGCGTTTGAAGTTGCCAGGTCTGTTAAGCCATCACCGTTGAAATCACCGGTCGTGACTGACTGCGGTCCATCTCCAGCAGCGAAGACTTGCTGTGGCGCAAACGCTCCGTCCCCCACGCCCAGCAGTACAGACGCGTCATCGCTAAGACCGTTTGCCGTGGCCAGGTCCGTGATACCGTCGCCGTTGAAGTCGGCAGTCGTGACAGACCGCGGTAAATTTCCAGCATTGAAGACCTGCTGTGGCGCAAATGTTCCGTCACCCATGCCCAGTAGTACAGACACATCATCGGAGGTTTGGTTTGCCGTGGCCAGGTCCGTGATACCGTCACCGTTGAAGTCGCCGGTCGTGGCGGAATACGGATTATTTCCAGCAGCAAATGATTGCGGTAACGCAGCAAACGTTCCGTCCCCCACGCCCAGTAGCACAGACACATCGTCGGAGATTTGGCTTGTGGTTACCAGGTCCGTGATACCGTCGCCGTTGAAATCGCCGGTCGTGACGGAATACGGGCTATTTTCAGCAGCAAAAACTTGCGGTGATGCAAGCGTCCCGTCCCCCACGCCCAGTAATACAAATACATCATCGGAAAACAGGTCTGCGGTTGCCAGGTCCGTGATACCGTCGCCGTTGAAATCGCCGGCCGTGACAGACCGCAGTCCAATTGCAACAGTAAAGACTTGCTGCGGCTCAAACGTTCCGTCACCCACGCCCAACAGCACAGACACATCATCGGAATAGAAGTTTGCCGTTGCCAGATCCGTTATACCGTCACCGTTGAAGTCGCCGGTCGTAACTGACCGCGTTCCAATTCCAGCAGAAAAGACTTGCTGAGGCTCAAACGTTCCGTTCCCCACACCCAGTAGCACAGACACACTACTATAAAAGAGATTGGCAGTTGCCAGGTCCGTAATACCGTCACCATTGAAGTCGCCAGTCGTGGTTGACACCGGAGAACCTCCAACAGCAAATACTTCATTGGGGAACGACAATTCATCACACTGAGCAACAACGTTGTGTTCGCATAACGGGATCGTCGCAGCAAGAACCAATGCAGTTGTCGATATCCGCGTGACAAATTTTCGCTTCCACCGGCGTCTCTTGCGGTTGTTCTTAAAAAGATAACGGTTTCGGATGTTGCCGAGTAACGACGTGAGCCAAAATTTGATACGCATCGTTCTGCTCCATTAATATGTTACCAAAAGATGACAGTCCCCAAGACTTTCTTCAGCACGGCGACCAGGCAACAATTCAAATTCTTCATCAGGCTGGGGAGGGTGGAACCCAGTCATTCAGGATAAGCTCGTTTGACATCGGTTGTCAATCAAAATCAAGAGACGATGGATTTGAATTCTCTTTCGAATCTGGAAAGACAGAACTTCTGAAGAAACCGACTCACCGGTCATCGTTCGGACTTCCCGTATCGTAGCGCAAGAATGCGGGAGTATCCGAATGAACAGATACTCCCGCAACTTTGTTTGATTGTTCGCGGTTTGCTGGCTTAGCCTAACCGCCATTCAGCAAAGCGATGAACGGTGTCACGTCGAGTAGATTCACGACTCCGTCCATGTTGATGTCGGCCTTATCCGAAAATTCACCGGTGGAAATTAGATCAACAAACGGGTCCACATCCAGCAAGTTGACTAGGCCGTCACAATTGACATCACCTAACAACCCTGCATCCCCGCCAACAAACGTCAATTCACCGTGTCCATTGGGAGCCAACAGGTCCCCGTGTGAAGCGAAGAACATACTTGGTGTCCAGTTCCAAGTTGGCAAGTTGTTGGTGTTCGCTAGTATCGAGTTGATAACCGAAACCTGAAGAAACCATACTTCGCCTGGTTTTGGAGCTTCAGTATGGAGCAGGCCAGTGTCTTTACCATTGACTTGTGCGTCCGCATTGAAGTTGGCCCAGGGGAATACGACTTCCGCAAATCCGCCAGCGTCTGGTCCGCTATTCTGGTTGTTTTGGCCAGTGACAATGTCCTGCAACGCCGCTCCAGTGTTAGCGTTTCCGCCATCGCCCCAGTTGGCTGAATTGCCGAACAGTCCCCGGAAATAGGCACCGGTGTTAAAACCAACACCGTTGCGATTGTCATTCGTTGAGATCAACGTTCCACCTTGCGAGTTCGTAAACAAGTTGAACGCGAACTGGTAACCTTTGACTTGATCATCTTCAACATCATTGGGTTCACCAATGGTATTGGGATCAAAGTAAAAATTCAGATTTGGCATACCGAAGCCAATGTTTGGGTTCGGATTGGAATTCTCGTTCGGCCACTGAGCAAAATCACTTTCCCAGCGTAGATACAAATTGTCATTGTCCCACAGGATTTGGAATTCGTTGTTACTGAGATCAGCGTCACCAAACGGCTGTCTCAATTCATTCCAACCCGCGCCGCCAGTCTCAGCACCGTCCCACTCGCCGGGACTGTCAATTCCGTCGGCGACAATTGTGTTGGTCGTGAACTGAGCGTTATAAGTCCGAATTGATTGGCCCCACACACAGGAGCTACAGACGAAAATTAAAACCACGGGTGTAAGTATATTTCTAGTTGTGCTCATCTAATTCTCCTTGCAGTTAATAATTACAGAGTCAGAAGCTGCTCCAAACCTAAACCTGCCAACTGGTATTTGCAAGCTATTATCTGCCAGATAAAGCAAGAGTATGTTGTTTGAGCAACTTAAACGGCGTGCGATGATGTCTTGTTCTGTGTCCACCGCTGCCACGAAAAACAACCACAGTACGGAACCGTCTGTGTTCAGCCTGGCAATCTGTGGCGAACAATAATTTACGAACGGATTCTAAAAATCATCCGCAGCCCGATAGGCATCGATCACAGCCTGGTCGCCTGCTTTGTCTTTCTGAGAATTACCATGTTCCATGCCCATGATGCCTTCGAATCCTTTCGAGTGGATATGGCGAAAGACATTGCGATAGTTGATTTCGCCAGTACCAGGTTCCTTCCGCCCTGGGTTGTCACCACATTGAAAGTAGCCAATCTCGTCCCAGCATTGATTAATGTTTGGAATCAAGTTGCCTTCGGTGATCTGTTGATGATAAATGTCGAACAGGATCTTACAGGACGGGTGATTCACTGCTTTGCACAACGCATACGCCTGCGGCGAACCTTGCAGGAAGACGCCGCCATGATTGGCGTACCAATTCAATGGCTCCAGCACCATGACCAATTCATCTTTCTCGAGCACATCGCAACAACGCCGTAGTAATTCCATCGCGTTGGCAGTTTGATAACCCATTTCCAGGCGGCGGCCTTTGCCTTCGTCCATGTCACCTGGTACGACGGTCATCCATTTTGCATTGACTCGCTTGGCGACAGCGATCGAATCGCGCATGTCCTGCAGTACCGCTTCCCATTTCTTCTCGTTCTTCTTTACGAAAACAGGCTTGCCGTTCATCGAAACGTGGGCAACAAAAACGCCCATCTTCATTCCGAGTTCGTCCAGTGCCTTGCCGATCTTCTCCTGCATCTCCGGAGACTTACGCTTCAGTTGGTTGTCCTCCCAGGCAGTGAAGCCCTGGTCGGCAGCGAATTTGATCTGATCAATTGGATCGTTACCAGCCAGATTTTTGAACATCCCGAAATGCGGAGCGTAGAGCAATTTAAAAGGTTTTGATTCAGGTTTTGTTTCCTCTTCTTGAGTTGTTGAAAAAGAAGCAGCCGGACTGACCGCCGTGGCAGCGGAAGCGGCAACCGAAGCAGCCAGGAATTCGCGACGTTTCATGTTGTACCCTTGTAGGAAAATGCAAAGTGTCCGTTATTCTAATAGCCGCACCGCAGGGGAACAATTTTGGCACGGCTGTTCGACAAAATGGAAATAGGAATCATCGCTGACACGCACAGTTTTTTCGACCCAAACCTTCCAGAGATATTCGAAAAAGTCGACGAAATCTGGCACGCAGGCGACTTTGGCAACCTGGATGTTGCCAACCAACTGGCCCAGATCAAACCAACCAAAGGCGTTTACGGCAACATCGACACGGAAGATATCCGCGAGGCCTACCCGGAAGACCTGTGGTTTGAGATCGAGGGAGTGACTGTTTGGATGACTCATATTGCCGGACGACCCGGACGATACAACCCGCGTGTCCGGCAGCAGCTCACGAAAAAGAGACCGGACGTACTCATCTGCGGTCACTCACATCTGTTGATGGTTCAGCGTGATCAGAAATTCGGCAACATGCTGTACTTGAACCCCGGCGCGGCGGGCCATCATGGCTTTCACCAAAAACGCACACTATTGAAGTGTCGAATCGCAAACGGAAAGATCGACAACTTGCGAGTCATTGAACTTGGAGCTCGCGGTCGAAAAATGAAACCTGGTCAACCTGACGCCTAACGTATCAACGGCAAAAAAAGGACTTAGTCAGTCAGGCCCGTTCACAAATGCCGCCCGCTCATGACCTCGACTGTGCTGCTATCAACTGCGTAAAGATCTATCGATTGTATCAGTTCGCCCAATAGGGTAGTCCCTATCAAGCAAGGTTCGTCTGGTATCGAAAATCTTGTTGAACGTACATTTTCGAAGACAGGCTAGTGGGCCTGTTGCTCGGGAAAAAGAGAAGAGGATCGTCGTTCAATGAGAAAGTTGCCATGCATTTGGTACCTGTCACTTGTGGTCATGGCACTTTGGTGTTTTGCATCGCAGGTAGCAGCTCAGGAGTCAAAATCTGGCTCTCAGCAATTGTCTCTCGACGCGCTCGATTCTCTGGGATCGAAATCAACGACCAGTGGTAATAGTAAAGCTTCTGAAGATTTCTCGTTGAGTCAACTGGACGAGACGGGCGCGGATTCTGGATCGAACGCGTTGGATGAATTCACGCCACAAGCCTGGAAAGACAACCTCCGTTTCACCGTCGACCTTTCATATCGTCCGATCTTTTCCGGGAGAACAGGCACGTTTGGAGGATTGGGCTACGCAGGTATCGACTTGCACAAAGTCTTCACGGACAAACAGGGAGACTGGGGTACGTTATTGATTCAAACCTACTTTGGACGCCTGGACTTTCGATCAAACGCTCCTATCTCGCTCAACGTGTTTGACGACGGGAATGATTTCGCAATTGAACACCGGATCACGAATTTCAATTACACACGTTACGGCAAGGGAAAGACAAACTTTCGGATTGGTCATTTCGAAGTTCCGTTCGGGTTGGAACAAATTGTTAACACCAACGGAACGTTGCGGGACTTTACCCACAATCAGAACTTTGGCTTGAAATCAGATTGGGGCGTGACGTTTAATGGCGAAGCCAGCGGGATCGAGTACGAAGTTGGACTCAGTCGCGGCAGTGGAAATGTTTGGCGACGCCGACACGACCCGTATATTGTTGCCGGCCGGATAGGCACATCCAGTACCGAACCCGCCGTGGTTGGTATCTCTGCATTCCTGGGAGATGTCCTGGAATTCGGACCCGGCGGTGAAATCGTCCAGCGAGGGCGCGTCGGCGCCGATTTTACGTTCGCCGACGAAAAGCTGGTTTGGCTGGCCGAACTGTCCGCGGGCTTCGAGGACGAAGATCGCGCCTACACCGCGCTGCTGGAAGTCGACTGGAATGACACCAAAGAATCGCTGTTGGCTTACAACCAGGTTGTGTTGCGAGGATTTGGCCGTGACGCGGGTTGGGACAATGAATTAAGAAATTCGCTTGGGCTGCGTTGGACGCCTGACACACACTGGACGATCAGTGGTCAGGTCTCCCATTTTTTTGATGGTCTCAGCCCGGAAGGCCGCGGTACAGTGCTCGAGTTTCAAATGCGATATCGTTTCTAAAGGAGTGGTAAGATGCCTCATTTTCAAATACCAGTTCGCCCGTTGGGCATCATCCTGATTATCTTTTTGTTCCTGATCATCGGCGGGAGCCAGGATTGTTTTGGGCAAGCCTATTGTGCGTTGCGGGATCCGACTAAACGCATCTATGAATCCTACCCCGATGCGACTTCCTACCGATCGTTGGTCCGTACCGTCGACCAAAGTGTGCGTGACTATGTGAGGCGTAAGCTGCCATTTACAATCCACTTCAATGAATTGGGGCGTCACACTTTGTATCTGCCCGTCAAAGACGGAAGTCCACTGGGGCTCGTGCACGCTCGTTCCGAAGCTGGAGACTGGGGGCTTTCCGAAATTGTCTGGTCGCTGACCCCTGGCTTGATCGTTGAGGATTTTGAGTTTCAACGATGCCGCTCCCGCAAGCGAACAGAGGTGGAACAGAACGCATTCAAGAACCAGCTTATCGGCAAAAACTTTCAACAACTGCGTAGTCTGCTTTCCGAAAATGGCCAGTCGATACGCACCGAGAAGGTCAAGGTGTCTGAAGACGCCAGAGGTTTGGCGAGCATGGTCATTCGTTCCGCGTTGAAAACGATTACGGTTACGGAATTCACGTGGAAAAAGGAACTGGCCGTGATCCAACCGTTGCATCACATGGACCAGGCGTTTCCCAAGTCCACTCGGATTGAAAAAATCAATCAACCCTATTCCGATGCAGTCATTCAAGCTTTCCGCTCAGCTTTCAAATCGAGCTCGGGGAAAGACAGTTCTTCGATTCAACGAGCCAAAGTGAAAGTCTACAAATCATTCACAGCTCAGAACCAGGAAGCTGGCTTTGTGATCAGTACACCGTGGGAAATGGACGGTCAACGTCTCGACTTGTGGTGGTACGTTCGCGCTGATGGCGTCGTCGACAAGGTCAAGTCGCAAGGCGGATGGCCAACCACAGAAACGCAAAAAGCATTCGAGTCGACGGTCGGATTGGCGTCGGATCAAATACAGAAATGCAGCACCGCTGCCGAAATTGCCGGCGCGGAGGTTTTGCTCCTTGTGCGAAAACACGGAGCGAGTCCTTGAAAGTTCGAACGTACCTGGCATTCCTGATCCTTGGCTACAGCATTTGCGGTCTGACGGTATTCACATTCCTGAACTGGCTACACGCCGGAGAAACGCAAATTGCTGATAATGCGAGTCGTCTCGGGTTGGTCCTGCGTGACGTGGACAGTCTCGAGCGAAACTATTCACATTGGATGTTGCTTTCCGATCTTGTGCTTGGTGCCGATGAATCTTACCTTTGCGACGGTGCGATTAAGCTTGGCGATGAAGTCGATTCTATACTGCAAACCCTGTCCAATGAAGTTAATCCAAAGCAACAGCCCCAAATACGAGCGCTCAAGAAATTTTCGGCTCGCCAAGTCGAACGGTTAACAAGCTCACGGTCGCTGGACGACGAAGATCGACAAACCAAATTGTATTCGTTGTTAATGGAAATGGATTCAGAATCGACGCTTGCGATCGAGAGTCTGGAACAACTTGATACACAAACGCAAGCCAGTTTTCGTCGTTACCAGTCAGACTTGCGGGCCAGTAGATCCCGACGCACTACAACCATTGGTGTCTTGCTGCTGGGTTTTCTGGGCAGCACGTTGCTGCTTTGGCTTTGGATCAGCTCGATTGTCAGCCAACCCATTTCGACATTGGCCAACCAGTCCCGAATCGGAGACGAGTCAACGCGGAACTTCACTGTCAAAACCAGTGCTCCTCACGAGGTGCAACAGTTGGCAAGCTCGCTCTCGCAGTTGGTTGGAGATCTCGAATATCAGATCACCGAGCATGAGAAGACGCAGGCCGAGCGGACGAAGTTGCATCATAAGCTTATGGACGCTTCGCGTCGTGCCGGGATGGCAGACGTCGCTTCGGAGGTTCTGCACAATGTTGGGAATGTACTCAACAGCTTGAACGTTTCGACCACGCTAATCAACTCTACGTTACGGAAAAGCCTGGTCCCCAAACTGGCAATCGCGAATCAACACTTGTCAGATCATGCCGACAATCTGGGAGAATACCTGGAACGAGATACGAAAGGAAAACACTTTCCGGCGGCACTTGCCTACATGGCGGACGCGTTGGTTGCCGACCAGAACGTCTGTCTGAAAGAAACCGAGTCGCTGCAAAAGAATCTAACACATGTGAAAAACGTAATTCACCGACAACTCTCTCTGTCTCGCAATGACGGCGTCCTGGAAACGTTCTGTTTGTTGGACATGTTGCAAGAATGCCACGAGATCAGCAACACGAAAGCCCAGCGGTATCAGGCATTATTGACGCTTGAGTGTCCACGCACGTTGAACGTCAAGACAGACCGGCACCAACTGCAACAAATCGTGATCAATCTCATTTCCAACGCGATCGACGCAGTAGCCGAAAACACGATGCGGTCCGGTCGGGTTGAAGTCGTCGTGGAAAATGATGACGACGACGAAGTAACAATCCTCGTCCTTGATAACGGGGTGGGGATCCCTCCTGAAAATCTTACCAAAATCTTTATGCAAGGCTTCACCACCAAGGCCAATGGTCATGGTTTTGGTCTCCATAGCTGCGCCGTGACCGCTCAAATACTTGGCGGAAACTTACAAGCAAGTAGCGATGGAATAGGACTAGGTTCTTGCTTCAAGCTTCAAATCCCTTTACGAAAGTCTGCGCTGTGCAAAGTCTAGAAAATCAAAGTCGTCGTATTCTCATCGTTGATGACAACAAAAGTATCCATGATGACTATCGAAAAATTTTGAATGTCAGCAGCCAGGATGAGTGCGCTGACGATACTGCGATGGCTGCATTTTTTGGCGAGCCAACGGAACCAGGCTCGCACTCGCAGCCACCTGCCTTGAATATCGAAGTCGACTCGGCCGCGCAAGGGCAAGAAGGACTCGAGATGGTCCAAAAAGCCATCGACCAGGGGCGACCATACTCGCTGGCTTTCGTTGATATCAGGATGCCGCCCGGGTGGGACGGCTTGAAAACCGTCGCTGAAATTTGGAAGATCTGCCCCGATCTGCAAGTGGTGATTTGCTCCGCGTATTCGGATAATCGTTTTCAGGAAATCTGCCAGAAACTTGGACAGTCAGACAGCCTGCTGATTTTGAAAAAGCCATTTGAAGCTGTCGAAGTCTATCAAATCGCCGTCGCGATGACGGAAAAATGGATCTTGAGCCGCAAAGCCAGACTGCGCCAGAAAGATTTGGAAAAATTGGTGCAGGAACGCACACTGGAACTGGAGCGGGCTTCATTGCAGGACTCGTTGACCAGGATCGCCAATCGTTCCAAGTTTAATTCCTCGCTCGATGATGCTTTGAAACGGACGCGGCGTCACAAATCATTGACAGGGTTGCTTCTAATCGATGTCGACCATTTCAAAGAAATCAACGACTCTCACGGACACCCGGCGGGAGACCAGGTGCTGATACAAGTCGCTCGGCGTTTGCGAAGTGCGATTCGAGAAACCGATACCGTGGCGAGGCTGGGAGGCGACGAGTTTGGCATCATCCAGCCGGAAGCAAATAGTGTAAACGAGTTTCGTTTGGTTCTTGAACGCATCGAAAATGTGCTTCGACAGCCGTTTGAAGTGTCTGGCAAGCAGCTCAACTGTAGCTTTAGCATCGGAATCGCGCTGGCTCCCAACGACAGTGATCAGCCTGAGGAATTGATGAGTCAGGCCGACGTCGCGCTATACCGATCAAAAAACAACGGTCGTGCGTGCTCAAGTTTCTATGAACCCAAGATGGACGAAGAATTGATCCAGACGCGAAAGGTTGTCGCGGAACTCTCACAAGCCGTCGAAGAAGGGGAACTGCAACTGTACTACCAGCCGATTTACTCGTGTAGCGATTGGCGATTAGCAACTTGCGAGGCGCTGTTGCGGTGGAATCATCCCGAACGCGGGCTCCTGGCGCCCAATGCTTTCCTGCCCGCAGCAGAAGAAAGTGGATTGATTGTCCAGTTAGGTGAGTGGGTTGTTCGAGAGGCAACACGTGCAGCAGCCGAATGGCCTAATGATGTTCGGGTCGCGGTCAATTTTTCGCCCGTTCAGTTCCATCCGCGATTCAAACTTTTCGACATGATTATGAATTGCCTGGAGGAATCAGGGCTTGCTCCCAAACGATTAGAGATTGAGGTTACGGAAAACGTTTTGTTGCGAGATTTTGATCTAGCTTCCAATTTGATCAACAAGCTGCGCAGTGCGGGCATGTCGGTCGTCCTGGATGATTTCGGTACCGGGCATTCCTCGTTGAACTATTTAAAGCGGCTTGCTTTCGACAAGATCAAACTGGACCGTTCGTTTGTCTGGGGCGCTGATACTTGTGCAAAATCGGCTGCAATCTTGAACTCGGTCGCTTCACTCGGACGCGATCTTAGCATCCGCTCGACGGCAGAAGGTGTCGAAACGTTGGCTCAACTGGAACGAGTTTCCAAGGCGGGTTTTACGGAAGTGCAAGGCTACTATTTCGCGAAACCAACTCCCAATCCGGTCTTCGAAGATGCGCGAAAACCATTCCCAAGTGTAGACCTTCCAATCGTCGATGGCTCCACCAACACGGTTTGAAAAATAAGGAGGGCATGCTTTCCAAGTCGAACCCGTGTGAGATCGTTATCGACCAAAGAGATTTGGGTGTCCGGTTGAAGTCAGTTTCAAACGTCGCATTTGGGAAAATCGCCACTTCGCATTGTGCGGAGGCCGAATGTTGGTGCAGCGGAAAAGTTGCGACAATCGCTTGCACTGCGTCCAGCTTACCGGAAAATGAGGTGACCCAAAAATACACACATCAATCGTTCATTTTTCAGGGTAAATTCGACGATAAAGTACGTGCCTGTTCCAAAAAATAAGGCCCGGCTTTAGAGTTGATTCGTGGACTAACAGCAGTCGCATACAAAGCAGGGTGATTAAAACGGTCCTGCAACGGCTTGTCAGGCGAAACTTTCGCCACCATTAACACAGTCCAAAAAATCAGCCTGAACCATTTTAAAAGCCTGATCTGATGAAAAATCAAATTCGAATTCTGTTGATTGCCGGTTGTTTCTTCTTGATGTTCAATGACAGCGGCAACGTGCTGATGGCTCAGACTGGTGGTCCAGGAACAGAGATGACGCGGATTATTAATCGCTTAGGCCTCGGTTCCGATTGTGGCCGTTGTAAGTCGCTCGCGAATCAAATGGATCGAGGAGGTCCAGTATGGGTTCGGCAAAACTTCAACTACGTTGTCAATCGAACGGTCGGTAATGCGGAGAATCTTGGCTATCGCATGGGACCAGCACGTCGGGTTGGAGTGAGGTCGATTGTGCGTCGTTCGACAAGACGAGCTGCTCGCTAGTTGCGAATGACGCTGTCAATTGTAGACGCAGGTTGTTGAATGAACACTAATCCTCACTAATCGACACCAACAAACGATGCTCGGAAGAAACTGTGGGTTGAAATTAGTGATGATCAGTGCAGATTAGTGTTTTGCTTTCCGAAAATCAATTTGCCTGATCCTTGTTGCGTCGAAAGTGGACGGTGACTTGCCCTTCATTGTTGCTCAGGTCAGTCCAGTCATCTTTGCAACGAACGAACAGATGCCCATCCCGCGATGCGGTGAACGAGCCACGCGCGCCTAAATCGAATGGCTCTTCCAGTTTGAAATCGTATTGAATTGCCGCGACCAGTTTCCCCTTGGAGTCGCCGTCCTGGCCGTCCGCATTGACCTCGGTTTTCGCGTCTGTTTTCCATGTTCCTTCCGCCACAAAGTCGTATTTCGTTCCTTTGATCACCTGCACCTTGGTTGACTGCCAGCCAGCTTTTGCTTTAACAACGACTTTTGATCTTGCTGATTTCGAAAGCTTCTTCGGCTTGGATTTCCAATCCCAAACACAGAGGTCGACCCGATACCCGTTACCAAAGTTCTGTACGAACTGGTCGTACTCAAAAGAAATTGCCGGTGCGATGGATCCGAACGCATTGTCAAACGAATCTGGACCTTTGGACATCACGGCGATTCCAAGTTGCTTGAAACGATTCGCATAGTTCGGGTTGTTTGCCAGCAAATGACAAAGCGCCCAGCGCCAAGCGTAAGCCTGCCACGAATCGCCAGTGATTTGACCGGCTGCCACAATGTCTCGCATCCGTTTCGGTTTGGCATGTGACAAATAGTCGATAACAACCGGATCGATACGTACTTCGCGTTGTCCTTCTTGCCAGTACTGTCCCATCTCCGCCATGCCCTCGGAATACCAGACTGGACCGGCCGTTCCAAACGCCATTGCACAGAACGCGTGAACCGATTCGTGTTGCACAACGCCATGGTCGCTACATGAGTACACCGTTGAGACCGTTTTTCTGCCGTTGGACAGCGAGATAGTCAGGCCCGCCGACCCGGCGATCTGCTTCGCACCATCCTCCGGTATCTTACCTGCCCATCTGCTCAGGTTTTCTGGCCGAACTACGTAGCACTCGATTGCTTGGCGAGGACGATTACCAAAGTACTTCGCAATCAAGCGGTACATCCGTTCCAGTTTCGACAGCAGCACCGCTGCGCTGCGATCGGAAATGTCGGTGTAAAGAATGAAATGGTCCGAGTTGACTTCCCGGGGCTCGCCGGGGTCGTCCGACATACCACTGAACTTTTGCTCCAATTGGTCGTGAAATGACAGTGTCGCTTTGTCACGACTGGCGGTCAGACCAATGTCGATTTTCGAAACAACCTTGTCACCGTTGGACAGCTCAACGGCCTTGAGTCCAATGACTGAATCACCGGGAATCACCTGATTCAAGCTATCTTGTTGGATTTGCATTTGCGCGTCTGGCGAAATTGAAAAGTAAGCCCGGTTGCTAGATGCATATTTTGAATTTGGTATATATAAACGAAGCCGGTTCTTTTTGTATTCAACAACTCGACCAATCACTTTCGCCGCAACGTATTCATCATCTTCAGGCTTGGATTCTGGCACGATCTTCAAATCGGAATCATCGCCTTGAATCAACTTCAATTGTTGGACTTGCGAATCAGCTTTCCCTCTTCGGTTGATTGGAATTTCGAACTCGACAATCATTCCAGTTACGATCAGTTCGACCGGAAGTTCGCCCGTAACGTCGATTTTGGCTGGTAACTGGAAAATGACCTTCCCGTCCAGGGAAAGTGCTTTGTCGTCTTTGTCTTGGATCTTAAAAGTTACCGTCTGGTCATCATCCATAAAATAAATAGTGATCTCACCAGGTTTTACTGAACGGACTTCGCCAGCACCGAAGTTGAATTCACTGGAAATGCGTAGTCGTTGACCTTCCGCTGTGCCAGCCATGACAAGCAAAATCAGTGGCAGGATGGAACACGCGGCAACGATCGTTTTTCGGTCCAAGTAACCCATGAATCTCATCTCAAATTCTGCTGCGGAGTACAGATCTTTCCGACCTCAAACTCTTTGTCCTATTTTAATTCACGCGAACTGACCTGATTCGCGAAGTTCGGCCGCAAACTTCTTGAACTTCTTTTTCTTTGCTTCAGGAATCTTTCGCCAGTCAATATCGTGAATGGCACCGTACATCGCATATAAATAGGCAGCGTTGCAACACGCCGCGCTTCGCCCCAACCTTTTGCGACCTACAAGCATGCGAATAAATGCATCTTCAACGCCAAGCGACTTCAATTCACCGGCAGTGTAGATCCCGGCAGCGTTAAGATCCTTCTCGCACGCAGGACCAAGGTTCCGCATCGCTGAGATTGGTAAGTCGTTTGCTTGCGATTCGAGATCGGTTCTTCTACCCATAATAAATCCCCCTGAATTGCCTGCTCGGCGTCAGCAACAATTTTACCGTGCAGCGCAGCGACTTCAAACTAATTCCCGTTGCCGGGTAAGGCGTCCAGTTTGCGATTGGCCTTGCGAATTCCCGTTGGCAGCGTGCCAAAGATAGCAACCCTTTTCCAATTCGTCTTAACAACGCCAGCCGAACCGCGTCTTCAAGAATCAGCCCGCTTGTTCTCGATGAAATCGGCGATTTCAACATGGCCAGCGTGTTTCGCCCAGCCGAGCGCAGTTCCGTCGAAAATCGTATCCTTTAAATCCGATTTGGCGCCAAACTTGATCAGTTCTTTGACGGCGAGCATGTGACCGGCCAGTGCTGCCTGATGAAGTGGAGTCGAATGGGCGTGGAAGCCAATTGGATTGAAGCGATTGGGATCCTCACCTGACTCGAGCAGCAACTTCAGCACTTCCGTCCGGCCGTGTTGAGCAGCCATAGCCAACGCCTGATGTTTGTGCTCGTCCGCGGCGGTTGGCAGATTCTGTTGAACCACATCTTTGCGCCCCACGGCCGCCGCCGACACGATGTCAAGCTTAGCACCTTGCTCGATCAGTTTCTCGGCCGCATCAAACTCACCGTGGCTAAGCGCCGGCATCATTGCTCCGCCCGGCTCCGCGCCGGCATCGCACAATACGCCGATCAGTTCTGTTTGAACGCCTTGTTCGCGAACCACATTGCCGGAGCAAACCAGGCTCAAAGTCATGTTCACGCTATCTCGGTTCCGATCAGCACCGAGTTGAAGCAGCGCTCGGGTGACATCCACAATATTGTCGGGCAGATTGTTGTTGCGAATCGGATTTTCCGCGATGAACTCGAGCAACGTGGGATTGGAGAAGTAATTGTCGCCCGCGAATGTGATCGATTGAGTGAGCAACTGAGGGTGTTCCTCGACGAGCCCGGTCAGGCCATTGATATTACCTTCGTCAATCAAGTCAACGGCTTGGCGGAACGTTGGATCTTCGATGCGTTCGTGGTGCGGCAGTTGAAGCTCGACACCCATCGACTCGGCGACCGCCTCACGCAGACGTGCCCAGCTCGCAAAACCGTATTCACGCCCGATCGCAAGTTGTGCGTCGCTGAGTGTAAAAACAGACGAGCGAATTTGTGAATCGGAAAAACGTTCCATGCACGGGTGAAATTCACGGACGCGTTGGAACGCAGGAACGTCCTCAGCGCGGATGGCCGTCAGGAGATCCTTGGCGTGTTGCTTCAGGCCGTCGATCTGAGCATCAGGAGGAAGTTGTTTAACTGGCATGGAACCCTGCAATCGCATAACGAGGACTGCCGCAGGCGATTCTGTCTATCCGCTGTCTATCCGTTGAGCAGGTCGATGAAACCTTGCACGTCCAGAAGATTCACGTTTCCATCGCCGTTGGTATCTGCCGCTGGATCAAACTCACTGGCTCCAACCAGGTCAATGAACGGATCCACATCCAGCAAGTTCACGACCCCGTCCTGGTTGATGTCTCCCAGCAGGAACAGAGTAAAACTATTCAAGCTGGTTCGCCAACCACCACTACTGGCTTGAAATTCGCCAACCATCCAAAAAGTCAAACCGTCTGGATCCAATGCGATATCAAAATAGTCTCCCCAGCGACCGTTGGCAGCTGCTTCACCAGGTTGCAACAATTCCAAAGCACCCATGGTGTCGAGCGGATCGGAATCCATCCGACCGGTGGCTTGAACACTGGCGAATTCTGAATTGCTACTGTAGCCAACGACCATCGCGGCGTTGTTGAACTGATCGGTGTAGATCGCCGGAAAGAATGTATGGACGCCTTGCGGCCCCGTGACGTTGCCGCTCTGAACCAAACTTGGACTTCCACTGTTCGGCCAGTCTCCGGTCGCAATCTCGTACCAGCGAGAAACAGCCCGATTTCCGTTGTCGCTTGCGACACAATGGCACGTCCATAAGCTTCCGTCGCGCCAATGCACATTCATCAGCCGACCGTCGAGCGTGTTGAGTTCTGATCCACCACCGCCGTTAGGGGCCTGAGGCGGGGAAAACGAGCTCGGAACGGAAACCGATGTCGTAGAAAAACTGGGGTTAGTCAGCGCGTCGTTGATCGCGGTGATCCTGAGTTCACTTGTATTTTGTCGTGAGACAAAATACGGAGCCACGTTGTCACCGCCAAAATGTTGCGCGACTTGAACGGAAGCAGCACTCGGATCACGGATATCTGTGAACGTGGCTGTCTGCCCGTTCAGCAATGGTGTCTTGTCATACGAGCGGAACAACACGTTTCCAAAACCGCTCCCGCTTCCGTCAAGCAGAAACAAGTTCCCCGTTACATAAAATCCATTGGCATCGTATCCCAGGCCCGGGTAGTCAACCCAGTAAGACGCATCATCAATATCAACAACAGAAAACGTTCGATACTTGAACCACACACCATTCGGATCATCGTCATCGGAAACAGCCAGCGTGATATAGGCTTCATTGATATCGTTGTATACTTCCAGAGCCAGCACAAAGAAACGATTCGCGTAGTGGTCGTAGAAACACTTTGGATCAAAAGCAAAGGTGCCAACGCCGACTTCGTCAAAAAAGCTGGGTTGCTCCGTGTCATTTAATCGTTGCTGAAATTGCATCGTTCCATCTTTGGTAAAGAATGCAATCGATTGGTTTACAGTTTGAACAATATGGTTTGGGCCAACAGCCAGTGCCGGATCCGGAGGATTCCACTGCGTCTGCGCGATCCCCGGGAAGTTCATTCCATGCGCGAGAACTTGACGGTCCCGCATGCCGCCGGCAACAAGACCATTTGCAGGGCCCAGAGGCACGATTGGTTTGTCGAGTTTGGCAGGTCGGCCGAGTGAAGAAGAAAGAATCTCACCGCGGAATGGTTCTCGGTCTGCGATCTGTTTTGCAAATCGGCGAGTGTCAATGATGGTCGGCTCACAGGTTCCATGCTTGAAGCTCCCCGGTACCGTCAAGTCGACATTGTCTGGTCGATTCGGGTTTGGTGTGACATCCGCTCGATCGAAACCATCAGGCATCATGGGGGCGGGGGCAACGATCTGACTGGATTCCGAACAGGCAAGAACGAGTGGAATGAGGAACAGACAGGTCAACGGGAAGAATCGTTTCATTTGTTTACAATCCAGATGGGGAATTCTGTAAATTGAGCTGCTTCAGAAAAGTCGTACGCGACATTGCTCAGCGTAGCGACATCGGGGAGACTTCCTTACTATCTTACTATTATAGGTCGGTCATTCGAGTCAACTATGGGCAATGTGCTCTGTTCCACGATACGTTCGAACGAAAACGACTTGGAACGCCTATGATTTTGTTCGTTGTGCTACTTTTTCGGCAGTTTTATTGGTCGCCGGTGACGAATGTTGCGGACAAGCAAAGGGTCCAGAGAGAACCTGGGTGCCATGTTTACGCGAACGGTGGTGGTTGTTTTAAGTACGCCAGCCGTATCATGCTCACGCCAACTTCGGCAACTGCCTCATCCATAGCGCAAGCATGCCTTAATGAGTGGTTGCACTTTATTTAATAAGGCGTGAAACATGGCACGCCAAAACTAGCGACACAAACTATTCAATTCACTTTTGACGGACCATTAATCGGCTCGTCCCTTGGCTAATTGGTTTCTGAATAACTTGTCAGCCAATATTGCATTCTCTTTAGCAACGTTGGCTTTGACTTCAATAACTTGTGTTTGAATTCAGGTCGAACTTTGTGCTCCGAATCCGCAGTCTGTTCTGATTCGCTTTGGTCTGCGTCTGGTGCCGAAGTGACTTCCAATTCTGTTTGAGCAATGTCTGATCCGTCGGTTTCTTGGGCTTCGGCAGCTCCCATTTCGTTGTCGTTAATGATTTCAGTTTCAATGGCCGGAGGTGCGATTGGTTGAGCCGCCGGGATGGTGTCAATGTCGTTGGTGAAATCTGCTTCGTCGCACGTTGGAACATCTTGTTGAAACTCCATCGGAGTTTCGCTGTGTTGTAGATATTCAGGTGCTGCCGCTTCGTCGCAAGCAAAGCACCCGGCGGCTCCTGAATACCCGCCGACTCCTCCGCCGTTTTGGCTGTCCAAGCTGAGCGCGTTGTTTCTGATTCCACTGAAGGTTGCACCGGGGCCTCCCGAGCTTGGGCCAAGTAGAGGTCGGAACGAACCGCCGCCGCCTCCAGGGAATTGAGGTGGATTGCCTGTCGTCAGATCGGTTTCATCAGTAATTTCCTCGCCGTCGAATGGCAAGTTGTTATTGAGGACAATTGGATCGCCAGCTTCGAGTTCAAACTGCAAGAAGTATTGCGTCTGGGTTGGGCTGCTCAAGAACCCGGTTGACCCTGCCTCATCCGCGCCCAGCAAGACCGGCGACCCTGATCCTGTCGGATCAAACGCGCCACTTTGAAGTGTGTCCAAGTTCAACGTAAAGCCCGGCGGCGGGGTTACCGTGATGGTGTATACACCGCTTTCGGTACCAAAGAACTGATACGAACCGTCTGCTCCGGCGTCAGTAAGGATGACGCTGCCAGCGGTCGGACCTTGAACGGTGATCGAGCCACCAGTCAATATCTCGCCAGTGGAAGCATCGTAGAAGTATCCCGTCGGATCGATCTCAACAAAATCAATCAACGTTGGGTCATTGCCGAAAACGCCATCAAGATCCGCATTGCCATTTTCACTTTGCGGATCCAAGCCGTCATCACTGTCGTCCGTTGCGGTCACTGCAGCGCCGCCGTTGGCATTGGTCAGTACGTTACCGTTGGCGTCAACTGCGGTTCCCGAACCGCTGGCTTGATTGCTCAGTGGTCCGTTGGCAAGACGGGGATTGACCTCAGCAGCGAATTCGATGATGAAGCTATCACCCACGGCAAGCCGATTGTTCGTCGATGGATCGAGCAGCTCGACGATGCTCCCACCGTTCCAGTTGTTGTTGATTGCGATCGAGCTGTTGGGGTCACTTACGGAGGAAGTCAAAGTCAAGTTGTTAATGCCGCCAAATGCCGGCCCCAACTGTGACGCCAGATCATCGATCAAACTCAGGTTGATCAAGTCGACATCGCCAATGTTTTGTACCTGTATTCGGAACGTCAGTTCGAAGTTCCCGTTGAAGAACAATTCCGGTTCGCCAATCACCGATTTGGCAATTCCCAATTCGGCATTGACCAGTTCTTCAACAATCGTCGTCGTGGCTTCAGCCGCATTGGGATTTATTGAGGAACTGGCACCCGTGGCGCTTCCCGATGTCGTGAGCTCAAGCGAAAACTGTTCGTCGCCTTCGATAAGCGAGTCCAATACCGTCGGAATCTCGATCACCAGATCCGACATGGCTGCGCCGTTGAAGGGCGCGGTGAACGTGAGGGTGGCGGTTGTCGGGTCGAAGCTGAGTGCCGGGTTGGAGGCAACGGCATTGGAAACCGCTGCCAACCAGTCACCGTAGTCGCTGCTGGTGGTGTCGATGTCTGTCAGGTCAAGCTGCACAAAGACAACTTCGCCAGCCTGAAACGCGCCATCCAGCGAGATAGTGAAGTTCGCGTTGTCACCTTCGTCGACTGTGCTGCCGCCCGAGATCGACCAAATCGCTACGTCATTGTCTTCGATCGTCGTGACCACTTCAGATGCAGCGACCGTTGGGGCGATCTGGGTTGAGCTAGTCGGGTTTGAAAGGTTCAAGCCGTATTGTTCGTCACCTTCGACGAGTGGATCGTCATTGATCGGTAATTCGATCACCAGGTCCTGCAATGGGTTTCCGTCACCCGTGTATGTCAATGTTGTCCCGTCGAACGAAAGTTCTGGTCGGCCGGCAATGGCAGCATTGATTGCCAAAACGAAGTTTGAGTAGTCCGCTGAGTTGGTGTCGATGTCTGACAGGCCAATATCAATCGTCGCCGTTTCGCCGTCCTGAATGGTTCCGTCCAGAGCGACTGTGTATTGAGCGGTCCCGCCTTCGGTTACGGTTGCGTCTCCTGAGATGTTCCAGGTCGCTTGGTCATTGTCGATGATTGTGGTCGTGACGGTGGTTGAACCGCCCAAGCCGACATCCGCGCAGTTCGCCGAGCCTGAATTGCTGATGGAGATCATGTAGTCTTCGTTGCCTTCGATGATCAGGTCGTCAATGGCCATGATGTCAAAGGTCAGGTTTGTCATCGGGGTTCCATCGCTGGTGTACGTCACCGTGGTTCCATCGAATGCCAGATCGCTGCGTGCTGTGACCGCTGCGTTTACTGCCGCGACAAAATTCGCGTAGTCTGCCGAGGTTGTGTCGACGTTTGTCAAGCCAAGATCGACGGTAGCGGTGACTCCGGCCTGCAGCGTTCCAGTCAGGACCAGAGTGTACGAGGCGAAGCCGCCTTCTGGGACAACTGGATCGCCAAGCAGATTCCAGACAGCCAGATCGTTGTCCGTGATGGTGGTAGTAACTGATGACGTACCCGCGATCCCGATACTTGCGCCGGTCGTTGAATCAGGGTCACTGATTTGTATCGTGAAGTCTTCGGCGCTTTCGATCAGAGCATCATCAATCGTGTTCAAGTCGATGATCAGAGCGGCCATCGGATCGCCGTCGGATTTGTAGGTTAGCGTTGTGCCATCGAACGCCAGGTCCGAGCGACCGGCGATGGCTGCATTTACCGCAGCAACGAAATTGGCATAGTCAGCTGAGTTTGTGTCAATGTCCCCGATGTCTAAATCAATCGTTGCCGTTTCACCAGCTTGCAAATTGCCAATGAGGACAACGGTGTATTGGGCGACGGCACCTTCGTCGACAGCGGTGTCTCCAGAGATAGTCCAAGTTGCCAGATCGTTGTCGATGATTGTGGTTGTCACAGCGCTTTGTGTCATCGAAATCGTCGGACTCAATCCCGTCGCGCTTGCTGGGTTGGCCAGGATTACGCTCAGCCGTTCGTCGCCTTCGATCAAAGCATCATCGACGGTGCCAAGATTGACGACCAAATCATCCATCGGCCCGCGACCATCACTAGTGAAGGTCAACGAAGTTCCAGTCCATGAAAGGAATCCCGACGTGGTTGGATCACTATTGTAATCGGTTACAGCAGCGCTCACGGCTTTACTGAAGATGGCATAATCGCTCGAATTCGTATCGATGTCGCTCGGCAAGATTTGAACCGTGGCGTTTTCGCCAGCTTGCAAGTCGCCTGTCAAGGCAATGGTATACGTGATCGGGTCGCCTTCGATGACACTCGTTGCTCCAGTCAATGACCACACTGGCCCCGCCTCCACAGGTCCGCCGTCACCTTGAGTGTCGTTGATCGTTGTGACTACCATCTCCTGAGCGGAGTCAATCGACGTGACAACACCGGTCGAACTTGCCGCATTCGACAAGCTGACTACGTAGTCTTCCGGCCCTTCAAGAAACGGGTCGTCAGTTGCATCCAGCTCGATAAACAACCCTGACAAAGAATCCCCATCCATTGTTGCGGTGAAGGTAAGAGTGGTTCCATCCCACGCCAGCACTCCATCGTTTCCACCCGCGTTGTAGTTCGCAACCGCATCGGCAACCGCCGCATCGAAGTTCGCGTAGTCGCTGCTGTCTGTATCGATATCGGTCAGCGAAAGATCAACCGCAACCCTGTTTCCAGCACCAAGTCCTGTTGCAAACGAGACGATGTAACCAGCCGTTCCACCTTCGTCGACCGCTGTGTCACCGACGATTGCCCAGGCAACGTCATCCGCACCAACTCCCAATGTGTCGTCGATCGTTGTCACCACATCGTCAGCCATGGCATCAATAATCGCAGCCGTTCCCGTCGTGCTGCCTGCATTGTCCAACGCGATCTGGTAATCTTCGGTCCCTTCAGCGAACCCATCGTCAACCGTCCCCAGCGAGATCGTCAGCGGCGCCATCGCGCCTGTTCCATCGCTGGTGAACGTCAGTGTCGTTCCGTCCCACACCAACGTTCCTGGCCCCGAGTACGCTGCAACTGCTGCACTGACTGACGCCGCCAGGTTAACGTGATCAGTCGAAATCGTATCAATGCCGGAAA
The DNA here is from genome assembly GCA_964641465.1 of uncultured Pirellulaceae bacterium. Lineage (GTDB taxonomy): Bacteria > Planctomycetota > Planctomycetia > Pirellulales > Pirellulaceae > Mariniblastus. The sequence continues at coordinate 14,546 of CAZXLW010000004.1, read as the reverse complement.
GTACTAATTCGACCGTCGCTGTCTCATCTAACTGCAACAATCCATCCAGCTCGACCAGGTACTGTGCCGCCGCACCTTCGGCAACCGTTGCGTCTCCGGTGATACTCCAAACCGCAACATCATTGTCAGTAATGGTTGTCGATACGACGGAGCTGCCACCGATCATCGTGTCGGCACCTGTCTTTGAACGTGGATTGCTGATCGAGATCGAATACGTTTCGTCACCTTCCACCAGCACATCGTCAACCGTTGGTAATTCGATGATCAGATCGACAAATGGGCTGCCGTTACTGGTATGGGTCAACGTCATTCCGTCGAATATTAAATCTGGTCGGCCTGCGAGGGCAACATTTACAGCTGCCACGAAATTGGTGTAGTCAGCTGAGTTCGTATCGACATTGGACAGCCCGAGGTCAATCGTCGTCGTTTCACCAAACTGCAACGTACCAGTGCGAGATAGTGTGTAGGACGCCGTCGCGCCTTCGCCGATCGTTGCATCGCCGGTAATACTCCAGACCGCCACATCATTGTCGATGATCGTCGTTGTCACCGTGGTCGTGCCGCCAATCACCACGTCACTGCCAGTGGTCGACCCAGGTGTTGCAATCGAAACTGTATAGTCTTCATCCCCTTCGACCAACACATCGTCGACGGCGCCAAGTTCAATGTTCAAGTCATCCATCAGGTTGCCGTCACCAGTATAGGTCAACGTGGTACCATCGAATGTCAAATCAGGTCGCGTCGATACGGCATTGTTGACGGCGGCGACAAAGTTAGCGTAGTCAGCGGAATTCGTACCGACGTTGGCTAAGCCAAGTTCGATCGTAGCCGTTTCTCCCGCCTGCAAAATTCCTGATAGTGCGACGACGTAAGTTGCATTGGCACCTTCGCCAACCGTTGCATCGCCTGTAATACTCCAGACTGCCACATCACTGTCGGTGATCGTCGTTGTCACCGTGGTCGTACCGCTGATCATCACGTCGCTACCAGTTGACGAGCCAGGTGTTGCAATCGAAACCGTATAGTCTTCATCGCCTTCAACAAAAGCGTCATTGATCGCTCGCAGTTCGACGCACAATTCGCCCATCGGACTACCGTCGCTGGTAAAGGTCAGCGTCGTTCCGTCAAAAGCAAGCGTTCCAGGACCGGAGTAGTTCGAAATCGCAACGTTGACCGCTACGACAAAATTTGCATAGTCGGTCGAATTCGTATCAACATCGTCGACAAACAGGTCAACTGTCGCTGTCTCCCCCGATTGCAAAGTGCCAGTCAGTGCCAGTGTGTATTTCGCATCGCTACCTTCGCCAACCGTTGCATCGCCTGTAATACTCCAGACTGCCACATCACTGTCGGTGATCGTCGTTGTCACCGTGGTCGTACCGCTGATCATCACGTCGCTACCAGTTGACGAGCCAGGTGTTGCAATCGAAACCGTATAGTCTTCATCGCCTTCAACAAAAGCGTCATTGATCGCTCGCAGTTCGACGCACAATTCGCCCATCGGACTACCGTCGCTGGTAAAGGTCAGCGTCGTTCCGTCAAAAGCAAGCGTTCCAGGACCGGAGTAGTTCGAAATCGCAACGTTGACCGCTACGACAAAATTTGCATAGTCGGTCGAATTCGTATCAACATCGTCGACAAACAGGTCAACTGTCGCTGTCTCCCCCGATTGCAAAGTGCCAGTCAGTGCCAGTGTGTATTTCGCATCGCTACCTTCGGCAACGGTCGAGTCCCCAATCAGGCTCCAAATTGCGGTGTCGTTATCAACGATCGTCGTTGTGACTGATTGTGCTGCCGTGTCGATCGCAACATTGGCTGCGGTCGTTGTCGCGGCGTTTGACAAGGCAATTGTGTAGTCTTCACTCCCTTCGACAATCGTGTCATTGACTGTTGAAAGATCAATCAACAGGTCATCCAATGAGTCGCCATCGAACGCAGCGGTGAAGGTCAAAGTCGTCCCGTCAAACGCCACCGTGCCAGGACCAGAGTAACTTGTAACTGCCGCGTTCACAGCCGAAACAAAGTTCGCGTAGTCGGCTGAGGTGGTATCGACATCGCTCAAACCTAAATCGACCGAAACGCTTTCGTTTTCTCCAAACGCCCCAGACAAGATGATCCGGTAGCCCGCTGTCGCTCCTTCGTTAACCGACGTGTCGCCAATGATCGACCATTCCGCTGGTCCATCCGCTACACCACCCAGGCCTTGAGTGTCGTTGATCGTTGTTGTAACGCTGTCTGCCGTCGATGATACCTGAACCGCTGCGCCAGTGGTTGAGCCAGGATTGCTTAACACAATCTCAAATTGTTCAGAGCCTTCGATCAATATGTCATCGGAGATTCCAAGGTCGACGATAATCGGTGCCAAGGTTGCACCGTCGGCGGGCGCAGTATAGGTCAGCACGCCAGTCGTTGGATCGAACGACACGTTCGGATCAGACGCAACAGCTGCCGAGACCGCTGTCAAAATATTGGCGTAGTCGCTGGAGTTAGTTGTCAAATCGTTCAAGTTGATTTCGACTGACGCCGTTTCTCCAGCTTCAAGACTACCATCAAGCAGAATCAAATACTGAGCCGTGCCCCCTTCGTCCTCGAACGCTGGACCATTGATCCGCCACTCCAGCGGTGCCGTCGTATCGGTGATCGTTGTCGTGACCAGCTGACTGGCCGAGTCGATACTGACCGCAACGCCTGTCAAAGAACTCGCCCCAGTTAATGCGATCTCAAAATCTTCATCACCTTCAACAATCGTGTCAGTGTTTAAACCAAGGTCGATCAGCAACGGAGTCAACATCGCACCGTCAGCCGGTGCGGTATAAGTCAACTCGCCAGTCACTACATCGAAAGTCACATTCGGATCGGTCGCCGCTGCTGCCGTGACCGCTGCACTAAACGAACCGTAGTCAGAACTGTTGGTGTCGATGTCGTTCAGGTTCACGAACACCGAAACGCTTTCGCCCGCGCCAAGTGCTCCGCTCAGACCCAACGTATATTGGACCGTTGTTCCTTCCGGCCCGACGGTCGGTCCGGTTATCGACCAAACCACTTCGTCAGCTGCACCTGCAACGCCCATCGTGTCATTGATTGTCGTCGTGACACTGTCAGCCATTGCATCGACGGCAACGTTGATGCCTGTTGGACCACTCGGATTGTCGAGATCAACTGTAAAAGTCTCTGGCCCTTCCGCGATTGCATCGTCCGTCAGCATCAAGTCGATTACCAGATCGGTCATCAAATCGCCATCGGCGACAGCAGTGTATGTCAGAGTCGTACCGTCAAACGTCAACGTTCCCGGACCGGCGTAGCCAGCCACTGCTGCGTTGACAGCCGCAACAAAGCTCGCATAGTCACTCGAATTGGTATCAACATCATTCAAGCCAATATCGACCGTTGCTGATTCACCAGCTCCAAACGCCTCGGACAGCGAAACGGTGTACTGAACGGTTGCACCTTCGTCTCCCGCATTGTCGACTCCGATCGACCAAACCGCAGCTGTCACGTCAGGCTGAATCGTCGTCGTCACGCTACTCATTGCCGCATCAACACAAACCGCCGCGCCGGTCGTGCTGGCCGGATTGGTGATCGACAATGTGTAATCTTCTGGTCCTTCCAGGAATCCGTCAGCTGTCGCTTCGATCTGAACGATCAAGTCACCCATTGGTCCCGTGCCGTCACTCGTGAACGTCAATGTTGTTCCGTCCCAGGCGACCGATCCAGGTTGCGCGCTGCTGTTATATGCTGCAACTGCCGCAGCGACTGCGCCGTCAAGTGCGGTGATGTCGCCGGCAGTCGTGTCGCCATTGGTCAGAACAATGTCGATCGAAGCGTCTTCGCCTGCTTGCAAGGTCGCGTCGATCGTGATCGTGTAGTCAGTCGTCTGTGATTCGCCAACGGACGTAGCACCGGTCAGCGAGAAGCTTGCTTTGTCGAGCGCAGTCCCGACTGCATCAATGGTGTCCTGAATTTCCGTGTCGACCGAGAAGTCGGCTGGGTCGATGCTGACCGCAATGCCGGTCGTGCTGGTGGCGTTGCCGATCGAGACGTTATACTGCTCGACCCCTTCAACAATCGAATCGTTAACGGCCAACAACTCGATCACTAACGGAGCCATCTCACCAGTGCCGTCGCTAGTGAACGTCAAATTCGTTCCATCCCAAACCAGCGAACCTGGTCCTGAATACGTCGCAACGGCCGCTGCAACCGCTGCATCAAACGAAGCGTGATCCGCCGGAGTTGTCGTCCCGTCGGTGATTGCCAGCTCGACCGACGCCGACTCGCCTCCCTGCAACGTCCCGTTCAATTCAACTTGATAAGTCGCAATCGCACCTTCATTGACTGACGCTACACCAGTTAACTGCCACTGCGCTGCATCGTCGTCAGCGATTATGACGGTGTCGCTGTCATTGGCAGTGTCGATCGAAATGTCGGCGTCACCGGAAACAATCGAAGTCAACGTGATCGTGACATCTTCGTCACCTTCGACAATCAGATCGTCGATTACCGCCAGGTCGATAATGCCAGATGTGATACCAGCTGGCAGCGTAATGGTTCCAGACAAAGCAGCGAAGTCGATACCGCTGTTGGCCGATCCAGTTACGGTGTAGGCGATAGTTGTCGGGCTATCGGATGGGTTAGTCAGCGAGACAGTGAATTGCCCGTCGTCGTTTGGCTCGCCAGCGATCGGATCGTTCGCCAGGATCGAAACGAGTGCGGTGTCGTCGTCAATGATCGTCCCGGTTCCAGTATCGGTTGTATTGCCAACCAGGCCGGAAACAACGCTGGCAATCGACAGCTGCATCGTTTCTGTTGTTTCCAGCGTCGTATCTTCGGTTGTCAACGTTCGGACCAGGACGCCATTGGAATTCGCTGGGATAGTAACTTCGCTGCCACCAGTCGCAGCGATCCAGGTCACACCACCATCGGTCGAGAATTCAAACATCTGAGAAAAGTCAGCTGCGCCGCTGGTCGAGTTGTCGGTGGCGGCAAAGTTCAGCACGATCGGTTGGCTGGACGGATTGGAAAGTGTTACCGCAAACACCAACTGATCGCCCTCGGTCGCCACTGCGTCGCCGATCGTAACGTCGGGAGCTGGATCGTTGTCGATGATCGTGCCGTTACCGACAACTTGAATGTTGGTTGTCGTGCCAGCGGTAACATCGACTGTCAGGGAGTAATTCTCGTTCGGTTCGTCGATATTGTCGTCGATGATCGGCGTTCGGACTTGGATATGCATTTCACCAGCTGCAATTGTCGCTGTCGTTGCATCGGCCCAGGTTGTCCCGTCAAAGACCTGCAGGTTGCCTGCACCCACCGCGCCAAAATCGACTCCACCACCAAAAGCGGTTCCATTGGCCAGGCTCAAATTGACATCGATGTCTTCAACCGTAAGGTTCGAAAGCTCGATCGTGAAAACGGCGAAGTTATCAGTCCCTTCAATCGAAGTCACATTGTTGATCGATACGGTTGGGATATCGGCGTCGTCTGTGATCACGGTCGTCACCGTATTGGCCATCGAATCAGCCGCGATCGCTTCGAATCCACCTCCGGTGACCTCGTCGATTGTCACGATGATCTCTTCGTCTCCTTCGAACAGCGAGTCGTTGACTGTCGGCAATGTGAATGTGCCCGTACCTGAGCCTTGCGGGATGACGACTGTTGCAACCGCAGAAAAATCACTTCCGTCTGCCGCTACGCCAGTGTAGGCGAGCGTCACGGTGATGTCTTCAGCTGCATTGATTGGGAGTCCACTCGGATCAGTCAATGTCAACGTATAAGGTGTCGTCGTCGCCCCTTCAACGACGCTCGGCGGGCCAGTCAGCGAAACTAAAACCGTTTCCGGGTCGCTGGTATCGTCCTGGATCGTTCCGGTACCTGTATCGAATGCATTGCATGTCGTCCCGCCAGTTACCGTCACAGTGACGGTAAAGGTCTCAACTGGCTCAGCAATAACGTCGTCAACAATGGGAGTTCGCAACAGGATCGTTGTTGCACCTGGGACGAAAGTCGCCGAAGTCGCTGGGACAAAATTGGTGCCATCAAACACTTCGAGTTCGTCCAGTCCCAGGATCCCAAAGTCAACCGTCTCTCCGTTGGCAGTAACCCCCGTCGCCGAAATTGCAAAGTCGATGTCCTCAAATGTCGGGTTGCTTAACTCAACCGTGAATTCCGCAAACGCATCGAAGCCTTCAGTAACGATCACGTCATTGACCGCAATCTTCGGTGCGTCGTCGTCGATGATATCGGTGGTGACTTCGAAATTGACTGGGTCAATCAGCACCGACTCCAACGAACCACCGGTAACACTGTCGATTGTGATCGTGAAGTTCTCGATCGGTTCGCCCAGCGTATCGTCGATCGTCGGAATGGTGACCGTAGCGAGTGTTGATCCCGCCAGAATCGTCACCGATGCCACTCCACTATAGTCCGTTCCACCACTTGCCGTTCCACTATAAGTGAACGTCACCGTGACATCGGTTAGCGGTACGTTGTCGATCTCAATATCGTACGTGGCGGAATTACCTTCGGTTACGCTGCCGGGCCCAGTGATGCTGACCAATGTTGGATCTGGGACAGGGTCGTCAAAGATCGTTGCGGTTCCCGTGTCGCCACTGTTCGCGGTCGTTCCGCTTACCTGAGTCGCCGTCAATGTGAACGTCTCGCCACTGTCAGCAATCGGATCGTCGTTGATCGCAGTTCGAACCTGGATCGAAGTATCGCCCGCCAGGATCGTGATGTTACCGGTGACTGGTTGCCAAACCGTCCCGTCAAAAAACTCAAGACCAGGCCCATAATCCAACCCGCCAACAGCGGTGACGTTGGCTAGCGTCAATCCGAGTACGGTGTCTTCCACGCTTGGGTTGGAGAGGCTGATCGTGAAAACCGCAAACGGATCGACATCTTCGAACGTCGTTATATCGTCAATGCTGATTACTGGACGATCGTCATCACTGCCGTTTGGACCGGTCCCGTCATCAACAATCGTCCCCACACCAGTTCCGTCAACGATCGTGCCGCCGCTGGCGTTGGACAGATTCAAGTCAAACGTGTGAGGACCTTCGAAAATGTTATCGTCGGTAATCGCAACCGTCACCGTTTGCGTTTGCACGCCTGGAGCAAACGTTGCGGTCCCATTGGCAGCGACAAAGTCGACGCCGCTGGTGGCTGTACCACTCGCCGTCGCAAAGTCGACCGAAACGGTTCCTGCAGGAGGTTGGTCGACCGAAATCGTAAACGTGAGTGTGCCGTTGTCTTCGTCGACAACCACATCATCGACAGAAATCAGCGCGACGTCGTCATTGATAATCGTTCCAGTACCAGTATCGCTGGCACTGGTGACGGTTCCACTGACAACAGTCGCCGACAGTGTGAAAGTCTCGTCTGGTTCAACATCGCCATCTTGAACGGTATCGATGCGAACCATCAATGATGTCTGCCCGGCGGGAATCGTGACTTGAGTACCACCGGCGGCAGCAACCCAGGTGGTTCCGTCAAAGAACTCAAAGCTGGTCGTCTCAAAATCGGTTACTGCAGTTGCTGAACCGGTCGCCGCGGCCAGGTCAAACGTAATGTCCTCGAATGAAGCGACGTCGAACGTCAACTCGAACACGGCTGGGTCGCCTTCCGTCGCCATGCCGTCACTAATCATCAGTGTTGGCGGCGGCGTGTCGTCTTTGATCGTGGTGGTTACGCTGTCGGCGGCGGCAAGCGTGACATCTTCACCAGTGGTACTGCCCGGATTAGTCAAACTGACGATCAGGTCTTCGTCACCTTCGAATACACCATCCGGAGTCGTCGCCAGCGAAATCACCAGCGGCGCCATCGCGCCCGTTCCATCGCTGGTGAACGTCAACGTCGTTCCATCCCAACTTAATCCGCCCGGACCGGCGTACGCGGCAACGGCAGCCGCAACGGCAGCACTGAACGAAGCGTAATCACCGCTATTGGTATCTACGTCGGCCAGACCAATATCGACCGTTGCGATTTCACCATTGCGAATCGGACCGGAAAGTTCAACCGTGTAACTCGCATTGTTGCCGTCGATCACCATCATGTCGCCCGTAAGCGAGAACTGAACTGATTCAGCGTCGCGAACAACGGAGATCGTACTGGTGGCTATATTGCTGTTGTCATCGCCATCGTTGACGCTAATGTCGAAGATTCGATCCGACTCCGTCGGCAATACTGAATCGTTTCGGTACGTGGTGCCAGCCAGAATCGCTTCAATCTCAGCGGCTGACATTTCCATGCCGTCGGTCCGAACGAAGTCCAGCTGTCCCGTTGCAGCATCGAAGCTGACGTCATAGCCAATCCCGCCAACCGAAACCGGAGTCGTTGAACTGGTAGGTGCGTCGAGTTGAAAATCGACTCCACCAATCGTCAGGAATTCCTGGCCAGGATCAACGATCGTCGACGCATCGACGTCGATTTGGAAGCTTGGAAATGTCGTGTCGTCAACATCAGTCAGACTGACATAGGGATCCACCAGGCCGACACCCGCGGTTCCTTCGACAAATGTGTCGGCATGATCTTCAGGACATTCGCCAGCAAATGCAGTTCCGAATGTGAAGCGGTCGGCAGCGAGTCGGTCGGCCAATCCACCACCCGGTGCGTCGTCGCCAACCACGATTGCGATTTGGTCGAAAAAGCCTGCCTCACTACCAGCTGCATACCCAAAGAAATGAGATTCGTTGTTGCCGTTGTTGCCTGGTCCAAAGTCGATAATGCCAGAATCAATCAGCACCCCACCTCGATAAACTCGATACTCGGCGGAAGTGAATGCAGGGTCGTTTTCGAGGTCGTGGAATTCAGCTCCGAAGTGCCCAATCCCCAAGCCACCTGGAGTGGTCGTGAAATCAAACAACAACGCGTTACGCGTCGAGTTGTTGCCCGTGACCGAGTCAACACCCCAGGAGCCAGAACCGACAGCGCCACCTTGGGCAGCAGGAGCTTCAACAGAGATATTGTCCAAATCGAAAATGTCTCCGCCAACCACGCCAGGAGTTAGCGTTCCGGTTGGCGTATTGCTGAAGTCGATATCGTAAATCGTGTATCCGAAAGCAGCTCCATTGATCAGTCCACTCCGGCTAACCGACGCGAACGAACCGGTAGCTGGATCCATCGCAAACGCGCCCATGTCGTCAATGATTGTTGAACCGACGTTACCTATCAGAGAGCCATTAAAACCAGCTCGATCGTCCACAAACGTCAGGTTCGTTGCTGAGTGGTCACCTAAACAGATTTCGGGCGGGTCATTGACTGGCGTGATGGTAATGTCGACCACTCCGCTGTCAGTCGCGACGCCATCGGTTACGTCATACGTGAAATCGCCAGGGTCAGCCACTCCGTCGTAGTCAGCCGGTGCGTCGTAAACCAGCCCCGTTAGCTGGGCAATAGTCAACATATCACCAACATTTACTGGCGTTGTCCCGTCGGCAAGAAACAGGGTTCCCAAGATTGGCAAACCTGTCACGGTGGCTGACAAAACATCGCCGTCAAGATCGGTTGGCGGTGCAAGGCCAAGTGGTGTACCAGTTGACTCTTCCGCAACAGTAATTGCATTATCAGTTGCGACGGGTGGATCTTGCAGCGGGTTGACGTCAATCGTCATCGTATTGGGGGCTGTCTGAAACTGAACTCCATCGCTGACACTAAAATCAAACGTCGCGTAACCAGTTCCGTTTTCATCTGGATCAGGCACAAAGATCAAGCGGCCTAGATTTATGTCGCTCAGAGAAACGACGTCGCCCGGCATGATCGGATTCCCGTTCAATAGCAGAGTACCATCGGTCGGCGCTGTATCGATTCGAACCGCGACCAGTGAATCGCCAGCGTCTTGATCTGCAAACGCAAAATCACTCACCGCGAACGTGTACGACGTGTCTTCGTCGAGAGCGACAGTGTTGTCAGCCGAAGTTGGTGGGTCGGCAACGGGAGCGACGTTGATCTGAACCGTGCTGGTTGCAAATCCACCGTTGCCATCGCTGATGGTGTAGGTAACGATATCGGTACCGTTGAACCCAGGGTTGGGTGTGTAGTCGATCGTGCCGTCTGGGTTGATCACGACAGCTCCGTTAGGAGCGGTTGCCATCGTAACGGTCAGCATGTCGTTGTCAGGATCGCTGTCGTTGGACAAGATGTCGATGTTCGGCAGCGTAGTATCTTCTGGCGTGCTGCCACTGTCTGCGTTGGCGACAGGTGGATCTTGAATGTTGACCACCGTCACAGTCACCGTCGCAGTACTTGTTCGACCACTGGCATCGGCAAGGGTGTAAGTGAACGTGTCCATACCGAAGAAGTCCGGATTGGGCGTGTAGTCGATCGTGCCATCAGGCAGCACGGTGATCGAGCCATTGGAAGGTGGCGTTGTCGATTGGATATTGAACGCACCGGTGGTCGGCAAATCATCGTTGGCCATCACGTCGATGTTGATCAACGTCTCTTCGTTGGTCGTGACCATATCGTCCATGGCGTCGAGTGGCCCCGTCACTGGTTCAGAGACGTCGATAAATGCGGTCGCTGTAGTAACTCCGCCATTCCCGTCACTCACTTCGTATTCGAATGAAGCAGTTCCTGAAAACCCGGTAGGTGGTGTGTAGCTAAATGAACCGTCAGCGTTGAGCACCACCATCCCAACGGTCGGTCCAGATACGACGCCAGTTACCATTAGCGTGTCTCCATCGACATCGCTATCGTTGTTCAGCACTCCGTTCGCCGCATTAACAGTTAGCGTGTTGTTCCCCAGGACCGTATAGAAATCATTGACCGCGACTGGCAGATCGTTCTGCGGCTTGACGACAACATCGAACGTCGTTTGGAGCGAGTCGGTGTCGGTAACGCCCCCACCGACGTCTTGCCAGTCGACATCCATCGTGATCGTGAACGTGCCACTTTCATTCGGATTGGCTCGATAGGTGATCGAGGTAAAGTCCCAGGCGGTGATGTCGACTGATTGATTACCCGCCGAGGATACAAAAACATTGGTGCCATCGGTCAATGTATGACCGATGGGAACATTTGAAAGGACTTGCGAAGTTACCGTTTCGCTACCATCTTGATCGACAAAGACAGGAGTGACTGCGTCCAGGATCGAGATGTCGGTGTCTTCGTGTCCGCAAACGTCTGGAGCCATGAAGCTGATTGGGTCGATGACTGCCTGGACCGTGACAGAGGTGACTTCCGTTTCATCACCAATCCGGAGTGCTACATCGACTGGTATGGTGCCGGAAACATGCGTTGGCGGAATATAAGCCAGTCCCGCTTGAGCATCCGCAATAGTCAGCTCCCAGCTTCCGGTGACTGGGTTGAGGCTGCCCTGGCTGAACGTACCACCATTGGTGAACCCGCTGATTTCAAACGGAGCCGCACCAAACCATTCGACTTGACCGCCGGCAAAGTAATCTCGGAACGATTGAGCTCCGCCGCCGTTGCTGTTGACCGCAAGTTCCAGCGTAGTTCCGCCATTGATCAGATTAAAAGTGGCCGTACCTGCAAACGGATCATTAAATTGGTTAAGAGTATTATGATTGCTGATCGAGTTCGGATCGTCGAAAAACGCAGTTCCAAAATCGGTACTGTCCCAGCCAACCAAATCGACGACGCTACTTGCGCGCACAAAATAGATTGAACCGCTACTCGTTCCGTTGACGAGGTCGATGACGGCGAAAGCGGCACCGGAATTTTCATTCGTGTCACTGCCGGCAACACCGTTTTGCGTTAAGTTCAAAATCCCCAATGTCGCGTTCTCGGGGATGTCAAACTCCAATGTCGATGTTGGATTGGAGGGATCAGAGTCGAACAACCCATAATCAGTCGAAACGCCAACCTGTTCGGCCGACGAACCAGCGTCGCGGCGGTCATAATACTCGACCGTAATCAGACTGTTGAACTCTCCCGCAAAGTCATCGTTGCGGTCGATGACCAGATTACCGCTCCCATCAATGTAGATCTGATTGTCGTTGATGACTGAAGCGAGGCTCGAAGCATCACCCGAATCACCAACGACAGTCCCGGCCGCAGAAAGAATCGAACCAATCGCTGCTGACGAGACGTCATAATCTTCGAAGGCGTAGCTGACGACCCGGTCATCGGTTTCGCCCTGTTGTGCAGCAACAACACCAGAAGCTTGCAACGTCGCCAGGTCAATGTAGACACGGCTGTTCCCTTTGTACTCGACCGCAAAATTCGAACCGGCAGCCGCGTCATTGATATTGACGACTAAAAAATCTGTGCCGGCCGGAATCGTCAAGTTCGCAAGTGATTGGACGCCACTTTCCAGCACAGCCGATTCAGTGCGAATGAACTCAGAACTGCTGGTCGCGTTGGTCAGGTACTCGATATGATACGCAGTTTGCAGCTGGTGATTCTCAGTAATTCGCAACACACCATCCACGATTTCAAACGTCGGATCAATGTTGTCATCGGCATCGCCCGTGACCGTGCCGCCGCCAGTCAGTACGGAGGAACCGAGTGGGGCGTCTTCCCAGCCAAATTGGTCGCTGCGGTTAGGGCCTTGGTCGACGATATGCCCGATGTATCCGTTAGATGTCTCGGTGGCGAGATCAATACTGGCATTGAGGAACTGGTAATCATCGTTGAATTCGTCGCTGGCTCCAGTGCCGATATCCCGGGTAGAGAAACCGGTAATTCGGATCCCGGTAGTTCCCGCTGGAATGAAAAAATCAGTCGACGTTGTCCCGGCTGTACTCGCTCTGAACCCGCCATCAGTCCCGATGATATCTTGAAGAACGCCGCCGATAAGTAGCGAATCAGATAGCTGCAGGCCAAGATCAATCGGTGTATCTTCCAGCCCGGTCGCGGTTGGGTTGATTGAAAAGTTATCCTGGACTACTTCGGTCGCGAGTCCAAAAAAGTCTCCTGAATCCAAATCGACTTGATGAAAGAAGACCAAACCATTGGCGGCGTCGTATCCACTTGCTACCAACGTCGTGGTGTTAGGACCGTCCGCCAAATCAGGCTGGTCAGAAACAATCAGACCAAAATCAGACGCGATCAAGCCATTGATACCGGCAATCCCACTGACATCGAACACATAGGTTGCACTACCGGTATCGGCAGTCTCATTGAACTGCCAGACGCGCTCAAGCATCTGGCCGACGCGTGACGGCGTGTTCAGCACCGTGACGACTTCTGGAGCACCATTGTTGGTTAATGTAATGGTGCCAGCTGTAGAATTCTCCGCATCCTGGATCGTGACGATTCCATCCGTCGCCTCGACAGCCAGAATTCCCTGCCAGTTATGCGCAGCAAGGCTTTCGGTTTGCACGTCACCACGAATGAACTCAAGTTCCCAGTCACCAGCTCGTGCCGCGTTGCCGGTGATGTCATCGGACGCAGCCACATCAGCGCCGGTTGTAGCCTGGATGGTTTCCAACAGGCTCTGCCCGTCGGAATTGCCCGCCAGATCACATCCATAGAACAGCAAATCCGCGCCTCCGGATAAACTGTCCGACCACATCGCCAGTTCGTCTACATGATCGTGGACGTTATCGTTGGTTAGTACGCCTGATCCGAGATGCACTTCACCTTGATTACCGTGTGAGAGGATGTGAACGGCTTCATAGTCGACCGTGCTTTCTGACAACAGGCTGGTAATCTGAGCAACGCCATTCCGATCGGCGTCAAGAATCCGAACCTCGAATGCGGTGTGAGGGTTTGATTCCAAGATCGATTGGAGAAGTGTCTGCGGGTCTTCGACCGCAGCATCGATGAGAACTAGCTCTCGGGGGCCAGTCGAGTCTGCGTCTGCGTTCAATTGGACCTGCGCAGGAACAGGTTGTTCGCTGCCGGGTAACAGGAAACTCAGATCGCCATCCGGCATACCATCGAACAGCACTCGTTCTTCAAGCGACTCCATTGCCGAAAAAAATTGGCGGGCGCGATTAGAGTTGTTAGACATTGTCGCCTCTGGGTACCATTAGGGACGGCAAGGAGGCGTCAAGAGAAGTAGAATAGAAACAGAGCGGCATCCTTGCACACATGCCTATTTATCGACATAAGCGGGCGAGTAACGAAAACCGCTCTGAAACGGAAGACCTTTGGCTGTTGTTACGGTCGAAACGATTCTCGGGGTAGTTTCAAAGTGATTGAGACTGACGTTCCCATCGATTAAGAAAAGTTCACGGGGAGAACTGAAATCGGCCCGTTCCATTTGAGTACGGGATTTGCGCGGTTTCTGTTTACCACGAAAGACACCAACTACCCGAAAGAGGATGGGGGATTTCGTGTCATTCGTGTGTTTCGTGGTTGATCAGAATGGCTTGCTTTACTGAATAGCATGGTCTTATGCAAGCTGCGATGGCGTTCGGTGCTGAAATCTACGTGAATGCGTTGGGAGGCTTCACGGTTCTGATAGGGGGCAACGCAAATGAAACTGCGTAAAATACCTGCGCAAAAAAACACATATTTTGCGCAGGCGCTTGCGGAACAAGAGCGCGGTTTCTGTTTGCCACCAACGACACGAAAGAGGATGGGACTTGGGATTTCGTGTGTTTCTTGGTTGATCTAAATGGCTACGCGAAGGCGCGAAGAAT
>CAZXLW010000003.1:168619-176299 GCA_964641465.1 uncultured Pirellulaceae bacterium | reverse complement strand
CGGCTAAAGCAAACGACTCCAAACAACCCAATGTGGTTATCGTGATTACGGATGACCAGGGATACGGCGACCTGAGCTGTCATGGGAATCCGGTTTTGAAAACACCAAGTATCGACGAGTTGTATAACGAATCGGTACGGTTGACCGACTACCACGTCGCACCGACATGTTCGCCGACACGGGCAGCGCTACAATCGGGGCACTGGACGAATCGAACTGGCGTGTGGCACACGATCATGGGTCGCAGTATGCTTCGCGAAAACGAACCGACGATCGGTCAAGTCTTCAGCGACGCTGGCTATGCAACGGGAATGTTTGGTAAATGGCACTTGGGTGACAATTATCCGTACCGGCCAGAAGATCGCGGGTACACCGAAGTACTTCGTCATGGTGGAGGTGGTGTCGGGCAGACGCCTGATTACTGGGACAACGCATACTTTGATGGAAGCTATTGGCATAACGGAGCACCTGTTCCAGTCAAAGGTTATTGCACCGACGTCTTTTTTGACTACGCGAAGCAATTCATCAAAACGCAAAAGGCAGCCGGCAAACCGTTCCTTGCCTACATTTCAACCAACGCCCCCCACGGGCCTCAACACGCTCCCGAAGAATCGGCCAAGCCTTATCTGGGCGGGCGCTCGTTGCGGCAGACGCACTTTTTCGGGATGATCGCCAACATCGACGACAACGTTGGTGAGCTTCGTAAGTTTCTTGACAGCGAAGGGCTGGCTGAAAATACAATTTTCATCTTCACCACCGATAACGGTACCGCGGGGGGCGCAGATATATTTAATGCCAATATGCGAGGCAAAAAGGGGAGCCCCTATGATGGAGGACACCGAGTCCCATTCATTCTTCACTGGCCCGGCGGCGGTATGAAGCAAGCCACCGATGTCCAACCGATAGCGCACGCCGTTGATGTTTTGCCAACGCTGATCGACATGTGCGGAATCCCGGCTCCCAAGGACGTTGAATTTGATGGCAAGAACATTTCCAGCCTGTTGAAAGGCAAACCTGATTCGGCGATCAATTGGGATGAGCGGATTTTGGTTACCGACTCACAACGAGTTAAAGATCCGATTAAGTGGAAATCAAGTAGTGTGATGACATCGCGTTGGCGGTTGATTAACGGCAAGGAGCTGTACGATATCAAATCGGATCCGGGGCAAAAGTCAGATGTGTCGAGCGATTTTCCGGCTGAAGTTCAGCGGCTTCGCGACTTCTATGAAGACTGGTGGAAAGAACTGCTTCCCAGTTTCAAACAGAGCACAGCGATCTATCTGGGGCATCCCAATGAAAACCCGGCACGCTTGACCAGTCACGATTGGATCACCACCGGGTCGACTCCGTGGAATCAGCTGAGTATTCGACAGGGAATCGACAAGCCGAGCCATATGGGATTCTGGAACGTGAACGTCCATCAAACTGGTAAATACGAAATTCGTTTACGTCGTTGGCCGGAGGAATCCAACACAGCAATTAACTCGGGCATGGAACCTGGGCCGGCCGTACCCGGTGTAAGAGCATTTCGCCAACAACCAGGCCGAAAATTTGAAAACTTGACCAAAGCCTCGATCGAGATCGCCGGCAAAAAGCAGATGGTCGATTTCAAGCCAGACGCTCTCGAGGTCGTTATCACGACCAGACTGTCCAAAGGCAAATCAAAATTGACGGCAGCGTTTCACGCCGAAGACGGTAGCTCCGTTGGCGCGTACTACGCTTACGTCAAACTGCTGGAGCCGCAGGAGGATGATGATGGAGCTGAAAAAACGGAGGCTGCAATTCCAGACGCTGTCGATCCTCAGCAAGCTGCCTGGTACAAGCAGTATCGAACCCAAAAAAATATCATTGCTCCGGCGGAAATGTTGGTCAATACGGATGAAGAACCAGAGTTAACCGATGGTTTTACTGAGCTATTTAACGGCAAGGACCTGACTGGCTGGACTCCCAAGGGCGGAACCTGCAAATTCGAAGTCAAAGATGGCATGATCGTTGGCACCTGTGTCCCGGGATCCAATAGCACCTATCTCAGCACCGACAAAGCAGACTATTCCGACTTCATTTTCACCTGCGACTTGAAATGGGAAGTCGACGGCAACACTGGCGTGCAATTCCGGTCCCAATCCAAACCTGGCAAAAAAGCGGAAACTGTTTTCGGGCCTCAGTTCGAAATGGAAGGCACGGCAAGAGTCGATCGCAATTGGTCAGGAGGAGTCTACGGTCAAAGTTGTGGTGGTTATTTTTATCCGCTGTGGTTGAAACAGCACAAGGAAGTCCGAGGTTCCCAAAAACCAAAAGAGTGGAACCGGGTAACGATCATGGCCAAAGGAACGAAAGTTCAAACTTGGCTCAACGGCGTCCCGGCTGCGCACTGGGTTGGAGACGGGACTTACTCCAAAGGCTTTTTCGCACTTCAAATTCATAAAGGTAAGGCGGGCACCGTGCTCTTCCGTAACCTTCGGGTCAAAGAATTAAATTGAGCCTTTCAGATGGCGGACGTTCCAGAGTAATTGCCGCCATATTTCTTCCCGAATGACGCTGCGTAAAAATCTCACGCAAAGGCGCAAAGATCAGGTAGCAGTTATTTCTTTGCGCCTTCGCGCCTTTGCGTGAGACGAAGCCTAGTTTGAGGTCGCCAGATAAAGGGCGCATGTTCGGATTTCGAGGCATTGCGACCGGTCGAATCGTTAGATTTCTTGCTTCAACAGGTCTGTCGAGCCGGTTTCTGACGTGACTGTGTCGTTACGTTCAGATCTTGCCAGTCTGCGCAGTACGTTTTTGAAGTGCGATATCAGCAGATAATTTCCATTCGCTTCAAGATCGAACCTCATGTCCCAGCCTTCGACAGCACCTCAAGTTGAGCCGTTTTTAATTGAGCCGTATCAACACAAACCACTTCCACCGAAGCGACGCAAATCAAGCTGGTCTTTGACGTTCATGTTGTTTGTCGCGTTGGCGATTTTTACTTCTCCGGTTTGGGCGTTCTGGTTGTTGTTGATGTACTCGTCCTCCTATGGGCCAGGGCGAGGTGACTATCCGGCGGTCGCTCCCGATGCTGACTTTGAAACGCGCCGCGCCTGGGGAGAGCAGGAAATGTTCGACCATTTCGAACTGGCGGAAAAATGGGTACGTCAATCGAGTTTGATTGCTGAAGATGTTGGCACCGTGACCGGTGTGGCTCCCATTGGCAGTCCTAATCGCTTTTATGCCGGTGGCTTCACCGACGGAGCACACTGTGCGATGAACTTGCAGGTGATTGGTGAAAAAGGAGAAGGCTTGCTGACCATGCCGGAGGTTAATTTTAACAACATCCCTAGTCGGATCTCGAAGGAGTCGACTTGGAAGTTCGACGATGATCCAACGGAAATAATCGTGATCAGCGGAAAGTCCTGGTTGCAGGAAGAGGGCGTAGGTGCGTTGGTCGATCAAGTCCGAGAGCACGCGGTCAAGAAAGAGTATGCTGGCGTTGTCGCGACGTGTGAATTGCTTTCAGTAGCACTGAACGATCCAGAGGACCCTGACGATATTCAAACTCGTCGGTATTCCTCAGAAAGGTATGGAAAATTTCTCAATCTACCTTTCTTGTATCGGGCCGAGATGTTACGCCGATATGCAGAGAGTCTGATTCAACTGGGCCGTCGCGACGACGCGTGCAGCGTATTGTGTCTGGAAGCAAAACTGCATTTGGACTGTGCCGATTTGTTTCGGTACGGACTTCAGGATCACCTTGATTCGGGTGATTTAACTCGATCCATGGAAGCTGCACGGGTGGCAATCATGCAGGCGTCAGAGATTAAGCCGGATGACAAGATGGTTATCGACCTGTTGAAGAAGCGAGTATTGATGGCTCATAATATTCGGTCGGATAACTTTAGTAGTTTTTACAATGAAGATGAAGCGAAGCGAGACGCGATGCAGCGTTCGCTGGGCGAACTGTACAACGCCGCTGTCTCTGAGGCGAAGCAATCGGACTGGCTGCAAGGGCAGTTAGGATCGTTGAGTTTTCAACCAAAGCTTAATCACAGCAACCATGTTCGGGTCAACCATGATCGTCTTTATGACGCGACGGTGGTTCTCGAAGTCACGGGTCGTTGGGGAAGAAGCGGTATACTCGAGATGTATGTTCGGGAATCTGAAGATCGGCAACCTTTGGATCTGAACGCCGTCATGCCACGTGAGCCGTCGTATCCGTTTACCATTTCCCGTGTTCGCTGGACTGGTCCCTATGGGAAGAAAATCAAACTTTCGTCAAAGACCAGGGCTCCTTACAAGAAGAAATCGTAGTTTCAAGCTGGCTGAATTTGGAGATTGCGACTGCGATTCAACTGAGAGCTAGATTGTCGCGACCGCCTATGGCATGATGGAAGGAAGGTTCATCATCAGCCACGGTCCGTCTATGACGAAAACTACTCGCGTCAGTTTACTTCAACAACTGCGGAGCAAGCAGGATTCCCAGGCATGGTCGAAATTCGTGCAACTCTACACGCCACTGATCTATCAATGGGTTTCTGATCTGCGAGTAACACAACCGGAACGAAATGATGTCGTTCAGGAAGTCTTCGTGGTGTTGCTGGGAAAGCTGTCGACGTTTCAATACGACGCGAGTCGCAGCTTTCGTGGTTGGTTGCGGACGGTCACGATCAACAAGTGCCGAGACTTTCTCCGAAAAAAGAACCGCCTCACCGAGCCGACCTTTTTGGCTCATCTTGATTTGGCGGAAGCTAACGATACCGATCTGCTCACGCAGCAAGAGTATCGTGATCATCTGGCGAATTCGGCACTGCTGTTGATGAAGAAACACTTTTCGGAAACCTCGTGGCAAGCTTGCTGGGAACATGTCGCCAATGGTCGCCCGGCTAGCGAGGTCGCAACGGAGTTAGGGATTTCTGTGAATGCCGTTTACCTCGCCCGTGGGCGTGTGCTTCGTCGATTGAAGCAGGAATTAGCGGGGCTATGGGAATGATTGCCGTTCGAAAATGGCCGGCGCCAAAAACTTTTACTTTTTGTGGGACAGGAATCGCAGACCGGCTTCGTAATTGAAACTGAAGCCCATTCTGAACTCATGTAAAGCGACCAAAGCCATGATTGAACCTTCTACTCTATCGAAATACCTCGCTGGCGATGCGACCGATGAAGAAACGCAATTGTGCGAGGAGCTGCTTAACGAGCCAGGCAGCATCGAAGAGCTGATGGGGCAACTGGAATCGACTCCAGCCGGCGATTCGCTGCTTGAAACATTGCGGAATCTCGGAAATCGCACGATTCAACACAATCGCGAAAACGCTGAGCCAAAGAGCCTTGTTGAACAAATTCAATCACTCGTCGCCAGTCAACCGATTGGCCAGGAAGAATTTGATCGAATCCTGAGCCCAGCCGAATCAAGCGACGAAATCGGGCGAATCGCTCACTATCGAGTTATTGAATTCATTGCCAGTGGCGGCATGGGGCTGGTTTTTAAAGCGGAAGATTCAAGGCTGAATCGGTTGGTCTGCATCAAAGTTCTCAATCCTGTATTGGCAACCAACCGCGACGCTGTCGCACGGTTTGAGAGAGAAGTCCAGTCTGCCGCGAAGCTTCGAAACACGAGGATCACGACGGTATTGGAATTCGGCGAACACAAACAATTGCCTTATCTGGTGATGGAACTTCTTGAAGGGCAGTCGCTACGGGACAAGCTTACCGTTGAAGGGAAGTTTTCGCCTGCGGTCGCGAAGAAGCTGACCATTCAGATTGCCGAGGGTTTGCGATACGCTCACCAGCGCGGCTACTTACATCGCGACATCAAGCCAGAAAACATCTGGGTAACTCCTGAAGGCGACATCAAGCTGCTCGACTTCGGTTTGGCGCGAGCTCTCGAAACGACGACAAACCTGACTCAATCAGGGATGATCCTTGGCACGCCGACGTATATGTCGCCTGAGCAAGTTCAAGGCAAGGAGCTGGACGGAAAAAGTGATTTGTTTAGCGTTGGTACGGTGTTGTTCGAAATGGTGGCTGGGGAATCGCCTTTCGGAAAGTCCAATCTGTTTTCGACGATGATGTCGGTCGCCAACGATTCGTTGGCATTTCCTGAGACGACCAGCGGGAACGAGATTCCTGATGATCTAAAAAGGGTGATCGAATCTCTTTTGCAAAAATCACCAGAAGATCGACTTGAGTCGGCGGATCAGTTGATCGCGGCGTTGAATTCGGAAGATGGCACCGTATTGATGCCGCAAACAGAAGCCAAAACGTCTCGCATGAGTCCGGTGCTCACAAGTTTGATTGGCGGAGTTGTTGGAGCTTGCTGTTTGGCATTGTCCTTTTTGCTGTACCAAATCAACGACAAAGGGACTTTGGTCGTCGAAGCTGATCCGTCGATCGAGGTAAGCATCGCCAATGAAGAGGTTTCGATTCAAGACCCGCAAACAGGCAAGAGCTACAAAGTCGTAATCGGAAAGACACCGCTGCGGTCGGGAGTCTATCAACTTCAGATGACTGACACGTCCGGCCAATACACGCTTTCGTCCGAAGTCATCACCATTCGAAGAGGTGAGCAGAACATTGTTCGTGTGGAGTTAAAGCCCAATCCAAACTCGATCGTCGGAGACAGTACGACAGAAGGTGCAGTCGCTCCTACTCCCATTAAACCTGCTCCAACGCTGGCGGAACTACCGACACTCGGCGCCGATGAACTGCAACGGAAACTGAAACTAAGCATTGATCCCAAGGCTCCGTTTTTTCGTAACGCAATCGTTGCCAAGCCGCCAGCACGAGACGGTGTCACTAGCTGGAGCATCGAACCAGCTTTTGAAGATGCATACAGAATCCGAATCAATTCCGACGGTTCGCGGATCGCGACGCGAAGCCGCAACGCCGACAATAAAATTACGATTTGGAACCGCGATAGCCAGCCAACCCACATTATTCCGGCTCAGGACAAAGTGGTTCAGATCGCCTGGTCACCTGACCCTGACATTATCGCCATCGTAGAAAACGGAAAGCTGCACAAACAGGTGACCGTGTGCAAGCTGTTTGAGGACCACGTGGAATTGATCGACGTGATACCAAGTGAGGGCAAACATATCGCATGGTCATGGGATGGCTTGCTGTTAGCTGTTCAGAGCGAAGACGAAATCGCCTTTATCGACTTGTCCAAAGGAGGCGTGTTTGCGCATCCGAATTTCGGCATACGTGGAGAGATATCGAGCCATCCATGGTCCAGCAACGGCCGTTACTTTGCTGCAACAGTCGATGAAGACGTAAAGGTTTGGGACCTGGAAGAAAATAAACTGCTGCATATTTTTACCGGTAAGGAGAACGGTCGCTTCCTGCCAAAAAACAACGAAATCGCAGTCAATGATTCAGGCCAATGGGAAATCTGGGATCTCGATTCATTTGTTCGAATCCGAACCCTCAAACCGGAAACGGAAGGACAAAAGCTTCACCCTGACCCAAGTTTTCAGCGGGTCGCTTACGCTTCGCGAGATGGAGAGCTTGTGCTGAAAGAAATGGAAACAGGCTCGACGGCCATCTGTGATTGGAAGCTTGGTCCTTTCTACTCAAAAAACCCGAAGCTACTTCAGCGGCATGTCAAACACATGCAATACATGCAATTTGATTGGGCACAAAACGGAAACGACTTCGTTTTCGAACTCGGACCCAATGCAACTTTCCTCTCCAACGCTCAGCGGCAAAAGG
>CAZXLW010000003.1:107699-168519 GCA_964641465.1 uncultured Pirellulaceae bacterium | reverse complement strand
GTTTTCGAACTCGGACCCAATGCAACTTTCCTCTCCAACGCTCAGCGGCAAAAGGGCGCCTCTCTGGTTGAACTGGCGAAACTCCAGCGATTGATACCATTTGACAGAAAACATGTCGTTTCCGGGCCGACCAGTTTTGACCTGGCTGCAGATGCACAGCGATTCACTTACTACAACAGGCCTTTTGATTTACAAACCGGCAAGTTTTCTGAACTCGGAACCTTCACCACCTTCGACATTCCAGAGATGAAACGTTTCCCAGCGCCTGATGTCCGCGTGGTACGAGACGCAAAGTATGCACTTAGCCCTGACGGAGAACTTCTTGCGATCGTGGGCTCTGACATTCCACCGGTAGATGGTGTTTGGTCACAAGAATCTCGTGCGAATTTTCGCAAAATTCAAATTTGCTCTGTGGCAACGGGAAAGCTGATTAAAACGCTCGAAACTGGATCAATCCAAGCGATGGTTTGGTCTCCTGATTCTACATCGCTGGTCGTTTCGAAAACAAAATCATTGAATGAAGAACCTGATAGTTGGTATCAGGCGGTTTATCTAGCGAAACAAACGCTTGAGATTTACGACACCGATAAAGATGGAAAATTGAGCATTGAGGAAGTAAAACCCAGCAGAGAAATTCTTGTCGACAAAAACAAAGATGGCTTCGTCGACAGGAAAGAGATCGAAAAGTCGCTCGCCGACAGATGGAGCGATAAACTAGCGAAACTAATGCTCGAGTTTTACGACATCGATAAAGATAGGAAATTGAGCATTGAGGAAGTAAAAGCCAGCAGAGAAATTCTTGTCGACAATAGCAAAGATGGCTTCGTCGACAGGCAAGAGATCGAAAAGTCGCTCTTCGATAGATTGACGAATAAACTATCGAAACCAACGCTCAAGATTTACGACACCGATAAAGATGGGAAATTGAGCATTGAGGAAGCAAAATTCAGCAGATCAGTTCTTCTTGTCGACAAAAATAAAGATGGCTTCGTCGACAGGGATGAGATTGCGGAGTCGCGCGCCTATACGTACCGGCGCGGACGTACTCGTCCTCCAACGTTCAATGAACTTGAAACGCGAATTTACAACGTATCTAGCGGCGATCATATCTTGCTTCAAGCAAATGCGACCTCAGATGAATCATCTGAAAAAGACGAGCTTTGCTTTCAACGTGGCATGGGTTCCCAATTCGCAAACCGATTCGTGGCCCCTGTTATCTACGAAAATCGGATTGTGTTGCCGCTGTTTGTCGCGTCAACCTTTCGCAATGGCAGTCGCTCGTATTCGACCCGCAAGAATCGGGTCGATTACAAAGACATGCTTGGATTTTTTGATATCAAAACCGGTAAGTTGACTGAAACTACTGAACTGAAATGCGAGTTCAAAGGATCGCGGTTTGAGGTAGCAAAGGACTTGATTACGACGAGGGTTTCAAGCCGCGAGAGAAACTCCAAACTCGACAGCTTTATTGTGTTTGATCGCCGAAATAATAATGAAGGTTATCTCCCAGTGACTCAAAACTACCAGCCACAGTCGACTCCACTTGCCGGCCGATTGGAGAGGGCTCAGAAGTCCAAACGAATGAGCAAGGGAACGCCTCATCTTTCCCCAAAACACCCTCTGGTGGCGGTCTCCGGTAGTAATCGATTGGAGATCTGGAAACTCGATTCTGACAATCGTTCTTTTGGCGCTATCAAAACCATCCGCGTCTCGAACAAAATAAAATCTCTTACATGGCACCCGACGAAACCAATCGTGGCCTGGATCGCTGCAGGAATTGTCCACAGCTATAACGCAGACAGCGGTGAAAGCGATTCGTTCGATTCCGTCAGGGCGGCTGAAAGGATTGCAGCCACAGCCGATGGATGGTTGATTTTTGGTTTCAATAGAGTGAATTTGTTAGACGACAACCTTGCTGTCCGCAAAACCATTCTTTCTACAGAACGATTCGAGAACTACGAAAACGCTGGCACATTTGACCAATGCATCAGTGCAGATGGGACTATTTCGAATAAAGCACGCGAAGCAAACTTGCGTGTGGTTCAGCTGCGAGAAAATCGAATCGAAACTCGTGGTGTTGAAGTCCTGACAACCGATTCGTCAGGGCAGTAACGAACTCCCTACGGATGAAAAAACAAACTTTCGGCAAAGACCATGACTCCTAATAAGAAATCTTAGTTCTAAGCTGCGAAAATTATTCGTCTTGTTTTTTGCCGATGGAGTAGAGGAACTTGTTGGAACGGACGAACATCTGACCGTTGGCGATGGCCGGTGTGCCGTTGAATTCCGAATCGTCGTTCTCGAATTTGTTGGTCGCGACTAGTTCGAATTCGGGTTTGGCAGCTACCACGTAGCAAGTCCCCGTCTTTGAGAACTGGTAGATGTTGCCGCCGACAACGACTGGTGACGAATAATTCATCCCGCCGGGACCACGTCGACGAGGAGCATTGTTGTCTCCGCTTTTAACACGCTCTTTGAAAACGACCTCGCCAGTCTTTGCATCGGCACACATCGCAACGCCTTGGGAAATGCAATACAGATGGCCTTTGTAGGCTACTGGTGTAACGATCGAGCTGATGGCTCGCCCGGTCCAGACCGTATGCGTTTCGGTCACGTCGCCCTTGCCGCCTGTCTTGAGTGCAGTGCATGTTCGAGTGCGGCCACCCATCGCGATGACGGTCTCGCCATCCATGACAAGGCTGGTTGAGACAGATGGTGCGTCGACTCCGTTGGTGGAATGCCATTTGAGCTTGCCAGTTTTCGGATCGAGGGCCCAGACTTTCTTGGGGATGGAGATCAGCAACTGAGTGTCACCGTTCTTGCCGGTGATGATTGGTGAATTCCACACGTTTTCAAGTTGCGGATCTTGGACCTTCCAGATCTCTTCGCCTGTTTCGGGCTGCAGTCCGTAGATGGCGTCATCTTCATCACTGGCAACTACGACCAGCACGCCATCGACGATAATTGGGCTGGTTGCTGAGCCCCACTTACGACTTCCAGAATCGGTACCCAGGCTTTTTTTCCAAACTTGTTTGCCGTCCATGTCGTACGCGAATACACCGGACTTGCCGAAGAATACAAATGCATGCTTTCCATCGGAAACGGGAGTGCTGCTCGAATAGCCATGTTCAGGTACGCCCATTCCAGAGAATTTGTCTTCGGGTAGGTGCGGATCAAAATCGCGCTGCCAGAGTACCTTGCCATCAGTCCGATTCACGCAAACCAAATGGCGTTCAAGTTTTTCCATTTCGCCAATGTCTGAACGGCTTTCGCCGTAACCTGAGTAGCACGTAACGAAAATCTTGTCGCCAACCACAATTGGGCTCGACGCGCCACTGCCTGGTAATTCAATCTTCCAGTTGAGATTCTTATCGTCGCCAAACTCAGTGACGAACTCTTTGGTCTCACTCGCAACCCCAGAACCATTTGGCCCGCGAAATCTTGTCCAGTCCTCCCCGAACGCTGATTGGCCTGCCAACAGGCAAAGGATTAAGGAAGTCAAAATTGAAAATTTCACAGAGTGTTTGGTAACGCGATTCATTCTTATTCCCGTTTTTATTCAATAGCAATGTAGTTGATCTTACATTTGGCAATCTGGTAGCACCGCACCACGATGTCCAATCTTTCTGTCTAGTCGTGTCCGTACGTATATTTGACGATTATGGTGCTTCGACCACAAGGCCCGGAAGTTGCACATTCGAATTGTGATGTCCAATACACGGGAATTGAGTTTTGATTTGTTGGTTGCATTTCGTAGAATTGAGCTATGAGAAATTTACGGTCGGTGATCATGCAGCGATTTCAAAGAAACGGGTTCACACTTGTCGAGCTATTGGTGGTGATTGCCATCATTGGGGTCCTTATCGGATTCCTACTTCCGGCGGTGCAGCAGGTACGGGAAGCTGCTCGGCGAACAGCCTGCACCAACAAGCTCCGTCAGATAGCACTGGCAATGTTGAACTATGAGTCCGCGCATCAGCGGTACCCAAGCGGGACCGAGCAAATCGACGGTATCGGAACGGAGACGTTTAACGATGACCTGATCCTGCATTCGACGTCGATTCGCGTTGCCGAATTTGCAGAGTACGCGGCGATGCGCGAACTGGTCATCAATGCTGCACGTGATCAACAGGTCCAGCGGATTGATTTGATTGATCACGACGCTGACCCGATGGTCCCTGCGTACAGTTTGTGTATTTGTCCTTCGATGAGAATCCCGGATCGAGTCACCAATCTTCACGCTGACATCCCGGCTCGCATCCGCACAGATTATCTACCATGCAATGGATATTTCGAGTTCGGTGAAGAGTCGACTCGGCTTGTTCGAGGCGCGAACCATGCTCAACGAATTCGTGATATTCGTGATGGGCTTTCCAATACCATCTGTTTCGGTGAAAGTCAGGGCGAAATGGTCGCCGGCGTCCGCGAGTATTGCTTGCCGTTTACTTTTCAACCTGGTCGCTTTATGAACTGGGCAACGGATGCCAGCAACGATCAGAACGAAATTCGCGTCGATCCGCCGCCGTTTCTAAACCCGTTTGATGGGAAAGACGGTAACTTGCGTTACTCAGCGCGACAATTCAGTTCCGCGCATCCCGGAGTCGTTGTCTTTGCCTTGTGCGATGGTTCAACACGTTCGCTGCGCAACAGCTCAAGTCCGCAACTGTTGACTGCCTTGTCCAGTATCGACAATGGTGAAATTGCGAATCTGGAATGACTTCCAGGCAGGATTGCCAAGCTTCTGCAAATTGTGAATTTAATTATCTAGTGTCTGTCGGGAGACACTAACTAGTGGTTCGTCCGACTTGAATTGACGGGTACCATGTTTACGCGAGCGGTGGTGGTTATGTGTGCCGAACCGAACAAGCATGCTCACGCCGCGTTGACCAGTGCCTCATCACTAGCGTAAGCATGCCGTTGCTGGGAGTTGGCTTCTTATTGGAAAGGCGTGAACATGGCACCCAAAAACTCGGGACGCAAACTATTCAATTCAGCTTGGAAGGACCACTAGGCGCCAGCCAGCAACGCGACGAATGGGTCGACATCCAGCAGGTCTACCGCGCCGTCCTTGTTCAAGTCAGCCTTATCCAGAAAACCGCCGGTCGAAATCAAGTCAACGAAAGGCTGCACGTCGAGCAAGTTGACTTCGCCATCGCAGTTGATATCACCGGGGATGTTGTTCATCGTTTCGACCCCCGACAACACCATCGAGGTGGTTTGCCCAAACGGAGTCCATGTGTTTCCGATGTCTGACGAAGTGTGAGTATTCCCCGCCAGCGAGTTGGTTCCCCAGAACCAGGTGTCGTTATTGTCCGCGAATGACTGCGCGTCGATGCTCAGCCAATACGTCGTGTTGGCCGCGGCTGCGAAACTGATGTCTGCAGAATACTGGAACACATCCAGCAGAAACATGAATGTGACACCGGTGTTGTTCCGGTTGACGTCATTGCCAACATTGAACGTGGCAATTGGGCTTCCGCTGGGACCATCGGTATCAGCGTAAATTCGAATCACGAAATCGTCGACGGCGGGAGTGTTGGAAATCGCATACAACCCAAACCACTCAACCGTCGTGATCTCGGTGTCCGCAGTTACAAAGAAATCATCAGCTGCGATTTCGACTGAGTTGTTGTTTTCGGGCAGTGGATCGGCGTCGGACTGAAGTGCGTCGTCAACATTGGCAGCAGCGCCGACACCGTTATCAAAGACCACAGTTTGAGCACGTGAATCGGTCGTGAAGAAACAGCAGATAGACACTGCGATAAATGAACAGAAAATTGCTTTTGAGCTGACTGGCATAATTGCACGCGGGGAATGAATTAGGAAGGAAACACAAGAACTTGTTAGCATACATATCGGAAAAGTTATATCAATCTGGTTCTGTCGCGGAATTGTGTTTCCTTTCCAAGGTGCTAGATTAACGGCAAAATTAACCACCACAGTTCAAGCAACGCAGAAAACGACGCAGCTATGTTGAAAGTACACAATGCAATGTGGCCCGGCCTGGTGGGCAAGGGGGAACCGGACACCGAGCCCGCGATTGGCATGGACACGATGCTGGACCTGACGGCGGCTGCAAACGTAGATGGCCGCGGCTATGACGGTGTCGACTTCTTTATGTATCAGCCGCACTTTGATATCGAGGCTTCGGAAGACGAGATCCGTCAGGTTGCCGACCAGATCGCTGGTCGTGGATTCAAAATCGGAACCGTCGTCGCGCCGGTTTGGCAAGGAACTTTGGGTGCCAGTGCGATGGGGAGCGATGCTGACCAGCAGAAGTTCCTGCACGCGATCAAAATGGGTTGTCGGGCTGCGAAAATCTTCAATGAACAAGGCGTGCGGTCATATGGCTGTATTCGGATTGACTCGGCAGCTTCGCCAGTCGAATGGGCGAAAGATCCGATTGCTGGAACGAAACGAATTGCCGAAACGTTTCGTGAAGCTGCCAGGATTGCGGCCGATCATGGCGAGCGCCTGGCTGCGGAGGGCGAAGTCTGCTGGGGCGCGATGCATTCTTGGAAACATATGCTCGAATTGTTGGAGCAGGTTGATCGTCCGGATGTCGTTGGGTTTCAGGCAGACCTGGCCCATACGTATTTGTATTTGTTGGGCGTCAACGCTCCTGAGCATGCGATGCTGGAGAGCGACTACGACGAGGACCAGTTTTGGGCTGCCTATAAATCCATGACGGATAAGCTGGGCCCGTGGACGATTGACTTCCACGTCGCGCAATCGAATGGGACGGTGCATGGTAGCGGCAGCCATGATAAGACTGGCCGGCATTGCCCTGCCGATGCTCCGGATGGAAAACTGGATATGGTCAAGTGTGCGAGGTATTGGCTGCTTGACGACCAGCAACAAATCAGAAACAACATCCAGCATATTTGTTGGGACGGATGTATGTTCCCGAACGCGACGTTGGAGGAGCCAAAGACATGGACTTTGATTCTCGAAGTCCTGCAGGCGATACAGTCGGATTTGAAATCGGCAGTAGTTAGTTAATTAGAATTGATTGGATAATGAATAAGATAGGATTCAATTTGCTAGTTTGGAACGCCGTTGCCTCACGCGACTTGTTCTCAAACATCGAAAAGCTGAAAGCGATCGGATACGACGGGATCGAGTTCTCGATGGGGAACCGGGATCCGTCAGCGTACCTGGAGATCGGCCAGTTGCTTAAAGACTTCGGCATGGCCGCGACGGCCGTGAATGCGCCTACGCCGGAAGCGAATCCGGCCAGCCCGGATGCGGCGATCCGGCACGCGGCGATTGATCGGCACAAGCAGGATATCGACATGGCTTCGAGCGCCGGGGCGACTGTTTTGTGCGGCCCGTTGCATTCCGCCTTTGCGCAATTCACGAACCAGCCACCAACGGAAGACGAATTCAAGTACAGTGCCGAGACTTTGCGTGCCATCGGCGAGTATGCGGAGCAAGCCAACATGGTGTTGGCGGTGGAAGCGCTCAATCGTTTCGAATGCTACTTGTGCAACACGATGGAGCAATTGAAGAAATTGTTGGAGCTGACGGATCACCCGGCAGTCCGAGCGATTTTTGATACGCATCATGCGAACATGGAGGAGAAGTCATTCGAAGACGCGATAGAAACAATCGCACCCTTCCTCGCGCACGTGCACATCAGCGAGAACGATCGCGGTACACCAGGGAAAGGACACATCCCGTTCAACGCGATTTTTGACAAACTAAAACAAGTTGGATACCAAGGCTGGTACACGATCGAATCATTCTCGCGCAACGATGTCGAATTTGCCAACGCGATTAATGTTTGGCGTGAGTTCAGTGATCCCTGGGAGATTGCTGAGCAAGGTTATCAATTCATACGCAATCACATAGGTTCCTGAAATCATGAAGTTCAAATTCGGCGCTGAGGTTTACACTTGGTTCATGAAAGAGAATGGCCAGGCGTATGAGAACCAGTTGGGGCACATGATTGATGTTTCGGCGCAGGCCGGGTTTCGTGGCATCGAACCGATCCATTCGTGGATGGGTGATTTGTCGGACCCGGATCGACTTGCAGAAAAGCTGAATCAATCCGAAATTGAGTTGGCTGCGATTGCTCTGGTGCTTTCCTGGAATCACCCGGAAGAGACGGATGAAGAGCGTGAGGCAGCGGACAAGATTATCGCGTTACTGAAGAAGTTTCCCGGCGCGGTTTTGTGCACGGTGCAAATGCCGGAAGGGCGACACGATCTTGAGCAACGAAGAATGAATCTGGTTGCCAATCTCAATTCGGTTTCGCGACGGGCGGCGGACGCCGGAGTAACGGCCAGCTTCCATCCGAATTCTCCTGAGACATCAACCAATCGCACGGAGGAAGACTACGGGGTTATTCTCGACGGGCTGGATGCCTCGGTGACTGGTTGGACTCCTGATGTTGGCCACATTATCAATGGCGGCATGGATCCATTGGCGAAAATGAAAGAGTACGCCAGCCTGATCAATCATGTGCACTACAAAGATTGGGATGGCAACCCGGAGTTTGCGTTGATGGGCGAGGGCAAAGTCGAACTGACTGAAATCACTCAGTGGCTGATTGATACGAACTACGACGGTTGGATCATTTGCGAAGACGAAGCCGAGCAGGCGGTCAATGATCCAGACGGTGTCACTATCCACGACGGCAAGTGGATCAAAGAAACGCTTGTGCCTTCATTGAAATTTTGAATTGAACTGGGAGCCTTTGGAATGCCAATCATCACTGCTAACGGAATCAAAATGAACTATGAGGAGACTGGCTCCGGCGATCCGTTGTTGCTGGTGATGGGGATCACGGCTCCCTGGTCAGTTTGGGAAAAGCACTCAGAGCTCTGGAGCGAGTCGTTTCGCTGCATCATGCCGGACAATCGCGGAGTCGGGTTGTCTGACAAACCAGACGGTGATTACTCCAGTGCGATGATGGCCGATGACCATGCGGCGCTGTTGAAGGAGCTCGGGATTGAGAAAGCTCGCATCGTTGGCGTTTCCATGGGCAGCATTATCGCGCAACAGCTGGCGATCCGGCACCCGGAGCTGGTGCAGTCGACTGTCTTGATGTGCCCGTGGGCTCGGTGTGATAACTATGCCAAAGGCGTTTTTAACCTGATGGTCAACGCCAAGAAGAATTTCAAAACAGAAGACTTCATGGAGTTCATTCAGCTGCTGATCTTTGCGAAAGGGACTTGGGATAACGACCAAGCTCACCAGGAGTTTTTCGAGGTTCGCAAAGATGCGGCCGCTGATCCAAACCCGCAGCCAGTCAATGGTTTGGTTGGACAGGCGATCGCCTGCATCGAGCACGACGTAGTCGATCAACTCGGCAAGATAGCCTGCCCTGCCTTGGTCATCGGTGGCGAGGACGATATTTTCACTCCAAAGTGGATGGCGAACGAAGTTGCTTCCGGTATCCCTGATTCCGAATTGCATCTCTATCCCGGTGCCGGGCACGCGTTTCATTGGGAACGAATCGACGACTTCAATCCTCGTGTGCGGGACTGGTTGTTGGCGCACTGAGATAAGCTGGATGTCCAAAGGATGGCCGAACGAATGCTTGATACATTCGGCGAAGCGCGGAAGGTTTTCCTCGACTGCGGTCGAGAGTGCTGCCCCACTTTTGCGATAATCTGTTCCGAACAGGCTGAGATTGTTGTCTTGGTTACGGGGCGGCGTCACGTTTCCAGTAAATCCAACAAGCCGTTGGCAGCTTTTAGTTTACGGCAAGGCTGGTTTGGTTATACTCGCATGGTCAATAATCCATTAGTTCCAAATTGTTCAAAACCCAATGCGATCCCATGTCTGAAGCTACACTCAACCCAACCCAGGAAAAGCCGTCTCAGCTCATGTTCTGGGGCTGCTTTATTGCCTTGATTACAACCGCTTTTGCCTTCATCTCTCGCGCATTCATGATCAACAATGCGAGTATGTGGCCTGCGGATTTTGGCTTGGACGCTGTTCAGGCCCAGACGTTGTTTGGACATGGGATCTGGCCCTTTGCGATCAGTATTATTCTGTTCAGCTTTGTGATTGATCGAGTTGGTTATCGCTTTGCGATGGTTTTCAGTTTCATTTGCTACGCGGCCTATGCGGCATTGGCGTTGATGGCTTACGCGGCCGTCAAACAAGATGGTTTGACCGGCGATGAACTGACAGCAGCTCAGTCGAAAGGCTATCAATTGTTGACGTACGGTTCCATCATTCTTGGTTTGGGGAACGGGACGGTTGAGGCGTTCATCAATCCAGTGGTGGCGACGATGTTCAGCTTTAATAAGACCAAGTGGCTGAACATTCTGCACGCAGGTTGGCCAGGCGGCTTGGTTCTGGGTGGTGTGATTACACTTGCGATCGGAACGGAAGACTGGCGTCAGTTGATTTACATTATTGCGATTCCGGCGGTTGTGTACTTGTTGATGTTGCTTCCAGCCAAGTTTCCAGTGAATGAGCGGGTTTCTTCAGGCGCAACATACAAAGAGATGTTGGCTGAGTTTGGTGCGATCGGTGCGGCCATCGCGGCCTACTTGATCTTTACGCAGATTGGGATGGTATTCAGTTTGAACCAGTACTTGATCTGGGGCATCATTGCGGCATCAGTCATTGCCTACGGTGTTTATTGCCAGTCGCTAGGACGTCCGTTGATGATCTTCTTGTGTTTGATCATGATGCCGCTGGCAACAACCGAGTTGGGAACAGACGGTGCCATCTCTGGGATCATGGAAAAGCCGATGGTAGAAGCCGGGTTTGATCCGCTGTGGGTATTGATCTATACGTCGGCGATTATGTGCGTGTTGCGGTTCTTTGCTGGGCCTGTCGTAAAGATGTTTGGTCCCTTGGGTTTGTTGGCGACATGTGCGGCACTTGCAATCGCCGGGCTGTATTGGCTTTCGTTCACCGAAACATTCGTTGCCATTTTTGCGGCGGCGACATTGTACGGTGTCGCCAAGACTTATTTCTGGCCAACGATGTTGGGCGTCGTATCGGAACAGTTCCCGAAAGGTGGTGCTTTGACGCTGAACGCGATTGCCGGTATCGGCATGTTGGCAGTCGGAATTATCGGTGGCCCGCTGATCGGTAAGATGCAGGAGGACACAGCGCGTGTTGCGTTGACCGCTCAGGATTCGGCTGTGTACGAAAAGATTTCGAAGGACGACAGCTACTTTTCGATTCCTTACAAAGCAGTCGACGGAATGAAGGTCGCCGAGCTTGACGAAACTATGGCAGCGGAAGTCAACGCCACCATTACACGATCGAAACAAGGCGCGTTGGCGACGATTGCGATCTTGCCGGCGTTCATGTTGGTTTGTTATCTGCTGTTGATCGGTTACTTCAAATCGAAGGGCGGTTACAGGCCAGTCGTCGTTGATGGCAAAGTTGCCGAAGGGCATTAACGAGCCTCCGACGAGTGGAGGGGATGCAGAATTGAAAAGGAACAAGCGGTTATCATTTTGGTGCCGCTTTTTTGTTGTTCAGAATGTGTATTGGTTTGTTCGGTAGACTGTCTCAATAGCCCGAACTGCCTACTCTTTTTATGCCGCAAAAGTTGTCAGCAGTGGAACCAAATGTCTTGTTTGTGGAGGGGCAGTTTATTGCGCGGTAGCATAATGTAACTGCTCATCGCAAGTGTTGATGAAATACAGTAATCTCAGACTATTCCAAATTGTAACTCCGTTTTTTTAGCACCCTGATTTTTTGGAGAATTCACACACCCTATGCGGGTGTAATAATTGCAGCAGCTTTGGAATTGATACGGAGTTGGCATTGATACGGAGTTAACAAATGCGAAAAAGTCCTGCCTTGATTCTTGTCTTCCTGATTTCAATTTTTGCCACTGAGCTTTTTGGCCAGGCGGTAGTCCCCCGACCGTTCATGACCGGGTACGCTCGGGTGACTAGTACTCGATCCGGGCAATCGGTGATTTACTACAACCCGCGCGCTATGCGTCGAGTTGGCCCCGATGTTTCCAGGTTTATTCTTGCCCATGAACAGGCGCACTTGCGACTCGGGCACCTCAATCGACCAGTTTCTCGTCGTCGAGCTGAGTATGAGGCGGATATTCTAGCTGCCCGAATGGTGCCACAGTCTTCGGTGGTGGCGACAACCCGTTGGTTTGCGCAAGGGAATGGTGGAAGCTTAATCCACGGTTCGCCGATTCAGCGTGCACGGCGTGTCTATCGATTCGGTGGCACTCGCCGATGATTCGCGGCGGCGATCTTTACTCATTATCTTGAACTGGGGAGTGCGTCATCCCAATGTACGAGAGTGTGATGTAGGTAGGAATCAAATCAAGGCCTGCCTTGACGATCCCGGTGCCTAAATCGTTAGCAATGGTAAACAGGAAGAAACGAGTGAACACCATTGTGTAGATCAAAATCGCGGCAGGCGAATCGCGATTGTATGAAAATACGACGAACATCTGTTTGTAGATGATGCCAGCAAGAAACATCCCGATCAGGAGTCCTGCCAAGCCAAAGTTCCAATACAGCTCGCCCATGATGCCTGGCGGGCAACCAGATACGGTGCCTCGGTACTTGAAGATCTTCTGATTGACGACGATTCCTTGAGTTGCCCACTTTGGTTTTTCAGGCCAGTACTTCATCGGGATCGGGCCAGCGATCCAGTTGTAAAGCATTTCGCCGTTGCGATAGTCCATCGCTTTGGGAACACCATTGATAATGTGGCAGATCTTGGCAACGTCCATGAAATTTCTACCGCAGAGCGTGGTTTGGACCAGGCTACCAAGCGGCGCGCCTTCGGTTCCTTTCGCCATCTGTAGTCTGGCAGCAAGCATCACCATCATCAGGAATGAACCGAACATTGCGACTGCGATGATCATCTTGGGGTTCACTCGATTGACCAAAAAGTACGACAGGATGCAGCAATCCAGAAGCAGCAAGGCCACCCCTGCCCGACTGTTGAGCATGAACGCCAGGATAATCGTTTGGAAAATAGCCACGGCAATGAAGAGGCCGGTGTAGCTGAAGAAGGACTTCTTGCGATGGATGATCCAGATCAATCCAAAGTAAACGACGAACTTCGAGAACCCCGCCATCCTGACAAACACATACAAAATATTATGCATCCGTTCGCCACCTTCGGCTCGGAAATCCAGGAACCGTTTCTGTGAAAGCGAGGTCAGGCTGCTTAAGCTCACACCGGCGCTGCCGACAAATGCCAGGAATCCGGAGACGGCGATGATTACAAAAACGAATAGTGCGACCTGCAACTTCCTACCGTTGAATTCTTTCACTTGCGGGAAGTACAGGAACGACAGTGGAGCCGTAGGGAATCGCAGCGAATATCCCATCATCAGCAGGAACAAGGTAATGACCAGGACAATGGTGCCCGGGAGAAACACGTCCGGTTGCTGGTTCAGCAGCACATGATCAATCACGAACTGGTCGGTACGCCGGATCCAAAGCACGTAAATAATCTTGATTGGGATGCCAATGATCACCAGTACGATCAGGAATGTGAGCGGTTCAAACAGCTCGACTTTGCTGCCAATCAACATCGGAAACGAAACGATGACCAGGCAAAATACTCCCAGGATGGCAATCAAGAACTCTTTTTCGTTCTGTGCCACCATAAACGCCAGGACGCTGCATGAAACGACCAACAGCAGCACGACATACTTGAAGATCAGTATGAAAGTATCGAGGTTGGAAGGAGACTGGTTCATCAGCTATGCGAAGAGTTGTGGCGAACAAAGATCTGAGGAAGCTGGTATTGTTTTGGTTGGGATCCGATCGGGCAAGTGCTTTCATGGATTTTGGAAATATATGCAGATTAGGTATGCGCCGTTGTTGCCAATTCACTCATTCAGTCGGTCTGGCCGGTTGTTATCCTGGGCCCCGATGGTGGAAGCTGTGGCGGTTGCCGTTATCGGCAGCTCAAAACAAATCGCTTCCTGGTCATTGCGGACCAGCAAATATTTTCCGTCAAAAGACGGGTGGTTCCATGTTCGGTCCTGCAACGCATCCAAACGGGCCGTTTCGTTGAATCGTGTCGGATCGCAATCTACCTGAGCGAGGAACCCTTTTTCGGCCAGGACAATCAAGTGACTGCCGATTCGAATCAGCTGACCGTGGCCGTATCGCCCTTGTTTCCACATTCGGCTGCCGTCTTCAAGTGAGAGGCATGTTAATATTCCGTTGTCCAATCCATACACAAACTGATCTTTCGTTACCGCGGATGAGAATTTGGACTTCAGGAATTTGTTTTTCCAAACCGTTTCGACTTGGTATTCTGAATCCTGAGGGCTGACTTCGAATACTGCTGCCCCACGACCGTAGCCGGAAGAAATAAAGATTCGTGTTTTCTGTTCTTGTTGATCGTTGAAGACCAAAGGCTGGCAGACGTTATTTTTTTCGGCCGCGTTACTGGTCCAATGAACATGGAACATCGCTTGCCCGTCACTTAAACGATGGCCGGAGAGCCCGTCTCCGTTGAGGCAAAGGACGGCCGGCACCCCGCAAACCGTGGCAAATTGTGGAGAGCTGTAAGAAGTCGTTTCGTTGCCGGATGACCAGATCGGTTGGCCGTCAGAACGGCGGTAGCCAATGAGTGCCGTACCTTCCTCCGTGTCGTTGGATCCGGGGGCGATGATAACCAGGTCATTGTGAACCAACGGAGAACCAGTCATCCCAAAATTCCGGTTCTCAATGTTGTTTTCTTTCAGCACATCCCGAGACCAGATTTTCTTTCCTGTGGCTATTTCGAGGCAATTGAGGATCCCGGATGCTCCCAATGTAAACACCAGGTCGCGGTCAATCGTTGGCGTAGCTCGGGGGCCTTCGCCGGATGTTGGCTCAGTGAATCGGACTGAGTCTTCGTGCACCCAAAGTTGCTTGCCGGTTGCCAATTCATAGCAGACTACCGACTCAAACTCTCCGCGCTGTTCCTGAGTCAGGCAGACCGTGTCGGCGATCGCAAAAGAAGACCAGGCGCTGCCGACTGGAACTGCCCATGTTTGAACTGGTGGTTGCTCGTTGAGGTTTCCAATTTCGACTGACTCGAATGAACCGGTACGACCTTTGCCTCGGAATTCGCCCCAGAGCGGGTTCGACTCGGCATCGAACTCAAAGCTTCTGTTGTTCGCGCTAGCAAAAAATCGGTCCGCCGATTTGCTGATCCAACGATTGGTGAATTTCGGCCTGCCGTTGCCGTACAAACCATCCATTCTCAGGGTAGCGAATAGAATGCATTGCACAATAATTGCAGACGCGATCAGGCCGAATTGTCTTTTTTTCGACCAGCCAGGAAACGTTCGAACGAACAGGTACCAAAGGAAGTTGCCTGCCGCCAACAGAGCCACCATGTCAAAAACTGGTCGGCCAGTTAACGAAAACTCAGCAGTTGTTTTCAGGGCGTATAACCCAAAGATTCCGGCGACGATCGCAGCGATAACCCAACGAATCCAGTGCGATTGCTGGTTTTGAACATCCTCGGGAATTGCAGCGGTTGTTTCGGAATCCATCAGGCACCTTGCGACTAAGAATCCGAATCAAATTTGCGTAGCGGCGCGAGCAGTTGCTTGATCAACACAACTGGTACCTCAGCCAGCGAGGTCGCTTCGACGTTTTTGAACCCGGGTACTCCGGTTACCGGTGTCGCGTCTTCTTGCTCTGGTTCCATATACGTTCCGAACATGCGATCCCAGATTGAAAATGTCAGTCCGTAATTTTTGCCGAAGCACTTTTCCGAAGTCGAGTGATGAATTCGGTGAACTTGTGGGCTTACCAGGATCCAGTTGATGATCGGCCATTTCCATTGGACGGCGGCATGGTGAGTCCGGCCCAAGACACCGATCGCAACCTGGTAAATCACGAATCCTTCTACCGGAATCCGAAACAGGCTGAAGGGGATCGCTGCTACGGCAGCAGAGAATGCGTAGTCAACAGGATGCATTCGAAACGCGCTGAACTGGTTCAGTTCGTGAGTTGAATGATGCGTGGCATGGAATCGCCACAGCAGCGGCAGTTTGTGCCGTAAAACATGAATGGCATATCGCACGAAATCCACCAGCAGAATCGCCAACGCATATCGTAGCCACCATGGCAGTCCCGCGAGTAGATCGAATTGAGTGCCAGTGCTTGTGACCGTGGCAACTGAATCAACGGCTCGGTCCGAGAAATTGGCTAGGACAACGGGGAAAGTCACCACGCACAATACGTTGATCAGCCACCAGCCCAAGTCCGTCAGCTGGGCGGGGCCAGAGATACTACGGCCACCGACTGGCCAATACCTTTCCCAAAGGTAAATCAGTATCGCGGTCGCAATGATTGCCGGGTGTAGTAAACCGCCAGAGAATTCACGTTGAACGAGCGAACGGAAAACTTGCGAGACAAACCCAGGGCTGAAAACCGCAGTGGCCGTTACTCCAGCGACCAGCAGAAACAAAATCAGGCGAACGAATTTGTCGAAGACGTCCGCGTTGGTCTTTGGTTCGGTTGAAAGAGTGGAGTTGGTCACGGAGATTGGGGCAAGTTTGAATTGACATGCGAGCAAAATGCTGGTCAATATTGTAACACAGGAATAGACCGAAAAGGAGATTTTCAAGCCTGCTGCGACGGACTCTCAATCCCAAATTTGTTTATCGCGAACGGCTAACGCCGCCAGACGACTCGATTCACGTAATCAGTGTATCCAAGGATGATTCGGCAAACTTTCTCAGATACGTTAGGCATCGAGTAGTCGTTGACGGGCCGCAGCAAGCGTTCTTCGCCTCGCGGCTGGCTTTGCAAAATCGCGAGCCCCTGCATCACACGGTCTGGTTCCAGCCCAGTCATCATCACAGACGCTTCTTCCATACCTTCTGGTCGCTCGTGAGCTTCCCGGATATTCAACGCTGGAAAATTGAGGATCGAAGATTCTTCAGTGATCGTTCCACTGTCCGATAGTGTCGCCCTGGCGTTTTTCTGCAGGCAAACGAACTCCGAAAAAGCCAATGGCTTCATAATTTGAATGCGGTCATCAAATTTGACGCCGGCTGCTTCGATCCGGTTTCGCGTTCGCGGGTGTGCGGAAAAGATAATCGGCAGCGAATAGACGTCGGCTATTCGATTCAATGATGTAACCAGGTTGTTAAAGTTCCGTTCGCTGTCAACGTTTTCTTCTCGATGCGCACTGACAACAAAGTATCCTTCTTGCTGCAACTCCAGTCGTTTCAGGACATCGGACTGGTCGATCTTGCTGGCGTAGCGATTAAGGACTTCGAACATAGGGCTGCCGGTCTTGATGATCCGATCCGGCGGCAGCCCTTCCCGCAGCAAATACTCGCGGGCAATATCGCTATACGTCATATTGATGTCGGAGATGTGATCGACAATCTTTCGATTGATCTCTTCCGGCACTCGCTGGTCAAAACAGCGGTTACCTGCTTCCATGTGGAAGACTGGAACTTTCCGGCGCTTGGCCGATAAGGCTGCCAGGCAGCTGTTTGTGTCACCAAGGACCAACATCGCCTCTGTTGGATGCTCGACAAGCAAGCTGTCGACTCGGCTGATCGTGTTGCCAATCGTTTCGGCCGCGTTCTTTCCAGCGGCTTCGAGAAAATGATCTGGTTTACGAAGTTCGAGATCGTTGAAAAAAATCTCGTTCAGCTCATAGTCGTAATTTTGGCCAGTATGCACGAGCGTCAAATCGAAATGCCGATCGACTGCCTCAATCACGCAGGCCAAGCGGATAATCTCTGGCCGCGTACCGACAACGATGGTTACCTTCATTTTTTTCATTGCAGTACGGGGACCCAATAGGTGTCCGGCCGCTCCGGATTAAAGATTTCGTTTGCCCAGAACAGGACGATCATGGTTTGATTACCGTTGTTTTCAATGGAGTGTGTGTAGCCCGGTGGGATGTCGACAATCTTGATGTTCTGATCGTCGACGGGGTATTCGATGACGTTGTCGGAATCGAGGTGCCGGAATCGAATGATCCCCTGCCCTTGTATCAGGCAGAACTTCTCGATTTTCGTGTCGTGGTAGTGGTTGCCACGCGTGATTCCCGGCTTCGTTGTCGAAACAAAGATCTGGCCAAACGACTTGGATTTCACCAATTCAAACAGCCACCCCCGATCATCCGTTTTCAAGTCGACCTGAGACGCGAAGTCGTCTTCGGATAGAAACGAATTGTAGGTGGAGTGCAAGTAACGATTAAGCGAGTCCGAAAGATCAGGAACGTGCAGGCTCCTGCGAATCGCATCAATGGCTTTGATGCGTTCGGCCAATTCGCCGACGGTCAAATCGAACGTTTCTTCGACTGCCTCATTCAACTTCATTTTGTCTGGGACATCGACGTGACGCAAAAAGCATCTGACGACTTCGTCGATATAAACAAGCGTCATCGGGCTGGAAGGATCGTGGACTGAGATCTCTTCGCCCCGTGAAAGCTTATGGCAGAATGTAGCGACGACTGTGTTGTAGTTAGGTCGCGACCACTTGCCGAATACGCCTGGCAGACGATAAATCGAAACGGGATTTCCAGTTCGTCTCTGATAGTCCGTCAGTGCCTGTTCGGCGGCCAGTTTACTCTTGCCGTAGACGTTGTCGCGTTCGGCCTGTGTCGATGAAGTGAAAACAACTCCAGGCGAACCTGCAGAATTTTCGAGACAGTCGATCAGTTTCTGCGTGAGTCCGACGTTAACGTTTTGGAAATCGTCGTCATTCTCAGGGCGATTTGCACCCGCCAGGTGGAAAACGAAATCTGCCTGGGAAACCAGTTCGCTCAACCGCTCGACAGAATCCTCTGACGTATAAGTCGTAACGTTCACCGCAGCATCGTCTGCCCGACGTTTCAATGCGGTGATCAAATTCCTGCCGACGAAGCCACGTGCCCCAGTTACCAGTATGTTTTTCATTTTTCGTCCGGTGAGTTCCTGGTCGACTACGGAGCGACGCTTTCACGTCGGTTGGAAAGTTCATTTTGAATGAACGGCAGCTTGAGCAACTTTTCTTTGGTGCCGGCGACATCCAACCGTGTGGTGTTGTGCGAGTTGTAATCGGTCGATTCCGGATGACGAACGTTCCCTTCGACAAAGAACTTGTTGTAGTTCAAGTCGCGGTTGTCTGCCGGGATTCGATAGTATCCGCCCATGTCCTCAGCAGAAGCCATTTCTTCGCGAGTCAACAAGGACTCGTAAAGCTTTTCGCCATGCCGCGTACCGATAACCTTGACCTCATTCTCGGCATCGAACAGCTCAACCAACGCCTTGGCGAGATCAGCAATTGTGCTTGCCGGCGCTTTCTGGACAAACGTGTCGCCCTGATTGCCGTGCTCGAACGCATATAGAACCAAGTCGACTGAATCATCCAGTGACATCAGGAATCGAGTCATGTTCGGGTCGGTAACCGTCAACGGGTTGCCTTCCTTGATCTGTTTGACGAACAAAGGAATCACGGAGCCGCGAGAAGCCATCACGTTTCCGTATCGCGTACAACAGAACCGAGTCCGATCGGGATCGGTTAAGCGCCCTTTGGCAATCACAATTTTCTCCATCAACGCTTTGCTCATTCCCATCGCATTGATCGGATAAACAGCCTTGTCGGTGCTGAGAGCAATCAAGCGACTGACTTCACATTCAAGAGCAGCGTTGCAGACGTTCTCGACACCGATAATGTTTGTCTTGACTGCTTCGAATGGATAAAACTCGCAGCTCGGTACCTGCTTCAGTGCCGCAGCCTGGAAAACGTAATCCACGCCAACCATTGCACTGCGAATGCTGTTATAGTCCCGCACATCACCGATGTAGAATTTGACTTTAGGGTTCGCCAGAGCGATCCGCATGTCTTCCTGCTTCTTTTCATCCCGGCTGAATACCCGAATTTCATTGATATCGGTATCCAGAAACCTGTTTAAAACAGCGTTGCCAAACGAACCGGTTCCACCCGTGATCAACAATGTCTTTCCGTCAAACATCTTATGCACCTATGAAAAGAGTCTTTGAACTTTCAATTAGGAGGCAGGTTTTTGAATCCTGCCCATCATCGTCAGCAGCGCGTCTGGCCGCTGGATTTTCGTCCGTTTCCACGCCAACGCATGGAACAGCAGCTTCGTCGGACCCGGGAAATAATTGATCGGACCCTCGACTTCGACATAAGCGAATTGAGGCTGGTCGAAGCCAACTTGATTTGCCACCTCGGCTACCGTTCGCTCGTCGTTGAATTTGTATTGTACCGGGTAATGGTAGTCCTCGACCTGTTCCTGCTTCCGAATCATGTTCAGAACCATCTCGTCGATTTTGAGTTGCTTGAGGAACTTCGCAACGAACGTAAAGTAATGCTTGATGTTCGGAGTAGAGTAAAAGTAAACGCCGCCCGGTTTCAAAACAGAATACAGTTTCTCGCAAAAGGCAACCGGGTTCTCAACATGTTCCATGACCATCCAGCTATAGGCAACATCGACAGAGTTCTCAGGTAGCCGTGACGTCTCCATGACCGCAGTCTGCGTTTGATCATACAAGCCTTGGGCTGGAACCATATTGGGATCTGGCTCGATGCCAAGGTACGTACCAGCGTAAGGCCTGATAGCCCATTGCCAGGAATTCTCACGAGCCATTCCGCATCCGCAACCAATATCCAGGACCGTTGGATTCGCACGGGACTTCAATTCCTGAACGATCAGGTTCGTGAAAACACGCCGGCGATCCGAAATGTTGCGGAAGTTATAAGCCAGTTGTAGTTGCTGGAAACTGTGGCCGTCGTGGTCGGCTTGCGGAGTCAGCAATTTTTGGGACTGCGAGACAAGCTCGTTGGTGGTGGAAGAACTGGATGCCGCAGATTCAGGATTGTTTTGGAGGGACACGTTCATTGATTCTCGTTTGCTTGCAAGTGATTGAGTAGATTGGACCATTTGGAAAGGATCTTTTCCTGACCAAAAGATTTATCGCCTGCCTGGCGGATTTTTTCACGATCGTAATTCGAT
Organism: uncultured Pirellulaceae bacterium; assembly: GCA_964641465.1. Taxonomy (GTDB): domain Bacteria; phylum Planctomycetota; class Planctomycetia; order Pirellulales; family Pirellulaceae; genus Mariniblastus. Next base: position 147,612 of record CAZXLW010000003.1, on the reverse strand, counting down.
TCCTTCCATCTGTCATACTCTGACGAGACTGCTGTGGAGATTCCATCCACCGTCAGTGAATCGGCAACAACACCAAGATCTTCGTCACGAATGAGCCCAGCGAGTTCGCAGTGCGGTTCGATCAATCCAAGGATGCGGCAACCGGATTCCAGATAAGACATTGTCTTGCTCGGGTAGGCGCAATCTATCACGCCCGGAGAAAGCGAGACGATCGACAAGTCGGCTTCGTTGATGACTTTCATTACTTTTTCGAGCGGCTGAAACGGACGGAAGAACACGTTTTTGTCCAACAGCCCTTTGTCCGTTGCCATCTGTTTCAGGTCGGACTCCATCGCCCCAGCACCCACAAAGTAAAACTGGATGTCCGGGTTGGAGCGGAGCGAATCAGCGGCCAGGATGATTTGGTCGAGGCTTTGGAATCGGCCCAGATTGCCGGCGAATAAGACACGAAACTTACCTGGTGTCTTTTGCATGTCCTCGTCGATTTCGACGGAGTCATCGAATTTGTCGATGATGAAGTTGTTGATCTCGTGCATTCGATCACGCGAGATGCCGCGTTTGGCAATCGTGTTTGCCATGTCCGATGAAAGAACAACGATCGCGTTTGCTCGCTTGCAGTTCCGTTTGTCGATGTTCAATGCGAGATTTGCCAGCCATTTTCGTTTCACCAGTCCACTGGCTTCGGCGATTTCCGGATAGATATCCTGACAGTGATACAGGTATCGGCAACCATTTATCCATGCCAACCAACGGACAACCATCGAGGTTACGGTGGGAGGAAACGAAGCGACTGTGATCAGGTCATATTTTCGGAAACGGCCCAGACAATGCATCACCAGTTGGCAGAGGAACAGTGCGACATTGGCAGCGCGATTGAGAAGCTTCTTCTTGTTTTCCTTGAAGATACTGACTCGAAATGCCTCGACTTGCTCAGTCACCTCGCGCCGCGGCAATTTCTCTGTCGCAACGTTGTTGTATCCGGGTTGCGTCGAGAACACCGTTACCGAATGCCCATCGCGCACGAACTGCTGAGCCATTATCCTGAGCATTGCAGGATAGGCTCCGACGTCCGGAACGTAGTATCGATGCACCATGAGGATTCGCATGTCGTTTACGCAGATATCCGCTCAACAGAGTTGTTGGTATCCGCGTTGACTGGCTGGTCGACCCAACCAGAATCAGGTTCATAGCCGGCCGAGATCAGTTGTTTGCCTGCATAATGATCGAAGACCTGTCTGGATTCTTGCGTAAAGTGATTCTTCCAGTCGCCGGCGATTCCCTTGCGGACGAATGAGGTCTTGTTTTCCTGGCCTTGTTTACGGCCGCTCATTTTCTTGAAGCTGTACTTTTCGACGATGGCTTCCGCTCGCTCCAGTTCGATCGGGTTGCCAGTCAGCTTGCCGGTAACGTCGACCAGAATATCGGCTGCCCGCACCAGTAAGTCTTCGTATCGAACGACGGGGAAATCATGAACCAGCCATGAGTCGATAAACTGAGACCAGCTGAAATGGAACCGCCGTTTAGGATGCTCATCGAACAGGAACTCAATGAACCGAGGCATGTTGCCTTGGATATCATCGTAATTTTTGAACCGCAATTTTTTGCGATAGTAATCGACGCCAAACTGCTTGTTGATTTCGTTCTTGAACAACATGTAGTAGTACGCGGAAACCGTCGTGTCACGACCGTCACGGATCACCACGGTGACGTTTTTGAAATTCGGGCTATACATGTGGTGGCCCGAAAGGACACTCGTTTCGAATGGTGCCGGCGTTGAATTGCGAGGGAACGGCAGTTCCAGGCAGTCAGAAAGCATCTGGCTGAACCAGGTGCCTCCAGATTTCGGGTATTCAGGGACAAGATAGAGCGGCAGCTTACCAGAGAAGTTGTGCCACATAACAAGTCGTTTGAGTGCTCTTGCGCGATGGATCGTTCGCTCAATCACTTTACCAACTCCATGGGTCTGGAAAAAGTTTCAAGTTGATTCGTCACAGGTTGATCGATACGGTGGGTGACTGGACTGCGATGCATTCCGATGAAAAAGAGAATCGTGCAAACAGGAATCAGGTCCAAGCCAAGTTTTACAATGCCTGTCCCGAGGTCGTTCCCCAGTGAAAACAGAACGAATCGAGTTACGATCATTGTGTAAAGCAGAATACTGGTCGGATTGGCTCGGTGCGCGTAAAACGCGATGAAGATCTGCCGGAAGATGAGTCCGGCTAAAAACAAGCCGACCCAGATCCCAATCACACCGAAATTCCAATGCAACTCGCCAATTAGGCCGGGCGGGCAACCCGACAGGTCACCTCGGTATTCAAAAATCTTGCGGTTAACGGTGAGTCCCTGGTTTGCCCATCGCGGCTTGTCGGGCCAATACGATGTTGGGATCGGTGCCGCCATCCAGGCCCACAACATTTCACCGTTCCGGTATTCCATTTTTCTTGGAACGCCGTTGATGATGTGGCAGCACTTGGAAATGTCCAGCATGTTACGACCACTAAGTGTCTTTTGGAACAAGCTACCGGTTGAGGTATTGATGTTTCCGTGGTTCCGCTGGCCACGTGCCGCCAGCATCGGGATCATCAATAGCACGGCGACCGAAAGGCAAACCGCGATTAGCTTAAAGTCAATCTTGCGATACAAGTAGTACGACAGGACTGCACAATCCAACAGCAGCAAAGCGACGCCCGCACGGCTGTTGATGACTACCGCCAGGAACATCGTCTGGAGTACCGCCAAAACCAGCAGTATTCCCAATCCCGAAAAGATTGATTGCTTGCGATGGATCAGCCAGACTAATCCAAAGTACACGATGAATTTCGAGAACGCTGCACCGCGACAAAGGATGTAGATCGTCGAGTGCATCCGCTCGCCACCTTCGGCGCGAATTTCGAGGAATCGTTTTTGCGATAACTCGGTGAAGCTTCGAAAGCTCACACCCGCCTGCATAATGAAGCCAACGAAACTCAGCATCGCGATGCCACCGAGAACAAGCATGGCGATCTGCAGCTTACGACCGTTCCATTCGTTAATCTGTGGAAAAAAAATCGGCTCCAACGGAGCTTTCGGAAACCGGATCATGTAGCCGAGAACAAACAGCACCCATCCGATCAAAATGATGAAAGTGCCCGTTAAAAAGATCTCGGGTTGTTGTTGTAGAAGAACATGCTCTGAAACGTACAAGTCGTTATTGCGCACCCACAGAATGTAGATCAGCTTGATTGGAGTTCCAATCAGAACCAGCAGGATGACAATCACCAATGGCTCGAAGACGCTGACTTCGCGCTGTGCGAATAGCGGAATCGCGACCACAACAAGACAGCATGTACCCAGAATTGAAAGCAGGAATTCCTTGTCATTCTGCGCGACAACGAACGACAAACACACGCAAAAGAGCGTGGACGCAATCACCAGGTACTTGAGCAGCACGATCGGGAGCGAGTTGTGCGAAGATGAGGTTAGGTCTTGGTTCATTGATTCGGCAGGCGGGATTTTGTCCGTTTGCGAGGGAGCTTCGTCCAGGCATAACGGGATTCGAGTCTATGTATTGAATCGTTAGAAAATCGAATTCGGAAAAGCGTAATCAGAGGAAATAGGATAACCAGCAGGATCTTCACCGGCACAACCCAAATAACCGTTTCAGCCGGGAAAAGGTACGCAATTCCCCCGAACAGTATAAATGATGCAGATGTTAACCGTAAGGCCGCAGTTTCCCAAGTCACTTTATAGATTCGATTTGAGACGGCAAAAGTGACAGCGGCCATCAACAGGTAGGAAGCCACATTGGCCGTCACAGCGCCCCATATCCCAATCCTTGGAATCAACCACAGGTTTATCAGGACATTGGTCGCCAATCCCAAGCCGGAGATCGTCGAAAGCAGCCCTGTTCGGCGTTCATAGAGTAACGGCTGATTCAGGGCAATAAACAGCGACATGGAGACGAATCCAAACAGTACGCACTGCATGACTTTTGCGGATTCGGCGTACGAGACATCGGCCGTAATACTGAACAGCCAGACTGTCTCTGCTGCGAAATACATCCCAAACAAGGCTGTGAAACAGATCAGGAACAGGAATATGGAAGCGATCTTGCCGAACTGCTGCGCGCTGTCGGCGGCGGATGCATTTTTGAAATATGCTGGCAGCCAGGCCGCTCGCATCGAACCGCCAACAATCGACAGGAATGAACCGAGCAGGAAGCCGATCGAGTAAATCCCGATTTCGGCTTTCGGAACGTACATGTTCAGAATCAACTTGTCGGCGCCCATCAATCCCCACATGAAAAATGAGTGAGGGAGTACTGGCGAGCAGTACTTAAAAATCTGCTTCCAATTGACGGCTTTGAAATTCACCACAGACTTGCGAAAAAGCATAAACGCCGAGATGAACACAAACACGCTGTAGCTGATCAATTCGCCCAGCACGACACCCATGACGCCCATTCCTTGTGCCAGCACCAGGTACAAAATCAAGATGGTCGTCAACAGGAACTGGCAAAACGTAAACGCGCGGTATTTGACTGGTTCTTCGCGAATATTGAGCCAGAACTCAACGATATTGATTCCCCCTCTTAGATAGCCAGCCGTGATGGCAAGCAGGATCAAAGGGAGGGAGATTGAACCGCCGGAGACCGAATGGAACCCGTAACCGGCCAGCAATAGCAGCCCATAAAACGGTAAGGCGACGATTATCCGTGCCAGCCAAAGTGAACTGACCAGCGAGTCGCCTCGTTCACCATACTCGTGGTAGTACTTGTGAACGGCGAAGTGGAAGCCAAACCCAAGCAATGTCCAAGAGCAGATAATGATGGCTTGCAGCACAGCCAGCTCGCCAATTTCCGCTTTGGTCAACACAGAAACGTAAAACGGCGTGAGAACAATCCGGGCACCTTTGGCCAGCAGATCGCCAAGCACATAGATTAGCGAGAATCGCAAAAATCGACCGGCACCTTTGGGAGCGGCTTGCGATTGCTCAACAGATTTTTCCAAGGGCTGATTTTCGGACATGCTCGGGTCACACCGACGGCGCTTCAGTTAGTAGTGGCTCCCACCACTTCTTCAGCGGCGGGTAAAGCTCCATCATTTTTCGCATGTCTGACTCAATTTGCAAACAAGTTTCAGGAGCCAGGACTGAACGCGGGTCAATTTTTTTCGAATCGGTTGCCTGCGAATAGAAAGCTTTCTTGACGACGCGAGACTTTTTGAGGTTGTCGAGTAACCGATAGGCTCCGACTTGTCGCAATCCGAAAGCGAGTCGGGTTGCGAAACGGGCTACGAATTTGGACTTGGGTTCGATCGCCGCATTGACGACTTCGTCAGCCACTTCAGGCACAAAATCCGAATCTACGCCCAGGAAGTCGTAAATCTCGCGCAGGACAGCGGCACGTTCCGTTTTCAGTCGTTCAAACACGAAAACGTATATTTGGCTAGCGGGGAAGCAATCAAAGAATGGCTTCAGATGTTTGGTCAGTAAAACCGCGTCCACCAGACTCACGTCGTCGCCAGCGGTGAGTTTGCCATCACGTTGACGAGCCTCGTAACCGCTTCCCATGATCCGTCCGATCTCAAAGTCCAAATCGTCCGCCAGATTCTCCAGTGGCAGTCCTCTCCGTTTGCCAAACTGATGAAACGAGTTGAGTAACGAGAACGGGTTGCGAACATTGATCATGATTCGCATTTCCGGGTTGTATTCGCGAACTCGTTCGGCAACTTCCGGTTCCGTGTAGTAGCAGTTCGAAATTTCTCCGACTGCTTTGTTCGCTTGCGGGAACAGGCCTTCGTACCATTCAGTACCGCGTTCAAAGTTCGTGTTGAAGAACTCGGTCTCTTTGATTTTAGCCATGGAGATTTGTGGATGTGATTCCAAAACCTCAAGCTGCCATGAACTTGCGCAACGTCCGGGCCCCACATTGATGAAGTTGGGTTGAACCACGTGCGATTTGTCAGACCCACTCATGATAGTTCTGTGCCCGAACCCAGCTAAGCAAAGTTTATGAGACCAAAAGAAAAATTATGAGACAAACTCCAAACCACCGTCGGCCGGCAGTTTGGAGTCTGAATAGATTCGTTGAATATTAACCGTGGTGCTACGACTAACGTGAGCCTTTCATCACGGTTCCAATTGTCCGAAGCAAAATCTGCATGTCCAAGCCGATCGACGCGTTCTTGATGTAATAAAAATCGAAAGTCAGCTTGTTGTAGGCATCTTCCACGCTAGCGCCGTACGGATAATTAATTTGTGCCCATCCGGTTAAGCCAGGCTTGACGAGATGGCGTTGCAGGTAGAACGGGATTTGCTCGCCCAGATCATCTATAAATTCAGGCCGTTCTGGCCGTGGTCCTATCAAAGACATTTCGCCTTTGAGAACGTTCCAAAACTGGGGAAGCTCGTCCAGTCGCGTTTTTCGCAGGAACTTACCGACCATTGTGATTCGGTTGTCATTCTCTTTCGCCCACTGCGCGCCGTTGGCTTCCGAATCAGTTCGCATGGTACGCAGTTTGTAAATTCGGAACGGGCGATTGAATCGTCCAACTCGAATCTGCGAGTAGAAAACCGGTCCCCGTCCTTCAAGTCTAATGGCCAATGCTGACAATGCGACAAACGGAGCCGAAACGATCATGCCGACTATCGCCACAACGATATCAATCATGCGTTTGATCCCATAGAAGTACGGGTGGGCCAGATCCAGGCGAGCGGAAAACAACCAATTCGCGTCGATGTCTTCAACTGGGATCCGGCAGCACTTCTCTTCTATAAAATCGGAATAGGACGAGACCTTAACGCCGGCATCGAGACAATCCAGCAGCCCAAGGTTGTCATCCATTCTAATGGTCGATTCGAAAACCACTTCATCAACGTCGCTCGACGCAGCCCAGGATCCCAGATTAATGTCCGGGTTTGGTTGTTCGCTCACATTGATTTGCAAGGGATTTTCGCTGATAAACTGGTTGACTCGATCGGTAAATCCAGCGGAACCCAGGAAGCAGACATTCTGCTTGAACGCGGAGCTCCAATTCCATGAAGCAAACCTGGTTGCGATCATGGCAACGATGGTTGTCGCCGTTGACAATACAATCACGTAACGACCGATTCTCAAGAACGAAAATAGTATCCAGCCCAGTGCCAATGCTGACATGGCGATTACTGTTGTCATCGCGCATCGCACAAACAAGTCCGCGATGTTGCTGCGTCGACGTGGGTCGTGCAGTCCGGCAATATGTGCAGCTGGTACAAGTACCAATGCGAAAGTTAGCGCACAGGGGATCAGCTTGACACTTGTTTCAGATGTCGCGGCCTGGAAAGCAACCGGGCTGAAGAAATAGCCCAGGATTACTGACGCGATCGCGATCAAAGCGTCATTGATTGACCAGCCAAACGTGTTGAAGCTGAACAAACGTCGACGACTGATTCGCCGAACGCGTTTTTCAATCACTTTTGGATTGTATGTTTCAACCGGCCGCTCAACTTTCTTGAAACGGCGCGACAGGCGTTTACTCGCTACGTCGGTTGATGGAGTGGTAATCATCTTGATGTCTTGCACAGGTGAGTAAGTAGGGAACGAGGGAGGTCGTGGAGTGTTAATGATAAGGCTCCGCATTGTAAGTGAATGGCAGGTCGAAAAGTAGTCCTTAGTTGAATACTTCGAATAATGTTCACACAAACTACAGTCGTACCAAGCCGCCTCGCTTCATCCTGTGGATTGGTGCATCCGTCATTTCCGGTCAATCTTGCTAATAACAGCCGGCTGCGCAAGAAAGAGCATCGAAGAACCTGCTCAAGCGCATGAAAAAACGACGTGCTCGAAAGCACGTCGTTTACTTTTCAGTGTGTCTCTTTTTAAGAGGTTTATTCGTCTGGGCTGGTCGTGTCGTCGCCGCTCAGAGCTAGAGGAATAGCCAGTGCTCCACCAATGAGAGCCAATCGACCAAATCCGCCACCGAACAGACCACCACCGGCGCATCCACCACAGCCACCACCGCAGCCACCGAACGAACGGAAGCCAACGCCACCGCCGCCACAGCTACCACATCCAGAGCTGTAACCACCGCCTCCGCTAAAGTGGCCTCCTGAGCCAAATTGAGCTGCTGAGAATGAAGCAGCTGGAAGCGAAGAGTAGGTGTTAAATATTGCACTGCTAGAAGCAGGTGCAACAGCTAGAGGAATTGCAGTGTAGTGCCCTTCTTCTGTTTCTGATGTCTCTTCTTCGATGGTGACTTCGATTTCAGTGTCACCAACGTAATCACCAGCAACACCGATTGCTCGGTACTTGCCAGGCTTAACGTCTTCGAAAGAAAAATTGCCATCGTCGTCAGTTCGTAGCGATGAAACGGTGTTGCCATCCAGATCCGTCAAGGAAACCTTGCCGATCAGTGGAGCTTTTTCGTCGTCAAGCATTGCGAATACTTGACCGCGAACCGCGCCATCGTTTACTGAAACTCGAATAATTTCTTTGCTTTCTTCCAATTGAGGGACAGAAGCTTCTTCTTGAGCCGTCAAACAAAGAGGTAAGCAAAGAGCCATTGTCAATGCGGCCAAAAACCGATTGAGCGAAGTATAATTCATCACAATTTTCCTAACTTTCAAAGTTGTGAATCCGCGCAAAGTGCGCATGCAGTTAGCCCACATACTATCCTCGTCGCCGGACGGGACAAGGCTAAACTTGCTAACCCTAATAAATTTCAAAAAGTGGAGTGTCTTGTTGTTTAAATAACATCGGGACGTCAACACTGCATAGACGAGCTTGCATTAGAAAGATTAGGTTCATTATTTGGAAATAGGCCCCAATATAACTACTGCTAATTCGACTGGCAGAATCCGAACAAACCATCGCTGGCTGTAAGCTTTGGTTTTTCAACAGTTTCGGTACTACTCGCAGTCGTCGGCTTGAGCCACAGGCTTTTTGGAATCCTGGTATGGATGGGGAGGGACTGTTTGAGTGGTGACGGGCAAGAGGCCCAACGACGACCCAGAGAATCGCATTTTGGACAAAAAAATTAATCTTTAGAAGCTACCGATCCGTCGTCCATGTTCCATCAGTTGATCATCGGAGTATGCATGCATGCGTGCATGCATGCAGTTTGAATCGGTGGTAAGCGGCCCACGGCCAGGACAGGCTGTAAACGCATGATCGGGTCGTTTGAAACTATGCAAACAAATAAAAAACGCGACCCAATTTGAGTCGCGTTATATTGATAATCAATCAATGATGATTTGAGTTAACGGCGTTGTTTACTCGTCTGGGCTTGCTGAAAGAGCGACTGGAATTGCGATAGCAGTTCCGATCAAGCCAAGTCGTGCGAGGCCGAATTGAGAGCCGAACCCTCGCAGGCCACCGCCAGCGAATTGGCCACCATAGCCGCCGAAACTGCCATTTCCGAATCCGCCGAAGCTACGACCGCCGAAGCTTCCACCGCATGAGCCACAACCGCGAGTCGCAGCTGGAGCACATCCGCCTGAGCATTGTGAAAACGCACTTGCACTCAAGTTGCTGTACATATTGAAGATTGCGTTGCCAGTAGATGGAGCTACGGCAAGTGGAATGGCTGCATAAACGCCATCTTCTTCGTCTGCACTTTCAAATGTGACTTCGATTTCGGCGTCACCGACGTAGTCTCCAGCAACTCCGATCGCTCTGTACTTACCTGGTTTGATGTCGGCTATGTAAAAATTACCGTCTTCATCAGTACGTAAAGTAGTAACGGTGTTCCCGTCTATATCGGTTAGCGTGACCTTGCCAGCCACAGGTGCTTCTTGATCTTGCAGTTCAGCGAAGACCTTTCCGTGGATTTTGCCGTCTGCAATCGAGATCTTGATGGTTTCGGTACCCTGACCTGACGCCGCTGTGGCGTTCAGGCAAATAGCAAGTGCCAAGGCCAAAACGAATTTGGTTAGGTTTTGCATCACTTAATTCCTGATTATGAATAGCTGTTTTGTGTTAAAAGGTGTTCGTTCAGCCAAAACCTAGACGCGCCGTTAGGTTGGGCGGTGCAAATTTCGAACAGGAGTCTGCTTTTGGGGCGACCAGTTGCGATTGCGGATGATTTAACGCTTGTAACGCATTTGATATCCGATAGAACTGAAGGTAGTTGTCGGGACCTAAACCCGAACAATCCCTCCAAGCCCTACCCTCCTCACCACATAAATAAACCTGACCTGAAGGTGCGAACGTACCGATTTTGCTTCTGGGTACTTCTGTTCTTTTTGTTTTGTCGGTCCTGTTTAGTATTACGGTCCGGTTTAGTATTAATTTGCCGCTGTTATGAATTCTCGAGTCGGAGCACTGATTGCCGTTTTGTTCGGCGCTGGCGTTATGGCCGCCCCATGGTTTCTGGGTGGAAACCTGCCGCCGGTCCGTACGATAGCACTGGGGCTGGTGTTTCTTTGCTCGCTGGCCTGCGTGCTGGTCCCATCGTTGATTGGGACCCCAACCCGACTTGGCATGATGCTGAGACTGGTGCTTGTCGCCGGGGTTGCCTATGCGGCTTTTCAGTTGGTACCGATATTCGGCGGCGAAGCCATCACGGCTTCACCATCTGCGACGAGATCACGGATCTGCGAATTGATGCTGGGAATTGGCGCGTTCTTGGTCGCCAGTTGTCTGTTTCGCGACCAACGAGTTTTGCCGTGGTTTCTTGGGATGGTCGCCTTCAATGGCGTGTTGATCACATTTTTTGGTCTCGCCCAGACGGTTTCCAATACAGACAAAATGTTCTGGTTCTATGAACTGATCCAGGGCGGCCAACCGTTCGGCCCGTTTGTTAATGGGAACAACGCAGGCGGATACTTGTTGCTGTGTTTTGCCGCAGCGAATTTCTTTCTGGCCCAGCGAATATTTCGTTCGCAGCATGTCAATAAAACTAACAGCCACGGTCCTGGCAATCAGTCGGTGATTTCCGTGTTCTTTAATAGCATTGGTCGATCTTTCGCCAAGCTGGATACCGAGCATCTGTATATCCTGGCTTCCGTTGCGGCAGTGGCCGCCGGAGTCCTGGCATCGATTAGCCGAGGTGCCGCCGTTGGGCTGTTTGTTTCGATCTTTGTTGGCTGGTCGTTGTTGTTTCGGCGAAGCCTGGCGTTTGCTATGGCCTCAGTCGTAGTTGCCGCGGTCGGTGTCGGCGTCCTTGTTTACACACAACAGGATGAAGCGATTGTTTCGAGTCTCGAGACTTTGGCAAACGTTGAAAGTCTGGAGAACTCCAGCCGCAATCGAATTGCCCACTGGAAAGATTCCTATCAATACGCAATGGCTAGCCAACCCCTGGGTAGCGGCTTGGGAACATACAGTGTGATGTACCCTCCCTATCAAAAGGACTGGCATTTTAAGCGATGGTTTAAGCACGCGGAGAATCAATACCTCGAGACGTTTGCTGAGTTGGGAATACTTGGGCTGCTGGCGCTATTGTTCGCGATTGGAATTGTTGTCTTTGGTTGTATCAGCTTGCTGAACAAGCCCGATTCGACCAGCCGAGCAGTCGGACTCACGGGGCTCATTGCGATCGTCGGCCAGATTATTGCCGGCTCGTTCGATTACGGTTTGTATCAACCCGCCAACACGTTGTTGATGGCTTCGCTCGTAGGGATTGTGTTCAGTCAGTTGAACTGGGCCTGGTCTGCCCAACACGTCGCGGAAGAAAATCCTGGCAAAGGCAAGGCGCGATTGGCCTGGGCGATGATGCTCGGCACCGCGCTTGTGACTGGTTGGGCAACGTATGAATATTCGGCCGTTGATGCTCGACGGTCAGTTAGAAGATTCAACGAACGATTTGAACCAGGCCGAGATCGCGAGCAAGTTGAAAAGTACCAACAACTCGCAGAATATGCCGTTCAAACCAGGCCCGATGATCCAGACGCACATTACCATTTAGCATTGAATTACATTCTGCAATATCGCCTCGCCGCATCAGACGAGATGCTTGAGCAGATGAATCAGACGCGTAAGAAGCTGGAAACAGGGGCCGGTCAGGGTGTAAATTCCTCGGAGTCTACTGACTCGGAGCAGCCCGAGACGGTTTCGGCTGTGTTAACGAAACAGGTTTTCGTACGCACTGATCGAGATGGCGGATTGATCACGGCTGCGGAGCCTGCTTTCGATGAACAGGAGGAAATCGAACGCCCTGGATACGAAGCAATTGAAATCCCGGAGTTTGAATCGGAATTGGACTCAGAGTTCGAGTCTGAATTTGTTGACGATCCTCAGCTGCAGAATCCATCGTTGGTTATGCCGTCCCAGCGGTTCGCCAACGAACCTACGGCCGTTGATCCCAGCCAGCAACCGCCGCTCAGAACTGCTCGCCGCCCCCAGGAAGACAATCAGTTCGGAGGCAGTTTCGTCCCTCAGTCCACAAGGCCAAGCCAGAACGTTCAGGACTCGCAACCTTCATTGCAATTCGAGAGCAATCCTGCGGGTTCCGTTGGCCAGTCAGATCGTGGAAATCCAGAATCGAATCAAGTCGAAACAAAAGTACAAGCCGACGCGCCGACTCAAGACCGATCCGAGCAACTCCTGGAGCTACTCCCTGAGGAATTCACTTTCGATCAAGCATGGGAAAGATCGACGCTGATGTCTTTGCATCGTCTGGCATGGGCTTCCAAGCGTGAGGGTGGGCAGTACCTGAGTGAACTGCAGGATTCCGAGCCGGTCCAGACGTACTTGACGAAGGCTTGGGAGCATTTGCTGCTTGCTGAACAACACTCCGGACGGTACTGGTTGACGCCTTGGCGGCTGGCGAATCTCGCCTTGCTGATGAATCAGGGCGAGCAAGAGGAAGTCTATTTGGAGAACGCCATAAACAGGTGTCCAAACAATTCCAATTTGTTATTCCTGGTGGGGCTTACCAAGCATTACGCCGGGAAAAAAGACCCTGCTTATGACCATTGGCACCAGTGTCTAATGCTCAGTCGAGAGCACGATGAAACAATTTTGCAAATTGGTCGTAACGAAGTCGGTATCAAAGCGTTTTTCGAGCAGATCCTGCCTTCCGAGCCGTATTTTCGCATTCGAATCGCCAAGCGATATTTTGGCAGTGACGATGATTTTCTCATCCGGAAGCTGCTATTAATGCACTCAAAATCCAAAGTTGGCGAGCACGACTTGTCCGATGCGGAAAGGAATTTCGTCTTAGGTGAAATGGAGCGGCTTTCCAATAATTTTGCGGTGTCAATCGCTTACTTTAAGAAAGCGATTGAACGCGAAAATCATCGTTCGGATTGGCGAATTCAATATGCCCGATCGCTGATCGCTGCCGATATGTACGACAAAGCAATAACAGAATTAAAAGTGTGTGAACTTTATCATGGTAACCACCATCTGGTTTGCCAGCGGTTGATCCGCTTGGCGAAACGGTTACGCATGGAAAAGTTCCGGAATATCAATGACCTCGAATATGGACGAAATTAGTAGAAATTGGTGGTTCTCGAGGCTGTCTTTTCATAGAATAGGCACCCCGTCTTTATCCCTCCTTAAAACTGCTAAGCATCGTTGAGTGACATTCATGGTAAGTAATTCAAATGATTTTTCTCCCGCGCAATCCCAGGCCAGCGATATGTATCAGCTGGATCCATTTGGGGTGATCCGGCGAAAGTTCTGGACGATATTGTTTTTCATCCTGTGCTCAACAGCATTGGCGATGCTTTATTACTTTAAAGCTCCCAAAACGTATGAGTCATGGGCGCGGATTTATATCGACGATCGTCGAGCTCCGACCATGTCGATCGACGGCGAAGCCGCTGAAGGTACGACCGTTGAGAAGTATCTCGAAATCGTCACCAGCCGCGCGGTTCTCGCCGAAGCGATTGAGAATTGCGACATTGAGAACATGGAGTCATTCAAAGAAGCGGACGATCCGCTTCTGTACGTGCGAGAGAATCTGATCGCGACACCGTCCGATACTAAATCGGCTTCCGGTGTAATGCGTATGCGTTTTCAAAGTGGCGTTGAGCAGGATTGTCAGATCATCCTGGCAAACGTCTTGGATTCGTTCGGAAGATTCATTAAGCAGGGCTCCGAAGAAACCAGCGGTGACATGTTGAATACGATGTCAAAGCTGGAAGAGGAACGTTCCACGCGATTCAAAGAAGTGATGCGGGATATTGATCTCCTGATGCAGAAGCCTTTCATTCAGGTCACAGAAGGAAAGGTGTACAACCAGTACGAAGGTCAAGCGTCCAAGCTGCAGGAAGAACTTGATATCAACGCCAGCGAACGACTCAAGTTCGTGGCGCTACGAGACAACCTTAACCGCGCTCGTCAGTCCGGTGCCAACATCGAAGACTTGGTCATCGACACCATTCAGGACATGAACGAAGGTCAGCTTGGTGGTTATACCGCGACCCATCAAAAGTTCCTGGAGCTTAAGGTTCGCGAAAAAGAAATGATGGGCGAATTCGGAAACGATCACCCTGAATTGCAAAACCTGCGTCAGCAGATCGTGATGGTTGATAACATGCGTAAAGAGCAATTGCTTTCCGCACTACGATCCAATTCCAACGTCTCGCAAGGCGGTGATTTCTATACGATCGTAACGAACTATATCGACAACAAGATTCAGTTCTTCAAGTCCCACGAAGACCAGTTGGCAGAGGCCATCCGTGATTCCAAGATCAAATCATTGGGGATCACGAAGGACTGTGAGCAACTTTCGATGTTGTTGGCCGAACGCGAAATGATGACCAACAATAACTTCGAAATGCAAGACAAGGTTCAGGAGTACGGTGTTCTGCAAGGTTTTGACTGGCAGGACGTTCGTGTCATCGACCCGGCATCCGAAGCGGAGCAAGTAGCACCCAGCCTTCCCATCAGCCTCGCTGGCGGAATCCTGCTGGGAGCGTTGTTCGGATTCATCTTCGGTGCTCTCAAGGAAATGGCTGAGCGAACGTTCCGTTCTTCAGACGATGTTACTCGCCAATTGGGCGTTGCAGTTGTCGCTCAGGTCGCCAAATTCAATCCGCGACTTCCAAAGGATACTGAGTACAAGAATATTTCCGGTGATATCGTGACGTTGCATAGACCGCAAACACAGTCCGCCGAATCGTTCAAAGCACTCAGGACGAGTATCTTCTTCCAGGCAAAGCAGCGTGGAAACATGAAGGTGATTCAAGTCACCAGCCCGTCGCCTGGTGACGGTAAGTCAGTTGTTTCTGCGAACCTGGCCGTTGTGATGGCTCAGAGTGGTAGAAAAGTCCTGCTGATTGACTGTGACTTGCGACGTCAAACGCAGCACCTGCGTTTTGGAGTAACTAACACGATTGGTGTGACTTCGATTCTGGCAGGAACTGCGACGTTGGACGAAGCCGCACAACAAACGACCATTAATAATCTGCACATGCTGCCGGCAGGCCCTCCTTGTGGAAATCCGGCCGAGATTTTGACGACCGGTGATTTCGGCAACATGTTGACCGAAGCCCGCGAGAAGTTTGATTTTGTCATCGTTGATACGCCGCCAGTGCTTCCAGTTACTGACCCGGTGATCATTACCAGCTACGTCGATGCTGTTTACATGCCGATGAGGATTCGCAAAGGTGTTCAGGTTAAATCGCAAAAGGCGATCGAAGCTTTGGCACTTGTTGGTCGCCAAGTCGACGGGATAATTATCAACGGTCTGTCGCGTAAGGAAGCGGGCAGTTACGGTTACGGTGGTTACGGCTACGGTACGTACGGCGGCTATGGTTCCGCTTATGGTGGTACCTATGGTGGCGGAACTCGTGCCGCTTCGATCCCGACTTTGGGAGCGACCGCGAACAACGGTGATGGGCCTCATGGGAATGGCAACGGTTCTCATGGGAATGGCAACGGCCATTCACGTCGAGGCCGAATCGGCCAGAATACATAACGGCACAGATTACGATATCGAAAACAAAAAGCCTCTCGGATTCGAGAGGCTTTTTTATTTGCTCTTTGCGAAGGCACAGTTTTGTGAACGACAATGCCTTCCGGTGGCAAGTAAGACATCAAGCACATGCCGTGAAAACGATCGTTAGCGAAAATCATCGGAATTGACCGTTCGTTTTTTCGTTGAATCAGTTTAATAACAAGCCAGTTTTCAATAACAAGCTATTTTCAATAGCAAGCCAGTTTTTAGTCCCGGAGGGACGTTATTGGGTAGCCTGCCACTTTGGTGGCAGGACATTGCAATATAGGAACGGAGTCCCGGAGGGACGGCATGTGAGGATGCTGCCCAAGCGTCGCACAGCAACAGCCGATAAGCCAGCTTTTACTGTGTACCGCTTCGTTGCAACATGAGCCGGAGTCGGTTCCGATCCCGTTGATTAAATGTTTCCATTATTTTTTCGCGCAATTGCGGGAACCGAATAGCGCCAGATAACAACTGACCTCGAGCTGGAGAAAAATCTGGCTGTTGCTGATAAGCCTCGAACAACTTACTCCATGACTCAGTTTGTTGTCCTTGTTGCTCAAGAATTTTAGCTTCCAAAAACAAACCAGCTGCGTTCCAGGATTGCTGGATCTGATGGGCTGTTACAACGGTCGGCTGTGGCTGCAAAAGCGATTTGGTCTGCATCGCACGATTACGCAACAGCCAACGTAAATTGGTATGAGCTTTCTGCGATTCTAGCAGATAGGCACTCTTCGGTGCTTCGAAAAGCAAAATCGGATGTAGGTCAGTATTCAGAGGTCCACTGCCGGCGATCGCAGCCAGATCTTCCGCGTTGAGCAAATAGGACGCCAACACGTCATTCGCATTTTCGTAGACGCTTTGAATCTTTTCATCGTAGGCGATTTTTCGATTCAGACTTGTATAGTTCAAAGTCAATTTGTTCTGAGTCCCGATCAACGCGATCGCAACGGTTTGAGTGTTATAGCCAGCGAGAAAAACGTGCGAATGGGGAAATGCTGCGTTGAAACTGCGAAGAACCATTTTCAGACCATTTTGGTCAAACTGATGAACTGGTATCCACTGGCACAACAAACCACCTTCATTCAATAGTTTTTTCAGTTTTTGAAAATGTTCCAGCGTGTACAGGAGCCCGGCACCGTCGCGGACCGGATGATAGAGATCGGCAAAAACAACATCGTAACGTTCTTCCGTTGCGCTCACGAAACGGCGAGCATCGGCAGCATGATAGGTGAGGCCTGGATGATCAAAAACCGAATTGTTGTGTTCTTTGAACCAGGGCAAAACTTGTTCGACCTGCGGTACGATTTCTACCGCCGATATGTTCTTGACTGGAAAATTTTGACAAACTCCAACAGTCGTTCCAGATCCGATTCCCAAATACAAGACGGAGTCGACTTTGTTGGAGAGCAGCAACGGCAGCGTGCCCATCCTGCGTTCCAGAAACCCAACGCCACCGCCCATCCGAAACCGGTTGTTGACCTGTAGTATTCGATCAGGCAAACCCAACAAATCCGTACGTTTGACTTTTTGTTCTGAAACGACCACCGTTCCCATTAACCCTTCGACACGTTCCAGTTCTTTAGTGCCAGGAGGGAGCCGAATGAGATCGGGTTGAGTAATTAAGCCAAACGCTAAACACAACAGAGGAATGCCGCCCAACACAAAGTACTCTTTGTGCCAGCGAAGTGTGTAAACGCCGATCCCGAAGATGACCCAATAGCTAGCACAAACCAGCGCCAACAAATGAAAAGGTGCAATGACTGGAATCAACATCAATCCAATCAGAAACGGTGCCAGCGCCGCTCCCAGGGTATTGATCGCATACGCCTTTCCGATGTTCTCAGGCGAAATTCGGCTAATCAAAAAACTGAATAAAGCTCCCAGGAAAATGGTGGGCAAGAAAAAAGTTAACACGGCCAGCGAGAGCTCGGCTACCAAGTGCCATTGATAGGTGCCGTCGACTGGAGACAATCGCTTCAGAATATCGTTTGCGTTTGCCAGAACACCGAAACTAACAACGAACGATATGAGCAAGCCAAGCATTAGCTGTGCCGGTAGTTTCTGTTGCCAGTCCTGTCCTGTTCGAAACTGGGAATGCTGATAGAGCCAAGCTCCGACGGCGGTCCCGACCAGGTAGATCCCGAGAATGTTGGCAAAGGTAAATATCGTATTCACGAGTACCTGCTTCAACAGATGGATAACAACAATCTCCATGCCGATAGCGGCTAACCCGGTGGCGAACAGCAAGCAAAAGTACTTTGACTGATCCGATGCCAACGATGTATCATCGGTCGATTCGTTTTCAATGATTGCGGACAAACTTGGTCCGACATTTTTCGACCATTTCCAGGCAGAAGCTACGGCAGCAAATCCGGCCAGGCAAAAGAGCAGAGCGCTCCATTGGAATCCTAAATAAGGGACAACCAAATAGACCGCACCAAACGTTCCGAGCGTTGCTCCCAATGTATTCGCACCGTACATTCGGCCGACACTCTTGTCGACAGAGTGCTCAGGCAGCACCCGTCGTTGGGCTTCTATTAGATAAGCAAAATTCGCACCCATCCCGAATGTGGCAGGCAGCAACACGATGCTGGAGACTAACAGACTGCACGTAAGTGCGATCAGTGAATCGTTGTCACCGGCAACAGGCCCTAGCAGCTTTGGAACGGCGTCACTCAAGGCGTAAATCAGATGAGGGCTGATGAGCCCGTAAATCGCAATAACGCACTCTAAAATCAGAAACATCTTGATCGGATTTACAGTACGCCTCGCATGTCGGCTTAGCACAAAAGCGCCGAGAACCATTCCGAGGAAAAAGCCCGCAAGCACCCCCAGGACTCCCAGCAATTCACCACCCAGCACCAGTGCGAGCAAGCGAGTCCAAACCATCTCGTAACCCAAGGCTACAAAGCCTGACAACAAGAAAGCGATCAGTAACAATCGGTCGTTGCTTTTCTTAAGTTCCATAGACTTAGCGGTTTGCCGTGACGGAGTTGAGTCTGAATTTGGCACCCTATTCAGGCTATCATTCTCCAACTTTTGAGCCAGCTTCTTCCCGCATTGTAGAGTGTTTCTGGAATTAATAACGGGTCAAAAACCGACTAGTACACATTAAGCACCTTGGAAAGTTCGCTCAACGGTATCATGTTTGACAGTTGGCGGAATGCTGGGCGTACTGTCTGAGTTTGAGAGCTGACCCTCTTAAGGCTGCGTCGCACCGGTTCAAGAATGTTCAAGAATCGGCGTTACCCAAATGTGCTGCACACATCACAGGGAGTGGTGAATTGTGATGAACAATTGACTGCCCTAAATCCTCGTTACTTCTTGACGCGGAAAACCACTATCCATTTGTGCCCCTGCTCTGAGAACAGCATGGCAAAGCCTTTGTCAGCTTCACAGAGAGTGGTCGATTTAATTCGAAGCGACTTTGAAGGAGTCTTCGACAAAGAAGAGTTCGATGAAGATTTTTTCTTCTGTTCGGCTTTTCTTTTTTCGATCTTTTTGAGGATCAGCATCTCCAGTTCCTCCCGTGATTTGGGGCTCAGCTGCTCAGGTGCAGCCCATTCTTTGTCACGCGTATCGGGCGTGGGTTTGGGGGCACTAGTGTTGGAGTTAGTTTTAGTGTTTGTCCGTACCGTCTCGAGACTGAATGACAGTTGATATTGCTCATCCAGTTTCCTGGGCAGGATACTGATGTCGATTCCCATGCCAGTGTTCCGATCCCGAAGTTCCGCCTCAAGCCGCTGCTCTAGCTGAGGGCAAACTTGAAAATAACTTGAGCTGGTGACACCCGTTGATTTCTTGAGCGCAGCGATCAAATCTGCAGCGTCCTCTTCCTCGGAATTCAATTGATCAGAAAATGTTAGAAACAGTTGGATGTCTGCTTCTGAAGAAAGTTCCAACAAGTCGAGCTGGATTGTGACGTTTGCGTGTTTGCTACCTGGTTGGGATTCGTCATTGGCAGTTTGGAAATTGGAAACTGCCGCTGTGCCTGTTTGGACCGAAACCCATGCCTTTAGCTCTGCAAGGCTGAGGAGACCATCATGATCCGTGTCCGCGTTCTGGGGACGCTTTCGCATTATCTTCGATTCTGCTTCGTCGATATATCCGTCCTGGTTATTGTCGTATCTCCTAAGCAAACCCTCAGCATACCGTGTATACGCGTCTTTGCGATTAGGTTCGTCGGTTTGCGGTACGCCAAGCCCACCAAGCACCTGAGCCATCAGCAGTGCAATGGAAATTGTATACGCGTTCATGCCAGTTACCTCGTTACCCGTGACTTGAGTAGAAACAATGCGGATCGGTACTGGTTTCGGGAATTCTCGCTGTGACTATCGTTTTTGATGTATTTCCGTGCCGGGGGCGAGGGTTGGTGTTGAATAACCACGAAAAACACCAAGCACACGAAACATCCACTCCAGTTCTTTCGTGTTATTCGTGTCTTTCGTGGTTTATGCTCAGATTTTCAACGCGGTTTACTTCGGAAGAGTGAAGCTGAGAAATTCCCAGCGCCTACCCGCCAGACAAAGCATCAACAAACGGACCGACATCCAGCAAATTCACAGTCCCGTCGCCATCGAAATCAGCTTTGGCGGAAAACAAACCGTTGGAAATCAGGTCGACGAAAGGTGCAACGTCCAGCAAATTGACGGCGCCGTCGCAATTAATGTCTCCCATCAGCAATGCTTCGCTTACAATCAAACGGAAGCTCCCCAGATCCGGGTCCAAAGCGACTCCGTTATGGACAATCAAATTCGCTCCACGCGTCATCTGAATGTTGACGGTATCCCCAGGTTGGCCTGTGACTTCGAAATCAATTTGGCCGAACAGGAATGCATCGGATGAAAAATCGTATCCAGTATCAAAAAACAGAGGTCCAGTATTTTCAAGCAACATCCCAGTGCCGCCAGTGACCGTGACCGCGCCAAGTGATTCAATGGAATTGTTGCTGACGTTAGCGGCATCACCGAATCCATCTCCCCAGCGAACAGCAAAGGGAATACCACCGGAGGTTATAATATCAAAATCAAAGGATTCCGCTCCGGTGAATTCAATCACGCCGGGCTGTGAGCTCGCGACGTCCAAAAACATCCCCGTATCCAGCTCCGAAACCATTGGGCTGTAGAACACGAAAATCGACCCAGTTGTGCCCGCATTGAATTCGCCTGCGCCGGCCGATGTGTTGAATGCGCCAAAATCCTGTCCCGAAAGAAAAACATCGACCGCTCCATGCAGCATGAAGGATAAATCCAGCTGGATGTCACCCTGCGCAGCCGAAGTGCCGTTGCCAAATCCACCTACCCGAATCTCATATCGTTGTCCGGCCTGCACGGGAAAATTAACGTCACTCTGAATAGTGTTGGTTTCATCATCGTTAAAAGCAATTGGAGTCAAATTCGCGAGGCCGTTTTCAGCATCCGTGTAGACATGCAAAACCGTATCGAACGTGCTGCCTTCCAGGTCAATCCTCGCCATGCCGCTGTTGGGGGCGACAAAGTTCCACCATACCGTTGCGCCGACATTGGCAGTATCTGGTTCACCCGCTTGAGTAGTCGTGCCGCTATTCGTTGCGGACAAAATGGTCGGAGCTTCGATCGTGATGCTATTGAAGAAGTCATCGTTGGATGGACCTTTCGTTTCCAGGCAAGTACGTGAATCTCGATGCGCTACGATGGAATTGATTGATTCATTCTCAAACTGATTGCCGCACGTGATACCAGGATTCATCGTAAATCCGGGACAAGTGCAATGCCCGGAATCCCAATTGTGGCCCAGCTCGTGAGCTGACAGATCGGTAGCACAGTTCAACGAGCCGTTGAAATCAGACTGCACCACGCCGAATCCGAAGCTACCGCAAATGGTGCCTGTGAAAGCAATTCCAATCGGACCTCCAATTTCCTGGCCAGTGAAAAGTTGCGCCACGTCACGTTGGATGTCTGATTGGTTGTCCAACCACTCTGTGCGGAATTGATTCAGTATTCCAGGATTACCCTGAGTGTCATACGGATCCGGTTCTGCGGTTCTGACGACGGCACCAGAAATCACGTGCGATATCGCGACGTCACGTTCATACTGCTCGTTGACAATATTGATTACCAATTCCATGCGGTCTAAAGTCCCTTGCACGGTCTGATGGTCATTGAAGAACTCGACATCAGCGTCGAGTCCAAGTTCAGCGATCTGTGTACCAGTCGGTCCATTTAACTGGTTCCCTGGAGAGTCGGATGCAGGAGCCTGATGCCTCTGCCGTTCTACTTGTTGTTGCTCCCATTTTACTTTTTCAAAGGGTTGTAATTCCTGCCCCAGGTTCCCGCATTTTCCAGGGTGCGGTTTCGTGTCTCTATTTGAGTAGAGAACGTGCGATCTGGAATCGGCCGTGTCTGGGAATTTGGAACGAAGTGGTTCCATATAAAAAATGGCTCCGTCGCCCATCTCGATTCTGGCAGCCACTCCAGCATTGGCCACCGCACCGGTTACCCGGCTCCCTTTGCTGCCACGAATCGCTCCGCGAACAGTTCGGGACGGAGTTGGCTGGACAGGGCGAACGACTCCATCCGCTTGTTGAACTTTCAAAATGAATTCTTCTGTGCGGATTGAATGCGGATGCAGTTCAAGCTCATACTCTTTGCCATCAATGACAATGTCGGTGATGGTCGCTTGCGCGTTTTGAAAGTCGCCTTCGAGCAAAACGATACTTCCATCGACCAAATGGAAGGCCTCTTTTATTTCAGCTGTTATCGGTTCCTGCCCGGAGGAGACGGTGGGGGCCCAACAGGCAAAAATCACAATTGAAATCTTCAGTAACTGCACAAACATTCGAGTTTGAAACACATCTTCTCCAGTGGCTCTTTGAATTCTGTTCCTCTATTAGAATAACCTCAATCGTATCTTGTTTAAACTCGATTCGTGCCACAATGTAACCAGTCTCGCAGTAGTCCGCCCTTGCCAACCAGTCAGATTGGGGTAGCCACCGCAAACGCGCCAGCAACTGGAATGTTCAACAAGCTCAAGCCAACATCAGGTAACAGCTTTTTTCGATACCGACAGTGGTTTGTTAACTTACGTTGTATTCGATAGATTGGTCTTTTTCGTCTAAGCAAGCCAGCAGCAGTAAACAATGTCGTATTCTATCGGTGTCGATTACGGGACCAACAGTGTTCGAGCACTCGTAGTCGACAATTCCAATGGGTCTGAAATCGCCACAGCAATTTACGACTATCAGTCAGGTGACCATGGCGTATTACTTGATCGAAACGATCCAAATTTGGCTCGGCAAGATCCTGCCGACTACATCGAAGGGTTCATGCAATCGGTGAAAGCAGCGATTGCTATGGCCAGCCAACAAGCAGATTTTTCGGCAGACCAGATCGTTGGCATTGGTGTTGATACGACTGGTTCCACTCCTGTACCTGTCGACAAGCACGGCGTTGCTTTGGGGACGCGTTCCGAATTCAAAGAACATTTGGCCGCGCATGCATGGTTGTGGAAAGATCATACGTCGCATGCGGCAGCAGCTGAGATCACCCGGAAGGCGACTGAGCAAGGACTCCCGTACCTGAAGAAATGCGGAGGGATTTATTCTTCCGAGTGGTACTGGGCCAAGATGCTTCATTGTCTGCGGACTGCTCCTGACGTTTCTGCAGAGATCGGGACTTGGGTTGAGCTTTGTGATTTTATCCCGGCCTACATTTGCGGGATTCAAGACATTGCCGCCATCCCCCGCGGTATCTGCGCCGCTGGGCACAAAGCGATGTACCACGAAGACTGGGGCGGTTTGCCGAGTGTTGAATTCCTGGAATCTCTGGAGCCCGGGCTTTCACGCTTCCGCTATGAAACAAAACCTGTGCCCTCCAATCACAAGGCCGGTGGTTTGAGCGAAGAGGTTGCCGGGAAAGTTGGATTGCCGGCTGGGGTTCCGGTCGCTGTCGGCGCTTTCGATGCTCACATGGGAGCCGTCGGTGCCGGTTGTGGTGCCGGAACGTTGGTTAAGATCATGGGGACCAGTACATGCGATTGTCTGCCGGCACCACTGTCAAAACCTTTGGCGGATGTTCCAGGTGTTTGTGGGATTGTTCCCGAATCAATCATGCCAGGCATGTACGGTTTGGAAGCGGGGCAATCGGCAGTTGGCGATATCTTCAATTGGTTTGTTCGCAACCTTGCCCCGGGTGAATTCGGCAGTGAGGAAGCGGCCCATCAAGCTTTGACCGCCGCCGCCACGAATTTGAAACCGGGCGAGTCCGGCTTGGTTGCTCTCGATTGGAACAACGGGAATCGGACCGTTCTCGTCGATCCGTTGCTTTCCGGTATGCTGATAGGGCAAACGCTCCATACAACTGCACCAGAAATTTATCGCGCCTTAATTGAATCCACCGCCTTCGGCGCGCTGGCGATTATTAACCGGTTCGAAGAATACGGAGTTGCCGTTGAACGGGTTGTGAACTGTGGCGGAATCGCCGAGAAGAATCCGCTCGTGATGCAAATCTATGCGGATGTTTGTAACCGACCGATGCAGATTAGTCGCTCGGCGCAGACGTGTGCTTTGGGAGCTGCGATTTTTGGGGCAGTCGCTGCCGGAACGTTTGACAGCGTCGAGGATGCTCAAGCGGCGATGACTGGAATTAAAGATCAGGTGTTTGAGCCGATTCCGGAAAATGTGGCGGTGTACAAAAAGCTCTACGATATCTACAAACAACTCCACGACGCGTTTGGAACAGAAGGTGCTGCCGATCCGTTGTACGGAGTGATGAAACAGTTGATCGCGATTCGCAGTGAGGCTCGCAGCGAAGCTGGTGCAGGAGTTGCAAATGCTTGAAGAACTGAAGCAGGAGGTTTGTCAGGCTAATAAGGATTTAGTCGAGCACGGGCTGGTCACGCTTACCTGGGGCAATGTAAGCGGCATTAGTGAAGACCGAAAGTTGGTTGTCATCAAACCAAGTGGAGTCGACTATCGCGATTTGACTCCGGAGAAGATGGTCGTCGTGGACCTCAATGGCGCCGTTATCGAAGGCGACCTTCGCCCTTCCAGTGATACGCCGACCCATGTTTGTCTGTATCAGAACTTTAAATCTATCGGTGGCGTGACGCACACCCACAGTCGATATGCAACTTCGTTCTCGCAAGCGCGCGTGGAGCTTCCTTGCCTTGGGACAACGCACGCCGATCATTTCTATGGCACGGTACCGGTGACACGCGTTCTGAACAAGTCGGAAACGCAAACTGCCTATGAGTTGAATACTGGGAAAGTCATTGTTGAGCGATTTGCCAAACTCGATCCAGTCGCGATGCCAGCCGTATTGGTCGCCGGCCATGCTCCGTTTACGTGGGGAGCAACCGCGAAAAAATCACTCGAAAATGCGATCGCGTTGGAAGCAGTTGCCGAAATGGCAATTCTCACGCGGATGACTTCCGGAGCCTGGTGTGGACTGGAAGATTGGACACTCCAAAAACACTATCAGCGGAAGCATGGCGTTGACGCGTACTACGGACAAAAGTAGTTGCTGGATCAGAATGTGCGAGTTTCAAAACTGATATCCGCCTCGCCGCCTTGATAACGTGCTGCACGACAAATTAAACGAAAAGAGTAAACGGTAGACATGGACGAGGCTTACTATATTTGTGATGCATGCGGCGAGGAGATTCAGATCTCGGTTGATTTGTCAGCCGGCGACGAGCAGTCATACGTCGAGGATTGCCCTGTCTGTTGCCGGCCGAATCTGATTCAGATCGACATCGATGTCGAAGGCAACGTCATCGTCCGCGCCGAGCCTTCGTGAAGATCGTCGGTTAATTGAGATTGTTGGTGGTTGCATGGAATTGATTCCTGACGACGTATTGGAAAATTCGGCGGTGGTTGCCAACTGCCGGATGAATCGCGAGCGGAATCTGTATGGCAACAACGGCTATGACGTGGAGTTGCGATTCGATCCGATGGCTTTTCTTCGGCAGGCCAGCGAGAAACGCCCCGTTCGCTGGCTGGACCTTTGCTGTGGTACGGCCAGAGCACTTGGCGAAGCGGCGGACATCATTGCCGCTGAGGAATTGCCAGTCGAAATCGTCGGCGTTGACTTGGTTGGAATGTTCATTGCGTCACGCAGCAAGCAGCTGAGCTTGGTCAAAGCTTCGTTGACAAACTGGGAGCCAGACGAGCGATTTGATTTAATCACTTGCGTACACGGACTGCACTATCTGGGTGACAAGCTCAGTACGATAACTCGGGTCAGATCGTGGTTGACAGAAAGTGGTCGATTTACAGCCAACATGGACATGGCAAACATTAAAATACGCGACCGAAAAACTAGCCGAGTCGTTGGGCAATCTCTGCGGGGGCTTGGGTTTGAGATTTCAACCGCGCACAAGTTGATTGAATGCCACGGTCACCAGGACGTCCAGCTGCCATTCGAATATTTGGGCGCAGACGATCAGGCCGGTCCCAACTATACCGGTCAGCCAGCCGTGGATTCGCACTATCAGATGCTTGAATGAGCAGTCAACTTGCGGTTGGGCGCGACACGAATCCGGATGGCGAATTAGTTGCGACCCCGGCTTCCTCTCCACGGTCGGTTATCCTTGCACCCGTTGCCTTTGCCCAAAACTTTGCTCTATGATTTACGTTTGGTATGTTGCCAATCAAAAGAGTTCCGGGGTTTTTAGGGACTGGCCGATCTTGCGATCTGCGGCACCGCAAGAAGTGCAGGCCCGTGTGATCTATGAAATTTAGACTTTCTACCATGTTCCTTTGGATAACGATTGCGGGCCTCGCAATCGGTTGGTTTTGTGAGAGAAAAAAGCGGTTCGATGAAACACAAAGGCTGGACGCACGCTTAACCGAGCAAGCTTCGAAATTTGAGCTGTTGAGTGGCGTGGGCATGGTACAGGGCCTTAACACGGCGTACTCAAATATCCAGCAGCAACAATTAGGAAATCGATCAATAACTTCATACAGCGAACAAAAACAAGAAGACCTCGCTTGTTGCGTAATTTGTTTGTATCAGACTGAAAAAGATTTCGCGAACGACAAGAAAGAACTCGAAGACTACTTAACGTATCTTTTCAGTGAACCTGACACTATTCTTAAATCTTCGGCGAAATCATTTTCACTGTTTGAGCATTCGAGTTTCGAGCAAGTCGAAGAATTTTTCGCGAGTCAATATCAAGATTACAAATTTGGCGGTTACGGTGAGATTCTGTACGACAAAAACAAACGCTTAAATCCAGATTTTGCGGACTTTGTAAGACGGTCTCTTGAATTTGGCAACAATTAGCCTGCGGTTCCGACACGCTGTCGAGCGGATAAGACCTGCATCTTTGGCTCGCTGCCTTCGAGTTCGGTCCTGCCGATAAATGGCGTTTTCATCGCTGCGGAACTGGATGTTTAAATTCTGTTAGAATCTAGGGCGTCCAGCAATCCCGAGGTCACGCATGTTATTCATAACTTCTTTCTTATATTGTCTTTCGCTACTAAGTCCTGTTCCGGTTTTCGATGACTGGCCGCAATGGCGCGGGCCTGATCGAGACGGGAGTTGGTCGGAAGCTGGCATCGTTGAAAATTTGCCTGAGCAGCCAAATGTCAAATGGCGAGTTCCCATTGGTAGTGGCTACACCGGCCCGACGATTGCCGACGGTCGTGTTTACGTGATGGATCGAATGACTGACCCTGAGCAAGTCGAGCGGGTTCTCTGTTTTGATGCCAACACCGGGAAGGAAATTTGGAAGCATCAGTATCCATGCAAATATGTCAGCATCGGTTACACGGCTGGACCAAGATCGAGTGTTACCATTCACGACGGCAAGGCGTATTCATTTGGTGCGATGGGACATTTGAATTGTTTGGATGCGACTGATGGATCGGTCGTCTGGGAAAAAGATCTTAACGAAGCTTATTCCATTCAATCACGTCAACGCGATGAGAATCGGATGCCGGTCTGGGGCATGGCTTGTTCGCCGTTGATCTACAAGGATAAAGTTGTTGTGCAGGTCGGTGCAAAAAATGCCGGCGTAATCGCTTTCAATAAGGAGACTGGAGAAGAAGCTTGGCAAGCGACCGACGATCGCGGGCAATACTGTTCGCCTATTCTGACGAAACAGGCGGGTAAGGACGTGCTGGTCTGTTGGACTGGCGATGCGGTGAATGGCATCGACCCCAACGGTGGTAAGTTGCTCTGGACAGTCGGTTGGAAGCCACGCAACATGCCGATCGGTTGTGCATCGCCAATCCTCAAGGATAATCATTTGTTCATGACTTCGTTTTACGACGGTTCGATGTTGATCAAACTCGATACGGACGAAACCAAGGCGGAAAAAGTCTGGCATCGGATCGGTGAGAATGAAAAATCAACCGATGGGCTGCACTCGATGATCAGTACGCCGATTTGGATCAAGGATCACATTTTCGGTGTCGACAGCTACGGTCAGTTGCGTTGTCTGGAAGCAAAAACAGGCGACAGGGTCTGGGAAGACTTAACTGCGGTTCCGCGAGCTCGCTGGAGCACGATTCATTTCGTTGGCAATGGCGAGCGAACCTGGATGTTCAATGAGCGTGGCGAGTTACTGATTGGCAAGCTTTCGCCGGCAGGTTTCGAAGAGCTTTCCCGAATGAAAATTATCGAGCCAACCAGAAAGCAGCTTAATCGACGAGGCGGCGTCTGTTGGACTCATCCGGCATTTGCAATGAAGTCCGTTTTTGCGCGCAACGACCAGGAACTCGTCTGCGTGGATCTTGCCAAGCCTGGTGAATGAAGCCCAGGAAATGAAGGGCTAATCGGTTTTGTAAACGACGCCGTTCTTCATTACGAACCGTATGTCGCGCATGATTTTGATATCGTCGAGTGGGTCGCCCTTGACCGCCACGATGTCCGCAACCATGCCTTGCTCAATGGTGCCAAGTCGATCGTCTATTTTGAGAAGTTTGGCGGCTTGAACGGTTGCCGATTGGATCGCTTCCATCGGCGTCATTCCGCCGACGACCATTAGTTCAAATTCGCGGGCGTTGTCTCCGTGCGGAGAAACTCCAGAGTCAGTACCGAACGCGATCGGAACACCTGCCTTGTATGCCCTGGCAAACGTTTTCAGGATGACTGGCCCGATCTCCCGTGCTTTAGGACGCACAACGGCCGGGAAGTAATCCTCCTCTTCAGCTTTTTCACCAACCCAAATCCCAGCCGAAATCGTCGGAACGAGGTACGTGCCCCGTTCTTTCATCAACCGCATGATTTCAGGCGTCATAAAAGTCCCGTGTTCAATCGAGTCGACACCGGCCAGTACCGCACGCTTCATGCCTTCCGCTCCATGAGCATGAACGGCAACCGTCATCTCATAGTCTTTGGCGATCTGGACGATCATCTCCAGTTCTTCTTTGGTGAATTGAGGATTCTGTCCACTTGCCGCCAGGCTCAATACACCGCCAGTGGCGGTCAGCTTGATTAGATCGGCTCCATCCTTGTACCGCTGTCGAACAGCTTTTCTCGCGTCAGCTACCCCGTTCACAACTCCCAGAATCGGCCCAGCGTCCTGCTTGAAAATGCCTTTCTGGCCGTTGGTTGGATCGGCGTGCCCACCAGTCGTCGCCAGCGATTTTCCAGCAGTAAAAATTCTCGGCCCGACAATCCAACCTTCGTCGATCGCCTTTCGCAAAGATACCGAGTTGATTCCGTTGTCACCCAGGTCCCGGACCGTCGTGAAACCAGCCATCAAAGTTCGCTTGGCATAAACGGTTGATCGCAAAGCAAAGTCAGACTCGTTCATAAAGAATTTGTCCGAGTAGACTTTCTTGTGATGCTGCATCATTAAATGCGTATGCATGTCCATAAGGCCAGGCATCACGGTATGCTCGCTCAAATCAATCAGCTGACTCGAGTCGTCAGCTTCGACGAACCCTGGTTGAACTTCTTTGATCTTCCCGTCTTCAATCAGGATGGACATCTTCTCTTGAACTTCGCCATCACGCCCGTTAATCAGTCTTCCCGCATGAATCACCGTTTGCGCAGAAACGCTTTGCGAGCATAGAATCAGAGAAATAGAAAAAACAAGAATTCGATTCAACATGAGCATCTTCGCCTCTAAGTTCGATTGAAGTTTCAAGCGTACACAGTGGTAGTTGAATTGCAATGCTCTTAAGTGTTGCCAAGAACGAGAAAAGGCCGCCCCGGGAGACGGCCTTGGTTTTTCATTGTTTGCCAGAAGTTGAATTCTCGAAGTCTATTCGTTGATACGTTCGCGAACCACGTGAACACATTCCGCTACGGAAATACGTTGTTGTTCGAGTGTATCCCGATCTCGAATCGTTACCGTGTTGTCTTCCAGCGTCTGGCCGTCGACAGTAATACAATAAGGGGTGCCGGCTTCGTCCTGTCGGCGATACCGCCGGCCGACGGCTCCCTTTTCATCATAGAATACGTTGAAGTGCTTTTTCAGATCCAGGTAAATCTGCTTGGCTTTGTCTGGCATGCCGTCTTTCTTGACCAGCGGAAAAACCGCCGCCTTGATCGGCGCGATTCGGGGGTGGAATCGCATGACGGTACGCGTTTGCATTTTGCCTTTGTCATCGGGCGCTTCGTCTTCGGTGTAAGCTTCGCAAATGAATGCGAGAGTTGCCCGGTCGGCACCCGCCGAAGGCTCGATCACGTGCGGCGTATACTTTTCGCCGGACAAGTCGTCTCGATAAGAAAGATCTTTACCGCTCCCTTTCCATTTTGGCTTGCCGTCTTCACCGAGCTGCAAAGTCATCGGGTCGGTCTTTTCGTCCAGTTTGCCTTCCATATGGGATCGCAAGTCAAAATCGCCGCGATGAGAAATTCCTTCAAGTTCACCGTACTCGCCTTCCGCCATGAACGGGAAAGCGTATTCGATGTCAGCAGTTCCGACGCTGTAGTGCGCAAGTTCCGATGATTCGTGCTCGCGCATGATCAGCCTCTCGCCCTGGACTCCCAGATCCTTGTACCACTTCAAGCGGCGATCGCGCCAGTAGCGGTACCATTCCTGCGAATCATTCGGATGGCAAAAGAACTCAATCTCCATCTGCTCAAATTCACGCGAACGGAACGTGAAATTCCTTGGCGTGATTTCGTTCCGAAAACTCTTGCCGATCTGGGCGATACCAATCGGCAATCGATGGCGTGTGCTGTCGAGTACGTTCTTGAAATTCAAAAAGATTCCTTGCGCCGTTTCCGGGCGCAGGTAAGCCGCGCCTTCTTCGCCAGACAACGCGCCGACGAAAGTCTTGAACATCAGATTGAACTCGCGGGGCTCAGTCAACGTCCCCAGCGACTTGGCGTCCGGACCGACGACTTCAGCAAAGTCCGGCATCTCTGTCAGGGAAATCGTTTCGCCTTGCCAGGATAACTCGTCCGCTTTCTTGGCCCGCAGGTTGAAGAACTTCATCGCGCGGGCTGTTAGTTTTTGCTCCTGATCGTCACCAGCTTCCGCCGTCACGAACGCTTTCTTGCCTTTGGCTTCGGCCCAGCGTCCAACGATTTGGTCGTGACGGTATCGCTTCTTGGATTCCTTGCAGTCGACCATGAAGTCGTGGAACAGGTCGTAGTGTCCGCTGCACTTCCAAACCTGAGGATGCATGATGATCGTGCAATCCAGACCTTCCATCGCATAGGGGCTGGGAGCTCCGTCGAGCGTGCTGACATCGTCATGGCTCGAAACCATGTCCTGCCACCAGGCGTTCTTGACGTTGCGTTTCAGTTCTACTCCGAGCGGGCCATAGTCCCAAAAGCCGTTCAAACCGCCGTAGATTTCACTTGATTGAAAAAGAAATCCGCGCCGTTTGCAGAGCGATACTATCTGTTCCATTTGCATGGGAAGTTCCTGAATATTCGAATTTGTAGAGAAGCAGTGTACAGATTTCGGGCGGTGTTGGTCTAGCGGACTCCCAATGGTCTCCCGATGGCCTGTTTGCCGCAGCCCGGTTCGCCGATCTGGCCGTGCTTACCGATAAACATTTGAGCAAAGTTAAGTTATGCTGGTGGATTCGGTTAAAAACAGTAGAACTGACCGACCATACTGATACGAAACAAAATGAAAATGACCGTCGACAAATCCAACGAGCGAGTGCGAAAAATGTTCGGTGAAATAGCACCGAGCTACGATCGCATGAATCACCTGCTGTCGATGAACGTGGACCGGCTCTGGCGCCGCAAGACGGTGAAGGTCTTGAAACCCAACAAGTTCGATCCGATTCTGGATTGCTGTACCGGCACCGGTGACTTGGCGTTCGCCTTCGAGCGGGCAACGGAAAGCAAGGTCCCGATTACCGCTGCTGATTTCTGCGAGGAGATGCTGGAAGTTGGCCGGGGCAAGATCGCTGGGCAAAAATCGTCGCAAGTCACGTTCGTGCAGGCCGATACCCAGGAACTGCCGTTTGAGAGCGATCAATTTCAGATCGTCTCGGCAGCGTTCGGTTTGCGAAACGTTACCGATACGGATCTTGGACTACGCGAGATGGCTCGAGTTTGTAAGCCGGGCGGCCAGGTTGCCATCCTGGAATTCTCGACGCCTCGTGCACAGCCGATTCGAGGCATGTACCAATGGTACTTCAAGAACGTCTTGCCACGCATTGGGCAAGCCTTGGCTAGAAACAACAGCAGTGCCTACAACTACTTGCCAGATAGCGTGAGTGAATTCCCGGATTACGAAGCACTGGTTGAACGGATGGAGAATGCCGGAATCGGACAATCGCGATTCATCCCACTCACGTTTGGTATCGCGACGCTATATCTGGGAGTCAAATGATGCATCCTGTTGTGGTAGCGATTACTGGTGCGAGCGGTGTGATTTACGGGATTCGTTTGTTGGAGATTCTGGTCAAGGCCGGAGTTCCGATTCACTTGTCGATAAGCGAGTCGGGCAGACAGGTGATTGCACACGAGCAGCAAATTGATTTCGATCTGGAGAATTTCGAGGTCAGTCATTTGCTTCCCGACGTGGGCGTCGAGACGCCAAACGTTTCCTACCACCATTACAAAGACTTCATGACTCCGATTGCCAGTGGGTCGTATCAGACTTCGGCGATGGTGATCTGTCCTTGCAGTGGCAGTACCCTTTCCGGGATTGCCAACGCGAGTAACAGTAATTTGATCATGCGAGCGGCAGAAGTTCACTTGAAAGAAAAACGCCCGTTGATCCTGGTCCCTCGCGAAACGCCGCTGTCGTTGCTGCAGATACAAAACATGGAGCGGGTTGCTAATGCCGGTGCGACCGTGCTGCCGGCGTCGCCTGGATTCTATCACGCTGCGAATTCCGTCAGTGATATGGTCGACTTTATCGTTGCTCGAATTCTGGACCAGCTAAAAGTCGACAACGATTTGATCAAGCGTTGGGGTTCGTAACCGATGTTGCAGCAGATTCGCAAGTTGCTGGAGATGATTCGGTTCAGCCATACGATCTTCGCCCTGCCCTTCGCGCTGTTGGCAGCGGTCATGGCGTGGCAGGCTCCGGCTGAGTCGTCGGAGGTTGCGTTCAGTTGGTTGCACTTGCTGGGGATTCTGATTGCGATGGTGGGTGCTCGAAGTGCCGCGATGGCCTTCAACCGATTGGTGGATCGCAAAATTGATGCAGGCAATGAACGGACCAGGAACCGTCACTTACCAGCCGGTGAGTTGTCGGTGTCGGCGGTTGTTGCGTTCACAGTGATTTCGGTAGTCGTCTATTTGCTGGGCACACTATTGTTCCTGCCGAATTATTTGCCCTTGGCGGTGTCATTGCCCGTTTTGTTTGTGCTGCTCGGATACAGCTACACCAAGCGATTCACCTCCCTGGCGCACTTTTGGCTTGGATTGGCGCTTGCTTTGGCCCCGGTTTGCGCGTGGATCGCAGTTCGAGGTAGCGAGGTTATTGCCAATCCGAATGATGTCTGGCCGTCCTTGGTTCTTGGCTGTGCCGTGATGTTCTGGGTTTCCGGGTTCGACATGATTTACGCCTGCCAGGACTACGAATTCGATCGCGAGGCAAACCTGAAAAGTATCCCTGTTCGCCTGGGAGTCGCCGGTGCGTTGCGATTGGCAGCAGTATGCCATTTGATCATGATCGCGCTGTTGATCCTGCTGCCAGTGCTTCATTGGTGGATTGGGCCCGAATTGGGACTGGGTTGGTGTTACGGATTGGCAGTCGCGGCAATCACGTGCCTGTTGGCTTACGAACACGCTATTGTTCGCCCCAATGATCTGTCTCGCGTGAATGTCGCATTCTTCAATGTCAACGCAATCGTTAGCGTCGGCCTGTTTCTGATGGCTACCATTGATCTGCTGATCAATTGAGGACGGATCGAGGCTCGTGCAAGAATTTTGATTCCGGATGACCAGATGTGTCTCTGCGCCGGAAACAATAGCAGCATGAACACCAATATCGAATACGTTATTCCCTCAGGAACCTTGGTCAGCACGCGCAACGTTTTGACACAGTTGCGTATGCGAGAACATATCACCAAACAAGAGCTTGTGTTTTCCTGTCGCACGAACTCGGGAGACGGCGGTTTGCTGTACTACTTCCAACATGGTGATTGGTTGATTGCAGTCGATGCCAACAGCGTCGAAAACAGAGACCCGTTGGCGATAGAAGATCGCGCTTCCGTGCCTGCGGCACCGAAAATGCAAACGAACTGGAGTGAACCGAGTTCATCCATTTTTATCGCCCAAAGCCCGTTTGATTACATCTTGGGCGAGCAACCAGGGGTGACTGTGCACCCCCGTGCAAGCTGCGCCTGACTGGGCAATCAACGCTACGCTCAGACTGGCGCTACGCTAAAACGAAATGCGTTCTCGCGAAAGGTTCCTACAGGTTGCCCCGTTTTTCCTGTTCCAATTCCAAGGACTCGAACAAGGCTTTGAAGTTACCTTTGCCAAACGATTCACTTCCGCGACGACAAATGATCTCGAAGAACAGCGTCGGGCGGTCTTGAAGCGGCTTGGTGAAAATCTGCAGCAAGTAACCTTTATCATCACGGTCAACCAATAGGCGAAGGTCTTTGACGGAATCCGTGTTTTCACGAATTTCGCCGACACGATCCCAGACGAGATCGTAATAACTTTCCGGGATGTCCAGGAAGTCGACTCCGCGCCGACGGAGTTCACCAACCGTGCCGATCTCGTCCTTGGTTAGCAGCGCCAGGTGTTGAATGCCGGGTGTGTTGTTGTGCCAATCGAGATACTCTTCGATTTGGCTCTTGCGTTTTCCTTCGGCTGGTTCGTTGATCGGAATCTTGATCAGCTCACGCCCGGAATCCATCACCTTCGACATCAATGCCGAATACTCAGTGGAGATATCCTTGTCGTCGAAGTGCTTAAACAGCTTGAAGCCAAGCACGTCTTCGTACCATTGAACCCAGGTATCCATTTTTCCCAGTTCAACGTTGCCGACGCAATGGTCAACGTAAAACAGGCCTGTTGGATTGGACCTGTTGTATTCGTTGATCGCGAGTCCTTCGACTTTCGCGAACTTGGGCATGAACAATCCGCCAGCCTTGACTTTGTCGAGTGCGTATTCGCCGGTCCGTGAGATTAGAGAATGCACGACGCGGCCGAATGTCTTGATCCCAGCCATCACGGTCGTGCCGCGTTCATCCGTCGTTTCAACAGGCTCATACGCCGACTCCGCGCCATTCTTGAGAGCTTGCTCGTAGGCGGCCGTGGCGTCGTTAACGGTGAAGGCGATGTCTTTGATGCCGTCCCCATAAAGTCCAACTTCTTTTTGGGCTGGGTGGTCTGTGTTCAGCCCGGTCGTAATCAGGAAACGAATGTTGCCTTGAGTCAGCAAGTATGATGCCGAGTCACGCTGGTTCGTCGTCAGGTCACATACCTGCTCGATTTCAAATCCAAATGCCTGTGCATAGAAATAAGCAGACTGTTTTGCGTTGCCAACATAAAACCTGACGTGGTCAACGTCGATCAGCCGCAAAGGATCGTTGGTGCCTGCGTCGATCGGCGCAGGGCTAGGTGTTGTGGTACTCATATTATTATTTTCCGTTGCTATATATTTTTAAGACGGACAGACTGTTCCGTGCGCATGCAAGAAAGAAGTCAGCCCGATAGTTTCTGTTGACAATTCTAACAGAAAACCCCAACAAGTTTAGTCGTTTTGGGATCTGGGCAGATGGTGCGATTGATCGCAAAGCCCCGGGATGTAGCGGGTATGCGTGTGTTTGGCAGTCTGATTATCGGGTGACGAAAACAGCTTGCTAGTGCAAGTTGCGTACATCCGTAGCGATAGTGGCAGCGATTTCCAAACGAAAACGGACGGATCATCGCTGCACTTCGGTGAAACCAGGCTCTAGAAAATGCCTAGTTGATCCCGCGCGTCGTCCGACATCAGGTCCTGAGTCCAAGGTGGATCCATGACCACCTTCACCTCAGCCTCGACCACTTCGGCAAACTCTTCGGCTGCGGCTTTACTTTGTGCAACTAGCTGAGGGCCGGCCGGACACATCGGGCTAGTCATCGTCATTTCGATCTTGACGTTGTACTTCTCTTCTTCGCCTTCGACCGGCAATACGTCAACGACGTAAATCAAGCCAAGATCAACGATGTTGACGAACAACTCGGGATCGATAACTTGCTTGAGCTTTTCCCGGACTTGATCTTCTTGCAATGGCATAGTGTTATTTCCTTCAATCAATCTTTGTCTTGTAGTGGTCCGTCCGAGTCGACCAGTTTGTAGTACCGGCTTCAGTGAATCGTGCCGGCGGCGAAACGAACCTGTCATCTCAGGGTGGATGAACCACTAAGGCAACTTTCGTTTAGCCATAGCGGCAAACGAAAAACGTTAGTCTGTTATTTTAACGAGAATCTGGTCTCCGTCGACTTTCACTTCGTAACTGCCCGTTGACTGGGTCGCCGGCATGGAAAGAGCCGCTCCAGATCGCACATCGAATTTCGCGCCGTGACGTGGACAGCTGATTTCACAGCCTTCCAGCTCCCCATCGCTCAGCGTTCCGCCATCGTGGGTGCAAATGTCATCAAGGCAATAATAAGTGTCGCCGACCTGGAAAAGGATCAATAGTTGATCCGCGACCTCGACCAGTATCTTCTCGCCGTCTTTCACGTCGCCAACTTTGGCGGCGACGTGAAATTGTTCGTTGGAAGTTGTCATAGAATTCTGAGCTGGTTTCCTGATTTGGAAGCTTGGCGAAATCGTTTGTGCCAAGTCCTGCCAATGTAAACAATTCCGGAGAAGTGGATACGCCAAATAGACAGGATTGCCAATCACAGATTCCAATTTCGTCCCGTCATTCGGCAGGTCCGTAGCTGCTGTTGGCCACCGATTGGAACGCTCAGGGAGATTCGTCAGGTTTTGGTTCGAGGGCGTCCAAGTCGGGCTCAGACTCTGGGGCATCCGAATCAGGTTCCAGTTCGTCTTTGGCGACGGGGCATAATTCTCCGAAACGCTTCTGGGCTTCGGTATGGATGAATCGTTCGTCGCCGGCAGGGTCGACTGTTTCGACGAGTACTTTGAATTCCTCGCAAGCCAAATCGGGTTTGCCTTCTTCCCAGAGCTTGCATGCTTTGATGAATCGCTGGGTGTGCGGTGACTGCAGCGAATGAATACGTCCGCGTTCTGCCTGAGCAATCAGGGTTCGTCTTTTGGATTCGAAATACAGCTTTTCCGCATCCGCACACAGCGGCCCATCGGATTCCATTATCTTTTTCAGGTGGTCGCGGGCCGTTCTCCAGTCGGAAGATTCGTCGGACTCCATCAAGGCGACGGCTTGCTGATAATTCTCTTGTGGTGATAAGGGTAGCAACGCATTGACCAGGAGGAAAAGCACGCCGGCAAGCACCACAATCGAAGCGACCGTCGAGCCGATGACTGGCCAGTTGAATCGTGAAGCCATCTTCTTGCCCAGCAGGCGATTCGCTTCTGCTTTGTCCTGCCCTGCCGTCAGCGGGTTGAAATTCCCGGATACCTGAGAGGCTGCAGACTTGCCCGTCGCATCAAGCCGCCGGAGTTCGTCCATCGCGAGAATGACTGCCTTGGCAGTGTGCGGTCGGTGTCGGGGGTCGGGGGAGATCATCTGACCAACGATCTTGTCGAGCCAGACCGGGCAGTTCATCGCTAGCTCTGCGACCGCCGGTGCTTTCTCTCGCATCTTCCTCCGCGTCATGCGACCGAGCGTATCCGGCTTGTACGGCAATTTACCAGTCAGCATCTCATACAGAATCACGCCCAATGAATAGACATCAGATTTTGGCGTCGCACCGTCGGTGAATTGTTCGGGAGCCATGTACGCGGCGATATCGAGTTCACGCTGTCGGGAGGAATCCCACCGCCGTTTCCTGGTCCGGTTGAGACGGAGGTCCGTTACTTTCACCGTTCCATCGGAAGCCAGTAACACTTTGTCCGGAGTCAATTTGCAGTGAAGTATATCTTGCGCGTGCAGGTACTCCAGCAATTCAGCAATCTGTCGCCCGCACTCGACCACTTGATCTGGTGCAAATTTTCCTCGACGTGTTAGCAGGCTGGTCAGTGATTCCGCATCAATCAGTTCAGTGGCAAAGAAGATTTGGTCTTCATGAATTCCAGCCCCGTACATTTTTACCAGGTTGGGATGCGACAACTCTTTCAGCAAGTCGACTTCGATTTTGATTTTCTTGATTGCCTCAGCGCGCTTTGCCTGCTTGGGCAAGCCAATGAACTTCAAGGCAACTTCAAGGTCTTGTTCAGTCTGGAATGCACGGTAGACGCGCTGGCGACGTCGCCCGAGGCGATCGCGGATTTGAAACGGTCCTACTTTGGTATGTTCCACAGGTGACCAGGTGGGAAGTGGCTGTTTGAGTGGCAGAGAGCACTAATATCTTAGACTAACCCCTGGAGTCAGAGAAATAACGGTCTAAACAACGCGGGAATCACGCATGTTTACGCCGGACACTAAGGATTCTGGTGCAAGGTTGTGCGGCCCCGGGCGCTAACCGGCGCTAGCCGGCGTTACCCATTGGGGTGCTGGCGGCAGTATTCATACACCGCCATCGTCGTTGCCGTGACAACGTTGTAGCTTGCCGGTTGACCGTAGACCGGGATCTCAATGATGTCGTCTGCCAGTTGAAGATCTGATTCTGCGACCCCCAGCCGTTCGTGACCGATCAGCAAGATGCACTTCTTTGGGAACTGATAGTCATAGAGGCTGACTGACGAATCGGACTGCTCAAGAGCCGTCACATGATACTGCTCTTTTCTGGCTTCTTTCAGCCAGCTCGTCAATGTGCGCCGTCGTTGAATCTCGAGGTAGTCCAGTGAGTTTCTGGCGATCTTTGGGTCGACTTTGGTTTGACCACAGGCAACCAGTTTCTTGACACCGCTGCAGCCAGCGAGCCTGGCAATCCGCGCGAGGTTCACCGCACTGCGAAACTGGGGGCAGGCCAACACCAGTTGCCGTTCCTGGGCAAGTGGCGACGGTGGCTTGTGCCGAACATGTTTGGGTGTTTCGTTCATCGATAAAAAAAGCCAGCTCAAAAATAGAGCTGGCCAATCTATTCTATATCCTAATCGCCAGGACTATGCGTCGTCTGGTGATGGAGGATTGTCAGCTGGAGCTGAATCGCTTTGGATTTCTACAGCGCCTTCAGTAGAAGCAGGAACTGGAGTTCCTTCCATAACCGCACCATTGATGATCTGGCCGTTAGTCATTGGAACTGAACCACCAACACAGTCTGGGCAACCGCCCTGGATAACCATGCCGCCACCCTGCATAACCATGCCGCCACCAGCGCAGCTACTGCAACCACAACCGGTTGAAACAGCACCACCGTACGAAGGCATCATTGGGTAGCTCTGGTAGCCACCACTTTGGTAGTTCATTGGCATTGACATTGGCATTGACATTGGCATTGAGTAAGAACCGCCACCACAAGAACTGCAACCGTATGAAGGGCTAGAAGCATAAGTAGCAGCTGGAGCAGCAACGCTGTAGCTAGGTGCAGCTGAACAAGTCGAGCAGCTTGGCGAGTAGCTTGGAGCTGCAGCGTACGAGTTGTAGCTAGATTGCATGCTTGCAGCACAAGTACTGCAGCCAGGAGCTGCGTAGCTTGTAGCGCTAGGAGCGGCGTAGCTAGTGTAGTTTGATGCGCAAG
>CAZXLW010000003.1:0-107599 GCA_964641465.1 uncultured Pirellulaceae bacterium | reverse complement strand
TGCTGCAGCTAGGAGCAGCGTAGCTAGTGTAAGTTGATGGGCAAGTGTTGCAGCTAGGAGCAGCTGCGTAGCTTGAGTTTGAGCAAGTGCTGCAGCTAGGAGCAGCGTAGCTAGTGTAAGTTGATGGGCAAGTGTTGCAGCTGGATGCAGAGCCACTGCAAGAGTTGCAACAACGGTTTGATCGTACTGCGAGGCGCTGAACTCGAACGCCAGTGTTACAACAACCTGTTGCACAAGAATTACAGCCGCGACCGATGATGCGGCCACCGCAGCGTGAGCCGCACTGAGCCATCACATCGCCGACACAAAATGCCGCGATTGCGAGTGCGGCAACAATAGAAAACAGTCTCATCTTTACTCTCCAAAAGTATCTAAAACGTTGGTCTATAACGTAAACGTACCTAAAAAGGCTTAACAGTTAGCCTGAACAGATCGTCTAGGGTATGTTTTCCGGTGAATCCTGCAAGCCACCCAAAGCGCTATCGGGGGGCTTTTTCTGCACCCCTTGGCAATTAAAGTTTGGACTGTGAATTCACCTACCGAACAGTGTTAGAATTGGCTCGTAATCTAACGAGAGTCGCTATCTTAACACGTTGGATCACTAAGCCTTATCTGAACAATCGCATAAACCGACTGCCAATGGCTGGCCGAGTGCTAATAGGTGGCCGACTGGCAATAGGTGGCCGTTGTTGGCAATATTGCACCT
The DNA here is from genome assembly GCA_964641465.1 of uncultured Pirellulaceae bacterium. Taxonomy (GTDB): domain Bacteria; phylum Planctomycetota; class Planctomycetia; order Pirellulales; family Pirellulaceae; genus Mariniblastus. The sequence continues at coordinate 106,893 of CAZXLW010000003.1, read as the reverse complement.
GATAGTTGTAAGAGTATACGGCATAAGGTCTTATCTGTACCGGTTGGACCGCGACGTAGCGATTGACTGGTACTGGGCGGACAACAACAGGTTGGACCATTCGCTGAACGGGTTGATAGTAACCAACCGGTGGAGCAATCTGAGCCGGGAATGAGTTGGGGTAAATGACCGGTGCAGGTGCGATCCGATTGAGTTCAGTCGGTAAGGTCATGTGCCCCGAGCCAGCAACTGGCAGTTGGACTTCGCTTACCGGATTTGGTTCTTCGACAACTTCGATTGGTTCAATAACTTCGGTTGGTTCAACAACCAATGGAGTCGGTGTTGGCGTAACGACATCCATAGCGGGTTCATCGACATCCATAATGGGTTCAGCGACATCCATTACGGGTTCATCAGTCACTTCGTTGGAAACTTTCAAGATAGAGTTATCATCTGTGATGGTGGAAGCTTGGTCCTCAACTGGGGCCAAACCTTCGACAAATACTTCTTCCTGGCAAATAGCAAACGAGGAAACGGCAAAGGCCAGTAGTATGGGCAAAAATGTCTTTTTCATGACTCTATCCTTAGCAACAATTGGAGGAATTTTTTTGACGATTGATGCGTCGACCTCAGTTTAAGGATCAGGGAACGTCTGACAACCTACCGTGATTCACTCTACTATTGGTGAAGCATGAACTTATGAGGTGTTCATGGTGTCCATAGGGTCTACAATACCCCAACTATCAACATCCGAAATATGAACAACTTACAACTGGAATCACATATCGTGGAAGACCGTCCTTCCGGAGCTTCTCCATCTCGCGTAAACCCTGAACGTTCATTGGAACTGGCAGTGGCTGCTGCGCAAGCGGCGGCCGACAACGGCGGCACCGAAATAGTCGTTTTGGACATGAGTCGCCAGTCTGCCATATTTGACTATTTTGTGATCGCAACCGGCACCAGTCGTCGTCAGCTTCATGCAATCAGTGAAGAAATCGACCACAAGCTCGAAGAAGAACTCAACGACAAGCGGATGCATATTGATGGTTACGAAGATAGCCGCTGGATCGTGCTCGATTTCGGAACGGTTCTGATCCATCTGTTCGACGAAGACACACGCAAGTTTTATAGCTTGGAAATGTTGTGGGCTGATGCCGCTCCCGTCGATCTCTCCGACGTGCTGACACAGAATCCATAGAGGGTTGCGATAGTTTAGCGGTATGGCACTAACTGGCCCGACTATTCGGCCAAACATCCGTTCAGATTTGACGGTCGTCATTCTTCTTGAGCATTTGCCTGATTTCATCGCTGCAATGGAAGCCCATTTGTTCCAGCCAGGCAAAGTACTCTGACGGCGTGTTGATGTTGCTCAAACAATTGAGATCAGGGTCAACTTCTCTGATGGCTTCGATATCAACGCGGGCGGTATCCAAAGTCTGAGCCAGTTGAGCAACGCGTAACTGTTTCGTGTCGACCAGTCTGCCAATCTTTTCGTGCACGGAAGTTCGGTACACAGATGTCATCCCGAACACTCGTTCAGTCGAACCGCCGCGAACTGGAATAGCCGCTTCTTTGTCAGCGAGGCTATCCAGCAAGAGTCGGAGCACGTCCGTGTAGAAATATGGAACGTCGCAAGCTGTGACATAGGCAAATTCATAGCCCGAAGACAATTTCGCCAGCCCAGCCCGGATTCCTTCCAATGGACCGCAGGCTTCGTATTCGTCCTGAACGAACGTGACTTGGTCGATCGCAGCATCGATTTGCCGATCGCCGCAGCAAACAACGACTTCGCCACAATCCTGTAGAATCGGCCGGACGATGTATTCCAACAAAGTCTGTTCTGCGACCGGTAATCGCCATTTGTCATACCCCATTCGCACGCTACTTCCACCGCAGAGTACCAATGCGCCGACTTGTGGGAACTGCTTTGCCAAAATAACTCTCCGTGGGTCCGTAGACGAAAACTAGCTTGGCAAGTTATCGTGATAAAGTCCAATCGTGACTTCCGACTGCAATTTATGTCATTGATCTTCACCAACCAATCCGAAAGCAACGTTCCTGTTTGTGTTCAGGGCATATTGCCTGAATCAATCGCTCGTCTGAAAACTGACCAGATTGCGGAACTGAAAGTCTGGCGAGGCAATCGCCAGTTCACGCTCGCAGACCTGTTCAGGATCGATACGGTGGATGACGAGCAACCGGACAAAATAGTCTGGCGCGGTGACATGTCTCGCGTCCACTGGCTGGGAACGCAAATGAGCTCCGGGACGATGATTGTGGAAGGCAACGCGGGCCGACACCTGGGAAGCCAAATGAAGGGTGGTCAGATTCAGGTCGATGGATCGGCTGACGACTACGTTGGATGCGAAATGACTGGTGGGCAGATTCGCATTGGCAAAGACGCCGGCGATTGGTTGGGAGCGGCTTACCCGGGTTCCCGTGTGGGGCTCAATCGCGGCACCATTCTGATCGGTGGCAACGCAGGTCGCGGCGTCGGATTCGGAATGCGAAGAGGCCTGATTTGTATTGCAGGAAACGTGGATCGGTTGGTCGGCTGGAACATGTTGGCTGGCAACATCGTCGTTGGAGGGCAAGTCGGTCAGATGGCTGCCAAAGGAATGTCGCGTGGAACCCTTTGGTTGGCATCTCGGGACCTCGCAGCGAGCAATCGACAAATGTTGCCACCGTCATTCGCTGCCGGTTCGTACGCACAGCCGGCGGTTGCGGGGCTAATGTGCAACTGGTTGCGAGAGCTGGAATCTGGCGTCGAACTGCCAAATGTAAGCTACCAGATTTTCCACGGAGACTATTTACAAGGTGGTCGTGGTGAGGTGCTGATCGCCAGCAGTCGCAACGATGATGTTAACTGACCATTCCGAAGGACCGATGAATGATTGATCAGTTGCCGCCAGTCAGGATGTTCACGAATGGTTGGACGTCCAGCAGATTAATGACTCCATCCTGATTGATGTCCGCTTCATTCAAATAGGGGCCATTGCTGATTCGGTTTACGAATTCGGCAATATCCAACATGTCGACGGAGCCATCGAGGTTGGCGTCCCCGAACAGAACTTGTGGTCCAAACGGATCCGAGAATTTAGGGTCATTCAAAAACTGGTTGTCGGTCAGAGCGTGCATGAAGTCCACCAGCCCTTGCTTTTCCTCTTCGGTCAGTTTGAGTTGTTCGATCGGTTGAGTGGGATCTTCGTTGATGCGAAGCAGGTCGTCGACAAACTCGCTTTCCTGAACCCCGCTGTTGTAGAACTCCACGACTTCCTCCAGTGACTGGAATCGGCCGTCGTGCATAAATCGTCCCCGCACAGCCACGTTGCGTAGCGACGCTACCTTGAACCGACCACCCCCGGCGCCTTCGTCCGTAACCGTTGCATCCAAACCGATGTTGTGCGGCAGCGTTCCGATAAATGCAGTAGTACGGTGGCACACGTTGCAACGAACCGATTTGGGAGTACGTTCGAAAAGCTGTTGCCCAATTATCTCGGACTCTGAAAAGACAGCTTCGAAATTGGGCATGCCGTCCTGCCCGGCATCAAAGGCTTGATCATACTTCGCGTTATAGGACACCATCGCACGCTGGAATTGTGCCAGCGCTTTGGCAATCCGATCATTCGTTACTTCGGCATCACCAAATGCGTTGACGAAGAGCTCTTCATAGAACTCGGTTCCCTCCAACCGAACTCTTAGATCGTCGAGCGGAAGTCCCATCTCATCGGGAGCTTCGATTGGAATCAGGCATTGGACCTCAAGAGTCTCTGCGCTTTCGTCCCAACGGAATCGCCCAGATTCATAGAAAACGGAATTCGTGAGTGCCATCGAGTGACGTGGCGTCAAATCCCCCACGTAGCCAACGCTGAACTGCCGAGTATCACCAAAGCCAGTTTCCTGAGTATGGCAGGACGAACACGATATCGTGTCATTCAATGACAACCGTGTATCGTAAAACAACACCCGCCCGAGAGTTGCCCCGTCGTTCGTGATCGGGTTGTCGGTGGGAGTATTGTTTGACGCACCCGCGTCCCCAAAGGGAGGCGTCGTCTTGTAGTGTTCTGGCAGATTCGTGACCGCGTAGGTAACGTAATCGAATGGCGTTGATGGCAAATCCGGAACGTCAGATTGTGCCGACGTGATACTGGCTGCCGAGAGCCATGTAAGCACGCTCAGGATGCACGAAGTTAATTGCAAGCGACGTTGCACGTAGAAACCCCTAAGTATCGGTATCGAAGTGGCCGGCAGGAATTCTACATTTTAGCACAGTTTGCTGGCGAGGCAGCCGAATCTCGCTTCGCCTAATGGTCGCATTTCTCCAACTGTCGTGAAAACCCGTCTTTAACGCGGTTTTTTGCGCGATAGAGTCCGAGTTGGGGACTTCTTTTTGGCAGCAGGCTTCTTGGCGGCAGGTTTCTTTTTGGCGGCTTTCTTGGCAGTCTTCTTCTTGGCGGGAGCTTTCTTGGCTTCTTTCTTTTTCACCGCTTTTTTCTTGGCCGCTTTTTTGACAGGCGCTTTCTTGGCAACTTTCTTCGCTGCCTTCTTCTGAGCTACTGGCTTGGCAGCTTTCTTTTCAACAGCCACCTTCTTTTTGGCTGCTGGCTTTGGTTTCTCTTCCGGCTTTTCAACTTTCTTTTTGCCACCACGTTTCGGAAACCGATCCGTTGCATCGGATGCAATCGACAACAGTATCTTGCGAGTATCTTTGTTGAACGGTGACTTGTGAAACACTGCCGCAAGTTGGTGCACACTCACGGAAAATTCAATGCCCTTGGATTTGACGATCGTCCGCTCCAAGCCAGGCACCTTGCCCTTGGCTGCTTCGTTTTCCGTCACGATTCCAAGCACATACATGAGTTGCATCATCGCTTCATCGAGCGGAATGAAGTGTCCGCCCAAAGCGACCTGTGCAGTATACGAAACGATAAACGGGCTGACGCCGCGAAACTTGCTGAACTGTTGGGCCGTCTTCCTGAGGTTTTCTTTCTTCAAGAAGTCCAAGTCAAACTTGTAGTAAGTCTCAAACACGCCATGCAGCGCCTTTTTGACAGAAGCAGCAGCTTTGTCCGGGTTGGTCAGCCCCTTCATGCACTCGGCAAGTTCAGTCGTTGTCGTGACCCGAACTTCGTTCCAATCAAAGAACTGCTGGTCCAGCCTGGCGAACGCTTCGTCGGCTGCATCATTCAATGAGTTCTCCAGACAACATGCGTAAAGCATATGGTCGAGTACCGATCTGCTTGATGGCGGAGCTACAGGTGGATACAGCTTCTTCGCTGTCTTATGCAGTTTAGTGATTAGCTGAGTTCGATTGGCGGCGGACATATTGGTTTCAATTCAGGTTGCTAACTTTTGTTTGGTCGTCTGTCACGCGACAGGGTTTGTGTACGGTCTATTCTTCTTCGTCGTCTGCTGGTTGCTTGGGCAGAACCTCGTCCAGAATGCGAGTCACAGCCAGCGAGTTCTCCAGTCCCTTGTCCAGAACAAACTGGACTTTAGGAGTGTACCTGGTGTCAATTCGGTCGCCGACTTTCTTTTGCAGATATCCGGTAGCATGTTGCAAGCCCCGAAGGCAAAGCTGCTTTTTGGTGTCGTCGCCCATCACTGAAACGTGGACTTTGGCCATCCGCAGGTCACCAGTTACTTCAACAAACGTAACGGTCACGTTCTGCACGCGCGGATCCTTGATGTCCGTCAAGATCGCCATCGAGACAACTTCGCGAATTGCCTGGGCAGCCTTCAAAACTCTGCGAGAACTCAAGGGTTATCCTTATTGATGGATTCAGTGAACTTGGATGAAATTGGACAACAAAGGTCAGGATGAAAGTAATGCGGCGTTAGAGTGTTCTAGCCACTTCCTCGACTTTGTAGGCTTCCAGGGTGTCACCTTCTTTGATGTCGTTAAACCCTGACAACTTGATACCACATTCCATTCCACGCTGGACTTCCTTGGCGTCATCTTTCTCACGCTTGAGCGATTCAATCGGGTAGTCGCCGATAATACGACTTTCACGAATGACTCTAATTCGGCAGTTCCGCTCAATGTTGCCTCGCATCACGCGGCAACCGGCGATCGTGCCAGCTTTGCTGACGTTAAACGTTTGCAGGATCATCGCCATACCGAGCTCAACAACTTGCTCTTCTGGCTTCAAGCGACCTTCAAGCATTGCCTTCAGGTCATCCGTCACTTTGTAAATGATCTCGTAACGGCGAACCTCAACTTGCAGATCATCAGCCAACGAGCGTGCGGCTTCGTCCGGCACCACATTGAAGCCGATGACAACCGCTTGGGAAGCCTGAGCAAGTCGCACGTCCGCAACGGTGACTCCACCGACCAGTGCCTGTAATATTTTAATTTGAATTTCCGGGTGCGAAATCTTCCCGAGTTCTTTTTGAATCGCTTCAATCGAACCACGCACATCGGCGCGGATAATCAAGTTAAGGTTGACTACTTCTGCCGTTGGATCACGTAAGTCTCCGGACTCCAGACGTGCCTGGATTTCTTCCAGGGAAACGCGAGTCGTGATACCAGACAATGATCGATGGCGTGACCTGTGTTCACGTGTCGCAGCAATTTCGCGAGCCCGGGCGATATCGTCCAGGACATAGAACTTGTCGCCAGCCTCCGGAGCAATATCCAAACCGGTCAGATTGATCGGTGTCGACGGCCCCGCTTCCTCAAGGCGAATGTTTGGTCGCAACGTATCGTACATGGCTTTCACACGTCCGTGCGATGCACCGCAAACGACAATGTCGCCGACCTTCATCGTACCGTTTTGAACAATCAGTTTGGCCATGACACCTTCACCCGATTGCTGTTCCGCTTCCAGGCAGGTCCCTTGAGCATCGCGTTCGACGTTGGCTTTGTATTCATGCAATTCAGCGGTCACCAGAATGGTTTCCAGTAGCTCGTCGAGTCCGGTGCCCTGGATTGCACTCGTGCGTACGACTTCGATTTCGCCGCCCCATTCACTCGGCAGCAACTCGTGCTGGGCAAGGTCCTGAAGCGCCTTCTCTGGATTCGCGCCGGGAAGATCAATCTTGTTGAGCGCGACGATGATCGGAACGCCCGCCGCTTTAGCGTGACTGATTGCCTCTTCTGTTTGCGGCATGACACCGTCATCGGCGGCAACGACCAGGACAGCAATGTCGGTAACGTTGGCACCACGAGCTCGCATTTCAGTAAACGCTTCGTGACCCGGCGTATCGACAAACGCAATTTTCTGACCGTCTTTGTCGATTTCGTATGCTCGAATGTGCTGCGTAATTCCGCCCGCTTCACCGGAAACAACATTGATTCCGATAATGGCATCAAGCAACGACGTTTTACCGTGATCGACGTGACCGAGGAATGTTACGATCGGCGGTCGTGTCGTCATGTTTTCTGGATCGTCCGGCTTTTCGAAATTGGCCAGCAACGAATCTTCAAGAGTTTCTTCTTGTTTCAAAACGACGGTGACGTTGAGCTGCTCGATCAACATTTCCACGATTTCGTTGTCCAACGTGGAGTTGATGGTGCCGTTGGATTCATCGCCTAGCTGCTTACAAGTCAACAGGACCTGGACTGCCGGCACACCCGCCGCTTCTGAAAATTCTCGCACTGTACAAGGCAACTGAAGCTCGAGAGTTTCCTTTCGCGGAGCTGCCGTGTTGGCCTTCGGCCCGCGATTCATTCGATTCGAGCGGCGATATTGGTAACGATCGTCGCCGCGGTCCATCCCAGGTCGACGACGCCGAGAACGCTGCTGGCGAGTCGATCCCATGCCGGAATCAGTCTTCCCAGCCTCGGTCCGAGCTCCTTTCTCGCGACGTCCACCACCAGTCCCGCGAGCTGCCGCGCCGCCAGCCGATGGCATTTCGCCAAAAATCTGTCTCTTGCCGGTCGCACCCGCTGTGGACTGGTCTCGCCCACCGCGCTTCTTTGGCTTGTCGGTCTTTTGTTTGGTTAGATGTTCCAGCGGAGCCACCCCGGACCGCGCCTTGGCGATTGCGTCCTGAGGCAACGCAATATCTGGCTTCTGAACTTTCTCATTCGAATCGATTCTGGATGCGTCAGGTTGTTTCACCTGAGGCATCTGAGCGAGTTTGACGTTCAGCCCGCCTTTCTTGCGTGGCTCTTTCTTTTCCGGCTTGGCGTCTGCACCGGTTGCTGCCTTTTTCCGCTGATTCAGATCGCGGACGCCAGTATTTCGCCGTGTCAGCAGGTTGTCATTTCGAACCGGAGCTTTGTCAGCTTCTGGGGCTCGGGCGGCAGCGGCTGGCTTTCGAACAGGGGCTTTAGGGGCGCTAGGTGAAGCAGCTTCGGCTTTTTTTTGTGCAGCAGCTTCCTGGGCAGCCGCAGCAGCAGCTTCTCGAGCAGCGGCAGCTTCCAGGATTGGAGCTTTAGGCTCACGAACAGGAGCCGGAGCCGGAGATTCTCGAACCGGGATCTCCCGAATCGGAGCATCTTCGAGCTTGGCTTCTCGAATCGGAGCCATCTTATCAGGTGGCGGCGGCGTTTCCTTTTTCGGAGGACCGCCGGCCATGTGTTGCTTAATCTTGGCAACTTCTTCTTCGCTCAGACTTGCAAGCGCAGAACCTTTACCCTTAACACCGCAGCTATCGCAGATGTCAAGCAGTTCCTGATTATCAAGTCCAAGTTGTTTCGCAAACGCGTATATGCGGACACCGGGCACCTGAGGCGACCCTCCGTTGTTCAAAGTTCACGAGTTGCCAATATTAACTGCTACATAAAGTGCTCCCTGTTTTGACACGCTTGTTCAAGTCGGCAACCCAAAAGTGACCAAACAAGTTGTCAAACAGATTCAACATTAACTTGTCGCTGCCTCTTCGGATTCATCATTCGAATCCTCGGCAACTGGTTGTGACGAATCGGCCGCTTCTTCTTTCGAGGCTGCTGGTTCGTCGGAAGAAGGTGTTGTGCCTTCTTCGGTTTTTTGTTCGGTGGACTCATCTGTCGCAGGCGAGTCTTCGGCGGTCGCCGCTGGTTCAGCCGCAGCCGCTGCCGCAGCTTCTGCCTTGGCTATTTTTTCTGCCTGTGCTGCTTCAACTGCTTCAGCCGCAGCCTGTTTCTTGCGAAGCACGGCTTGTTCAGCCGCGACTTTTTCCGCTTCTTCGGCTCGAATCTCAGCCTGTTCGACGATCAAATCGACCTTTTCAGCTGTCAAGCCTTCAACCAGCGACATCAGGAAATCCGGCTCGATCACTGATAAGTCGTCGTACGATAAATAGCCTTCACCAACCAGTGCGTTGGCCAAGTCGTCCGTAACGCCATCCAGTGAACTGAAGCCTGTGACAGCACGATCAATCTGCTGCTCAAGCTCCTCCTGAGTCATGATTTCGATATCCCAGCCGCAAAGCTTGCTGGCCAGGCGAACGTTTTGACCACGTTTCCCGATCGCTAACGAAAGTTGGTCTTCCCGGACCAGCACGATCGCTCGGCCAATTTCCTGGCAGAGAATCACTTCGTCGACTTCTGCCGGCTGCAACGCGTTAGGGATCATGATTTGCGGATCTTCGTCATAGCGAACGATGTCGATTCGCTCACCGGCGAGTTCGTCGATAACCGTTTTGATCCGGTTGCCTCGAACACCCACGCAGGCACCCACGCAGTCAACTTTTGTGTCGATGCTACTTACAGCGACCTTGCTACGGTATCCAGGTTCGCGCGAAATGGAATTAATTGTGATAACGCCATCCGCGATCTCGGGAATTTCCGATTCGAACAATCGCTGGACCATTTTTGGACGTGTACGACTCAGTACGATCTTGACGCGACTACCTTGCGGTTTGACTTCTGTTACCAGTGCTCGCACCCGCTCGTTAGGCTGGTGGCTCTCGCCTGGGATCTGTTCACTGCGAGGCAGGATGGCTTCAACACCGCCTAGAGTAACCGTGGTGACTCGCCCTTCATTTCGATGGACAGTACCGCTGATGATGTCGTCAATGATCTCATTGAACTCGATGATCTGGGCATCACGTTCTGCTTCGCGAACTTTCTGGATGATCACCTGCTTCGCCGTCTGCGCGCCGATTCGCCCGATGACCTCTTCGTGATCCAATTCTTCCTGTTCATGGCGACCAGCGATCTGCCCCGATTCGCGATCAATGATGAACTCAACATCGGCTTCTTCGCCGAAGTGCTTGCGCGCAGCCGAAATCAACGCGGATTCAATCGCGTGGAAAACGATCTCTTTCTCGATGTTCTTTTCGCGGTGCAGTGAATCTACAATTCGCAAAACTTCGCTGGCGTTCATATTTGTCTCTCAATAAAACCTCAAGGCCGTTATGGCATCTGAGGCTTCGTGTTTGTTACCCAGTCGATCAGCAACCTGATCATGTTTTCAAAAAAGGCTTCTTCCAACAAAAACGCCGCCGGATTCCGCACATAGTTGCCAAGCAACTCATGGCGTTCACCGCCGGACAACCAAGAACTTGCCGTTACCGATTTCATGCGGCAAGTCGTCTGTCGTACCGCTGGAGAGATCAAATATCTCAGTCCAGACTTGGAAGGGCGTCTTAATACACTGTCAAAACCTCCAAAAAAACTGCGAACACGAAACATGCTCGCATACCGATTGCGTCCACACGGGTGTCCGCAACCAAGCAAGTAATCCGTAAAGATACTCAGCTTGCGCACGCGGGTCAACTGCAGAGAGCAGCCAATGTCGAGCGTATTGCAACCCAAAGTCACAAACCCCGGCAAAGTGTTCCAGTCAGCCTATTCGACCAATCGGAACTTACCGGCGTTCTCATCGGCGATCCTTTTCATCGTGAATCTGCCCAAATGGCTGCCCAGGGCGATCGTGTGGATGGGGACCTGTTTGCCACCCGATGTGCTGACGGGGCGTTGGCGATTCCTCGCGTACAGCACCTCAAAAACCTCTTGCCGGTCGTTGAATTCGCCGTCAGAAAGAAGGAAAATCGCGTGTGGCTCGAGTGATAACGCCTTCTCGAGGGCTTCGGCGCAAAATGTCCAATTGTTGGGAAAGCTGCGGCCCAGCCAACGGTAGGCTCGTTGGCGTTCTCTTTCCGTCGCTTCCACAAGTTTGGCGTCGTCATTCATCGCCACAAAGCCTGTGTTGTACAGCAAAATCAGGAACTTTTGATTCGATTTCATCTCGCCAATCGACTTTTTCAGCTCTCGTACCGCTTGCCCCCAGCGACCGTAATCCGCCATGCTGCCGGAACAGTCAACGATAAACACGAAGTCAGAACCCTCTCCGGAAACTCCAAAGAACTGCGCACCACCGTTTTTGCTCGGTAGATCCCCTTTGCTTAACTGTTGTGAAGAAAGTCCATCCAGCAAACCCTCGTTGGTCTGCGAGTCTATGCTGGCCTGTAGCAATGCCTCGTCCAGCAGAGGCTCCAGATCTGTGGTTTCGGTGAGTTTCGTGTCTACGGCGTCAACTTCATCCAATGCCGATTCCAGCTCGACGGTCTCCAGTGAGACATCGACCATTTCAATTTCTTCGATATCGACTGCATCAGATGGTGCAGCAAACAGATTGACGATCTTGGATCCACCGTTGTTGAACGACATCAACGCTAATGCCATGATCAGGGTCAGATGGAAAATCAGGCTCGTCAGCCAGCTTGGTATCCCGCGAAGAGTTGGCTTCCAGGCAATCGCATCGTCTTCCAGTTGTTCGTTCTCCGAATCCTGTTCCGTTTGGATTGCTATTGAGGAAATTGGCTTGGCCGCTCTGAGACGTCGCGGGCTCTTTTTTTTCTGTGTTTTCCGAGCCAGCGCGTTTGGTTTGTCTGGAGTGCCTGTTGCCCGAGCGCTGCTAATTTTTGAGTTGAACTCAGCCGTTTCGTAGCTGGTTGCGGTTTCATTTGTCGCCGATTTTGGTTCGGAATCAGACAGAACAGAGTCGGAAAGCTCGGGGTTCCCGGAGGTGGCTGGTTTGCGAGATCTGACAACCCGGCGCTTTCGCCGCCGTTCGGCATCCTGCTGTTTTGCGATTTCGCTCATCATTCCCCAGTCAGATCGGGTTTTGTTCGAATATACGGGCGGATCTCTTCCGCTGGAAGTTAGTCGACGAGCGCAGGCAAACGCTACCTAAATTATTGTTAAAAAGACCAAGATTTTCAATCTCTTTGCGTAAATTGAACCGTGGACTACCCCAGACCTGAATTGAGGGGTGCCATGTTTACGCGAGCGGTGGTGGTTTTGTGTGCCGTGCAAATCAAGCATGCTCACGCTGCGTTGACCATTGCCTTATCTAGCGTAAGCATGCCGTTGCTGGCAGTGGGCTTATTACTGGAAAGGCGTGAGAACATGGCACCCAAAAACCAGGCACACAGACTAATCAATTCAGGTTTGATAAGCCGCTAGCCGCTGATTGCTTGGATAAACAGGTCAACATCCAGCAGGTTTACCGCTCCGTCCATATTCATGTCCGCTTCGAGCTGGAACGTCCCGTTGCCAAGCAGAGCAATAAACGGATCGACATCCAGTAGATTGACTACTCCGTCCATGTTGACATCACCTGGCAGAAACGGATCGTCGCAAAGTAACAACATAATTTCGACTCCGTCGACACCTGCTTCAACCACCGAGCCATCGCCCAGATCCGAAGCCGTAAAGCGAACTCGCATTTGGTCAGTCGGCGTAACGAAATTGCTGATCTCAAACGATTGGAAGAACCAACCACCGGACACTTCGTTACCACTTGGTCCGACTGTTTCCAGTTCGGTCCAAGTCTGTCCGTTGTCGTTGGAAATCTCGACGACGAAAACATCGGAAGCCGGAGCGTTGCCGACGTCGTTCGAATACCAACGGTGATAGTTCAGGAATGCAGTGATCGCATTTCCGTCACCCACAGCATCCATGGTCGGTGAAGTCAGGATGACTGAGCCACTATCAACGTCCGAATTGCCCGCAGCATTTTCCGTCAGGTAGCAGGCACCAGAACCATCTCCGTCTACTAACGGGTCGCCGCGGTCTCCGTCACCTTGCGGATTCCCTCGTTCCCAACCACCCTCGGTAGCATCGCCAGTTGCCGTCCAGCCTTGATTGGTCTGGAAGTTATCCGTGAACGGAATGTCTGTCCCATCCAAGCTAGTCGCACTGAACGTTGTCGTCGGTGCATCTGAAGGCACGCAGACTTCGATTCCACTAGTCGTCGTCGCACTGACAAAATACTGGACGACTGTTCCGCACGTCGTCGTCGGGAAATTCGCCTCGTACTGGTTCGTTGCCAATTCAGTCATTGGGAAAGTCTCGAACCCATTCCCGCGATCAATATGCAACACCGCACTGTTGGGTGCCGGTGTGCCATCGAACCCGCTAACGTTCATCAAGAATCCAAGTCCACCAGCAGGGTCGATTTCGCTGGGACGACCATTCGGGAAGTCAAACGAAAGCTGACTGAGTTGAACCACAAACAAACCGTTTTGCCGATCACTGGCGATTACCGTACCGCTTTCAAAGAACGGGAAACTGGTCCAACAGCCGTCAAAGTCAATATCGTTATCGCTCATGAATGTGTCGATGAAGGCAACTTCTGTCAGGTTCATGATGTCATTCGGGTCAATTTGCAGAACCCTCAGACCTGACGCATAGTTGGCCATAAAAACCTTGTCGCCGCGGATGTAAATGTTGTGGTCAATGGAATTGGTTTCGCCCAGCCAGGTGCCCAGGAATACCGGATTGTCCAGATCGAGCAGATCCCAAATCAGGAGTCGCGTACGTCCCCCAAAATTCAATTCGTCGAGTTCGTCACCGACGATTGCGTAGCGTTGGTCTTCTGTTAACCAACACTGGTGTGTGTATCCGATCTGCGGATACTGACTCTTGGCGATCTCGAACATGTTGTTTTTGTTCGTCACGTCGACAATCGTCAAAGAATCTTCGTTGCAGCAGAACGCAATTTCATTGCCGCTGTAAGTCGCGTCGGGACCAGTGTAGGTAACAATCTGGGCGTCATGCGTGTATCCGTCTGCCGAAAAGTTTCCGGCTTCAACCGGGTTTGTTGGGTTCTGAATGTTAACCACATGCAACCCGCCCTCAGCGCGGTCCGAGCCAAGGATATAAGCGAATCCCGTATCTTCGTTGATCGCGATGTTGTGCGCGCTGGTAACGCCGGTGTACAAAGCCGTATTCGAAAAGTTCGTCGGGTTGTTTGGGTTGGCGTTGCGAAGCTGTGTCAGGTCGAAAACCTGCATCCCATGATCGTCATTGAAATCAGATACGATGAACGCGTGGTTGTTGTATACCTTGACATCTCGCCAGGTAGAATTGCCGGTCTGAGTTAAAAGCCGACCCAGGTATTGCGGATCTGTGGGATTCGTAACATCTACGAAAGAAGTCGCGTTGGTCAAACAGAACAAAGCGTACTCGTTGCCTGTTAATGAATCTGTCCAACCCCACAAGTCACTTCCCAGAACATTGCCCGGACCACCACCAATGTCAGCCAGTGGCATGTTGCTAAGCAGCGTGATGTTGTTGGTGGTAAACGGTCCGCCACCTCCGGTCCCCGGCGCGGCAGAATTGGCTATCGAGTCCAGCGCGCCTTCGTTTTCGTGTGGGGCTAATGCGATCACGAACGGCAGAGCAGCGACGATAGTTAATACACTGAAGAAACGATATTTCTTCATGAGATTCTCCGTGGGGGTAGAGAATGTTTGGTTGGTGCGGGTTAAACAGAAGGTGTCGATCGCTGCCAACGCATTACTTGTTCCGCTGTTATAATAGACGGATCTAGCGATCTTCTCCAGTCTTTCAACAAAATACAGGTCGATTATCAACCCATTTCAAGGCAGAAGTGGTTTTTGCATTTGTTCATGATCGAGAGTACTGCGACTATTATCTTATCGTCTAGCCCCACCTTTCAATTGAATCAACAACTGAGATGAATATGTTTTATGCGTTAAGGCCAACGGCACTATGTGGAGCGATTTTGGTTGGCTGTCTTGTATTGCTCGCTTCCCATTCGCGTGCTGAGATCGTTGATCTCGTGGTGACTGGAGCGCAAGGTAACGGGCTGTTGCCGGGTAATATCAATCCTGGCACGAGTTCGAATGGATCGGGCGCCATTGGCTCAACCGGTCTGTTTCTGGACACTGATACGAACATCCTGCACGTCGATGTTGAGTGGGGTTCAGAGAATGGATTCAGCGACCTGACGGGCGAGATTATTCTGCTTCATCTGCACGGACCAACGCCTAGTTTGGCTCCTGATAATTTTGGTGAGGTCAATCCAGACATCCTGGTCAATCTTGGTAACTCATTGAACTTCAACAGTTCAGCCAGCGGTGGCGGGCTAGTCGATGAGTTTTTTCTTTCTAATGCTCAGGAAGAGTATGTGCTCAGCGGTCGGACGTATATCAACGTTCACACTGACTTGTACCCGACCGGCGAGATTCGCGGATACATTTTGCCCGCTTCCTCGATTCCCGAGCCTTCAGCAGCAACGATTATGGTTGCGATGATGCTGTTTGCGGGCGGTAGAAGGCGAATCAATCTGATGCGATAATCTCCAACCTCGCGGCCAGCGTCGAATTTGTTTCCTGAGCTATGAATTCGACTTCCAGTTGGTTGTGCGGTTGAATGAATTCAGAGATATCAACTACCAGTAACGTATCGTTGCCGCTTGAATTTTCGAAACACAATTTAGCTTCATTGAGTTTGGCTTTCGATCCTGCCGGGAATTCCTGCAGCACCAAAGACACGCGCGTGTTGTCGCTAAGGTTGCTGGGGCAATTGAATTGCCGTGCCAGCTTGATGGGCGACTGAGATCCTTGAGCGGCTAAAGCTCCGTCATCAACGTTGAGTCCGGCCAAATCGATCCATGTTGGCACAGATTCATCCTCACGAACGCAAACAACCTTCCACCGACGTGAAAGGTTGATGCAGTGAGGTTGGGTTAGGTCTGGCTCTAGCGATCTGGAATTCTCCATTTGCCGCCAGTTACTGTGGCAAGAAGTTCTGGATAACCGAAGTCTGCCGAACCTGCTTTGAATTCTTTTCAATGATACGGAACGTAACTTTCATTCCGCGAACAGGAAACGGATACGGCGGAGCGGTATCCAATTCGTCGTCGTCATCGACACCATTTGCATCGTCATCGTCAATTCCATTGATTCCACTGTCAGCACCCAACACGCCGTCCTGGTCGATGCCATCCGACTCGTAATGCGGAGACCAAGTGCAATATGTGGGGAATCCCCACACTGGCGTTCCGGGGCGTCTCTCGAAAGGATTGGTCGTGAAACGAGGTTCGGTGCTCGAGAAATTGTTGTTAGTTACCGCCAAGTCAACAAAGCTACCATTGCTGCTGTTTGTGGCAGCCAGATTAAACCCGGTGTCAGCAAGATCCAGAGCGGTTTCAAACACACTATCGCTGTCAATGTCGACCAGGTCGACTGGAGCGTCGGGTGAGTAAAGTTGCACATCAAAAGCTGCCAAGTCGGTCAGCAAAATGTCGTCCCCGGTATTTGTTTGGGTAGCCGCCAATTCCGATCGACCTATTTCATGAGGATATGGAATCACAGGACTGCGACCAAATCTGTTCTCTCGTCTGGCAAGATCAGTCAAGCTGTTTGCTGCGAGTAGGAATCGGGAGCCGACGTCAATTAATCGCATCGAGATATCGTTGTTGACTAGTGCCAATCGAGCCTCTTCAAGCGTATCGACTAATTGTATCCCATGCAGTTGATTTCCATTAGCATCAAGCTCTGCCGTGCCAGTTGCATCGGTCAATGCTTCATTGAGGTCGGGCCGAACCAACAGTACTCGTCGATACAATGCAACGGAGTCTTCATATAGCGGTGTGCCCGTGCCCGCGTCAACGACATTGCCGTCAGAGTTCACGTCGAGTACTTGTGTAAACCAAACGACCTCGGCAAACGCCGATTGGATTGGTTGGTTGTCAAACCGACCGCGAAAACTTCCGTCCAGGTTTCGTGTTGTGAATGCAAGAATGTCGTCCCAGTCACCGAGGTAGCCATTGTCTGTGTTAACTAAGGTGCTGTCTATGTTGACGCCGTCGACATACTCGAAATATCCGTTCGGAGCTGTCTCGGTATGTGGCCGCACATCGACTGTCAGTCCAGCCAAATCTGTCCGCAGCAATTGCTGTGCATTGCGTAACCGATTTGACATTTCTAAGACCGCACGGCCATTGGCGATTTCCGCACTGGCGAACTTGAAAGCCTGAGCCATCGCACCGAGCACGATCAAAGTCATCGTGAGCGCGATCATGATCTCGATTAAGGTCAGACCGGCACGGCTGCGAGTACGTCTGGTTGGTGTTTGGATTGAAGTACGCAAATCTTGTTTTGGCAATTGTCTGTCTTTGGAAGCGAGACTGGGGCAATGCTGGCGAGGTAATTGGCAATTGATTGCTCTCGACATGCTAAATGCTCCTGGGGAATGGGTGACAAGGGAGAAACAGTTCGGCATGGCAGGACCTAAGATATGTTCCGGATTTACCCGTACCACGATTCTCGAACTGCCAGAATCTTACCTGTCTGCCCCGAAATGTACACGTTTATTTTAATATCGACACGACCGGACTGCTAAAACCAGCGGTGATTTTGGGTGTGTGGGAGTCTTTTCCATCCGCCAAAACGGCCATTTTTCACTATGCGGCCCAAAATCGACCAATTGTCCAGTTCACCCGTGCATCCGCTCAGGTGCCACCAATCGTTGCTGGCTTCGTGGTCCTCAAGCTGGTGATTTCCGGAAAACAGAAGTTTTTCAGGACATTTAGCCTATTTTGGTGCCGCAAAGGCAATTTGTTAGCACCAAATTCTGTTTTAACTTTCCGCTCAAAATTGCCCGGTATAAACTGTGTTCTGATTCGTGTGAACGAATAAACGTTTTCCACGTATCAGTCCATGGTTGACGCAAAATCAATGGTGTGTGCAACCGGCCGCGGTTCGAAGTGACCCGTGGCAGCGTCCAGATTCGACAATGCTGACTTACTGGGAGGTCTGAGAATCGGCTGGAGCATGGCACGAGCTGTCGGGAAGTTTGTCGGGATTTTATGAATTCCCGACACCTGCCTACGGATTGGCAATTTAATAGCGAAGGGATCGCGCCCGAATAAACCAGGTTCGACTTGGCATGAGACGTAAGCACGAGTTTATTGGAACTCGACGCTGTCCGTTTTTGCCGATCGTACTTGGCCGAGCCCTCGCCATCGTTGCCTGCACCGTAAAACTACTTGATTCGTAGACAGGAATTCATTTATGTCAAAACTAGCCAGAACTGGTCTGTGTTTTGTATCTGTTTTATTGGTGCAGTTTTCAAGTTTCATCGCGGTGCATGCGATCGCTCAAGACGATCCGGCGGTCGATCAGATCGCTCAGCGGGCGATCAACGCCCAGAACGCGGGCGAATTCAAAATCGCAGGTTCCCAGTGGGAAGAGTTGATCTCCGGGTACCCAAATGCGTCTCAAATCGGCGTCGCCTATTATCAATCCGGTTATTGCTTCGTGCAAACTGGTCAATTCGCCAAGGCCGCAGATCGACTGCGCCAGGCTATCGGCAAGCTGGATCCCAAAGACAAAAACGCGATCGCTCAGGCCTATCTGTTCCTGGGTTTTAGCCAAGCCAAATTGGGCCGTGAAGTGCGAGAGGAAAATCGCCAGGAATCGGAAACATGGTTGGTGAACGCGTCGCAAACGTTCACGAAACTGCTGAACGACTATCCCGATTTCGAAGACGCCGATCAGGCATTGTTCTTCCAGGGTGACGCATTCGAGTCATTGGGGCGGTTCGACGAAGCAGCCAAGTCGTACTCGGCCATGCTGCAGAAAAAGGATCCGGAATTCAAGCTGGACGGCTTGCTTGCGTTGGGCTTTATCCGCGGCAAGCAAGGAGCATTTGACTCTGCACTCGAATATTACGAACAATTCGAAGCTGTTGGCAGCGAACATCCAAAATTCAACGAAGCTCGATTCCTGGCAGGCGAAGCGTTGCAGCAACTGGCGGTTGCCGCCGAAAACCGTGACGACAAAGAACAACAGGCTGCGTTGTTGCAACGAGCCAATAAGAAGTTCGAAGCCGTTTATAACTCGGGTGATCGAGAATGGGCCGACCAGGCGCGGTTTGAACAGGCTTCGTCTTTGCATCGTTTGGGTGATTTTGCCGGTTCGGCTCGCTTGTTCCAATCAGTTGTTGAGTTCGCTGGCTCCAAATTGTCTGATCGAGCACGCGTTTACGCCGGTCGGGATTTCTTGCGAGCTGGCGATGCGAATTCCGCTTCTCTGTTTCTGGAAAAGGCAGTCGCCGTACCATCGCCGCATGCTGCCGAAGCCGCTCACTGGTTGGCTCAGCTGTACTTGCGATCCAAGATGAACGACAAGGCATATGTACTGGCGAACGAATGGGTCGGCAAAGCAAAGGAAGATTCAGTTAAAGTGCCGCTCATGCTCGATCGGGCCGATGCCGCGTACGCCAGTGAAAGCCGACGAGACGAGGCTCGCGACTTGTATTTGGAAATAGTCAAGGACCACCCTCAGGATCGCCTCGCGGCAACCGCGTTATACAACGCTGCGTACGCAGCGATGGAGACCGGTAAGTTTGATGACGCTATCAAACTGGCGTCCCAGTTCAAACGAAGCTACGAACAGTCCGACTACTTGCCAGACGTGCTGGAAGTGGAGGCCGATAGTAGCCTGTTGGCGGATCAGCCAAAGCAGGCAGAGGCATCGTTCAACGAGTTGTTGCAAAAGTATTCCGGGCATCCGAAGTCTTCTGTCTGGAAGATCAGATCCGGTTTGGCTCAGTATCTGCAAAAGCAATACGAACAGACAATCGCAACTTTGCAGCCAGTCGTTGAGGGTCTCGAGGAAACCACCATGAAGGCTGAAGCTTTGCATTGGATCGGGTCCAGCCATTACCAGCTTGGCAGCTACAAGGACGCGATCGGGAGCCTGGAAAACTCGCTAACGATAAACAACACCTGGCGACGTGCCGACGAGACATTGTTGACACTTTCGCGAGCATTTTACGCGGATCAGAATCCTGAACATGCCAAGAAAACGACCCAGCTACTGATCAAGAACTTTCCCGGTTCTTCTTTGATTGGCGAAGCAAACTATCGGATGGGCGAGTTTGAATACCAGGCTGGCAATTATCAGCAATCACTGGACTACTACGTTTCGGTAATCGAACATTCGGAAGAATCCCAGTTCGCTCCATTTGCGTTGTACGGGATCGGGTGGTCGCAGTTGCAATTGGGGCAGCGTGATCAGTCAGCTGAGTCATTCACGAAATTGATTGAGACGTTTCCTGATCACTCGCTGGCGAAAGATGTCTTAGTCGGTCGTGCGTCAGCGTTACGGCAATCTGGCAAAGTGGATGCAGCGATTGCCGACGCGAAGGCGTATTTGTCTTCGGGCGGCGATTTAACCAAGCATGAAGAAGCCTTGTTTGAGTTGGGCCTGGCGCAGATTGCCAAGAGCGAGTGGGATGGTGTCGTTTCGACTTTCGAGGACCTGCTGAAGGTCGCTCCGAATTCGCCGCAAGGCGATCGCTACCATTACGAACTTGCTTGGGCCTACCAATCGAACAAGGACGCCGAATCGAGTTTGAAGCACTTCCAGCAAATTGCTGAGAAGTTCCCTGACAGCTCGCTGGCGGCCGAGTCCAATTTTCATGTCGCGCAGGGCGCGTATGAAAGCGAGCAATTTGAACAAGCGGCCAAGATGTTTGCGGTATGTGTGCAAAAGTCGGACTATTCAAAACTGACGGACGAAGACGAAATCGCTGCGGTCAAAAAGATCAAAGAAAAGGCGCGGTACAAGTTGGCTTGGTCGTATTTTAGAGCCGGGGATTTCGATCAGGCTCAGTCTGCGTTCAACGAACAGCTGCAGGAGTTTCCCAGCGGCAAGTTTAGCGCTGACGCGATGTTCATGATTTCTGAGTCGCTGTACGAGAACAGCAAATTCAAAGAAGCTTCTGAACGTTATTGGGTTGCCAAGCCGGTGATGGAAGACGAGGCGACGTCCGTTTCCAGCGACTACAAGATCCTGACATTCCTGCATGGAGCGCAGGCGGCCAATCAGGCTCAGGAGCATGAGCGAGCGATCGCATTTGTCGATGCATTGTCCAAGCTGAATAATGTGCCGCAAAATGTTCAACAGGACGCACAGATGGAGCTGGGTGACGCGTACCGTGCGAAGAAAGATCCCGATAAGGCAATGGCTGCGTATCGTGCGGCGTCACTGCACCCGTATAAAACCGGGGCTCGTTCGATGTTCATGATGGGCGAGGTGTTTTTCGATCAAAAGGAATTTGCCGAAGCGATTAACAAATTTAAATTGGTCGGGTTCGGCTATGGCGGTTCGCAATCGAAGCCGGAAGTAAAACCATGGCAGGCATTTGCCGCTTACGAAACCGGCAGGTGTAATCTGCTGTTGGCTTCCGCTGAACAGGATTCGGCCGTTAAAAACAAATACCTGATGGAAGCAAAGAAGCATTTCAAAAACGTTGTAGAAAATTTCCCCAGCGACAAGTTGGTTCCAGAGGCCAAGAAGCAACTCACCAATCTGGAATCGGTTCAATAATACGCGAAGCTGTCATGGCTGTTTGGTGTGTGCACTGCGCGAATCAGCCTGACATTTTCGCTGGAAACAACTGGAGCAATTTATGATCAATTGTCGTGGGGCACATCCGTTGCCTCTTGTCGTTGGATGTTTGGTAGCAGGCTGGTTCCTGTTCGGCCCGGCCGAATTGGCCATTGCCTGGCAAGACGTGCCGGCGGTCGCCGTCGACGCGGCTGAGCTGCCAGCTGAAGCATCAGGGATCAATTTCTTGCAGCTGCTGACACGCGGCGGTTGGTTTATGGTGCCGCTGCTGGTGTTGTCGCTGGTTGTCGTCGCGATTTCGCTTGAACGATTTATCTCCTTGCGAAAGGAAAGAATCTTCCCCGGTCGATTTGTTCGCCAGCTTTCCCGGCTGAGCGGATCGCAGGGTGGCCTGGAGCCGCGATCGGCCTACGAAATTTGCCAAAAGAACCCATCCGCCGCCGCCAATGTCTTCAAGGCGTTGTTGGTGAAAGTGGGGCGCCCGCAATCGGAGTTGGAAACCGCCGTTAGCGAGGCCAGCCAACGGCAGGCAACCCGCATGTTGCAGTTGGTTTCGTGGCTGAGTTTGGCCGCTGCAATTGCTCCCTTGATTGGGCTGCTGGGAACCGTTTGGGGGATTACTCAGGCATTCTACGACACCACGCAACTGATCGCCGGACAAAATCGCGCCGAAGCGTTAGCGGAAGGAATCTACACTGCCCTGGTCACGACTATGTTTGGCTTGATCATCGCGATCCCATCAGCCGTTCTGGCTCACTACTTCGAAAACCGGATCGTTTCGAAGATGAACCAGATCGAAGAAATGATCTTCAACCTGATGCCGCAACTCGAACGGTATGAAGGCAAGATCCGATTCTCCGAAGTACATGGCGCTGCTGAGTTGGAAGTTGGGCAAGGAATGGCTGGCGAAGGTTCGACCATTGACGCTCCACCGGACGGCCCGATGTCGCGGCGAAAGAAGACAGGGGTGCCTAAATAATGGCTGTTCAAGTTCGCAAATCAGCCGCGATCGGATCGCTGACGATCACACCGTTGATCGACGTAGTGTTTCTGCTGCTGATATTTTTCCTGGTGGCATCGCGATTTTCGGAAGAAGAACGGCAACTGGATTTGAACCTGCCGTCGGTATCCGAAGCGATGTCGGTGACGGCTCCCATCAACGAGATTGTGATCAACATCGACGCTCAAGGTCAGTTCTTTATTGATGGCGCGTTTCGGCAGGTCGAGCAAGTCGAACAGATCCTGACGCGAGCCCGATCCAACAACCCGTTGTCTCAAGCGGTCGTAATCCGCGCCGACAAAAAAACGGACTGGGACTACGTGGCGACGGCCATGAACTTATGCAAGAAAGTTGGGATCGAGGATTTTTCCGCGACGACGGACAATCCAGATTCTTAATCGGAAACCTGAAATCAGATTATCGTTCAACTGGCATTAACTTTTGAATAGAACACGTCACAAGGTCGAGCGTATTCGGCCTGAAATTTCGCAAGCCTTTGATCAGCAGTTCTGGCCAGTTCTGATGGCGGTCATTGTGTTGTGTAGTATCGCTGCGGGCGCGATTGTGACGCTGGTCCGCGGACCGTGGATGTGGGGCAGCCTGTTGATTTTGCCGGCGGCGGCTGGGCTGGCGATCCTGTTGTTGTATCGACTCAACGATTCCCTGCTCCGCCGATCACTGCAGTTGGCGATTCTGGCCAGCTTTGCCCTGCACCTGCTCGTGCTGATTGTCACTTCGCTGACGGTCATTTTCGGGAACTCGTTACCGGCCGAAAAAGTGGTCGTCGCGAAACGGCCTGAACGAAAAATAGTTGTTTCCAACAAGCAGCAGAAGTTTGTTATCCAGCAACCACAGAAACACCAGATTACCGAGACGCAAGTCGAGCCGGAAAAGAAGCGAGAGACAACGACGGTGAAGCCGCAACCGGTGCCGGTAGTTGAGCAGCAGCAAAAGCCAGACCAACAAGTCGTGAAGAAACGAGTCGAACAGACTTCCATGCCGCGTGTGGCCAAGCAACTTTCCAGGCGGAGTCGCAGCACGCAGGAGGTAAAGCCAAAGCCATCGAGTTCGGTCAGCAAATCAGAACCGGCTCGTCAGCAGGTCCAGCAGCCAACCAGTACACCTCGTCCATCCGAAACTCAATTGGCTCGACGCCAACAGTCGCAACGTTCCAACGCGGATCGACAGGCCCCGGCGGCGTCCTCCAAGTCGCGGACACCAGAGCCTGTTTTAAGTCGTCGGAAAACGGAAGCGGCGAAAATTGCCGAACGGACTGGCGAGTCGGTGGCGCGGATGCGAAGCGAAACGCCGTCGATTCCCAAGGTTGTTAATCGTCGCTCGACCAACCCGAAGAACGGGAATCCGAAACGGGTAGAACGGGTTGTCAAATCGGAGCCATCGGCGGTCCAGGTTGCACGAAATGAAAAGAATCGAATGGCGAGCCAGAAAACGCGAACCAATGTGCAGACGCAGATTCAGCCGCGGCTGCAGTCTTCGTCGCAGCGGAACGTGAATCGAAGTGAAGCGAACCTGGCGTCGAGTAAGAGCAGCAACACGACTCGACAGTCAACGACGAAGACGCCAACGGCCACGAATGCCGTACAAGTAGCCGCCAGTTCAGAATCTGCGTCTCAGAAGAGTGCTCAAACGGTTCCTCGCCCGCAGAACCTGGCTGTGAGCAGGTCGACAGCCGGTACGATGGGCGCGGGGCGCTCGCAGAATCTGGATCGAGTTCGCGGCGGTCAGCCCAGCCCAGTTCGGATAGCGTCGGATTCTTCGAACAAGCGGCGATCGAACCGGATGGCCGAGAATATTGCGATGAGTTCGCTGCAGAAATCGACGCGGCTGGATCGTGGTCGATCCGAGAGCTCAAAACGTGTATTGAAAAGCGAAAAGATCACTTGGTCGAAGCGATCGGGTTCGTCCGCTCCGGCCGAGACAACGTTGCAGGCATCCGCAGCGAACATCAGCACAGCGATCGCGAATTCGGCTCAGAGCACTGCCGCCGAAAAAGGGTCCTCGATGCTGGATCTAGGAGCGAGCAAAGTGGTGCCGGAATTGGCGGCTGAGCGGCGTGGCGGAGGCGGGCTGCCTCAGCTGAGCAACACTTTGACCAGGCCCACGCCAACTCAAAGTGGCAGCCGGACGAATCAGGCACCTCAGGTTTCCCAGTCGCTTTCCGGTTCCGCGTTTAACAATCCAACCGATACACCGGCAGAAGTTGGCGTCGAACAAAGCGAATCAGCAAACGCCGTCGAGCGAAACACGAATGTGGCTCAGGCAGGTGCTTCGCGAGGCGAGTCTCAATCTCGTGAATTCGAATCGTCCAACAATGCCTCGGTAACGGAAATCGCCGGAGGCCCTGTGGCTCGTCGCGAATCGACGTCTGGCGAATCATCATTGTCGGACGAAGAAGTGGAAAACAAGTCTCAGTTTGGCAATGCTCGCGATGGAGTCGCCCAGGCGCCGAGGGTGGATCGCAATGTCGAATTCGGTTCCGGCGGAAATCGCGAAGTGCAAATTCTGGAGGCGGGGGATTCGAGCGAGGACGTTTCCAATACTGTGATTGCTCGACGGGCGACTGACCAAATGACTGGGGGTTCATTGGTTGGAACCGCGTCGAAAATTGTTGCCAGTTCGATGGCGGGCCTGCCTTTGTTAGGGCAGGGAGCGGGTGAGAGTCGCCGTAGATCGGATCGTGAAGCAGTGCTGGACGGGGACGATCGTACGAATCTGTCCCGTCGTTCGCTGACATCGAACTTGCCTCGCGTGGATGTGCCAGCCGGCCTGGCAAACGCTGTCGATTCTACAGGAGAGGCGGAACAAGTTGTGGCCGAAAACTTAACAGCCAACGATTCGCAAACCGCTTCGATCGAACGAAGGGCGGCGGACAACAATTTGCAAATGCCTGCGGTGGCAGTTCAGCTGGATACGGAAATTGGAGCTGGTGGACTGGCGGACATGGTCAGCCGTCGGGTTGGAAGCGTGACAGATTCGATTACTGATTCAGAGACCCTTTCGCCTTCGCGTGATTCCAGGTTCCAGCGAAAAGAGTTTGGCGGAATGCCGACGGTCGCTCCAGACGCAACGCTGGCAAAGGAAGCTTTCCGCAGTCGTAACCCGGCAGCTTTGGCTGATTCGGGGCCGCAGACGGAAGCTGCGATCGAGGCTGGGCTCGAATTCCTGGCCCGGTATCAACTCGCCGATGGCAGCTGGACTCTCGGGCAGTTCGATAACGAGAACGCCTTGTTTCAGAATCAACTCAACAGCGACACAGCTGCCACCGGGTTGGCTCTGTTGGCTTACCAGGGCGCGGGGTACAACCACAAGCAATACAAATACGCTCCGCAACTGCAGCAAGCCGTTGCCTGGATGGTTGCCAATCAATCGGCGTCGGGAGGGCTGTATATCGAAGCCGACGAAGCATCCAATAAGAACTGTCGGATGTATAGCCATGCGATCGCGGCGCTGGCAATGGCGGAAGCATACGGGATGACACAGGATCCTGAGTTACGCGAGCCTGCCCAACGTGCA
Source organism: uncultured Pirellulaceae bacterium (assembly GCA_964641465.1). GTDB lineage: Bacteria > Planctomycetota > Planctomycetia > Pirellulales > Pirellulaceae > Mariniblastus. Next base: position 80,834 of record CAZXLW010000003.1, on the reverse strand, counting down.
CTCGACTACATGGTTGATACGCAGGATCAGGAGCGAGGCGGCTGGCGTTATTTTGGAGATCGAAGGAATCGCTCGACCGATACGTCTGTTACCGGCTGGATGATGATGGCTCTCAAGAGCGGAAAACTTGCTGGCTTAGAAGTCCCCGCGAGTTCGCTGGAGAAGATTGACATGTGGTTAGGCGTTGCCGAAGATCCGAACGCCAAATCCCAGTTCCGCTACAACCCATACGCGGTTGATACGGTCGGGAAGTCTCGAGCTCACGGACGCAAGGCTTCGACCACGATGACGTCGGTCGGATTGTTGATGCGTGTCTACACGGGATGGGGCCCGACCGACCAACGATTCTTGTTAGGTGCCGATGCGCTTTTGAAACAGCTACCGGGAGACAGCAGCTCACGAGAGCGGGATACGTATTACTGGTACTACGCGACGCAAGTCATGAAACATGCTGGCGGCAAGCATTGGGAGCAGTGGAGTAAGAAGTTGCACCCGTTGTTGGTTGGGACACAGGAGACGAGCGGAGAGTATCGAGGCAGTTGGCACCCGTTTGAGCCAGTTCCCGATCGTTGGGGACCTCAAGGTGGCCGGCTATACGTAACAACGATGAACTTGCTGTCACTGGAAGTGAAGTACCGCTTGTTGCCACTCTACGAAAACACGATCAAGTAGATCGTGTGCATGCAATGTCGTGTGCCAGCCTAAATCGAAATCTCAGACGGTTCTTTGTTATGTTGCTCAGAAACCCAGCGTCGGTAGCCAAGCATTTTGACTTTTGAATTCCCGCGAAGCTCATAGGTGATTTGACGCCACTGAATTTTCTGGCGAGTCGCAGCAATGAAGCAGGAGTAGCCGTAAATCAAATAAGCCACGGGGGCTAAAACGATCAGCTTCAGCGTTCGAAATACTCCAATCGGCTCAAAATCTTCCTGGTCGAGGTTGGAACTGATGGAGACCGTATTGCGGACCACCACATAGGCCAACACATTCAAAGCACTGGCCGCTGCGAGTGCCGATGCGGTAATCCCAGCCACGTTCCACATGCCGCTAACAAGCGAAATGGCGAATAGGGCAAGGACCGTTCCAAGCAACACTACCGTCGCTAAACAATGGATCACCGTGTTGAGGAAAGTCGGCTCGTACATCTTCGACCAAGTCAAAATTCGCGAGATGTATCGGCAAACGAATCCAAGCGTGCACCGTTCGCGATTGATCATGATCAGCGACGGGCAGAAATGGATCTTCAGGCCAAGTGGCTGGAGTGCTTGGCGAATTGGCCCATCATCGACAATAGCTTTCTTCCAAATCTTCGGCAGTTTCGCGCGGTGGACGTCTTCCATTCGCATTGCAAACGAACCAGCCCAGGGATTCGCATAGATCGCCGTCGGCACCAGTGCCCCGGCATACCACAGGCTTCGGACCAGCGAACCAACGTTTGAGTCTTGTGGTTCGAACCACTGGTTTCCGGTGACGACGCCAATTTTTTTGTCGTTGAGTGGCGCGATTAGTTGACTTAGCCAGCTCGCATGCGGTGTCACGTCTGAGTCCAGCAGAACCAGGTACTTTGAATTGGGATGAATGTTGTCGAGGCCTTGTAGCAACGCACTGCACTTCAGTCCGCAGGTCTTGAGCGGATTGGTCATCTCGTGAATCGTGAGGCGACGGTTGTCATCGAACTGCTCTTTGACTTCGTGGACGACACTCCAGGCATTGTCCTTGTGATGATCGACGACCAGATGGATCTCGTAATTCGAATAGTCCTGGTCCAACAATCGGATCAGAGCTTTCTGCAAGCCAGGGTCGCAGCCGCGAACAGCCATCACAATAGATGCCAGTCCGTAGTCATTTTCCGGCTCGACTTCGTCCGGTTGCAGCATGACTTTGGTGCGGAAATAGAAGGCAGTAATGAAATGCGCAATAGCCGCGCAGATCAATAGCACCGAAGTTACAACTGAAGCAATCAACATATGATGGGGATTCTAGAATTCAATTGAGTAGGCGTATCTCGACGCCAAAACGTTCCGTTAACAAGTTCAATTCATTGTAGACCGGGCGATTTGGATTACTGCTCGGTTTCCGCAAAATTCGAAAATTAGCGAGCATGGGGCTCTGCGGTGCATTCAACTGCCCTTGAGCAGCTTCCCAATCAGCCGAATCGCCTTGGGAAAATCCCACCAAAAGTCACCAGCGATATATTTGTTACGACTGGGAATGAGCCCGTCAGTACCGAGTCGAAAGTCAAATGACGATCCTGTGATCCAGTGCCGTCCCTTGCCGAGTTTTTGATTCTCACGTGCTTCCGTGCCGTTGACATAGCAATCCCAGCGGTTTCCGACATGACCGTGCCCATGGTTTTGATGTAAAGCAAGGACGCTGCCCGTTACATTGATGACTGGAACGTTTTGCCGTTTCGCTTCTTTGACCATCCAGTTGTCCCAGTTGCCTCGCCCGACGACAAATTCCGGCAGGTTCTCATACAATGATCGCGGGAAAACGAAAAAGTCTTTGCACATAATCGATTCCAGTTGCCCCGCCGCGTGGGCTTGATCGACCAGTGTTTCGATCTGCGTCGGATCGGTGAAATCAACCAGATGGTCGACCTCAATGTTGGTGCGTTGCCCAGTCGCCATGAATCGGTCAACTTCGTTCGCCTCGATCAACCTGCTAACGGCCGCAACAAAGTCGTGCAACAGAATGATGTCGCAGTTGCAGTACGCGAGATGCCGTGATGTTGAATGTTCACGAACCAGTTGGAATGCCGAACTCAAAATGGGAGTTCCCAGTTCATTCGTTGCTACATCGGGTAGATGCGTAACGTCGAGTTCTTTCGCGGCTGCTGCAACACCGGCGTCATTACCAAGCAAAACGATATCGGCAAACGCCCCGAGTTCTTTCCAGCTTCGAATTGCGTTCCGCTGTATGATGTCGCTCTCCCCTTCGAAGGCTTTGGGAATCGCAAAAATCGTCAGCTCTTGTTGTGTGAACTGTCGGGCGGAACTTTGCGGGAACGTTTGCGTGTTCAAGGCGATGTCCCGTTCTGTCCACTGGGACGAGTCGACTGAGTTGGCCGAGTCGGCTGATGAAAGACTGCGGTAAGCTTGCGATAGCCGATAGTCCAACGCTTGACGAACTCGGTAGCGAATTCCTGCCATGCCATTGCGAAACTGAAATCGGGTTTGACTGGTCGCCATCCGGACCAAGCGGTTTGATCCAACTGCTCGAAGTACTTGTGCTTCAGCGGGTGTCGATTGCCGAACCGCCAAGGCTTCCACTCGGTGGTGTAGTGGATGATCGACGGGTTGGTACGGGCTGCTTCGAATTCGTCCTGGTCGATTGGGCAGTGATCGTTGCTGGGGAACTCGAACAGGTGGGCGCCTTGATTCCATTTCAACGGGAGCGGATTCCACTGCCCGGCAAACACAACATTCAATGCGTACTGGTCCCAGCACCAAACGTGTCGCTGATTCGTTCGCAGGCATTGGATGAGCGCGTGTTCGAGGTTCTCCTCTCGCATGCGACTGACATTCAATACCATCACACCGCTGTTGAAATACGGCTCATCCGGTGACAGGCCCAGTTCCTGCCAATTCGGGATGGGCGAGATAGTCGCCATATACGGGCTGGATTTGGCAAAGTTGCAATCGACGCGGCGGGCGTCGACGTATGGGCAGGCGATGTCGGGCACGGCCAGAGCAAGTTGTCCGTCTAACGGAATCTCCCACAGTTCCGACAGGTCGTCGCAAACCAACAGATCGGAATCAAGGTAAATCGCTTTTTCGACCGACTCGGGAAGCAAACGACCAGCAAGCAAACGCAAATACGCCGAATGGGTGATGTGATGCGAAGTAGCAAGGTCTGCGACTTCGGAAACGTCAGGCCGAATTGAAAATAATTCGATTGGCAAATCGGCCATTGTTTCTTTCAACCCAATCCAGTTCTCGTCCGAGATTCCGCCATCAAGCACGATGACTTGCAGTTTGTTCCCCGCTCGCAGATTCTGAGCAGCTGACTGCAACGTTACCGCCAACGGCCGCACGTAATTGTCATCGGCCGCGCACAGGACGACCGGTTCCGCCAATGAGGCGGAGCTTACGGTGTTCGATTGGTGTTGAAGTTGCTGGATCAAAATAGACTACTAAAGCGGTTCCGGGGTTGGCTTGCGAAACTTCTCCAATATGGACGCCAGCTTGCGACGAATCCTTACCACTGGGCCGGCGATTGGATGGCTGTTTATTTCATCAAAAATCGCGTGAGCTTGTTTGAGTTCCGTTTGCAGCTGTTCCAGTTGAGCAGATAAATGATTGATCTCTCGTCGCGCGTGGGCAAGTTGTGCTTGCAGCTCTACGCGATCTTCGATCCGAAATTCTGGAAATTCCGGGTAGTAATCCGCATGTTCGAAAGTGCAATCAGCTGCGGATCCGAAACGGACAGTTGGCAGCATGTTGGCTGGGTACTGTGCTTCGGTTTGGTTTGATACAGCAGTTTTCGCAACTTGCAGCATGCCACGAATCAATTCGCACATCCGATCGGCCGCGTTGGAATTTAGTTGCAACGCATCGGCGAGAACATGGCGTTGGAACAGCAGTTTCTCAGCAGTGGGATTGAGCACGCCTTCGATGGCTGCATCCAGATGATCGGCCGCAGAAACATTCCACGCGGCAGGAACGTACTGTGGCGAGTTGTTGTAGTCGAGCAACGTGACCGGCAGATTATGCAGCATCGCTTCCAGGATCGATGTCGATGGCGTGGAGACAACCGCGTCGACGCCGGACAGGGTCTCGGCAAGTTCTCGACCAGATAAATCGGTGAGGTTGTTGGCTACGCCAAGTCGTTTGTCCCAGTCTCTGGTTAGCCGCCAGACGACTTCGATGTCTGGTCGCTTTTCAATCGACGATTTCAGGTCACGCAGCGAACTTTCCAGACGCTGTTCCTGTTCGGGCGTGTATGCCGGGAACTTGGCGGTCATCACCAGCAGCCGACGATTGCCCGTAGTTTTTTCTTGTTCATTTGAATCACGAAATGTAGCCGCCAAGCGATCAAACCGCGGAACGCCGACGACTTCGACTTTGTTTCCATTGCCCCAGCCAGCCAGCGTACGGGCCTGGGAATTGCCGATGCAGGCAACTTTATGAGCCAGTACCGGCCGCATCGTAAACGGGCAAGCCGGCTCGTCGCCACGGTTTTCCCACGCATTGCGCCATTCGAGAATGCCGTCAATCATGTACAGCGTGGCAACGTTTTTCTCCTTGAGCTGCTGGATCGCTTCACGAAACCGATCGAAGTGTTCGCTGTAGAAGATCGCCAGATCGCCCGGCTGGGCAGCGGCAACAACATCGGCTGAATCGACAATCTTGTACTGAATCTGCCCGGACAGAGGAGCCGCATGATGCTGAACTTCTGCACGCGTGCCCACGAAAAAGACTTGCTGATTCATAGGCTGGTGGACTCAGTTGAAAAATTGGGCGTCACTAGTTGCGATGGTCGACGGCTTGACCATCATTGCGGCTGCAAAAGCGACGCAGACTTTCTTCGTTGATGTCACTGTTGACGACTCGTGTGCTCCCGTCGCCTAAAGTAAACAAACAAATGCCCGGATGAGCACTGCCGAATGAAGGCACGAGTCCGGCGAACGACCTGGTCGTTCTTTCGATCGGAATATTTGGTCCGCCCACTCGCATAAACGAAAATGGCTCGTCTCCGTTATAGATTGAGTTGTCACCCCAGCCACCTGATTCACCGAGGTGGTCAATGTTCAATCCTTTTTCTCCGATAAACAAAGTGTTACTAAGTCCGTCGCGGACGTCTCGGAATTTGTAACGGCCGACACCTCCGCGAACCAGTTTCCCGTCAACGATCTCGTTGTCTTTCGCCAACCCGGAACTGAAAATGCCATCGGTTGGGTTTTCAAACTGCGCCCAGTCCTGCAGCAAGTTGAAGAACTCGGACGAACCGGCATTCCCGGCGTAGTCTCCGGTTGCACCAGTTGGTGCGTCGTTTGCTTCGCCCAGGGAAACTTTGAAAACGGTTCGACGTGTCGGGCAGAACATCGTTTGAATTGGAGTCTTAACCAGTTCCGGGTTCTGGTCCGCATACAACGCAGTCAAATCGAACTGACGGAACGCGTTGTCCATTTCCAATTGAGGCATGATGTAAACCGGCCAAGTCAGATACGCGTCCGCGCCGCGAGCGGGTGGCAGCATCATTCGTGTGTCGTGGAAATTGTGCAGGGCGAGCCCAATCTGTTTCAGATTGTTGCTGCAGGAAGTTCGTCGGGCTGCTTCACGAACCACTTGAACGGCGGGAATCAACATCCCAATCAGAATTCCAATGATCGCGATAACGACCAGCAGTTCTACCAGTGTAAAGCCGACGTTTTTTTTGTTTCTATTCATTAACATGCGCTGCTATTGGCAATGGCATCGACGACAACTGCCATTGCGTTTAGCAGGTGGAGTGTCATCAAGCCTGTGGATTGTCATCTAATAAACTAACTTTCTGAGTAAGCCTCTTCAAGTTTTGCGTGCGTCTAACGCAACAAAACAGCGGACTTAGGCTGGCAGATTCGCGTTCAAGTAGTCACGCAGTTCGGAATACGCATGTTGTTCCGAAAACTCCGTCTGAGCGAGCTGCAGTGCCAATTTTTGCATTGGCCTGATAGAAGGCAAATTTTTGCAGATCGAATTGATGGCCAATCCCATTTCATTCACGTCTTCAACCACCTTGCACGCCAGGCGGGTTGCTTCGGGCATTCCATCAAATCCGTTAAGCGTAGTGATCAGAAGCTTGCCGAATCGAAGCGATTCCGCGTTCTTGATTTTCAATCCTGTGCCAAATTGCACCGGGTTAATTACAACATCAATTTGGTCATAGAACTCCGACAGTTTGTCGACTCTACCCAACAGCCGAACCTGATCGAAGGCATTCTCGGGCAAGTCAGCTTGAGCAGCAGAAGTCATCAACTTGCCATTTGCATCAACATCGAACCATTCGCAAATGTCACCAGCAATCAACAATTCGCACTTTTCGGGATGTTTGACCGCAACGCTGGGCCAGGCACAGTTCAGGAAGTCACGGATGGCTTGCCAGTTGGAAAAGTTCTTTGAGCCGATGTAACCAACCGCGATCTTGCTTGGCAATTCCGATTCCGGGTTAACGCTGTCCGGCAATTCTGATTCAGCGTCTTCGTCGACTGCGTGACCGACCGTCAATACGGGGATCTTTGAGTCGGTCATTTCGCGAAACATGTTTGCTTCTTGATCCTGAATCGCGATGACCGCATCAAACTTCTTGAGGACTTCTGCTTCACCTTCGCGATCAATTTCCAGCCAATGTGGAAATCCGTTGGCAAAGAATTGTTCTGCGCGTCGATACAGCACATCATGGGTGTCGATCAGGCATTCGACCTGGTTGCGTTGCGCGTCAGGAAGTGCATCCATCAAATACGCCATTTTGATGTACTCGAAAATGATGCAGTCCGGTTTGAACGTCTCCGCAATCTCGGCGAATCGAGTCAGAGCCCATGGCCAAACGAAATCATCCAGCGTCAATGACTCCGGACCATCGACGACCGCCACATTATCATTCGACCGAGCCAACCAGCTCCGCGCCTGGTTAATCGTTGCGTCCGCGTACCAGCGAATTCGGTTGAGCAGCCTTTCCGGCGGTTGATTCGAGCTGACGGCAAAGACCTGAATTCCAAGTTTCGCGATCAACGCCTCGTCGTTTGAACTCAAGGCGTTCAAATAAAATACGCCACAAGTACTCCCTTCGCGTTCCAGGAATCGATGGATTCCAAAGATGCGTTGTTCCGCACCGGTGGATTGCCACCAGAATGGAACGTCAGTTGCAAACAGGATTCGTTGGTTCACGTGATACTTTGGTTTTTGCGAATAGCGTTAATATTTGTCGTTTTGCGACCAGGATGATAAGTTGCGACCAAACCTAGAACGGCCACACCTTGCCCAAGGCGGTTTTCTGAATCTTCGTGAGTTCGTCGATTCCACGACGGCCGTATTTTAGCAGATTTTGCAGCTGCTTTTCACTGAAAGTTGATTCTTCTCCTGTTCCTTGAACTTCGACAAATTGCCCAGACCCCGTCATAACGATATTCATGTCAACTTCGGCAGCATAGTCGAGCTCGTAATCCAGGTCCGTCCAGGCCTTTCCGTCCACGATTCCGATGCTGATCGCGGCCAGGCTGTCTCGCAACGGGTACTGTTTGGGATCAGGAAGCTGTTTTCGAATCGAGTGAATGGCATCCACCAGAGCGATGAATCCGCCCGTGATACTTGCCGTCCTCGTGCCGCCATCGGCTTGCAGCACATCACAGTCGACAGTGATCTGGCACGGGCCCAGCGCTTGTAGATTCGCCACGGCTCGCATGGACCGCCCGATCAAGCGTTGGATTTCTGTTGTGCGACCATCGACCTTATTGCGTTCGCGTCGTTTCCGCGGACTGGTGCTACCAGGCAACATGTTGTACTCAGCCGTGATCCAACCTTTGCCTTCGTCTTGCATCCAAGGTGGAACCCTGGTGTCAACGCTCGCGGTACACAGTACCACTGTTTCACCGCAGCGGTACAAAACACTGCCTGGAGTCTTGTTGGTGTAATTGCGTTTAATTTTTACAGGGCGAATCGCCGTTGCTTTTCGTGTCATCTAAGTCGCATCTCCATCAGTGTGCAAGTTTCGGCATTCCGTCAACAACCAGACAACGAGCCCCTTTTGCGCGTGCAACCGATTCTCCGCTTGTTGGATCGTCGCACTGCATTCGCTGTCGATAACTTCGGCCGTTACCTCTTCCCCACGCCGCGCCGGCAAGCAATGCAAAAACCGAACGTCTGGCAAAGCGTGACTTAGTAGTTCCTGGTTGACCTGAAAGTCGGCAAAGTCTTTTCTACGTTGGGCCGATTCCGCTTCCTGCCCCATGCTGGTCCAGACATCCGTGTAGACGATGTGCGCATCGCGGACTGCTTCTCGCGGATCGTCGAATTGTTTGCACAGGCCAGGTGATTTTGCTGCCTGCTCTATTTCATTCAATGATTGTTCGGAAAAGCGATAGCCCGGCGGCGAGCCAATGGTCATTTGCATGCCGAGTTTCCCTGCCAACAGCGCCAGGCTATAGGCGACGTTATTCGCGTCGCCGATGTAAGCGATCTTGACCTTTTCGCCCGGACTACAAAGCTCCTCGATCGTCATGATGTCCGCTAACGCCTGGCACGGATGCGCGTAGTCCGTCAGCCCGTTGATGATCGAGCATTGGCTGTATTTGGTCGCTTCGACGACATCCGCGTGAGACTTGGCGCGGATTACGAGGCAATCGAGATAGCTGGTGAGGATCGGGATGAAGTCACGAATCGGTTCTCGCTTGCCCCAGCCGACGTCTTCGCCCAGAAACAGACTGGCCGCTCCGGTCTGAGTCGCCAGGCATTCAAAACTGACTCGCGTTCGCAGCGATTGTTTCTCGAACAGCAAACCCAGAACGCGCCGTTCCAGAACAGCCGGCCGATTGCCTTCGCGGCTCAGGCTCTTCAAATCGTTGGCAATATCAAGAATTCGTCGGATCTCTTCTTCTGAATAGTCTGACCATGTAATCAGGTGCCGCATTAACTGTCTCCTGAAAAAAGAGTTCCTACACCGGTCGAAGTGTAGACTTCCAGCAACAGCGAGTGGCGAACACGCCCGTCAACGATGTGAATCTTGTTGACTCCTCGATCAAGCGTTTGGACGCAGGCTTCGATCTTGGGAATCATGCCGCCGGAGACTTTACCCGACGCGAGCAGATCTTTGGCTTCCGAAATCGTCAGATTCGTGATCAGTGAATTTGGATCTTCGGCGTCTGCCAACACGCCAGCCACGTCGCTGAGAAACACAAGCTTGTCTGCGTTCAGTTCGATCGCCACGGCAGTCGCAACCGAATCTGCGTTGACGTTCAGTTTCTCTCCGTCTTCCGTGATGCACATGGAAGGAATAAACGGAACTTGCCCTGCGTAGCACAGATTGTCGATCACCAGTCGATCAACTCCGGTGACTTCGCCAACTGAACCAAGGTCGACATCGTTTCCTGTCTCGTCCTTGAGTTGAAGCTTTTCACCAGTCAGCACCGGCGAAGATTCGAAGTTAAGCGTCATAGCTCGCCCGCCGATCTTCTCAAACTCGTCTGCCAGGTATTCGTTGGTCTCTTTAGCCAACACACGTTCCACGATCTCAAGCGTTGCGGCATCTGTTACGCGTCGCCCCTGAACGAACTGCGGCTCGATCCCCGCTTCCTCCATCGCATTGCTGATTCGGCTGCCGCCCCCATGGACGACGACCGGACGCATGCCCACGGACTCCATGAAATGAATATCCAGCAGGATGTGCCGCAGTGTGTCTGCGTTATCCAAAACACTTCCGCCCAGCTTGATGACCGTCGTTTTGTCTCGAAACTTCCGAATCCATCCCAACGCCTCGATTAGCGTATTGGCTTTCTCGATTGCGATTTCCACAGTGCTATCATTCGCTCCCAGAATCAGTTTGAAGCGAACCAATGTAGGAATCAGCGGTGTGAATTGCAATGTGCTGTGTTTCGCCGTGCATTTTTGGGCGACCAATACGCTCCGCTAGCGAACCATTTCGTGGGAACAAACGCTCTGGGTCTGGCGTGCAGTTTTGTCTAGCCTTTGAAAATATTACATGGCGGAAGTCAGCGGCGGCAAGGATCACACAAAGATCGAAGTAGCTGGCATTCAAAATTACACGGTGGAATTTCCCCAGCGATCGCGAGAGTTTTCAGGCCTGTCACGCATTCCATGCATTTGGCAGTGAGTTGGAACACCGATTGCTTAGCAGATAAGCGAAGTCGAGCCTGAAGGATCAGGTTCTTCAAATTGACAACTTGAAAGGTAAGAGCATGGATGCTCGCAGCAGCCAATTTAATGTAGCGCTCGTTCTGACATTGTTATCGACAATGTTGTTCCACCACTGCTTGATGGCGGAGACGTACCAGGCCAACTCCAGGAACTTCGTCGTCTTCGCGCCCGATGCGCGGTTGGCTCGACAAGCTTCTCAATTGGCAGAGCAATACAGAAAAGAGTTGTCACTGGATTGGCTGGGCTACGAAATTGAGCCCTGGCGTGAACGCTGTCCAATCAAAATCTATTTGGATCCTCATGCCGGCGGTCAAACCAGTTTTGCATTCGTGCAGAATCAAACTGGACGCAGTGAACCGATTAGTTGGGAAATGGAAATCTACGGACCAGTCGACCGACTATTGGACGCGGTGTTGCCACATGAAATCACTCACACAATTTTCGCGACGCATTTTGGTCGGCCATTGCCAAGATGGGCTGACGAAGGAGCTTGTACGACTGTCGAGCATGTCTCCGAACGCGCGAAGAACCATCGGATGTTGATCAGTATTTTGACTGGCAAGCCGTCGCGAGGCATACCGTTCAATCGCATGTTCACGATGAAGCAATACCCGCATGATATTTTGCCGTTGTATGCTCAAGGATATTCCGTCGCCCGGTATCTGATCGGACAAAAAGGTCGACAGCACTTTGTGAAATACATTGAACGCGGAATGTCTTTGGAGCAATCGAATTACGATACCCGATCGTGGGACAAAGCGACTAGCGAATTTTATGGCTACGAGGATCTATCGGATCTCCAAATCAAATGGCTGACGTGGGTGCGGTCAGGGAGCCCGGCTCAACAGCAAGTTCCACAAATTGCTCAAGCAACTAACACCGCCAACACTACTAAAGCCGCTAGCCCAATTCCGGCAACAACGACCAGCCAACCGGTTGGCGGCTTAGGCGAAGCTGACGGCTCCGACAGCAAAGTGGCTGCGGCCAGTTTCGTCGACACGAACAGCACGTACTCGATTGCAAACGGCAACACGATGGCAAACGACAACGTGGACGTTGGGGCTAGTGCAACCAATGCGGACGCGAATCGGCCGAATCCGGTGGCCGACGTGGTCGAACGAACCTCGCCTGCTTCCTCGACCGCTTCTGTAGGCGGCAAGCTGAATACCTGGTACGCCCGTCAGTCGCGAGCCAAACAGGCGGTGGACGAAGGCCCAGCAGGGCGAATCGCTCAACTCTCGGATCCATTTGTCGAGTTTCGGCCTGGTTCTCTAAAGCGTGCCAAGGCGAGCCCCACGTCGATCGGCCGTCAGTTGCATCACGATCACCAGTCCGCGACTGGACCGAGGCAGACTATCTGGCGATGACCGGGCGTACCGGATACGCTTAGGACATGTTGGAATGGTTGTTTGGTCGTCCCCGGTTTCGCGTCTACGAAGATTCGTTCGCGCGCACACGTCGAGCGATGCTGCTTGGGCTTAAGGATGCCATCGCGACGAGGATGGAGCAGGACCAAAACGTCCTGCTAGTGACTCACTTTGCCGACCCATTTGCCGAGCTGCAGGATTCTCTTTCCGAGTCGTCGATCGAATACACGATCGGGCCGAGCCGGATTTCACCGCATGATGTTTTGCCTTTGTTCCAGGGTAGTGAGCAGCTGGTCCTGTGCCTTGCTGACCAGCTTCGCAACGACGAAGTCAAACCAGAACCCGCGCCACCTGGATCAAAAACGACGTGCGTGGTTGTGACCGAGCGGCATCCCAACGGTCGATCCGACGACGCGTTGGAATCGTTTTGCCGCAGCATGCCTGGGCATGTCGAGTTCGGTTACTTCATGTCGTTTGAAGATGTGACCGTCGGCAGTTTCCTGAACGAGGCAGCCCTTCAGATTCTCGACCTGTTCGGTTTGGGCGAAAACGAATTGGTTACCAGTAACATGATTTCCCGCAGGCTCAAGTTCGCTTTGCGTCGCAATGCCAGGACTGTCCATTCTGATCAGCCAGCCGATTCGGCCAAAGAGTGGATCGAGCTTAACGTGCCCCCAGAACCAGTTGACGAATGAGAACGCAAAGGCAACCCAATGACTGAAACAACGAACAATTCGATTCCGAGCCAGCAACGGATGCTTCAATGTCAGGAAGCGATCAAGCCATACATTCACGAGACGCCTGTTCTGACTTCGAAATCGCTCAGCCAGGAGTTGGGTGCTGAGTTGTTCTTTAAGTGTGAGAATTTTCAAAGGGCAGGATCGTTCAAGATCCGTGGTGCCTCGCATGCGATTGTTCGCCTTGACGAAGAACAACGATCCAAAGGCGTGGTTGCTCATTCCTCGGGCAATTTCGCACAGGCAATTGCGTTGGCGGCTGCCAGTGTGGGAACGAACGCTTGTATCGCCATGCCGTCCAATGCCCCTCAAGTCAAAATGGATGCGACAAGATCCTACGGCGGAGAGATCGTGGTTTGTGAGCCAACGGCCGAGGATCGAGAGCGGCAGGCGGACAGGATTGTTGCCGAACGCGGGGCGACATTTGTTCATCCGTCCAACGATATTAATGTGATCTTGGGACAGGGTACGGCCGCGATGGAGTTTTTCCGTACCAATCCGGATTTGGACTATTTGTTTGTTCCAGTCGGCGGCGGTGGCTTGATCGCCGGTTGCAGTTTGGCGGCCAGGTACTTTGGCGAGCATTGCAAAACGATCGGAGCTGAACCGTATGCGGTGGATGATGCTTTCCGGTCACTGGCAAGTGGCCAGATCGAACAGAACGAAACCACCGATACGATTGCGGATGGACTGCGGACGTTTCTCGGGGATCAGAACTTTCCCATCATTCAGGAGTGCGTCGATCGGATTGTGCGGGTAACCGAAGACGAAATTCGCGCGGCGATGCAGGTGATCTGGCATCGCATGAAGATAGTCATCGAACCGTCTGCAGCGGTGACCTACGCTGCAGTCCTGAAGGAGCGCGAACTACTGGCTGGCAAAAAGGTCGGAGTGATCGTCTCAGGCGGAAACGTCGATTTCACGCAGTTCAACTGGTAGCGGTCGACAGTTTGAGCAGTTCGCCGCCACTGGTGTCCGTCACGACAGTTCCGATCAGCGTGTGGTTGGTCGAGTCGTAGACTGCGATTGGAATAATTTGCCCGACCAACCGCTCGGTTCCTTCGAATACCACGATTCGATCGCAATGCGTACGGCCAGTAAGTTGCATCGGAGCACCTGGTTCGATGGTTTCGATGTCAACTTTTTTACTGGGTCCTTCCACGAGGACTTCGACTCGCGAGCCGAGGAACCGGTGATTGTCTTCTTCGCTAATCTGATTTTGAACCGACAACAGATGTCGGTTTCGTTCTCGCTTTACATCGAACGGAATATCGTCAGGCAAATGGTCGGACGCTTTCGTTCCAGGGCGTTCGCTGTATTTGAAGATGAAGCTGTTTTTGAATCGGCACTCTTTCAACAAGTCGACCGTTAGCTGGTACTCCTCATCGGTCTCACCACAGAATCCGACGATGAAATCACTGGAAACCGCTGCTTTGTCACCCAGCGTTTCATTGATCCTCGCCATCATCTCGCGGTAGTCCTCAACCGTGTACCCGCGCTTCATTCGTTTGAGCACATCGTTGGAACCACTCTGTGCCGGCACATGCAAGTAAGGAGAAACCTTTTTCAGATCGCGAACCGTACTTAGCAGGTCGTAAGTCATGTCTTTGGGATAGTTCGTTACGAACTTGATGCGTTCGATGCCTTCGATCGGGTGCAGTTGCTCGAGCAAGTCAGCCAATCGCGTTGTGCCTGAGCCATCTTTGAACCGGTAGCTGTTCACCGTTTGTCCAAGCAGTGTAATTTCTTTGCATCCTTGATCAGCAAGAATTTTTGCTTCGTCAACAATCTGAGCCGGTGGCCTGCCCTGCTCCGGTCCCCGAGTCATCGGGACGATGCAGTACGTGCAAAACTTGTCGCACCCAATCTGGATTCGCAGGAACGCCTGGAAAGGGGTCGGGCGCATGGTTGGATCTCGCAGCGGATCAAACGTTTCGTGGCTGCGTTTGATCTCTTGAACCGCACCATCAGTCCGCCCCATACTGAGCGCTGTTAGCTGGCCGCCCTCGTTGCGGACCTGGTCCAGCAGATCGGGAATCTGTTGTAGTTGTCCCGGTCCGACAACAATGTCGACAAACGGGGCTTTCTCGAAGATCAACTTCTGATCTTTCTGGGCCATGCATCCCATCACGCCAATAATTTTGTGCGGGTGCAATTTCTTTTCGTGCTTCAGTCGTCCCAACGCACTGTACGTTTTGTTCTCGGCCTGTTCACGAACACTGCAGGTGTTGAACAAGATGGTGTCTGCATCGGCCACGTTGTTGGAAAGCTCATAGCCCCGCTGCTTCAAACTGGCAACGACCATTTCGCTGTCCAGCATATTCATTTGACAGCCGACGGTTTCGATATAAAGACGATGTGGTGATTGCATTAGTGGCTAACTCGTCGCCGAGCAGGAAATGTCCATTCCGTACGGCGATTCTTGCTATGTGGAATTCAGTTTCAAAAATTGAGTTTGCCAGTTTACCATGATCGTGCGAATAATAAGAGTCAAATTGGCAATTCTAGATGCCCTGTGAGGATACCTATGATTAAGCGAACGTTCTATTTTGTTTTGGCGGTTGCGTTACTGACCTTTGGAGCTGATTTTGGGTTCGCCCAGAATCAGCAAACTGGCAACACCAGCGGCGAAAACCGAACCGCTGATCATGATGGGAAATTGCAGGAGATTGAAGGCGATGTGGAGCTGAAGCCAGTCGCGAACGAGTTGAAATCAGGGGTTCAAACTGAGCATGGTGGCCCGGTCAATCCGCGGCCGAGAGCCGGCGAGCAGGGATCTGCTAGTCGCGTGCGTCGTGGCCAGAAACCCGATGGGAAAACGCAAACTGTGTCTGATCGGCAAGGTCGTCGTACTATCAACATGCGGCAAAATCCGAAAGAAGGTATCTTTGTCGAGATCGTCATGAATTACGGTCCAGACGACAAAGCCGAGTTGATTCGCAACCATCCCAAGCTTGCGGACTACGTTGAGTTATTCCCTCAGCAGTTGGATCAGAGTTCGATTGAGTTGAACCTGACGATCCGCACCAAATACCGCGCCAACACGCCGGAAGAGCTGAAAACGAAGAATCAGAACGCTTTCAATCTTTTCCGAAAGTACTACAAACCGCCCCAGAACTCGCGACGCATAAGAAGCCGTTAAGGCTTCGTTTCAAGTTTAGCGGTGCGGCGTCAGTCGTCGGCCGCTATTCCATCAATTGTCCGACTTGCAACGCACTGCCACGCAGGAAGTCGGCGACCTGCATCATTTTCTTGCCGGCAGGTTGGATCTTTTCGATTGCCAGCGCATGTTCGCTGGTTTGTATCGCAAGTAGCTTTTTGTCCGTAGCCACGATGGTGCCAGCCGGCGCATCGGTTTCGATCTGCATCACGGAAGCTTCGTGTACTATCAATCGCAGGGGTTGTTTGCCGTACTTCCATTCGCAATACGAAGTCGGCCAGGGAGTGAACGCGCGGATTTGGTCCGTGAGTTGTTTCGCCGACCGGTTCCAGTCGAGCTTACCGTCGGCTTTCTTTAAGCGAGGTGCTTTGGAAACCAAAGCCGAATCTTGAATTTCTCCGATCGGGGAATCGCCATCCCAGTCGGCCAGCATGTCGATCGACTTTCTGACCGCGTCGACTCCCAGTTTGCTTAATCGCGCTTCAAGTTGTTCTGAATTTTCACGTGGTTCGATCGGCGTGCTCAATTGAACCAGGCTGGGCCCAGCGTCCAGCCTGGGGGTCATGTGAATAACCGTTACGCCCGACTCAGGTTCGCCGTGATAAACAGCCCATTGAACGGGCGCGGCTCCGCGATATTTGGGGAGCAGGGAACCGTGCAGGTTGATTCCGCCCAACCTCCCTTGCGCCAAGCACGCTTTGGACATGATTTGGCCATAGTCACAAACGAAAAACAGATCGGCATTCAAAGTTGCAAGTTTTTCGATGAACTGCTCGCCGTTGCAACTGGCTGGTGCGAGGATTTCAATTCCCGCCTGTTCGGCCGCTTCACGGACCGGGTTGGCCACTGTCTTGCGGCGTTTGCCCGCGTCCTCAATCGGTCGTGTTACCACCGCGACCACCTCGTGGTTCGATTCGTCCAAAGCAGTAAGCGTTGGAACGCAAAACGGCCCGGTTCCAAAAACTATGATTCGCATGCACTAATTCCAATTTGAATTTGCAACGCCGACATTCGTCGGTCAGATGGTTAGCAGTACTTCTTTTCCAGGTCCCGGAGCCGTTCTTGGACTTCGACCTCGGCCGGTTGAGCACCGGATGTAAGTCTGCCCTGAAAATCCAGCACAAACTCGTCCAGCTCTGGTTCAAGCTGCTTTTTCTCGCCGTCACTGACCCGGTCTATGAATAGAACCCCTTGCAGGTGATCGTATTCGTGCTGAATTGCTTTTGCTAGCATACCGGACGCCGTGAAGTCGATTTCCTGGCCGACGAGATCATAGGCGGAAACATGTATCTTTGCCGGTCGACTGACTTTTCCCTGGACACCGGGAATACTAAGACAACCCTCTTCAGCCACGTCGGTGCCTTTGGGTTGGCTGATAACGGGGTTAATGAACACCAATTCATCGCCGGTTCCTCTTTCACCAGAAACATTGATTACAAACAGTTGAAACGGCAGGTCGACTTGATTTGCTGCCAATCCAATGCCGCGGGCTTCGTACATAAGTTCGAACATTTCCGCGACGATTTTCTTAATCTTGGAGTCAACTCGCTGCAATGGTTTGGAGCGATGTCGCAATGTCGGATGTGGGTATAAAACGATTTCCAAGTTAGTGCTTTCGTTACGTTCCGAATATTTTTAAGCAGGCTTTTATAAAACGGACTTATCAGTTTTCCGAGGTGTTGTTTCAATTACTAATGAGCTTGCATCAAAAAAAAACCTTTTTTTTGACACCGAAAAATTTTGTGACCGGGGGCTTGACGTAAGAGACGGGCGGCAAGCGTTGCTGCAAACCGAATTTTTTTGCGGGTGAACCAAAAAGAGCAATTAAACCAGCGTTGTCAAGAACTATGTTTGAATACACGATAACAAAAAATCTGGTTAATAAAAAACGATCCCGTTTGGTTGACAACAGGTTTCATGAACGCAAAATGTGCCTCTACGAGATTGGA
This sequence comes from uncultured Pirellulaceae bacterium, assembly GCA_964641465.1. GTDB lineage: Bacteria > Planctomycetota > Planctomycetia > Pirellulales > Pirellulaceae > Mariniblastus. The sequence continues at coordinate 62,771 of CAZXLW010000003.1, read as the reverse complement.
GATGAAGCTTAACAAACTGATCGACGCTAACGGATAACTGCCTAGATTGTTTGCATCTGATTAACCTACCACGAAGAGACTTACCCCCCAGCTTTTGGCCGATCCGGCGACTTGAGTTTGGAAAAGTATTTGTCGAATTTCGTTTTGCGACATTGCCCCTTGACCTTGAACCAGCCCAACACCCAAGCAATGTCGTGATTGTCCGTACCTGAAGATTGGGTGGCGGCGTACTATGGATTACAGTCGGCGGGGCAACCCGCGGAATGGACTCTCCACACCCTGTTTTTTTGCATCCGTAACAAGATAGTTCGATAAGGAAGTCAACGATAAGGATATCTAAGCGATTGTTCTTCGGAATTGCCGGATATGTTCCATTTAGGATAGAAGAGCAATCGTGAACTAGGTTGGCCATGATGGCCGATCATAGGATGCCTACATTCTGAACTGCGAGATTCAATCTTGTTGGTTCAGGTAAAGCGACGACATGGATCGGAAGCCTGTCGTCGCTTTTTTTGTGCTTGGTTTATGCACAGTGCGTAAGGTTTGGGCAAGTTCACACTTAGCTTTGGAAATTCGCGCGTATGCTGTATTGTCTGGTGGCCTTCGGATCCAATCTCGGTGACTCCGGTCAGATTTTCAAGAATGTTCTGTGTTCAATGGAATCAACGGGACTCTCAGACGTATACTGCAGCGGCTTGTTACAAACAGAGCCTGTCGGGGGCCCTGCTGGTCAACCTGCGTTCTACAACGCCTGTGTCCGCTTCTCAACGGAGCTGAATGGTGTTGAGTTAATTGACCTGCTTCGAAACATCGAAGCGGAGCTTGGCCGGCAGCGGCATCAGCGATGGGGGCCGCGAATCGTCGACCTGGACCTGCTGCTCATGGGTGACTTGGTAAAAGAAGATCCTGAATTGACGATTCCGCACCCGCGGATGAGCTTTCGGAGATTTGTGCTTCAACCGGCTGCCGAAATTGCCGCCGAAATGGTTCATCCGACATCTGGCCTGACGATCGGTGAACTTTTACGGCGATTGGATGAAAAACCTGATCGAGTCGTTTTAGTGACTGACCGCGGTGCGGATGTTTCGAATGTCATCGAGCTGGCTGGTAAGACTTGTGCCGAAAACGACTTCGAGTTTCTTGTGAGTACCGATTCAATGGACGCAGCCGAATCGAAACTGGTTGTCTATTCGGTCGACGACAACAAGGAACTGGTTCGGCAAGCCGCTCGCGTTCCCGGTGCAACATTGGCGTTGAGCGGTTTGACGATCGATTCGGTAAGTGAAGAGTTACCGGCTGCACTTGCAGCTATGAAATCGCTCTAAACGTTCAAGAAACAATTGTTCTATCTGAAAAACTGCCTTCAAACCGATTCGAATAGGCTTAGGAGTGAAAAAACGGTAAAATTCAGACTGTGAAGATGCGTGCCTTCACGATTGCATTTGGGTCAACCTGACGATCCTGACTTAAGCGACATTCGCAATGAAAATATTGATTGCCAGCAGTGAAGTGGTTCCGTTCGCCAAAACCGGAGGATTGGCTGATGTTTGTGGCGCGCTTCCGCGAAGTTTGGAAGCGTTAGGTCACGAAGTATTTGTTTTCCTGCCGGCTTATACCGGTGTCCGAGACGCCGGTCAGCCTTTCCAGGAAACTGGGTTGGAGCTCAACGTTCCAATCGGCTCGAGTTTGGTCAGCGGTCGTTTGTTGAAAAGCCAATTGCCTGGCAGCAACGTGACGGTTTTTGGAATTGAGAACGCTGACTACTTCAGTCGCCCCGAGTTGTATGGCGAGGGCGGTGAGGACTACAAGGATAACTGTGAACGCTTTGTATTCTTTTGCCGGGCTGTTCTGGATGCCGTGCGAATTCTGGACTGGAAACCAGATCTGGTGCATGCCAACGATTGGCAGACGGGACTGATTCCGGCGCTGTTGAAAACCGAGTGTGCCGGGACTCCTTTTTACGAAAATGTTGCGTCGCTGTTGACGATACACAACCTCGCTTACCAGGGAAGTTTCTGGCACTGGGATATGTTGTTAACGGGTTTGGATTGGAAGTACTTTAACTGGAAACAGATGGAGTTTTTCGGAAGGCTCAATCTGTTGAAGACCGGGATTGTATTTTCGGATGCGATCAGTACCGTCAGCCCGACGTATGCGGTAGAGATCCAGACGCCGGAGCACGGTTGTGGGCTTGATGGTGTACTGCGATACCGCAGTGATGTATTGTCCGGCATCCTGAATGGAATTGATGCCAATGATTGGAACCCGGCCACTGATAAGAACATCGTCGTTAACTATGACGTTGGCAGTTGGGAACAGGGTAAGTCTGCTTGCAAGTCTGCGCTTCGGCAGGAGCGTGGACTGCCGGACTCTAACGAACCGTTGATTGGTATCGTTGGCCGTTTGGCTAGTCAGAAAGGATGGTCGCTGATCATCCCGGTTATGGAACAGTGGCTTGCGGAGTCGAACGTCCAGTGGGTTGTGCTGGGGACAGGTCAGCCGGAGTATCACGACGCACTCAATCAGCTGGCTCGACAGTATCCGGAAAAGCTTTCATTGGAACTGGGCTTTTCAAATAAGTTGGCTCACCAGATCGAATCCGCTGCAGATATGTTCCTGATGCCCAGTCAGTACGAGCCTTGTGGTTTGAACCAGATGTATAGCCTTGCTTACGGAACGATTCCGATCGTACGCTCGACCGGTGGCTTGGCGGATACCGTGGTGGACACCAACGAAGAGGCTATCGCCAATGGTTCAGCAAACGGATATTGCTTCGGCGATTTTTCCGTAGGTGCACTGGCAGAAGCATTGAATCGTGCCGTTGGTGCATATCGGAGTTATCCGGACGTTTGGAAACAGTTGGTGACGACGGGAATGCGGCAGGATTGGTCGTGGAACGCCAGCGCGAAAAGGTACTCGCGGCTGTACGAGCAAACGGTAGCAAACAAGCAGATTCACCAAGAGGCGGTGAATTGAAGCTATTTCCGGACGAAGCTGAAAGTATGAATTGGTCAGTCGTCGGAGTGGATGTCTGATGGCTGATTTGAGATACGATCCGAATTCCGATGTCTGGGTTGCCATTTCGAGCAAACGCCGCGAGCGCCCGATGGAGTTCATCCCGATCGAGCAAAAGCATCAGCAAATCATCTGCCCTTTTTGTAGTGGAAACGAAGACGAGACACCTCCGCCAATTATTGCGTATCGTGAAGATGGTGAGCCATTGACGCCCGAGGATAACCCTTCGTCTTGGTTGTCCCGCGTGGTGAACAACAAGTATCCAAGTCTTTCAGACGCCAACGGTTCCGATCAATGCGGCCCGTATGATTGCTCCAGCAGTGATGGCGTCCAGGAGTTAGTGATTCCAACGCCGCGGCATGTGGTCAGTATTAGCGAGCTGACGGATGCGGAGTTGCAGCTTTGTTTCAAAGCCTGTCAGCAAAGATTGTCGGCGTTGCGTGAGCAGGAAAACATCAAACATATTGTTCTGTTCTTGAATTGTCGGTCATCTGCCGGGGCATCGTTGGAGCACATTCATTTTCAGATCATGGGTTCACCGATACTGAGCCAATTCCTGTCGCAAAGAGCGGCTCGGAACAGGGCAAGTGTTGCGGAGAATGGAAAATCGTTGATCGCCAATCTGATGGATTGGGAGTTGGAGCAAGGTGTTCGGATTCTGCACGAATCCGATAACTTCACAATGTTTTGTCCGTATGCGAGTCGTTTCGCTTTTCAGGTTTGGATTGTTCCCAAAGACGCAAGCAGGCGGTTTGATCAGTACGAACAAGGGGGCGAGGAAATGCGGCGAGAGTTGTCGGAGCTTTGTTGTGACTACGTTCGGCGATTGGAAAATTTGCTCGACTCACCAGCCTATAACTTTCTTGTTAACTTTGCTCCGGTCCAACAAGGCGAACATGAACACTGGTTCGTTGAGATTTTTCCTAGACTTAATCGGATGGCAGGTTACGAAATCGGAACGAATATCTGGGTCAATCCAGTGCCACCCGAGACTGCTGCTAAACGTTTGCGTTCGGCGATCGTTGATTGATTGGCTTGGCTGGATTCATGCGGTGTTAAACTGCGTAGCTAACTTTTGCCGACTGGATAATTGATGCCTGAAATTCCGATTGAAAGTGTTCTTGCGAAAATTTCTTTTCGGAGGATTTTAAGAATTGCCTGTTACGTTTGTAGAAAACAGGTAAAACAGTAGTCTCACGTCCGAAATAAGGATCAGACACTTACTCGGTTTCTTATTGAGCAGGTGTGACTCCGTTTTTTGCAACCAGTTAGTTTGCGGCATTCTTGAAACGAGCGATCATGCAACCAATCGTTAGACTTTGTCTAGTACTCCACAACCATCAGCCAGTTGGCAACTTTGACGGCGTGTTCGAAGCGGCCTATCAAGATAGCTACCTCCCGTTCCTGGATGTCTTTGAGCCGTATCAGGATTTGAAGATTTCGTTGCACACCAGTGGCCCGTTGGCGGCCTGGTTGTTGGAACGGCACCCGGAATACGTAGCCCGAATTTCGAATCTGGTCAACGAAGGTCGGATCGAGATCGTCGGTGGTGCGTTTTACGAACCGATTCTGGCCATGATCCCATCGCGCGACCGTCGCGGTCAGATAACTCGGTACTCAGAATGGCTCAGTGAAAACTTTGGCGGGAAGATCGCGGGTATGTGGATGCCGGAACGCGTTTGGGAATCTCAGTTCACTGCAGATCTGGCCTCTTCGGATATCCAATACACTGTCCTGGACGATTTTCATTTTCGGCGTGCTGGAGTCAGACAGGAAGATTTGACTGGCTATTTTGTTGCTGAAGATGAGGGTCAGGTCCTTCGCGTTTTCCCCGGCAGCGAGAAATTACGGTATCTGATTCCGTTCCAGGAACCAGGCGAAACCATTAATTACTGCCGATCTATCGCCGAATCGAAACCTGGCAGCGTGCTTGTTTTCGGCGACGATGGTGAGAAGTTTGGAACTTGGCCAGACACGAAACAGCACGTTTACGAAAACGGCTGGTTGCGACGGTTTTTCGACGCGTTGGTTGAGAATAAGGAATGGTTGGTGACGTCAACTTTGGCCAACGCAGTTGAAAACTCGGCTTCACGCGGCAAGGTCTTTCTTCCGGACGCCAGCTATCGTGAGATGACCGAATGGGCCATGCCGGTTGGGCATCAGTTGGAGTATGACCATCTCGTTCACGAGTTTGAGCAAGATGAAAGATGGCACAGAATCAAGCCGTATCTTGCCGGCGGGTTCTGGCGAAATTTCAAAACGCGATACCCCGAGTCAAACGAAATGTACTCGCGGATGATGTTTGTCAGCCGGAAGCTTGAAGAAGCCCGGCAGACAAACAACGTCGACGAGCGGTTGTTGAGCAAAGTTTGCGATCACCTGTATCAGGGGCAGTGTAATTGCAGTTATTGGCACGGTGCATTTGGCGGGATTTACTTGCCGCATCTACGCAACGCCGTTTACGAACAGTTAATCCAGGCGGACAACATTTTGGCGGAAGTGGAGCATGGGAATGGCCCGTGGGTTGATTGTGCTTCGGAAGATTTTAACTTTGATGGTTCAGCGGAAGTCTGCCTGACCAATGATCAATTGGCGGCATGGATTTCGCCTCATCAAGGTGGCTACTTATACGAGTTGGATTTGCGACGTAACTGTCACAATTTACTTGCCACCATTCAGCGGCGGCCGGAAGCGTATCATGATAAGGTCCGCAAAGGTGGTGATACAAATGGCGACGATACAGCCAGTATTCACGATCGGGTGGTTTGCAAACAGGAAGGGCTGGACGAGCGATTGTTTTACGATCGTCATCCGCGCAAGTCCATGATTGATCATTTTTGGAGTAACGATGCGAGTCTCGCACAGATTGCAAACTCCCAGGCTGAGGAACATGGTGACTTCGTCCATGGTCACTATGAAGCGACCGTCAGACGTAACCCGGATCGAATTCAGGTTTTGCAAAAGCGGACCGGGTTTGCTTATGGCGTTTCTGTGACGATTTCAAAAGGGATTACGCTGAATGCCGGCAGTAGTGATTTGGAAATCGCTTACATGATTGAAGGATTGCCGACTGATTTTCACGGCCATTTTGGGGTCGAATTCAATTTCAGTGGAATTCCAGACGGTCAAGATGATCGTTTTGTGCTTGCCAGTGACACGTCGAATCTTGGGCAGGTAGGCCAGATGCTTGACTTGCATCAACAGTCCAAGGTCGAACTGGTAGATGGTTGGTTGGATATTGCTGCTGGGTTGCAGTTTGAGCAGGAAACGTCAGTTTGGACGTTCCCAATTCAGTCTGTGAGTCAATCGGAAGCCGGTTTCGAGCTGGTTCATCAAAGCGTCGTTGTTCAACCGCATTGGGAGGTCCGACCGGATGCTTCGGGGCGTTGGGTAGCCAAAATGGTGTTAACGACTCGATCTGCCTCTGGTGACAACCGCAATGGTCAGGAGTTGGTGGCGGCTGCTGCTAGATAGTAGTTTCCTCACAATCGCGATAATCGGAATCTGGTTAGTGGACTGCGGGATGGAAGCGGTAGCTTAAGTCGTGGATGGATGATTGCCCGGCTATAATCAAAGCTGCTTTTTTCCTGTAAGGACTAACCACTTTTCATGCCCGTCGATAGAATCCGCGAGATCGCTGCGAAGAACAATGAGCCGGAAGCGTTTCAGGTTCTTTCGGATCGAGAACCTGGTGTAAGCTGGTTCCAGCAGTTGTTTGCGATCGACCTGCGAGCTCTGGCGGTACTGCGAATATTGCTTGCCGGTATCTGTATCGGCTTTGTATTTGTTCAATTCAGCTATATAGAAGTGCTGTACACCGACGATGGTATTTTGCCTCGTCCCATCAATCAACAAATGTTGGGTGATGGATTCTGGTCCCTGATGTGGTTCAATGATACGGAAGGTTTCGCCCGCACGATTTTGATCTTTACTAGCCTGGCGGCATGTGTTTTTGCCTTGGGTTTCCAGACAAAGATCATGAACTTTGCGCTGCTGGTGTTAGTCTGGAGTATTCAGGTTCGCAATCCGCTAGTGCTTACTGGTGGCGATATTCTGCTACGCATGTTGTTGTTTTGGACTTTGTTCCTGCCGCTCAATGGAACCTGGTCTTTTGATTCGGTGCGCGGTGGTGAAGATCGGGAGAAAGGATGGAAGGTTGCGTCGATTGGTTCGGCCGCGATCATGTTGCAGCTGGTATACATGTATTTTTTCACTGGGTTGGCCAAGCTGAATCCGTTTTGGCTCAATGGCGATGCGATGGAATACGCGATGCAGCTGGAGATGAGCGTTAAGCCTCTGGGCGAATGGCTGGCTGGCATGCCTGGCTTGATGAAGTTCGCGACGGTGGCGACGTTGGTTGCTGAAATTTCAACATTGTTCCTGATTTTCGTTCCTCGGATGCACCATTTTAATCGTGGCATGTTGCTGGGCTTTTTTCTGATGTTCCACATCGGGATCTGGTTGACGATGTCCATCGGGATTTTCTCGATCACGGCGATTGCAGCATGGGTGATTTTTATTCCAAGTGATATCTGGAACATGTGGCTGGGTACTCCGGTTGGTTATAGCGAGAAGCGATTCCACAAGCCTGAGTTTCTCACGTTGGATCGCGTGTTGCAGATCGTCGCAGCGGTATTTCTCGTTTCCGTTACGTTGCAGAATTTGGTCATGGCGCTGGGACCTGAGACTTCGCGAAAGCTGGCCATCGTCGAATTGTTTGGCCGGTCCACGATGACTGTCCAGCAGTTCCACATGTTTTCCAAGCCCCCGCTATATAGTCCCTGGTTTGAGTACAACGCACAGCTCGATAGCGGTGAGCGAGTCGATGTGTTTGATTCCAAGCGCCGCAATACCAATTTGAAGCCGCCTTCTATTTATACCTACATGCAGTCACAAAACTGGCGGAGGATCCACTGGAACTTGATCACGCATCCACTTTATCCGCCAGAGTCAGAGAGTGTTTACACCGCCGTCAGAGAACGGCTGTTGCAGGCTGCAGTCGACCGTTGGAACCAGGAGCACTTGGCCGATCCTGTGATCAAAGCTGAATTGCTTTGCCACCTCGAGCCGATCAAACTGGACCGCATCGAATCGGAACAGCCGCAATTCGAAAACCACGACACCCCGCACGATGTCGTGTGGGCCGCGTATAACAAAGACAAGTCCGAAGAATAGTTTGTCTGGTCACGCACCGCCAGGATTGTTGTCGTAGTTGTAACTTGCCCGGTCAATCGCTGCTTGCGATCGTTTGTGGCTGGTTACTTATCATTTACCTGGCTTAAGTACCTTCAGGGTAAGCGTGGAAGCGTTTTTACCGCCTGTGTAGACTCGATGCGTTGCCGTTTGGTAGTCCTGCTGCTCTGCCTTGAAAATGTTCTCGACGAAAGTCTGCGGGTTGCGGTCGATGAGCGGGAACCATGTACTTTGGACATGGATCATGATGCGGTGACCAGGTTTGAACGTATGGAGCACGTCCTGCAGCGGAACTTTGACTGACGTCGTTTCGCCGGGTTCGAATGGTTGGGGTTCAGAATAGCTGTCTCGGAACCTGCCTCGCATCACTTCGCTTCGCACCATTTGTTGGTAACCTGAAAGGTTCGCCCCGGTCGGGCTTCGCTCCGTTTGCCCGTAGTTATCCGGGTAAACATCGACAAGCTTCACAATCCAATCCGCGTCGGTTCCAGTTGTCGAAACGTTCAAGTTGGCCAGGATGTCGCCAGCCAGTGTGACCTCTTCGGTCAGGACTGGGGATTGAAACACGAGCACATCGTTTCTGGCTGACGCGAATCGTTGGTCATCAGACATGTATGCGCGAGGCGTAAAGGAAAACTTGATGTCCTGCCTGGCTCGGTATGGAACCGGATTGTTGGGGTCGCTGACGAATTCGAGAAACGTTTCCTCATCCGATTGTGACGCAGTCATGGAAGCTGTCTTGTCTTGTTGCAAATGCAATTGGACTTCGGACGCGTTTGCGGGGGGCCATTTCTTGAATCCAAACCACTTCTTCTTGCCCGTGTCGTACATGACGGCTTCATGCTTGGGGCGGTCACCCTCATCCTTGAGAAAGTGCAGAAAGAACGGAGCTTCGACTTCACGCTGATAGAAATCAGAAACATTGTTGCCGAACGCAACATTGCCCACGACTGCTTGCGAGGAATTACGTGCCCAGTCGCCGTGACTCCATGGTCCCATCACTAACGTGTTGTAAGTGTCCGGGTTTTCTGACTCAATCTTTCGATAGATGTTCATTGGGCCGTAGAGGTCCTCGGCGTCAAACCAACCTCCGACAGTCATGACGTTGGTTTTGATGTCTTTCAGGTGTGGGAGAATGCTTCTTTTCTGCCAAAACTCATCGTAGTTCGGATGCTCGACCAATTGTTGCCAGAAGAAATTGTCTGGGCCGTAGAGACCGCCTGCCTTCGCGAGGGGGACCAGATTCATATAGAAATCCCAGGCGTCGCGGCGCGGGTTGCGTGGTGAACGGTACCAAAGTCGATTGGTGGGGCCTTCGTGTTGATAGCCAAATGTCGCGGTTGCCTGGAAATAGCTCAACAGGTAAGCACCGTGGTGGTGGAAGTCATCAAAGTAGAAATCTGAAATCGGTGCTTGTGGCGACGCCGCGACCAAAGCCGGGTGATGTTCTGGCAATGCAGCGGCGGTGTAAAAACCAGGGTAAGAGATTCCCCACATCCCAACGCGACCATTGTTGTTTCTGGTGTTGGCCAGCAGCCATTCAATCGTATCGTACGTGTCGGAACTTTCATCAATCGCTTCATCGCCTGCCACATGCGGGCGCATGTTGTTGAATTTTCCTTCGGACATCCAGCGTCCGCGAACATCCTGTTTAACAAAAATGAAACCAGACTGTTCCAGGTACTTCGACGGGCCAATTCGTCGTGCAAACGAATCGACTCCGTACGGTTGGGAACTGTAGGGCGAGCGGTTAATCATGATCGGATACTTGCGCGACTGATCACGCGGAGAATAGATCGTTGTATGCAACATCTTGCCATCTCGCATCGGCACGCGGACTTCCGCTTTGAGATAGTTGTTCCGGATCGAGAATTGTTGACCGTATAAAGAATCCCAGCCAACGAACATTGTCAGGCCGAGGATCAACAGGTTTGTGAATGTTTTGCTATGCATCGTTTCACTTTTGAGGCAATTGGACTCGTGCATTGTTTTTAACTGTTGTCTCCGTTACGTTGTCTTCGATCAAGACGGATTTGTCTTATGGTGCATTTTTTAAGTCCGAATGGGGCCGCGGGAAGTGTCTTTGATCGTACAAAAATTCGGTGGGACAAGCGTTGCTGATACCGAAAAAATAATTGCGGCTGCACGTAAAGCTGTCCGGGCTCAGGGAGCGGGACACCAGGTGGTGATGGTGGTCAGTGCGATGGGCAAGAACACTGATATGTTAGAAAAGCTCGCCCGGGAAGTGAACCCGAGTCCGCCGGTGCGCGAGATGGACATGCTGCTGTCGACTGGCGAGCAAGTATCGGTGGCGTTGGTGGCGATGGCGATTGACGCGTTAGGTTGTCAGGCAACCAGCCTGACCGGTGGGCAGATTGGTATCCGGACGGACAGCTCGCATACCAAAGCCAGGATTCAGAGTATCGAAACTGATCGGGTTGGCCAGTTGCTGGAGGCTGGCAACATTGTGATCGCCGCTGGCTTTCAAGGCATCGACGAAGATCTGAATATCACTACCTTGGGAAGAGGAGGCAGTGACACGACGGCGGTTGCTTTGGCTGCTGTGTTGCATGCCGACCGCTGCGAAATTCACACGGATGTGGATGGTGTCTATACGACCGACCCTCGTTTGTTGCCTGACCATGCCCAGCTGATTCCGCAAGTGAGCTACGACGAAATGTTGGAGCTGGCGAGTTTGGGAGCAGGCGTGATGCACAGTCGCAGCATTGAGTTTGGTAAGAAGTTCAATATTGCCATCCAGGTCCGGAACAGCGCCAATGACTCGCCGGGATCGCTGATTGTCGATCATGGCTTGGCGACCGAAGCACCAGTAAGCGGGGCAGCGTTGACCCGCGATGAGGCCCGGGTAACGATTCACAATGTTCGTGACCAGCCGGGGACCATCTTTAAGATTATTGAACCGCTGGCCGAGCAACGGATCACGATCGATATGATTGTGCAAAATGTCTCTGCGGAAGGACATACCGACATTACTTTTACTTTGCCGAAATCGGAGATCGAAAAAGCGACTTGCGTTTTGGAGCAGGTGGTCAAAACGCTCGGTGGTCAGTTGGGTGGTGCAGACGCGAACGTTACCAAGGTTTCGATCGTAGGTGTTGGTATGGCGTCGCAAACTGGCGTTGCCAGTCGAATGTTTAACTCATTGGCCGCAGCAGGTGTGAACATCCAGATGATATCCACCAGTGAGATCAAAATTTCTGCACTGGTTGAAGGCAGCCAATCATTGCTGGCGTTGAAAACGGTGCACAACGAGTTTGGGCTGAATTTGCCGAACGAGAGCTCGGGCGTCGTGAAGTTGCCTGATCGCCGAAGCGAAGCTGCCGCCGTGGATGTTGTTAGTCGGTTGCACCAGATTGGCATGGAGTCTTTGACGATTGAAGCTGTCGAGTTGGATGACTCGCAATCGCGAATCACTTTGACGCGAGTTCCCAATCAACCAGGAATCGCGGCCCGGATATTCGACAGGGTTGCTCAGGCACAAATTTTCGTCGATATGATCGTGCAAAGCTACGCACATGACGATTTTGCTGACATCAGTTTTACGGTTCCCCGTGACCAATTCTCGGCCGCGGAAGGGTTAGCCCGTGAATTGCAGGCTGAACTACGCTGCGATTCGATCGAAACTCAATCGCAGATCGCGAAACTGTCTGTTGCGGGAGTTGGACTGCGTAGCCACACCGGCGTCGCTTTGGAGACTTTTCGCGTACTATCAGATGCTGGTGTAAATATCGAAATGATAAACACCAGCGAGGTGCGGCTGAATGTGGTCGTTCCTTCTCAAGACGCACAAACGGGGCTGGCAAGAATCCGCCAGCATTTCGGTTGCGTCTCCACGAACAGTTGAACTCAGCCAACAAACAGCTGGCCGAGTTGACTTTCTTTTGATCAACTAAGCGTGATCGACTACGGATCCGTCGGAAGTTCCGGGTTGATAATCAATACTGGATCTTCGATTCCGTCTTGATCAATGTCAAGAAATCCTGGTGCATTGACACCTGTGACTCGGTATCCCAAATCCGCGAACATGCCTTGCAAAGCTCTTGACATGAATGCCTGGGTTCCTGGTGGTGGTGCTGTTGGAATGAAAACTTCCTGCAGTAACTCTGCTGGCCGAACGAAGGTCGGATCAAACGGGCTGAGATGGCCAGGAGTCTCGCCAGGCATCACGTCCTGTTGCAGCGGGACAAAACTCGCAAATGGATTGCCTGATTCGGCACGGTATTCTGTCACGCCAAAGCCAATTCCATTGATTCCAGCTGGGTCCCCGACAAAGTTGATCTGGTTGAAAACATTAATTGGGAGATTCAAACCTGACCCTTGAAACCCATTCTGAAAGCTGGGAGCATCGAAATTCGACGGATGTCCCATCGCGTGAAATGCTTCGTGCACAGCTACTTCAACCATGCCGTCCGTAACAACCAGCAAGAATACGTCGTCACAATCAAATGTGATTATTGATAGTCGAGGAAGTGACCATGCACGAAACCCTCCCCTTAATCGCAAGAACGGATTGGGAAGGAAATTCAAACTTTGTACCGGTCCAGCTTGGGCAAGTGTTCCACCAGGTCCATCAATCCCGTCTATCTGACAAAGCATCAACAGCGGATCGTCAAGTTGGTTGGCCACAAACGATGGTAAATCGTTACGGTATCCAATAATCAATTGATCGAGAAATGCCTCGGCTTCGATCAAGTCATCGAGAAACGCTTCTAATAATCCAGGCGTGTTGCAAACGATCTGCCAATTAGGTGGAAGTGCACCGTTGCTAGCGCAACTGATGATTGGCGTGTTGTCAAAGTCAATCGTATTCGCACTTTGAAGCTGTGCACTTGCAACCGATGCGTTCAATACCGCCAGGCAGGTAGCCATACAAGCGATTGCAAACAAATGGAAACTTCGTTTCATCATCTAATCTCCGGAATTCAGCGAGCAGGATTCTAGATACATCACCTTGCCCAACTTCCCAGAATAGTCACGATGCAGCAAAAAATCAATGATTTTTAGCCGATTCTGGAAGCCGGATCTGCCAGCTGGCATAGGAATTTGAGGCAAAATACCACCCTAAGAATACGAATTACCATTATGTTCGTCAAAATTTGACTTTCTTATTCAACCCTTAGAACGTGAACGTCCGATAAATCCAGCGAGACCGGTTGTGTTTGAATTGGCCGGTTCGAAGTAATGGAGCTTTAGCAGCGGGAATATCGTGATGGCATTGAAAAACTGGTTTTCACTAAGTGCCTTGATAGCATTTCTAATGATTCCGGCGGTAGCTTGGGGGCAGTTTGAAGATAGCCAAATCCATGTGCCGGGACCTCGATTCGAACACCATCAAGTCGAAGATCCGGATTCTACCCGACCGTTAGCGACACCTGGCGTATTTAATTACGACTTCCAGGTCTTTGCTCCAATCGAGTATTCGGGTGGCGAGGAACTGAAGCCGAACACCGGCTTCTTCTTCAGCGTGGATCGCTTGTACACCAGCGTTTCTGGCGGTGGCGATTTCGGCGGTAAACCGACCAACTATATCTGGGGTAACCGCTACGATTTTGGATTCATGAACGACAGCGACGATGGCTGGAACTTCGTCTACGAACAGAGTGAAGGCAGCCAGAACTTGAACGGTACTGATCCACTGGCAACGTCCCCGACTCAATTCAGCCTCCGGTACGGTAACTTGGAAATCAACAAGGTTTTCCGACAGGAGTTGAAGCATGGCGGATGGGTAGAACCATATATCGGGCTTCGCTATTTCAATCTTTCCGACCGCACGACGGAAGATCGATTTGACTTGGGTGTCGCGATGAACAGGTTCAACCAACTTCTGACAAACAACTCAGTTGGTTTTAATGTTGGAGGACGCATCGTTAAGCGGAGTGGGCGTTGGAGATACTCACATGATTTTTCTCTGTCGACAACCTACAATCAACAAAAGCTGCATGCTGAAGACCTGACCACTGTTTTTGGCGTTATTGATACGACTGTCAACACAGTGAGTGTTTCGGATCAAGCGTTTGTTCCAGTTGTCGATTACCGGTTTGAACTTGCCTACAACATTAGCCGGGACTTTGGTTTTCGAGCGGGAGCGGGCGTGTTGTACTTCTGGGACGGCATCGCCAGAGCTAACACATTGACTACGCAGGAAAATCCAAACTCGATTTTCGGATTCGATCCGACATTGGGTGGAGACCCAACGATCACTGGCGGCGGAATCGTAGATAATCGACTGATCACTGCTGGATTCAGTATCGGATTTGAATTCAAACGCTAGTAACGGTTTCGAACCTCTCGTTTGTTGTACCGACTGCAAGCTGTCGCCGGAACGCGGTGATGTTTGTTCCGCTCGGTTCACTCTTTTTGCCAGAGGCGAAATGGATTGGCAGGCGGAATGGCAAACTCTCCGGTCTTTCGATGTGCTCAGGTAGTTTGAGCACAAAAATCTCGAGTCTCGTTTTGGAAGACTTGTTGAATCAGTGAATGTTTGAGCATTGCCATCAAATTCCGGTAAATTGAAGTTAGACTAAGGCCGGAAACCCGGAAATCGAATTCAAGACCCGCGTCATCTCTCCCAATTGTTCGAAGGTGATTGAGCGTTCAACAGCTATGCCGAATCAAGCTGATAATCTTAAAATCATTGGCTGGCGCGAATGGGTGAAACTGCCGGACATTGGCATCAAGCGAGTCAAAGCCAAAATTGACACCGGGGCTTTGTCTTCATCTTTGCATGCGTTCGATATCGAACTGCAAGACCATCTCAAAGTGCCGATGGTCAAGTTCAAAGTACAACCCATTCAGAAGGATCGCAGTCAGGTGATCGAGGCTTCTGCGCCCGTTCACGAGTTCCGTAAAGTGCGTAGCTCGAATGGTCAAACAACGACGCGTCCTGTTATTCAGACTACGGTGGAGATCTTCTCGATTCGTTATCAAATTGACGTGACGCTGTTCGACCGAACGAAAATGGGGTTTCGGATGTTGATCGGTCGTGAGGCGTTGCGTAAAAGATTTGTCGTCGATTCAAACAAATCGTATTGCGGTGGTAAGCCAAAGAAGAAAAAAAAACGGGAATGAGGGGGCGAGAATGAACCTGGCGATTCTTTCCAGAAATAGAAATTGTTACAGCACATCCCGATTGGTCGATGCGGCCAAGTTGCGTGGACATCATGTTCGGGTGTTTGATACGCTGAAATTCTCGATGGATCTTGAACGTGGCGAACCGGACCTGCATTACGTCAACGATCCGATCGATTCTTACGACGCCGTGCTGCCGAGAATCGGAGCATCCGTTACTTATTTCGGCACCGCCCTGGTGCGGCAGTTTGAACAGATGGATGTGTTTTCGGCGAATTCTTCTTCGGGAATCGCGAACTCACGAGACAAATTTCGTTGTTTGCAGATTCTTGCCAAGCACAACATCGGGATGCCGAGAACGACTTTCGTACGTGATCGCAATGATGTCCTGCCGGCGATTGCCCGGATCGGTGGTGCGCCTGTCATCATCAAATTGTTGGAGGGGACTCAGGGGGTCGGCGTCATCCTTGCGGATACCGTCAACATCGCAGCCGCCATCATCGAGACATTACAAAGTACGAAACAGAACGTTCTGATTCAACGTTTCGTTTCCGAGAGTAAAGGCCGCGACATCCGTGCGTTTGTGATTGGTGACCGGGTTGTGGCAGCGATGCGGCGAATTGCTCAGGGGCAGGAGTTCCGCAGCAACGTCCATCTGGGCGGCAAAGCGGAAATGGTGTTGCTCGACGACACGTATTGCGAGACCGCGATACGGGCAGCCCAAATAATGGGACTGCGAATTGCCGGAGTTGATATGTTGGAAGGCAAAGACGGTCCGCAAATTATGGAGGTCAATTCGTCACCTGGGCTGGAGGGAATCGAGCAGTGTACGCAACTGGATATTGCTGGAGCGGTCGTTGACTATGTGGCCGCTCAGGTCGACTTTCCCGAGATAGACATTCGCCAGCGGCTTACCGTCAGTCGCGGTTACGGGGTCACGGAAATTCATATTCCTGAAGGCTCTGAGTACATTGGGAAGACCATCGACGAATCCGGGTTGCCGGAGAAAGACATCAACGTGCTTACGCTTTATCGGGGATCGACAGTCGTGCCGAACCCGCGTTTGAAACGGCGTCTTGAGCCAGGTGATCGCCTGCTGTGTTTTGGGAAGCTGGAAGTCATGCGAGGTATGATTCCAGAGAAAACTCGTCGCAAACGCCGGCCTTTTGTCCAGGAACTTCCGGACGAGTCGGCGTTTGGTTCTGAGCCGCAACAGACGACCTAGTGCCCTTCCAAGCTGAATTGAATGGTTTGTGTTCCTGATTTTGGGTGCCATGTTCACGCCATTCCAATATTACGCCATTCCAATAACAAGCCAACTGCCAGCAACGGCATGCTTACGCTCGGGATGAGGCAATGGACAACGCGGCGTGAGCATGCTTGGTCGGTACGGCACACATTACCACTAACGCTCGCGTAAACATGGCATCCGTCAATTCAGGTCTGACGAACCACTAGCTAAAACGCGCGTTTGCTCGTGGCATTCATTGGCCGCCACAAAGCCGTCTACTGCTGAAAAACCTCGCAAACGGACCAGGGCGTTTTGCAGGCTACGCTCTACAACCGATAAATCCGTTAGATCCGATCTGCGATTCACTGCCTTGGTCTGCCCAGAGCCGAGTCGGAAGAATCGGTTACCTTCCTCAAAAAATCACGACCTATCTTTCTCGGTCGGCTTTGTAGAGCCGGTTGAAGTGCCTCAAAAAGCCTCGTCGAGAGTAAGAAAGTGTCTGATACAAAACAGATTCGGCAATATGAATCCTACCCACAGTTGCTGATGAAGCTGGCCGATTCCGCTGCCATCGTTTTAGGATTGATTCTTCTGTTGTTCTGGTTCCCGGATAGCAACAGCCGTTCAACGATTATCGTTGGATTGGTTGCAATCGGTGTCTTCAATTGGAGCGCTGAGCTTCTCGGAGTCTATCGCAACTGGCGCGGGATCGGGTTCGCGCGTGAAGCGACCTGTACGTCACTTGCCTGGGGCCTGACCTTGTTCTCGCTCGCGGCGCTGGGGCAGTTCACAGCATACTCGACCGAAATTAGTGGCAAGGGGCTGTTGTATTGGTTCCTGTTGAGTTCGACGATCTCGTTATGTTTTCGCTTGTTCTATCGCAGGTTTACGCTTTGGATGATTCGGCGTGGGATTCGAACACGCAAATTTGCGATTGCCGGTATGAACGAACTTGGGGAGCAATTGGTCTCTAAGATTTCTGACTCGCCGGATCTTGGTTACACGTTTGTCGGATATTTTGATGACCGAGGTGATATGCGTGAAGATCGAACCGCCGAGGCAGACTGCCAGGGTGATGTTGACGATCTTGTTGCGAAAACGCAGAACGGCGAAGTGCAAGTTGTCTTCATCACGATTCCTATGCGTGCCGAAGATCGAATTCGAAGCTTTATCAGCAAGTTAAGTGATACGACTGCTTCCGTTTATATCGTACCTGACCTGTTCGTCTTTCAGTTGATGCACTCTCGCTGGACTGAAGTCCAAGGCCTGCCGGTTGTCAGTATTTTCGAGAATCCGTTCTACGGCATCGACGGAATGCTCAAACGCAGCTTTGATTTGGTCTTGGGGTGCACGCTCTTATTGTTGGGAGCTATCCCGATGGCGATCATCGCCGCGATGATCAAATTCACTTCGAAAGGGCCTGTGTTTTTCAAACAGAGTCGATACGGTCTGGACGGAAGAGAGATCAAGGTCTGGAAGTTTCGCAGTATGACTTGCTGCGAGGACGGAGCGAAGGTTACTCAGGCTAAGAAAAACGATTCGCGAATAACCAGAATTGGTGCCATCCTGCGAAAGACTTCCCTGGACGAGGTTCCGCAACTGATCAACGTTGTCCTGGGAAACATGTCGCTGGTTGGTCCGCGTCCACATGCGAATGCCCACAACGAATACTATCGAAAAGAAATCGAAGGTTACATGCTGCGACACAAGGTGAAGCCAGGCATTACCGGGTTGGCTCAAGTCAACGGTTGTCGAGGAGAAACCGAAACCATCGATAAGATGGAACGCAGAGTATTCTTCGATCACCAATACATTCGCAGTTGGTCGATCTGGCTGGATCTCAGGATCCTGTTTAGAACGTTCGGTGTCGTATTCCAGCAGCAGAATGCTTACTAGTAGTCAGTCCTTCATTCAAGCTGAGTTGCCCAGTTGGTAGTACCGGATTTAGCCGGCCGATAACCGCACCACTGTGAATCGCCTGACGGCGGTACTTACTACGCTACGAACCATTCATTCAGGTTTGATGAGCCACTAACTAACCAGGCAAATCGTCGCCTTCGCACATGTCTCGAATGGACTGCGCGAGATCGGCGATGCTCTTGTCGACGACCTTATTCTTCTGATCCGATAAATCGGTCGCAGTTTGCGCCAAGACCTGGGAGAGTTTTTTGGGCGATTCTGTGTCTGCAGATCGTGCCGCAATTTGACGCCTGAGCATTTCCAAATCGACAGGGCTTGCCGTCGGTCGACTGTCGGGTTGAATTCCGAATTTCGGATCCGACTCGTGTCCGGTTGCTTCCGCGGATGACTGTTCGTTCGACGTTGGTAACGGCAAACCTGACGATTGGTTGCTGGCAGACGGTGGATCGCCCGCCAGATCTTCCACAGCTTTCGCTGCATAATTTTCTATCGGTCGATCTGAAGATTCAGTTCCACCTTGGTTGAATTGTTCGAGTTGATCTATCTGGCTAATTTTTTCGGCCAGCGTACCATCGATAGCGTCTGAACGATCTGAAACCTCGTTTAGGTCAGGGAGATCGGCCAAGATGCTGTGATATGGATCGTTCTCGTTTTCTAGCGTTCGAACTGGCGCACTAGTCTGACGCGTCTGGTCGCTTGGCTTACCTTGCCCATGAGTGGCTTGGGTTGCTATCGCAACCTCGCTTTCTTCCCACGCGGCAAAAGACTGCCCGGAATTCGGCTCGGCAACAAAACCGTCTTTGGTAGGTACTGGGCCAGCTGGCTGAATTTCAGGAACTTCCACAGTCGAGACTTTCGGTTTTTTGCTGGAGCCGATGGGTGGATTCTTTCCCGAACTGGACGAAGGTTCAACCTGGCTGATGAAATCCGAAAGCGATTTTCCAGCTTTCTCTCGCTGTTGTGTTGTTGCTGGCGATGAAGGGGGCGAAGAATGCGAGGAAGGCGAAGACGCGGCTGATGTCGCTGAGCGATTTGATCTGGATGGAGTGACGGCCGATTCGTTTTGGTTTCGTTGAGGCGGTACTGTTGGACTTGGATCGAACAGATCGGAAGATTGTTCGTTTTCGTCGATGGGAACAACGAAAAGCACCAATCCGATTCCGATCATCAAGCCGGCCAGCATGCCTCCCAGCACAATCAACTTGTTCGACGGGCCGTCCGCATAGATTTCCGTTTGAGGTTCGTCGATACGCGAGATCAGATTCACATCACTTGCGGAACTTCCCAGCGAACTGACTTCTGCCAGACTGGCCTGTGCCTTTCCATTGATTTCTCGTTTTTTCATCACCTCCGCTTTCAGCGATTGGTGATCAACCCGCATTCCCGAAAGCTCACCCAGACGTGTGTTTTGGGCAGCAACCAGTTTTTCAACTTGTTCAAACTTCCCTTTCCGCAATTCCATCTGGTAATTGAGCGAGTCCAACGTTCGAATCAACTTGTCGTTAATTTGTTGTTTGATATCGCTGACTGCGCGGGCTGATTCTCGAACTCTTGGATGGATCGGTTTGTAGCGACCTTTGTTTGTAGAGTACGTGATGACGGCCTCATTGAGGCCTAGAGCGAGGCTCGCCATGGTCGGTTGCAATTGCAGCAGTTCCTGAGGAACTTCCATGATTGCTTCAGGGTTGTTTCGAACTTCTTCAAGGATTTGAATTTGTTTCTCGACGTCCTGTAAGTTGGCCCAAGCTCTACGTTTTTCCGCATTGAGGGTTGTGAGTTCAGATTGCAGAGTATTGGTTCCGGACTGGCTGTCGTTCATACTGATCAGCGTCGCCAGATCAGGGCCGACTTCACCTTCGAACTTTTTCAGCATTTTGGCCGAATCGCTGTATGACTTCTGAGCCATGTTCGCGGCCTGTGCCAGCTCTTTTTGCATACTCTTGAATTGGGTGCCTCGCAAATCGCGGAGGCTGATTTCGATTTCGTCCAGCAACAGAGTGATAAACTTGTGCGAACGTTCACGAGAGGAGTCTTGAACCGATAGAACAACGGCTTCCGTACGTCCGAACTCAGCTCCGTTTGGGGCACCAAGCTGGATACGGCCTTGCGTTTCCATAATTACCTGGTCTGTGAGCCATGACTTCCCTTTGAATCCTGGCGGGCCAAGTTTTTCCAATGCTGCTCGAACCACTCTTGGGCGGCGAGAAATCTCCAAGATCGTTTCCTGCGCAGATTTCATCGAATCCAGCGAGTCGAATCGACCAGGTTTGAAAAACGTACCTACCAGGTTGTCGCGAATTACCAGCGATTGCCTGGAAGTATAAGTCTTGGTTGCAAACAAAGAATAGAGAACCGCTAGCAACGTGCACACAAACACGGGGGCGAGCAACCAGTGACGGTAGTCAATGAGCGACCGAATAATTTGCCCGGCAGGGGAGCGGTTTGTCATCGCATTAAAATGCTACCTGAAAGGCAGCGGTCAAAATGTTGTTGTTAAAAAACGATATACCTCATTCACTTCTTCGAAAAAAATCAGGGGTGAACTCTATTCGCGCTGCAAAATGCAATCGGTTTTGCCATAGACGCACCGCTACAAGACGACCTGTAAGACAGATCCAAGATATCGGCAAAGATTACCAGCGCGGAAATTCTTATCAATTTCCAGGCTGGTAGCCGTAATATCCGACGCGAGTTAACTAATCGATCCGCGCAAAGTTGGATGGCGTGGTTTAGCCATCCGAGCGAAAGTTGATATCGCTAAGGTTAAAAAGTAACACCGAATCTTGAATATTCTTAATTCGGTGCGGCACAGCCACAAGAAGCACCTAGCCATTTCTCCTGTGCCTTCGGCACCCAGGTTCAGAACCTGGGGCTACTAAAAAATTCGTAGTATCGCATTCAGAATTGCGCTCTAGCCGGCCAAAGCCGGCCAAAGCGCGCGTCAATTCATTCTTGACAAAGCACTGGAACGACAGCGATCTACAGGCCAACAGCCTTGGCCGCTTTCAATAGATCCTCATTGCCGTGGCGTGTGCGGTAGCCTTTGAGAAAGATCTTAGCGCGGACTTTCTTTTCCTTGTCGATGATGATTGTCCCTGAGTGCGGCAACCCTCGTTTGTCTTCGAGTTTCAATTGCTGGATGACTTTGCTGCCTTCGTCGGACAACAATGGGAACGAAAGTTCGTTTTTGTCATGAAACTTCTTAAGCGTATCAACTTTGTCGTAGCTCAAACCAACGACTTGAATTCCCTTTTCTTTGAATGAGTCGATTTCTTTGTGCAACTGAACCAGATGCCGTTTGCAGAAAGGTCACCAATCAGCCGAACGATAGAACACGAGGGCAACGTTATTGGATTTCAGTAATTCGTGAACCGAGACTTCTTTGCCATTCTGGTCGTTAAGCTTGATGTCGGGGAATTCTTCGCCGACCGCAATGCCTGGTCCACTTGAATAGTCTTCACTAGAAGCACTCTTGGAGTCACTACCTTTGGAGTCGCTACCTTTTTTTGCGCCACTACCCTCTTGAGCCATGACAATGCATGGCATTGCCAACAGGCAGGCCAGGCAGAAACTGGCAGTCCAGATCAATCTCGTTTTCATTTCAATCCTCGTGTAACAAGCGTTTAATTTTAAACAAAGAGTATACCCCAGATTGCCAGCCAGAGTTGTGTGCAAAGGCACTTTTTTACGTCTTGTACGGCGAAGATTATACGTCAATGACTTGAGAATCGTTCGCTATCTGCATTCGGTCGCAAATCGAACTCACAGAGCTCAAATCAATCATGTCGTTCTGTTCGTCCAGAGGGTTGATATGGACGAGGTAGACGTTCTTTGCCTCAGACTTCCTGGCGACATGAGCCACTGGAGTCAGGCAGCTGTGCCCTGTGAGGGCCCCCATTTCTTCCCAGCCATCGGCGAAATAACATTCGTGGATGAGCGTGTCGATTCCAGAAATCGCCGAAATGTAGTCGGCGTTTTCGCTGGCAGTCGTATCGGTAATGTACGCCATACTGCGGTCAGGCCAATCGATTCGAAACCCAAGGCATCCACCGGGATGTTCCAAAGGTATCGTTGAGAGTCTGGATCCGTCAGGGAGCTGAATCGGATCAGCGCCAAACGTAATCAATTCAAAGTCAGGCCGGACCGGAAACAGCTGGGGATGAAAAAGATGGTCGGTGATTGCCGCCGTCTTTCCCTTTTCGACGTAGACGAACACTTTGACGTCTTTTCGATTTACCAGCACATCAAACAGAAACGTCAGTCCAATGACATGGTCCAGGTGCGTATGCGAAAGGAAAATGTGCAACTCGGAAGTCTGTACCAAATCCCGTGCCCGATACATTCCAGTCCCGGCATCCAATATCACGCCGATTTCAGGAAGCATCAGACAGGCCGTTTGACGCGAATCATTCGCGTGGTAACCAGTGGTTCCAAGAAAATGCAGTTTCACCGATCGCTCTTGATTAGGCGAGTTTCCAAGTCAGCAATCATTCTAGGAAGGTAAGCCGCCCAAGGTAACTTGAATCGGGTGCATTCCATCGGAATATCTGAAATTAAGCACGCGAATTTACCTCTGGAAACGCTGCTATTTCTTATCTCCACCAAACAGCTTGTTCAGTCCGTTACGTAGCTCGCTTTGAACTTTGTCTTCAAATTGAGACTTGAGCTTACCGTTCACGTCTTCCTGGAAGCGATTGACTTCGCCTTGGATTTTGCTGCCATATTTCTCTTGCAGCTTGGCTGTTTCCTGTTGAACTCGATCGTTGACAGCTCCCATGGCCGATTCTCGGACCAGTTGCTGAGTAAACTGGGCGATTGCCCGGCGATCCAGCTGTGGCTTGGACAAGGTGCCTTGAATCGGAATCGAGATGCTCTTGCCAACCAGACGCGAAAGGAACTGGTTGCTGCCAACCCACTCTTCGAGGATCGGGATGTTGGCAACCAGGTTAATAGTCTGGTCGAAGCCGACACTACCCTGCGTTTCGATGACGATGTCTTTGTAGGTAAGTCTGAAGCCTTCGTGATGAACGCGGCCTTCCTGTACGGCAAACGGTAGCGTTTGCTGCGGTAGTTGCATCCAGTTCGATTGATCCTGCATGCTGGAACCTTCTGGCTTTATGATGCTCTTGATTTGATCAATCATCGGTATCAATTGTTGAACGAGAGGTCCGGCGCCGACGGTCAGGTTGTGAATGTCCAATGCTCCGCGTGCCGAAGCCTTCATCGGGTCAAACAACGGGACCGCAGCGCCTTCGACGGTAGCGGACACCTGTCCCTGCGCGCTGGTTGCGTCGGCAATCAGCGGGGCTGCGTACTTCAACCACGTGCGACTATCCTGCTGGCCAATTTCGAATTGTTCGAGCAAATTGCCTTGTCGCAGGTGCAGCACCGGGTCGGCCGAACGTAAGTCCACGACAGGTTGGAGTTGAAAAAATTTGTCGATGATATTTGAGTTGCCTTGCGATGAGATGGTAGCAAGCGACTGGTCCAATCGGATTTCAACGTTACTTGAACCCAAAGGCAAGTTCATGATTTCGGCAAGATCCCAATTCACTGAGGCTACTGCCTGTAACTGATTGGGGATCCACGCGTACTGCGAATTCGCATCATACAACGGACCTCGAAAAGCGATTGGCTGCCAACCCTGGCCCTGGAATTCGGCCACTTCACCAGCCATTTCATTGACTAGCTGATTCAGGTTTTCCCAGTCCACATTCCATTGGCCCTGTAGATCAGCCAACATGGTCGTACTGAGTTGATTGATTCTGCCGTCCAACTGCAAGTCCGCCATCTTGGATTTCAGGTTCAGCTCGTTCAGCAGCAGATTATCGAAATCGTCAGTCAGCGCGATCTTGGATACTAGTTGCACATCCGCTTCACGCCAAACTTCCGCATAACTGGTTTGATTGCTGACTGTCTGGGTTCCGGTCTTATTGGCAACCGTGGTAGGTTGGACCACGACAAAGTTTTCAATTTGTGCGTTCAGGTCGCCTCCCAGCAAATCCTGTTCTGAGTTGAACGCGATTTTACCTTTCGCGTCACCGTCCCAGCGAATCGAATCGCCAGGTTTAGACAGTCCCAGCCATTGCGACGCACGGTTGGCGTCTGCGCGGAATGTTAACTCGCCATCGGCGAGGATTTTTCGCGACATGTCCAACGTCAATTCGTCTGTGTTTGCCGATACTGACGCCGTCGCCAGTTGTGTCTTCAGGAATTGCAGATTCCCACTCGCCAGGTGGTACTTCAGGTGCCCGCGCATCGACATTTTGGGTTCGCGAATGTCCATCGCGAAGCCATTGAAAATGAAATCGGTCGCGTCCAGCTTGATCTGGTTCAGGCGTGCGGTACTCTGATTGAGCGTGAAGAGGAATGTCCCGTTCATGTTTCCGTCGCAAATGAACTCCGGGAACTCGACGAAGTTCCTTCCTTGTGCGATCCACTTGGCCATCGAACCGGTGGCTTCACATTGGAACTGGTACTTGTCAGCACTCCATAGGTCGGCGATCGGTTCGTTCAGTTCGCCGGTGGCGTGTTCCCCGCCCATTTGGAGTTCGAACGCAGCGTTGTTGATCGCGACTTTGCCATTTGAATTCGTAATTGCATTACCGGTAAACGCCAGGATCATTTGTTCTTCATTCCAACGGTTAAGGCCTGGCATTTCGAACATCGGGTTTTGGATGTTGAATCTACCTTGCAAGCCGACGGGCAGATCAACGCCTGACTGGAAGTTTTCGATTCCTGATGCGAGTTGCCAGCCCATTTCTCCATTGATCAGGCCAGCCACTTGAGTTCCACCCAGGTCCATAACCTGTTGGAGTTGGCTCGTGACTTTTTGCAAATCCCCTTCGACTTTCATTCGGCCACGATCAAATCCAGCGAATCCCGTAGCGGTCAGGAAGTCTGACTGCAACTGGAAATCCTCCAGCATCAATTGTCCATTGTTAGTGCCAGCGACCCCGACGATTCGCAACGGTTTGTTCCAGACGATGTTTTGCCCATCGACAACGAAATTCACGTTTGCCGTTTCCGCGTTGACCACCATCCGCTGTGCATCGCCTTCGTTCCTGGTGTTGGCGGTGACTTGCAGAACCCCTGAATTCATTTTTACACCGTCACGCATGTGGGTGGTTTCCGGCAGCATCGCAGTGACCTGGGCCAGGTCGATGGCGGCGTCGAGTTGGAACCCGGTGTCAGGGAGCTTACCACCATTGGCAAGTTCCATCAGTTGTTCCACGTCGAATTTACCGTTCGCGTTGAGGCGGGCGAACTCAGATTCTGCGCGGAACTGGTTGGCGTAGACTAACATCGAATTCGCCTGTAGCTCGCCCGCAGCCTGAATCGAACGGGCGACAAATTGATCCTGACCAATCAGCTCCGGCGCGACAAAGGCAATTTCATTAGCGGTAAAGTTACTGATGTTCAAGGCAATTTCATTGGACGTCGTGTCAAAAGTGATTGCTCCATCCGAGTCGATAGTTCCTGCTGCATTGACTGGCCCGAGGGCTCGAGTCAAAACCGGCACGAGGCTCGCGACGGGAAGTTGTTCCGTCTTGAATTGTGCTGCGAACGATTTACCGGTGAACTCCTGTTGACCGTTGTCAGCGACCGCTGCCAGTGTGACGTTTCCGACTTGTTGATCCATGGAGCATGTCATCTGCGCGTTGGCAACAAGAGGTGCGTCACCATTCATGCATTCGATAACCGAATTGATTTTCTCGATCAGGCCGGTTTTCTCCAAGGTATCACATTGCATGCGAGCAACACCTTCGACAATTTCCAAGCGAACTTTAGGCAACGAACTGCTGGCGTTCTTGTTTTCTGAATTCGGTTGTGCTTCTGGTGCGGGAGCGAGGAAGTTCACCAAAACGTCTTCCAGATTGCTGCCGTCGGGGCGAATCTTCAGGTCGATCGTCGGTTGGACCACTTTGATGGTCCCATAGTCCGAACCGCTGGCCAGACCGATCAGGTTTTTCGAAGTCTGAATCGAACTGACGGACACTACGTCTGTGCCATCGGTCGCTTTTATCACCAGGTCGTTGATCTCGATAGGAGAGAACCAACCTGCTGAGATGCCACCGACTTGTACAGTCCCTTCAATGTCAGCAGTCGCGTAGTTGATCGCCGTTTGCTTCAACGGAGAATTGAGCAGGATCGCAGGCAGGAAGAAAAGGACCGCTGCAAATATTGCCAGACAGATCAACCAAAACATGCGTCGTGATCGAGGCCGAGTTTCAGTCTCGGTTTCAACGTTTTGATTACTAGTTTGGGATTTAGGCACGTGGACTCCTGTAATAGATGGTTGGAGAGTTTACGAGAGGCGGGAATCTGAGTGGAATAGCGCTTGGGATTTGTTCTTGCTTGCTTTGCTATTGCATCGGCCAAACGAGCGGATGGTGATCAAGATCGAGCGTCGAGAATGCGGCGGCTAGCTCAATTCGTGCAAGCAAATTCAGAAGTTGGAAACTGCTGGGGTTCTGCGCAGTATGCGTTGTCGACAATGGAAGCAATCCAGTGTGTCGGGTTCGCCATCAAGTGAGTGCGCGAGATAGTCAGTGCGCATAAAAAAAGCCGGTCGCAAGGAGGACCAGCTCTTATGAATCGTTTATCGACGTGGCATGAATGGCAAAGCGCTTCTTCGCACTAAATTCATTGCGCGCCGTTTATAGACAATTTAGTTGTCAGCCTTCGTCCACCCCTTAAGGTGTTCGTTGGAGGAGTGTGCGGCAAGTTTGGCATCCAGATCGAATCCAGCTGGAGCTTTAAACTTGACCATTTTGTTGTCTGTATCAGTTTCAATGGAATCTTTGTCGATGCCATCAACTTCTACCAAAGCGTTTCGGACCGAAACGGCACAGCCACCTCAGGTCATGTTCGGAACGTTTAGCGATACGAGTTGGAGTTCACTTGAATCAACGTTGATTGAAGCGTTCTCTGAGGTTGAGCCATCTTCTGAGCCCGAACCTGCGTCTGCTGGAGCTTCTTCAGTAGCGGCTCCACCACCACCACCGTCTGCTCCAGTGTCTCCGCAACCTGCGAAGATGAGCCCGGCTGTCATAAACAGGCCGAACACAAAGTACTTCTGAACAATTTTCATAGTTCTAAAACCTTTCGACTAATGAAAGACAAATTTGTCTATTAAACATCATAACGAATATTAAGCGTGTTTTGGTCAGTTCCATGACCCACGCCGGTATTATTCGAACAAAACCGGTAGTATTGAATAAATTTCTCGTGTTTTCGAGCAATTTTCATCAAGTAGACATCTTCTGCCGGGTGTTTCTAGCCGTTTCGCCGTTTATTTCACGGGTCTGTTGGATCCTATTGGTTCCTTTTGCGTGTTTTGTAACACGCACCACAGCTCCAAATTGGATGAATTTGGATAGGCGAGAGCCAAGTGTGAGCGGTGCCTCGCAGGGTACGAGGTTGCGGATTCGACGCGCCCGTTCGAAATCGCAATGAGTCGGAGTTCTATGTGCATCCGTTTTCCTTGACATCAAGACAGGCTAGTCATAACTTTGGCATTTTAATTGGGCGTGGGAAACAAAATGAAGAGCCGACAAAATTCTGGAGCTGGCCTTTGTGGTTGCTTGTTGTTTTTCTTGATGGGGACGTTTTTGTTGGGCGCGTTCTTTTTTCTCAACTTCCAGATCGAGACTGGGCCTGCCGGTGATGTCGAATTTCCTCGTGCGGACCAGAGCAACGTTGAACAGCATCCCGATGCCGGAGATTGGGAGATGGAGGACATGGGTGCGACTTCATCCGAACAACCCCAGGAGCGAGCAAGTCGGTCCAGCGGCGCTGCTGAGAATACCCGATCCGAGTCCGGGGATTGGTCAATGGAAGAAGTAGAGAGTAACGGCCAGCGTAAATCCGACCTGCCATCAAATCCGAAATCCAAATCCACACGGGAAGGCGATTGGGAGTTGGAAGAGGTTGGTGGCAAGAAGGGAAACTGATATATCAGCAATCGCCCAGTCGCCTTCGATCGCCAGCATTTTGTCTTCATCACACAAGTAATTAGTTTTCTGAAGTGAATAATCAACTCGCAAAATTTCAGGATGTCGCATTTGTCGGGCGAACACGTCAGGGTGTGAGCGAGTTGCTTGGCTATGACAAGCAGCGAAATCAGATACCGAAAAACTACGACCCTTACGCAGACAAAATTGCAGGACGTGTTGCCGAACAAGACATGTCCAAAGATCTGGAGCGGGTGTTCCAAAAGTTGCGGCAGGCTTTCAGGTACAAACGGGCTGAAATGCAGCTGGCAACACCGGAAGCCGGTTGTGGATGCATCGAGACACCTGACTTCATTTACAACGTGGAAGTCAAACTGGTTCCCGAGAACACATCGGTCGTCGTATGGGAACGGTCAGTCATTGGGATCGCAAACCCTGAGCAAGTCGTATCGGACGGGTTCGCGGAAGTGTTTGACAACATGTTTGATCGGATTGAATTCGCCTTTCCCGAGCCCATTGATTTAGAAGACTGGATCGACCGGATTGAAGATCTGGAAGACGAGCGTTTGCAGCTGTCCTATGATTCACAGGTGACGTATTGTTTGCTGGAAATTGAATCGGTCGATGCGAAAATGGAAGTCAACGAATCAAGCGTCGCCGTTGTTCATCAAAAATTTGATCTCACGCGACACATTCTGGCATCGTTTCTTGAAGCGAGATCCACGATCGAGAAGTCATTCGGAAAAGGTCCGTGATTGCTCTGCTCGTCAATTTTGTTTAAGCAGGTTCCAGTTCCACCGCGCCAATGTTTGCATGCTCGGGCGCGTCAGGCCCGATTCGCAAGGCGTGTTCCACTGTCAGTGGGTCGTATCCGCGAGCCGCGACCACCAGGCTATACGCTTTGTTCTTGGGAAGCTGTTTGGGAAGTGTGAAGCTGCCGTCTCGTCCAGTTTCCACAGATGACTGAACGTCGCGCTCGCTCCGCTCCATCAAGAACTCACGCATTGCCGCTTGAGGCTTGAGTACCACGACGACCGCTCCGCCAATGCCTTGACCAGTTCGCCCGTCAACGATCTTGCCAGAAATTTCCGCGTCGCGATCATCCTGAGTCCGCCCAACGATCATTTTTCCTTCGAGAGCAACTTCCCCAGCGATTCCCAGGACAAGGTGATACTCGCCATCGGGAACTCCGCGTCGATTGCTGATCTTGACTGCCTTGCGACCTTCTTCCCCTTCGTCCCACGTATCATTCTGTTCGATAATAACTTTGCCGTTGTTCATCCAAACGGCACTCCAAGGAGTCCCCGGGCGCAAGTTGTCGAACTCGAACGTTGCGTATACTTCTTCGATGCCGCCTGGAATGTGGTGGGTCGCATGGATCGGGCGACCATCGTTCGTGATTCTCTCGGAAAACATCAGCTCGGAAAACTCTGGCTTCTCCCGAATTCGATCAAAATCGAAACCGGGTATCTTGGTTTGCGATCGGTCCGGAAGTTTTGACTCGCCGCGGTGACCTCGATGGGCACTGATCTCCATGCCCGCTTTTTCCAATAGCGGAATGGCGAGATTGACCGGGCGCAGCCCATTGATGAACCCACCAATTGCCATCGGCGTATCACGCTGGTCGACTCGTCCATCCCGATTCGTATCGAGAACAGGTCGTGCGTCGACTGGTGTGATTCCGGTTCCGGCAGCGGCCTGAGTCGGAATGCCGACCAAATAGCCATCCGCGTTGACTGCGGTCCCACCACTGTTTCCGCCTGAAATTGTCGCGTCCGTCTTGATCCAGCCTCGTGGTGATCGGACGTTCTTTTCCTTTGAAAATCCAGACACGTTTCCGGAAGTGAAGGTTACTGTTTCCCCTCCGATTCCCGGGTAACCAAAAATCGAAAGATCATCGCCCAGATCCAATTTGTCAGAATCGCCAATAGGTACCGCCGGCAGATTCAGTTTCCTGACCCGGCGTCCCTTCACGTCGGCGATGATTCGAATGACTGCAAGATCGAGTTCCGGGTTTTGGGCGATGACTTCACCAAAATACGAAAGTGCCGGTGGGCGATCCGAACGTTCCGTGATTGCAATTCCCAAACGATCGGCTGGCGGCGATGACATGCCCATCGCACGCGGATTCGCAACGTGGCAATTGGTCAAAATAATGCCTTGTGGATGCACGATGGTTCCGGACCCAGTCCAAGCCGAATTCATGCCGCCGAGGAATCCTTGCCGCATCGCGACCACTTGGACAACACTGTGCATCACGTCGCCGATCCCGCCGTCGCCTGATGGTTGCGGCACTGGAGCAAGGTTCGGGAGTGACGATGGAGATGCCGAACGGCCACGCTGACGCTGAACCTTTTGTTGCTTTTGTTCCAGAGCGCCACCAAGAATGGCTTCGAATAGTTCCTGTAGGCTCATGCGCAGATACCTTCGGTTGATAGTTTCAGTTGGATTCGCTGTTCGCGATTAAGATAACGCCTGCGGCTTCGAATGACAAACGATTGGCGAAGGCCGGCACACGAATCCGCAATGTGTCGGCAGGAGCCTCCACCTCCCGAAAGTCACTCTTTGAGAAGCCCATTTGTGGTTTCCGCGATAACCTGGCGGGACACTTTCTTTCGTCGGCCAGGAGGAATGCCAGTTCTATTGCTGCGCTGGTGCAAATCCCAGCTCAACCAGCTTTTCGAAGCTTTGCGGCATCGTGCGGATATCGTAACCCATCGGGCGAAGTATGTTGGCTGCGACCACAACCCGTCCACCGGACCTTCAGTGGCAGTAAACGATCTTGTCCGCCGGTAAGTTCTCGACAGAAGTCGTTCCCGGTTCCAACGCTTTAATCTCGGTAATCGGAATGAAGATCGAATTTGCCAGATGTCCCGCGTCACGTTCTTCCTGTCCACGAACGTCCAACATGACTGCCTCACCAGAAGCCAGACGCTGTTGGATCTCTGCGATTGTGTCATTCGTGTGTGGCGATTCGTCGGGAGTTCTCTTGAACATGTTCGTTTAGCTGTTGGTTAAATAAAGAGGTGTGCCAGTTGACCAGTTGCCAAGTTGCAAACACGGTTGCGTGACCGTTCGACAACAAACAAAGTCTATTTCGTTTGTTGCTTTTCCGCCAGTTGTCCCGCCGGCCGGATTTCGGATCCTTTTGTCTTGGTGAGTCGATCCCCCAGCTCGTTACGGGCTCGGTCGGCTGCCTGTTGTAGTCGGGTCACAACTTCCGGTTGCTGGTCCAGCAGATTCGTCGTTTCGCCGATGTCCGATTTCAAGTCGTACAGGGCGAGTTCGGATTCCAGATAGTCGTATTCAACAGGCTTGCCATCAGTTCCGCCGGTACGCCCGTTCAGGGTCCGGTACGTGTGAGGAAACACCAGCTTCCATTGTCGATCGCGAACGCCTTGTAGTTCCCCGCCTTTGTAATAGAGGTAAAACTCGGAGTGCGGGGATGTTGCGTTTGGTTCAGCAAACATCAGCGGCCGAATGTCTTTGCCGTCTATTTTGTGTTCCGGCAGTTTGGCATCGATCATCGCCGCAAAGGTCGGCAGCAGGTCAATGGTTGACGCAAGCTCGTGGCATTGGGTGTTCGCCGGAACTTTCCCCGGCCACCAGAAAAGTGTTGGCACTCGGTATCCACCTTCCCACATCGTACCTTTGCCTTCGCGAAGCGGTTTGGCGGAACCGGCATGATCTCCATAGTTCAACCACGGTCCGTTGTCGGACGTGAAAACGACAAGAGTTTTGTTTTCGATCCCGTGTTTACGAATGGTTTTCAGGATCTGGCCGACGGACCAGTCGACTTCCATCATCACATCACCAAACAGCCCTGCCCCGCTCTTCCCCTCGAACTTCTTGGATACGAATAGCGGCACGTGCACCATTGAATGCGGGACGTACAGCATGAACGGTTTGTTGTGATTGCGATTGATGAAATCGACCGCTTTGTTGGTGTAGTCGGTCGTGAGTTGTTTCTGGTCTTCGCCTGAGACTGTTGGGTCGACGACTTTGTTGCCTTCGTAAATCGGCAAGTCGGGATAGCCTCGTTTTCGATTGCTGGCTTTCTGTGGGAGGTCCACATAATCCGGGTGGAACGGCCACATGTCGTTAGAATACGGTAAGCCGTAATACTCGTCGAAACCATGTTGCAGTGGGAGGAATTGTTTGTGATGCCCCAAGTGCCATTTGCCAAAACAGGCCGTTACATAGTCCTGCTGTTTCGCGACCTCAGCAATGGTCATCTCTCGCGAGTTCAATCCCCGTTTCGCACCTGGCCCGAGCGCACCGTGGATGCCGACACGACGGTGGTAGCAACCTGTCAATAGCGCTGCTCGCGATGCCGAGCAAACTGCGGTCGACGTGACGAAGTCTGTGAACTTCATTCCCTCCGCAGCCATCTTGTCCAAGTTGGGAGTCGGGTACTTGTTGTCACCGAATGCTCCGATGTCGGCGTAACCAAGATCATCAATAAAGATGACGACGAGGTTTACCGGGTCCTTAGCCTGAGCAAGCGAAGGCAGTGAAAACAAACCTGCTACGTATATCGCAGCAAGAGTAAAGCGAATCAGCTGGCTACTTGGGAGTAACGTTCGTGAAATTGTCATACAGAAAGTACTTTAGGAATGACTTTTCTTTGTCGTTGACTTTCATGCCTTCGTCGTCGACCATTCGATCGACCAGTTCTGCCCCATCAGCATAGCTGTTGAAGTCATATTTTTCCACGCGTTTCAAGTTGTGGCATTCTGAGCACTTGTTCTCGTACAGGAATTTGCCAATAGTTTTTGAGTAGTTTTTTGGCTTGGCAACTGGCGACTGCTTTTCGGCCTGGCTTGGTTCATCCGCAGGAGTCTCATTCGCCACTTCCGGTGTTTCATCGACTACTACTTTGTCCGTTGGATTGTCAGGGGCGTTGGATGTGTCGCCCGCCGGTGCAGTCTGAGTAGAGAAAAGTTGCGACATGTAGAACAGGATGGTCTCCTTATCTGGTTTCTCGAGTTCGAGTTCTTCGTCGTCAATCATGCGGTCGACGATTTCTAGGACATCGTCATTGCTGGTGAATTCGTAATTGTCAACTTTGGCAAGCTTGTGGCATTGTGAGCAAGTCTCTTCATACAACGCCTGCGCAAGGTCCGGTTGGTAGTCGGCTGGTTTAGTAAAGCTTACCGCCGTCGCGTCGGCAACATTGGTAGAAGGCGTTGCGTCGGGAGCGTCGGAACTGACGACGGTCGTATCTGGATTCTTGCGTTTGCCGGCCGATTGCTGCAGGTCTGGGCTGATCGCAATCAAATACGCGGTTACCTGCCACTGTTCACGCTCATCAATCGGGTCCAGCAGATTGCTCATGCCCGCCATCCGCTTCACCGTGGACCACCAATTCTTGGGCGTCCGCTGTCTCGCGAGTACTGTTCTGAGATCATGGCATTGCGTGCACGACGAGTATAAGACTTCGCGGCCGGAATTTAGCCCTTCCAAAGATGCCAGTTCGCCGCGAAACCCTTCGTCGCTTTGCCCCGCTTCTTCGAGCAATCGGTTCACTCGCAGCAACGCGTCTGCTCCCGCCATCGAGTTTGGCAATGCTTGCGAACGCAAGTAGCTTTCGCGTAACGCGAACGGAACGGAAAGCGAAATCACCAGAAAGGTACAGAGCATCAGCATGGTTCCAAGTGCCGGGACCAGCGTGCCTTCGAGATGCCGGAACATCGTGACAATCGAAATCTTGAGAATCAGGATCGCTCCGATCATGATCCCGCAAGTCAGATGAACCACCGTACGAGCTGGCAGTTCGATCTGGTAGTTCCAAAGTCGCGGCACCATCTGCCACATCAGCACAATGTAAATCGCCAGGAACGCGTACCCCATCAAACGATGCAGGTTCATCATCCAACGCGGAGCCGAGCTTTGCATTTTTTCCTTGTCGTACGGGTATCCCCACAAGTGGTACATCAACAAGGTCGATCCGAGACCGAGCACCAGGAAGGCAATGCCAAGATATGTATTGACCGTAGGACTCATCAATTTACCCGTTCAGGAAATTTTATAGATCGTTGCCGGAGATGTTGAACCCGAATAACGCCGCGCCACGATCAGACATGAAATTCACTTTCAGAAGCAAGCCCTGTCGCAGTGTTTTTCGGATCTCATCGTCCAGTTCCGCAACGAGTTGTCTTTTGACTTCGGGGACCAGGACCCGCAGTTGCTGCAGTTGTTCGGGTGGCAAGTTGGCTGGCAATCCACTTACGACCAGATCCAAAGCAATCGATGTTGAGCTGGCTTTTCTCGCGGAAGCTTGGATTTGCATCCCGTTGTCAAAGGTCTGTCCGAGTTCTTCAGCGTACATGTTGAAGTCACGGACCATTCGGTCAATGTCAAACTTCGTGGCCCCATTATTCTTGAGAGTCGCGGGAGGATCGAACCACTCATCCTTGACGTTGACATTAATATCGTATTTTGTTTTTCGAACACTTACTTCGTAGGAAGCAGCCTGCTGACCGATCCTGCCAGAGAACTCGAAGGGCACTCGATAGCCTTTAACAAGCTTAAAATCTCTAGCGTATATCTCAGAACTGTTCTCTCCGTTCTTTGAGGTCGAGAGAACGATTGAGCCATCCGGAGCGAAGAACCACTTAATGAAGTTGCCGTTTTCGTCGCCGAATAACAAGACGTCTGTCTCGATTCCACGGACAGTTTTCTTACCAAGGAGGCGGAGTTCGTCACATCGGTCCAACAAGTCGAGGACCGCATACGGGTGGACCCCAAGCCAATCAAAGTCCCGTTCTTTGTCCGTCATGAACCTGGTTTCGTCAGTAGTATTCATCCAGCCAGTTGTTTTGGAACTTGAACTAGAATCAACAATTCCTCGTATCGTATTCTTGGTGAGTACTTTGTCGTCCTTGGCCCAGAGCTGTTGTCTGACTGGAACTGTTGAACCGTTTACTGACAAGTTGAACATGTTTTCGCTATAGACTGACTTGATGGACTTTAGCCTTTCGAGTCCACCGAGCCAATCAAGATGTCGGGTTAGGATTCCTTTGATTGGGCTGATACCCGCTCCAAACGCCCAATCCGTACCCGTTCCACTGAACACTGGCGTCTGGCCAGCGGACGATATGTTATTGTCGGCAACATGTTCGTTTGTTTTTTTACGGACGTAACGGATGAGTTCATCAAGCGTGTACTTCTCACCATCGTAGTATCTTGATTCCGCATTTCCCTTGAGGTACTTGATCACGAAATACGAGAACACGCTGTGCTCCAAGTTTTCATCTTCGAAACTAACCTGGTTCTGGGAGCTGCTATAAAGAACCGTCATGCCACCCGGAATCGTTCGTCGGATTTCGTGCACACTGGCCAGTTTCAATCGGGCTGCCGCTTTTTTCGCGCCAGTGGTCGCACTGAATTCATTGCGGCAGGCATCAATCAGCATCAGCTTGCGACTGGCTTTGCACTGGCGAAGCAAGGTAATCACGTCATTGAGCGGCAGCAGTGTTGACTTGTCGTTAGGGTCGGCGTCTTCCGGACAGAAGTAGGTTTCTCGCACGCCGTCGTCATCGGGCTCGTCAGACTCGTACTGAAAGCCATGCCCGGATAGACTGATTACGATCGTGTCCCCATCCGCACAATTGTTCATCTGAGTTTTCAGAATCCGCAGGATCTTCTTGGGGGACGAAGGCTTCCCCGTCGAGATACGCGATTGCCCGGTCATCACTTTCGTTTTGAACCCAAGCTCCGATAGCGACTGCCCCAGTTCAATCGCGTCATCCTCGGTGAATTTCAGCGGCCCAAGCACCGAAGGGTCGTACGCTTCCACGCCGATCAGCACGGCGTACTTGTCCTGTCCAAACCCAATTTGGCTGTAGAGCAACATGCTCAAGATCACCGGAATCCAACTGAACCGGTGAATTCGCCAGTCGACGAAGTTCTTCATTTTTCTTCTCCCCGTTTTGCGTCAGCCTCTAGTATTAACAGCCATAAATATTCGCCGCAAGTAACTCAATTGCGATCTCAAAAACTACGAAAAGAATTTGGATTCCGCGCGAGAGGAATGCAACTTTGCGGGGTAATAGCAATATTGCCGCACCGGCAGGTTGTATTTTAAGCCTGTGGAAGAAATATGCGTTTCGATCGTTTACAAGCAGGACGATGTGCGAATCGGCAATACATTTGTGAAGTACATAGAAGTAGAAATACATTGTTTGATGGCGGACAAACACATGATTGCATCCAGTTGCAGACCAGGCAGACGACTGCCATTTTTGATCGGAGGATTGGCTTTATTGGCTTTGTTCCCGTGCTCGCAGGTTTTCTCACAAGAGTTCGACGTCGAACTGGCCAAACAAGCTACCGGAGTTCTTAACGACTACTGTAAGACTTGCCACGGCGAGGATTTTAACTTCCCGCAGTTGGACGTAACGTCTCGGGATGCGCTATTAGAGCCCAACGGGAAAGGCAAAAAGCCATTCATCGTGCCGGGGGATCCCGATGCTTCACGGATCTGGGCTCGGATCACGGCCCCTGATTCGGTCATGCCTCCGGACTACATGCCTCAACTGTCCGACGAAGACAAAGAGACGGTCAGGAAATGGATCACTGACGGTGCTCACTTCCCGGAAGTCGGGCGACCACGACGCGAGTACATCGGCGAGAAGTCGGTCTTGGACGCGATCGACAATGATTTGCGGGAAATGGACCAGTCTGATCAGCAATATGTGCGTTACTTTTCGCTGTACCATTTGTGGAATGATACAGCTGGTACCAGTCCGCTGACCGACGAAGATTTGCGAATGGCTCGCGCTGCTGTATCCAAGTTGATCAACAGCCTGTCGATGAAGCCACGTATTGCAGTGCCGCGGATTGTCGATAAAGGCTACGGGACGTTGATGGCCGTTGACCTGCGTGATTACGGTTGGACAACCTGGCACTGGGATCAATTGTTGAGCATCTACCCGTATGGTCTTAAAGCGACGGGCAGCTCGTCAAAAATCGGTCGCCGAGTCTACGAGTCGGTGGGAACCAAAATCCCGTACATCCGTGCTGACTGGTTTGCGTATTACGCCTCTCGGCCTCCGTTGTACCACACGCTGTTGAACATTCCCAAGAATGCTAAGTCACTGGAGGCTCGGCTGGGAGTAAACATCTATCAGAACTTTGTCAGTAACAATTTGATGCGGGCGGCGTTTGACGGAAAAGTCAGCGGCGTGTCTCGACAGAACCGCATGGTTGAACGCCACGAGCCGACGGGAGGCATTCGATATTTCTGGAAAAGTTACGACATCAAGTCCGATACGGCTGCTCTTCGCGAAGGTGATTTTACTCGCAGTCCCCTGGGCCCGTCGTTTGAGGAACTCGAAGGCCGCCAGCAAGGTGTCTTTGATCACGACGGTGGAGAAATTATTTTCAGCTTGCCCAACGGGTTGCAAGCTTACATGTTGGTCGACGGCAAAGACGGAAGAATCGATGCGGGGCCATTGGACGTTGTTCAGGACCCCAATCAGCATTCGGGTACGCCAGAGATCGTCAACGGCATCAGCTGCATGGGGTGTCATGATGACGGCATGATCAACTGGAAAGACGACTTCGTTCGACCGGTTTACATTGCTCAGAGTGGCAGTGCGTTGGCCGATAAAGTTCTCGATCTGTTCCCTGAGAACAAAGTGTTCCAGGATATTGTTGACGACGATCGAAAATATTTTATGGCCAAGCTCAAAGAGGCAACCGCTCCGTTCCTGCTGGAAGGGCAAATGGAGCGAGACGCTGACGAGCTGGCCAAGTTCTTTGGTGACTTGCTGCAGGCATCCGAGGTTCAGTTTGATTCTGCCAAGCTGCAAGAGTTTATGACCGAAAGCATGAAGATGTCAGGTATGGACTCAATGGATCGCAAGCAGGCCGTCATGCAATTGGTCGCGAAAGGAAACGATCAGTTTGACTGGGGGCTTTCGATTGATGATTCCATTGCGATGTACGAGATAAAGCCAATTCGCAACGCGACGACGTTTGATACGTATGCAGACCCAGTCACCAAACTGGCGAAGATCTACTACCGGGATGTCGGTATTGAGGATGTTGTCCGAGAGCTGGGATTGCCGGAAGAAGAAGCGGATGCCAAGGAACTCGGCTTGAAAACAATCAGTGAACTACGATTCATGACGGGCTTGAAACAGTTTCAAAATCTCGGGATGGCCAGCCTTTCGCAAGAAAACGGCACGATTACTCGCCCCGCGTGGGAGCGCGCTTTCGGAAGAGTAGCTCGTGAGACTGGCTGCGGAATCCCGGTAACGAGAATCATAGTTGGGAACGATTAGTACTAACCCTCCCTCGGGGCACTCGGGGAGGGAGCCTCGAGTTCTAAAACACAAAGTAGTTAAACACAAATTGGACATGATTCGAAAGTTGAAACGATGAAACCAAAATGGAATATTCCTGGTCTTGGATTTTTGGCGATTGCAATTTTGTTGCCAGTGAATTTGGTGGCAGCCACATCAAACGAAACTGAGCAAGTCGTTGCGCAAGCGATGGAAAGTGTCGCGGTTGCAGTCGAACAGTTTCTTGACAGCGAAGAGCTGGCGAAGGAACTTGTCCTCGGCCCGATCAATGGATTGCCAAATCTCAAGTCCAGTGGTGGCTCTGAGGTCCGTCGAACGTTGCGTCAGGCACTGGAAGCAAAAGGTTTGCGAGTCAGCGACGACGCCAGGACACAAATTATGGGCACGTATCGACTGGTCGAAGAAAAAGAAAAACCGACTGACGATTTCGATTCGCTCGGTCTCGAAGTGGTCCTGCAAATCCTGAATGAAAACGGGGACTTGTTGGCTGAACCAGAGATCAAAGTATGGGGCCGACAGATTCTACAGATCGCTGGTTTGAACGTCGATGTACCGACCAAGGGTTCGGAGAAGAATCGGCAGAAGGAGATCATCCGCCAGCGACGCGAACCTGGTACTCGCTTGTCTGGGAATCAAGTTCGAACGGGTGGGCCGTTTGGAATTGAGATCATCGTCAATAACAGCGGCCACCATGACTCGCGCAAACCTCGTCTGGATTCTAAGAAGCGTCCGTTTGTTGACTTGAATAAAAAAGAAGAATACTTCGTCCGCATTCACAACCATGCAGATTTTGAAGCAGCGGTCACTCTGTTGATTGATGGCGTCAATGTTTTTGTTAACGCAAAACAAGAAGGAATGGGGCCCAACAGCAAGTTCGTAATCGGAGCTGGGAAAGCAGCCGACATTCCTGGTTGGGTGATTACGCAGGACCATTCCAAGGCATTCGAGGTCTCCGGCTATGAAGGCAGTGTCGCCGAGCAGCACGGGAAGCCTCAGCATAACCCAGACGTCGGCTCGATCACTGCTGTATTCCAAGCCAGCTGGTCTGGAGATGCGAATCGCCCCAGCGATGAGCCGGGCGGCCGGGCAAAGGGTGGCAAGGCGACCCGCGAAGGCCGCGACATTGACACAGAATACAAAGTCGTAGTGCGGGATTTCGGTGTCGTTCGATCAACGATCACCGTTCGTTACGACCGATAAGGATTGGCTGGAATCGGGATTGGCTGGAATTCCGGGCAGGCGATTGTTTGCCGTTTTCCAACTGCAAGCATTGGTGAATTCACAAACATTCATCGCCAAACGGGCAATTCGGGTTGCGAGTCTGTGGCATAATTGTCGAATGGAAGTAGAGTCACGCTTCCGTGCTTTTGCCACACCAGCCTTATATATTCGCAGCACATGAACGAAATTATTCAGTCGATAGTTCTGGGCATCGTCCAGGGTCTGACCGAGTTCCTGCCCGTTAGTAGCAGTGGTCACCTGGAGATTGCCAAGTTCATTATGAACAACAACGACTTGGCTAAGCAAAGTATGCTGATGACTGTCGTGCTGCACTTTGCAACGGCGCTCAGTACGCTCGTTGTCTTTCGCAAGGATGTGATGGAAATCATCAATGGCTTGCTCCAATTCGAAAAGAACGAGCACTTCTGGTTCTCCGTGAAGATTGTGATTTCGATGGTTCCAGCCGCCATGGTTGGTGTGTTGTTGGAAGATGAAATTGAATCGCTGTTCGACAAGAAACTGGTTTTGGTCGGCGCGATGTTGGTCGTAACCGGAGTGCTTCTGCTGCTGGCCGAT
The DNA here is from genome assembly GCA_964641465.1 of uncultured Pirellulaceae bacterium. Taxonomy (GTDB): domain Bacteria; phylum Planctomycetota; class Planctomycetia; order Pirellulales; family Pirellulaceae; genus Mariniblastus. The sequence goes on along the minus strand of CAZXLW010000003.1, from coordinate 22,257 downwards.
CGGGCCAAGAACACGGAACGCACGGTCAGTTACTGGCACGCGCTGATCATCGGGATTTCCCAGGCTATCGCGATCCTGCCAGGCATTTCTCGATCCGGTGCTACGATTTCGACTTCTGTTCTGCTTGGTATCGACCGCTCGAAAGCTGCCAGATTCTCATTCCTGATGGTGGTCCCGCTAATCTTCGGCAAAATGGCCAAAGATATCCTGGGTGGAGAGTTTGGCGATGAACAAATGCTTCCGCTCGTTTGTGGATTCGTTGCTGCTTTCGCGACTGGGCTATTGGCCTGTACTTGGATGATCAAGTTGGTAAAAGCCAGTAAGCTGTACTTCTTTTCGATCTACTGTTTTGTCGTCGCCGCACTGGCAATCGCCAAAGGTAGCGGGGTATTTTAGAGCCTCGTTGTCGCCTCAGTTTTACTCTGTTCAATGATCGCGGTCTGCACAGGCACAGCGATTCTCACATTCTTGCATGACCTCCGGGCGTTTGTACGCAGCGCTAGAGCGGACCAGAGTTCTACGTTTGGCCTGGATCGGCCTAGATCGGCTTGGAGCGACCGTGATCGACCAGAATTGTCCATAGCACCATGGCGCGACGGGGGTGCATGTTCTGGTTGACGGACGGAAATACGCTAGAATTTACGTCTTGTTACGTTCGTTCGACGCTTCAGTTGCGAAACGGTTGTTCAAACGTTAGACATTTGGCGACGTATCCCCACCAGCAAACAGAAATATCAAAACATGATTGCGAATAGCCCACGGACTTTGTTCGAAAAGATCTGGGATGAACATGTGGTTTATCAGGAACCAGGCAAGCAAGCGATCCTGTACATTGACTTGCACCTGGTACACGAAGTAACCAGCCCCCAGGCCTTCGAAGGCTTGCGAATGGCGAACCGACCAGTTCGCCGCCCCGAGCGAACGATCGCCACCCAGGATCACAATGTTCCGACCAGCGATCGGAGTCTGCCGATAGCGGATCCGATTTCGCGACAGCAAATTGAAAAGTTGCGTTCGAATTGTAAAGAATTCGGAGTCCGCCTCTACGACCTCGACAGCCCCAAGCAGGGAATCGTACATGTGATCGGACCTGAGCTTGGGCTCACGCAACCCGGCATGACGATTGTCTGCGGCGATTCACATACAGCGACCCATGGAGCCTTCGGCGCGCTGGCGTTTGGAATTGGTACCAGCGAAGTGGAGCATGTGTTGGCAACGCAAACGTTGCTGCAATTGCGTCCCAAGACGTATGAATTGCGAGTCAATGGGCAGCTTAGTCGAGGCGTTACCGCCAAGGACCTGATCATGTACCTGATCGGCCAGATTTCGACGTCTGGTGGCACCGGCTATGTGGTTGAATACACAGGGGAAGCGATCCGGTCGCTGGACATGGAAGAACGGATGACGGTTTGTAACATGTCGATTGAGGCAGGTGCCCGAGCCGGCATGATTGCCTGCGATGACACCACCGTCGACTACGTAGTCGGCCGCGAATTCGCGCCGGAGGACCGACAAGCTGTTGCCGACAAGTGGCTGCAGTACTGCTCTGATCCGGATGCCAAATTCGACCGAGTCGACCAATTCAATGCCGCCGACATCGCGCCGCAGATTACTTGGGGAACGAACCCCGGCCAGGTGATCAGCGTCAACGCAAATGTTCCTGACCCGGCCGATTTTTCCGACGACACTGAACGCCAATCAGCAGCGTCCGCCATCGAATATATGGACTTGAAGGCGGGTACTCCGATGGAGCAAATCGCAATCGACCGCGTGTTTATCGGGTCCTGTACGAACAGTCGCATCACTGACCTGCGGGCAGCAGCGGAAGTCATCAAAGGATACTCAGTCTCCGATTCTGTCGAGGCGATGGTTGTGCCAGGCAGCGGCTTGGTGAAATTGCAAGCCGAGCAGGAAGGCCTTGATAAAGTGTTCAAGGAAGCAGGATTCGACTGGCGTGAGGCCGGCTGCAGTATGTGTCTGGGAATGAATCCCGATATCCTCAGCCCGGGGCAGCGATGTGCATCGACCAGTAACCGGAACTTCGAAGGACGCCAGGGACGGGGAGGCCGAACGCATCTTGTCTCGCCAGCGATGGCTGCCGCCGCTGCGATATCGGGGACGTTCGTCGATATTCGTAACTGGGACTACAAAGAATAGAGCAAAGAATAGACGCGAGTCGTCGCGAACGAAGACATACAGATATCGCGCATACGAGTATGCGAGCGATCGAGATCTTAGGAGGAATTCAAAATGGAACCATTCACACAACATCAGGGCGTTGCCGCCGCAATGGATCGGTCGAACGTGGACACTGATCAAATCATTCCTAAGCAGTTCTTGAAGCGTATCGAGAGAACGGGCTTTGGTCAGTTTTTGTTTTTCGATTGGCGTCTGGACGAAGAAGGGAATCCCAAGCCGGATTTCGAATTGAATCGTCCGGAATTTGCCGATGCATCGGTCCTGGTTGCCAGAAAGAATTTCGGCAATGGTTCCAGTCGTGAACATGCTGTCTGGGCGCTGTCGGACTATGGTTTTCGCTGCGTCATTGCCGAATCGTTTGCGGATATCTTTTACAACAACTGTTCCAAAAACGGTCTATTGCCAGTCGCACTCTCCGAACAGGAAGTCAGCACGATTCATCAGAACATTTCCGACAAGGCTGGGTATCAATTGCAGATTGATCTGGAATCGCAAACAGTCAAAGATGATTCCGGGTTCAGCGCGACGTTTGAAATTGATTCGTTTCGTAAGCAATGTTTCCTGGAAGGCCTGGATCACATTTCACTGACGTTGAAACACGAAGATAAAATCTCTGCGTTCGAAGAAGCTCGCGTTTCTACCGCTTCGTAATTGGCCAACCAAACACAGCGAAATCTAAAAGCGTAGGGTTCTCCTTGTGCGTGGTGGGCTGGTATGCCTGCCGTCAATGACTGATAGACATGGGGTTTCCATGTTGACGGCATGTCGTTCGTAGCAAACCTCGCCTGAGAAGCCGACGAGTTCGGGCTGACATAGCGTCCTATACGGGACGCATGGTCTTTCTTTATGTCCTCTCTTGCTACCGATATGTGTTCCGTCCGGGGGAAATCAGTCCGTATCTCTACCTGTGAGACTTTAACGATTGCAAGGCATTTCCGGGCGGATGATCAACATATTCGAAACAGGCCGAAAAACACCGATAATCCTAATGAGACTTGAAATCTGCATTACCACTACAAATTCACTTCGGAGGCCGCAGTGAAATCGCTGTTAACTTTGGTAGTAGCCCTTGGGCTGTTTTCCTTTTTGTCATGCTCGAACGTTTCTGGGCAAATTGATTTTGACCGTCCAGATCTGATTAAGACCAGTTTTGCTCGCGAAATGGCGGCTTCATTTGAAGCGGACAAAGGGGCTGCAAAAAGCGTCGTCCCTGCTCCAATTGCCGACTTCGGCGGAAACGTCTCATCTGGGTGCTCCAGTTGCGGAGGCGGTGGTGGAAATGGTTTCGTTGGCGGGCCAGTGTTCGGAGGACCTTCGGGTGACGGTGGCTTCTCCTCCGGTTGTGGGTGTGATGACGGACTGTGGGGCGACGGAGGAGGCTCGATTGATTCCGGGTTCTCTGGATTTATTGGGGACGTTGGAGGTGATTGCTGTGGCCAAGGAGGCCGACAAATGGGACTCATCGTAAGCGGAATCGTTGATGTTCCCCTGGACGGAGTCTTTTTGACTAACACACGCGGACGAACGACCGCTGGTGAACTGGGCGCAACGAATTTCCCAGCCGGATCGCCGGTCGATCTGGCCTTTGGCGAACTTGGATTCGAAGAAGTTTATCGCGTGCTTGGTGGTGTTGAGGCCAATGTGACGATGGCCTTGAGTTGCAATACCAGAATGTTTTTTGGTTATCGCTTCGCCAGAGGGCAAGCAAGGGATTTGACTGTTGGTACAGCCATTGATGCACCGCTGGGTGCAGCAACCCCGTTCGACATCAACGCAACTTTCAGCGACTACGAGGAATCCAGGCTGCAACTGGGGTTCCTGACGAACAACTGCATCCGATCGAATCTGGACTTCCTCTGGGGAGGCCGGATTGGAGTGGGATTTGTCGAAGATATCTCGGCAAGCTTCGATGTTGATGGCTTGGGGGCAATCAACGACGTCCGGCTGTATGACGACACGACCAACCTTGCGTTCGGATTCAACTTCGGTTTCCAAAAGCAAGTCAGTAGTCAGTTAGCGGCCCATATTTTGACCGGCGTTGAGTATCGCACCAGTTTGAACGAGGACAATTCGCAGCTCGCGACTTATGATCTACAATTCCTCAACGATGGTGGTGGCTTCGCATCACTGCCGGTTTATATTGGATTTAGCTACCAACGATAGCTTGCCTAAATAATTTATTATCACTGATGCGTCGTCAGGACTACTTTCGGCGGCAACGAGTACCCAAACAAAAAAGGCCAGTCTTTCGACTGGCCTTTTTGGTTTAATCAATTTGAATCAGTTCGTTCGAACTGACCTGGCTTACGCACCACCCAACAGAAGGATGAATCCGTCGACGTCCAGCAGGTTAACAGCACCATCGCCATTGGTGTCGGCTGCAGGATCAAAGTCGCCAGCGCCACTAAGCAGGTCGACAAAACCAGCTACGTCCAACAAGTTAACAACACCGTCGTTGTTGATGTCGCCAAGGACGAACGCAGGATCAGCAGTATTAACGAACATGTGGTAGTCGTCACAAGTTGCGACAAACAAATCGAGATTTCCATCATTGTTGATGTCAATCACGACCGTGTCGTGACTTCCTTCTACATTCCAATCTTGCAGATTGTTGTTGTTAGGGTCGGTCATGCCGCTACCGTTGTTGCGAAGCAAGCAGAAGTTGCGACCACAGCCAGGGATGTCAACATCAACATCAGATACAACCATGTCCATGAAGCCGTCATTGTCCATGTCCGCAGCAAGGATGTTGCCGTTGAAATTCTGAGTCAGGCTGGCCTGTGAGTTGTTAACCATGCTGGCATTGATGGTTCCATTACCATTGGTTGAGTTGTTGATCAGGACGTAATCCTGAAAGTCATCAACCACGTAGATGTCCATACGGCCGTCGTTGTTGACGTCGACTGGAGCAACCATGTAACTGGCAACTGAAGGCAGTACCTGAGTTTGAAAGAATCCACCACTACCATTGTTGTAAGCGACTTCAACACCAATACCACCGAATGCGACACTGTCATTTGAAACGATGTCCAAAGCGCCGTCACCATTCATGTCGGCAAGGAAACCAGTAGTTCCAAACGCCTGATTACTGGCAGCAGCTGACATGCGAGAATCAGTTTCATCAGTAAACGTATTATCGCCGTTGTTAATGAACAGGTGAGCTTCCAAGCCGTTGTTGTAGTCGGCGAACCAGATGTCGTCAAAACCGTCGCCATTGACATCGCCAGTCGCCAAGCCACAGCTCTGTGGAGTCGTCGTGAACTGAGGACTGAACCACTCGCCATTGTCGCCTTGGTCTTCAAAGCCGAGCCAATTGCCTGAGCCATCTTCTCCACGGTTGATGTAAAGGCGGTGCAGGCTACCAAACGTGTTAGCAACTACCATATCCAACCAGCCATCATTGTCTGAATCGAGTAGCTGAATGTCGCGGGCGTTGTCTGGATTTGACAGGAATGTTGGCGTGAAGTCTGAAGTACGATCGACCAAGTTGCCGTTTTCGTTCATCAGCAACAAATTGACTCGCGGACCATCAACAGAGAATGGACGTTTACGAACAACAACAATGTCTTCGTCACCATCGTTATCCAAGTCACCAACGATCATGTCTTTTTCTTGATCGTCGTCGGTGTCGAACTGCAGCCGTTCGCGCTGGTCGACAAAGTCGACCCAGTTAGACGACTGCGCGAAAGCAGTCGCTGACATTAGACAGCAGAGACCTGCCGCCACAAAAAAATGGAATGATTTTCGAGTCATTGAGACTTCTCCAAGAGTTGGGCTTGTATTTGATTTCATTCGTAACCTCGACTATTGTCCCGTAGACAAACCATCTGTGTCAACAGATTTGCCGTAAAACAGCTCTAAATTCTGTTCAAAACGTCCAAATCGGCCGAGTATATTTCGCCTAGGCGCTCAGGTCGATTTCACTTGCTGGTCACTAGTGCCAGCTGCTTGCTTAGCCGTTTGGGAGAAACTGATACGGATGTGCCGAGTTTTTGGGCAAAATGTGAGACACGATACTCCTCAATCATCCATCGAAGAGTTACCAATTCTGGCGAAACCATAGCTATCGCTTTTTGGTCACATTCAAGTTGCAAATAAGTGGACCAGTATTGTTTGACGTCTTCAAACGCTTCACGGTCTTTCACTTCATTGCCGGGAACTTTTTCGCAACGAGCTTTGATCGCAGCAAAATACCTCGGGAAATGTTGCAACCACGTCCAAGGAGTCGCTGTCAGGAAGCCGGAACCAGCCAGGGCCTGGATTTGATGTGTGATGTCTTCTGTTGCGGGCTGATAGCGGGCTGGCAATTTTTCGAGTGCAAGTAATGCTTCATGCGCGCTGCTGGCAAACTTGGGTAACCACTTGGCGACGGATTGTGTCGCAACCGAAATCAGTTCCACCGAGTTGTCGTTTCTATCGGTGAATTGTTTTTCGTTAACTGGTAGCTTCTTGTTTTCCAGGAACGCGATGTTGGTGATCGTATCGCGCAGCCCTTCACGGAGGTCTGAACTGGAGATCAGGCCACTCAATTGCAATGCTTGTCGGTCGAAGTCTGGCAGCCAATTGATTTGTCGCTTCAATGACTTTTTGTTAACGATCGCGTATAGTCGCATGACTCCCGTTCTCGATAGCTCGTCGGCTTTCGAGCGGCTATCGGCCAACCGCAAACCGACGGCGGTCTGCTGGTCCACGATGGCTGGATAGACCGGTACGCTGGCGACACCTCGTTGCAACATTATTTTTTCTGGCAGGTCTCCCCAGGTCCAAGCAGTCAACCCATCCTGGTCCCAGCCAACATCTTCGGTCGCCTGCACGAACGACTCTGCCTCGCAACCGAGTTCCTTGCGAAGCTCGTTAACATCCCGTCCTCGCGCCAACACTTCGCCTTGTTCATCGACAACCGCCAGATTGATTTTCAGGCAATCCTCCATTCTCGCGAGATCAAATGCATCGACCGAAATTGGTTCTCCGCAGAACCGAGATAGCTCGCGAGCGACGCAGGTGATGAAATTGCCTTCGCCATGGACAAGTTGTTCGCAGACCGTTTGCGCCGATTCAGGAATCGGGACGAAGTTCCGACGTATCGACTTGGGCAGGCTCTTGATCAAGGCCGCGACCCGCGGTTCATTTAAACCAGGTACAAGCCAACCAGCCTGGAGCTCATTGATTTGACCGAGTGCGTCTCGCGGGACAATCATCGTTGCACCGTCGTCATCGCCACCCGGTTCGAAGCGATACTCCATCGGCAATTCCATGCTGCCGATCTGCACCGAGTCCGGAAAACGCTGAGCCATGTCATGCGAATCGAATTCGACGCTGAGGTCGTCGCTGGTAAGTCGCAGTTCTTTGTCCAGTTCCGGGCGTTTTTTGATCGCTCGCCGCAGCGCGGCGACATCCACACAGTGTTCAGGCAGTTTGTCGTTAAAGAATTGATACAGCAGCGCCGGTTGAACCACCCAGTCGCGTCGGCGTGTCTTGGCGGCCGCTTGTTCCATGTCATCGAGCAGTTTCTGATTATGTTGAGCGAACCCAAACGTGTGTTGCATCTGGCCTTCGATGATCCCGTGCTCGATGAACAATTCGCGAGTTACTTCCGGATCAATTTTTGCGTATCCAACTCGCCGTCGTGAAACAATCGGCAAGCCGAACAGGCTGACGTTTTCGTACGCCATCACCGTTTGCTGTTTCTTGCTCCAATTTGGATCAACGAAATTCGAACGGACTAAATGCTCTGCGAGCGGCTCGATCCATTCCGGTGCTATCTTGGCAACGGTACGACCGTATCGTCTGGCGGTTTCAACGATTTCGGCTGCGACGATCCACTTCGGTTTCGTTTCGAATATTCCCGAGCCAGGCCACAAGTGAAATTTGACGCCTCCCGCTCCAGTGTACTCATGATGGTCACCGACCATTGCAATGCCTGATAGTAAACCTGTCAGCAGGCTGCGGTGAATGACGTTGTATTCGTCCTTTCGCTTGGCTACCTGAAGTTTGTTTTGGATGGCGAGTCGTTTCAGCTGCCGATGTACTTCCTGCCATTGATGGATAGCCGACATGGAAAGGAAGTTCTGTTGGCAGGCCAAGCGATATTTGCTGCGAGACAAGTCGGAACGCAGTTTGTGAAAGAAGTCCCACAGCTTGAGGTAGGACATGAAGTCCGATTTTTCGTGTGTGAATTTGGCGTGTTGTTCATCGGCCTGATTCTGCTTTTCTGCCGGTCGCACCCGCGGGTCCTGAACCTCAAGTGCAGACGCAATGATCAGCACTTCATTCAAGCAACCTGACTCATGCCCCGCAAACAGCATTCGGCCAATCCGCGGATCGACTGGAATACGAGACAACTTGCGGCCCAGTTCCGTCAGCTGCCGACGATCATCAATCGCACCAATTTCAAACAGCGTCTTGTATCCGTCGGACACTGCTTCTTTGTGTGGCGGTTCCATAAAAGGGAACTCGTTGATGTCGCCCAGCTTTAATGCGAGCGTCTGCAGAATCACTGACGCCAGATTCGTTCGCCGAATTTCCGGTGTCGTGAAGTCTGGCCGCGATTCAAAATCCTCTTCGCCATACAAACGAACACAGATCCCAGGCCCGATGCGACCGCACCGCCCTGCCCTTTGGTTCGCCGATGCTTGCGAAATTGCCTCAATCGGCAATCGCTGGACTTTGCTGCGAGCAGCGTAACGACTGATCCGAGCCGTGCCACTGTCGACGACCATGCGAATCCGGGGAACCGTGATCGAAGACTCCGCTACGTTCGTTGCCAATACGATTCGACGCCGCTTGCCGGGATTGAAAATCGCGTTTTGTTGATCGTTGGACAAGCGAGCGTACAGCGGCAGGATCTCAATCGGATTGGCATTGTTAAGGCCTCGCAGTTTCTTGTGCACATTCTTGATGTCCCGTTCTGTCGGCAGGAACACCAGTAAATCACCTTGCTCTTCAGAAACGACCTGTCGGATGCTGTTGGCAATGTGATCGTTGAAACTATCCCCCGATAGCTCCGAATCGGACTCCGGAGGTCTGTACTGAATTTCAACCGGGTACGTTCGCCCTTCGACATTGATGATCGGAGCCGGATTGCCGTCGTTGTCGCAAAAATGTTCGGCAAACCGAGCCGTATCAATAGTCGCAGATGTAATCACGACTTTCAGGTCCGACCGTTTTGCCAGTATCCGTTTGAGGTGCCCGATCAAAAAATCAATATTGAGCGATCGTTCATGCGCCTCGTCGATGATCAACATCTCGTATTGATCAAGGAACCGGTCGCTTTGAGTTTCCGCGAGCAAGATTCCGTCGGTCATGAGTTTGACGAAGGTCTTGTCGCTGGTCTTGTCGTCAAATCGGATCTTGAATCCAACTGCTTGTCCGAGCGGAGTATTCATTTGGCTGGCGATTCGATTGGCGACACTCCGAGCTGCCAGCCTACGCGGTTGGGTGTGCCCGATGTAGCCGCGTGCTCCGATCCCATTCTGCAACGCGATCAACGGTAGCTGCGTAGATTTTCCGCTCCCGGTTTCGCCGCTGATGATCACGACCTGGTTGTCCCGAATCGTTTCCGCGATTTCGTCACGCCGATCATAAATTGGCAGGTCCGTGTCCAACTGAGGTGTTGGAATCGTTTTTGACCGATGATCACGAGTGGCAACCGACTTCTTTATCCGTTCGGCGAGTTCCTGGACTTTCGCAGCGGCAACCGGCTTGGTGGATTTGAGCCTGCGCAGCTGACTGCGGTACTTGAATCGATCACGCTGCAGACAATCGCGCAGCATCGCATCAAGACCGTCTAAAGTCGCAATCGCGTTCTCAACTTCTTCCAATGCCATTCTCCACAGCGGTTTTTAAGATCTTCGTAGGATAAGACACAGTCTCAATATTTTCGATCGGCCACGTTATATGGGCGATGTGGTAGATGGTGGTTCGTGATAGCAGGTTCAGGAATTCTTCAGATTTCCAGCAAAACTGCAATATTCTTAATTAAATCCGGGTTTCTTGTGCGGGTCGACCTAACGTGTCGCAGGACCCGCGAATATTGGAGTAGAGAGAAGAGCAAACAGCACTTCTGCCAATCTGACAAATCAAGGAGAGATACATGTTAGTTCTATCACGCAAGAAGAATGAAACAATTTTGATCGACGGAAAAATTGAAATTCAGGTCGTTCAAATTCAAGGTAATAAAGTTCGTATCGGAATCAACGCTCCCCAGGATGTGCGAATCCTACGCGGCGAGCTCAAGCCATTCGGGATGGCCGACGAGACCGACGATCAACAGAGCGAGGAAACAGCTTTCAAAGCCGAGATTTTGGCCTACACCGCCCAAGCCGGCTAGAACCAATTGGATTAGATGATTTACTATGCTCAACTCAAGCCCACCAGCCTATCAGCTCAAGCCCTATTTTGGCTTGAGCTGTTTTCTTTAGATTCTTCGTACGGCAAATTACTTAGGGCAAATTGCTCGCTGGCCAACCACGCATAGCCGGGAAGCCAAGCCGCTATTTCTTTTTCTTGCAACTCTTGCCATGTTGGCTGGGTAGGCCTTATTACACGCCTCTCGCGTTACATTCGCCCCTGTCGTACTCATTAAATTCCGTATTTTGAACTGCAATGTTCGTTACTCAGCCCACACCACTGGCGGGGAAGTAAACTACACAGGAATAAACGTGAACGACCCAACGATAACCTTGGAGATTGAAGATGTTGAAACTGGGACAACAAATTTCATTCGCGCTGATAATGGTCCTGATCAGCAGCAGCCTGTTGATCGCTCAGGAGGAAAAGAAAACCTCCAAGCAAGCGAAGCAGGAAAAATCAGCCGACAAAAAGGAATCCACTGAATCCGACGACACGGAGCAGGAGGAAGAGGACAAGCCTGGCCTCCGCCAGATCAATCTCTCTGGTAACTACGTCGATCTGATCCAGCCAGCTTCATTCAACCCGACTCAGTTGCTGACCGGCAGTCCGGTATCGCAACGGTCGTTCTTCAAGCTGATCAAATTCATTGATGACTTGAGCGATGACGACGATTTTGATTATGTCCTGTTCGACTTGTCAGCACCGTTTTCCATGAACGCCTCTCAGTTGGATCAACTCTCGCGGCATTTGAACAAGCTGAGTGAAAAGAAGAAGACTTACGCGTGGATGGAGAACGCTGGAAATGCTGCACTCAGCGTTGCGGCCTGTTGCGATAAAGTCGTTCTTGCTGACTTTGGTTCGATCGACATGCCATCGAATTCGATGCAGTCTATGTTCTTCGGTGACGCGCTGGACCTGTTTGGCGTTCAGGCCTCGGTGGTTCGAGCTGGCGACTTCAAAGGAGCGGTTGAGCCATTCTTGAACTCCAGGATGAGCGAACATCTCCGCGAACATAACCTCGACATGCTGACGTCGTTGAATGACAACCTCGTCGATCGAATTGCCCGTGGACGCGGATTGAAGAAATCAGAAATCCGAGAACTACAAGGTCAGCGAATGCTGTTACCACAGGACGCAAAAGATGCCGGATTGGTCGACATGTTGGCTCCCTACGGCTCCATGCAGGAAACAATCGAAGACGACATCGCTGAGGAAATTGATTGGATCACCCCTAAGAAAGCTTCCAAGAAGAACGCGTCGTTTCTGCAAGTCATGACGGAAGTCATGGCAGGATCTTCTGGTTCCAAGAAATTCAAGAAGAACACCATCGCGGTCGTCCACCTGGATGGTGCCATCGTCGACGGCAAGAAAGCGTCCCCTGGTTCGATCGTTGCTGGGCCAACGGTCACAATGATCGACGATCTCGCCAAACAGGAACGAGTCAAAGGCGTTGTGGTTCGAATCAACTCACCAGGCGGTAGTGCGACGGCCAGCGAGGCCATCCGCCAGTCGTTGTTGAAACTCGCGGAAGCGAAGCCGACGGTCGTTTCGATGGGTAGCGTTGCTGCCTCGGGCGGTTATTGGATCAGCTGTATCGGGACGCCTGTGTTCGCAGAGAAAGGCACCATCACTGGCTCGATCGGCGTGTTTGGGATGAAGATGAGCGTCGGGGCGCTGCTGCGTCGATTCGGTATCCACATGGAAAATATCAATCTGGACGAATCGGCGGGCGCGATGGCTTTGGATCGACCATGGTCGGATGATGAAAAGGGTGAGATTCAGAGAGCGATCGACCAGGTGTACGACCGATTCCTGGACCTTGTCAGTGATGCACGCGGTATTCCCGTAGACGACTTGCACAAACTGGCTGGCGGACGAGTCTGGTCAGGTTCGCAAGCGATCGACAAAAACCTGGTCGATCACATCGGCGGCGTGGATGACTGCATCTCGCTGGTGGCCAAAAAAGCTGATTTGGAAGACGGATTTGCTGTCGCACATCGGCCGATTTCCAAGTCCGGCCTGGATCTAAGTAGTCTGTTGGGTTCCGGTGGCGGTGAAGAGATCTCAAGCAGCCTGCCTGCTCGTACTCTCAAATGGTTGGAAGCTTCCGGTTTCGATCTGAAGCAAACGAAGTTGATTCTCGACGACAGTCTACGGAATCAGGGGCGACCAACTACCTGGCTACTCGTGCCCTACGAATACTCGATCAAGTAGCCAGTACAACCGTAAGCGCGCAACGTGACCGTCAGTGGATCGGAGTTTACGAGTCGTTGGCTGGCTGTTATTGGCGAGGCTTTTTTCGTTTACGGCGGCGGGCGCGGTTGGTTTGTTTGCGAGTCGTGATCTGGCGACGCTCTTCGATGCGGTACTGGCGAATGGCCTCGGGATGCGAGGCTGCCCAGTTCCAGGGTAATAGTGGCTCGTACTCGGTGACGCCGCTGAGAAGCTGATCCAGCACGTCCTTGATGTATAGCCAGACGTCCAGGTCGTTACGCAGAGCACTGCTGACCAACGTCATCCAACCAGCGCTTCGCTCACCGGCGGCAACGCTGCCAGCGAACAACCAGTTCTTTCGGCCAATCGCGACTTGCTTCATTAACTGCTCGGTTTGATTATTGTCCATCGGCAACGAACCGTCACTCAAGTAAAGTTGTAGTTCACTAAAGTGGTTGCGAGCTGTTTTCAAAGCGAGAAAATCGCTCAGTCCACTGTTGAATTTTTTGAGGGTTGGATCCTGACGGCATAATTGACTCCGGCTTGATAAAATCTTCACGAAATCCACCAAACTAAAACAACCGTCAACAATCCCCCTGATGCGCGCTTACAGAAGTTCCGCCGGCTGGATACCGTTTGCGATTCGGCTACATCGCTAGCCGGCGGTGGAGAAACACGGTTTTTACCGTGTTAAATCTTCAGAACTTACACGGGTGGCCCCGGTTTCCCAAAAGAAGACTCTGGTTGTATTCACCTCCGACAACGGACCCTGGCTAAGCTACGGCAATCACGCCGGCTCTGCCAAACCGCTAAGAGAAGGCAAGGGAACAATGTGGGAAGGTGGTTACCGGGTCCCGACGATTTTCTGGCAACCAGACACGATTGCGGCAGGTAATGAGTGCGATGAGCTGGCATCAACCATCGACTTGTTGCCGACGTTTGCCAACCTGATCGGAGCGGACTTACCAGGCCGCAAGATCGACGGCAAAGACATTCAGGACCTATTGCTGGGTAAAGCAGACGCCAAGTCGCCACACGAAGAATTCTATTTGTACTACGGTGCTGGAAGGCTATGCGCCGTCCGGGACCGACAGTGGAAACTTGTTTTTCCTCATCGCTATCGAACACTTATGGGCAAACCGGGAGGGACTGATGGTAAGCCTGTAAAATACCAACACATCACTTCAGGGTTGGAGTTATACGACTTGAAATCAGACATCGGTGAAACGAAAAACGTGATCGAGCAACATCCTGAAATTGTGGCGAGGCTCAACAAGGCAGCTGATCGCGCCCGCGCATCGCTCGGGGATAAACTGAAAGAAGCCACAGGCTCTGAGATTCGTCCCGCTGGAAAACTCGCAAAGAATCCTCGCTGACCAAAAAAGAAACGCGATTCTTCTCGAACAAAATCTCTGCAGAGACGGTCGAATAGAGAAGGAGCTGTATTGCCAGCTCCTCCTCTCATCAATCCGTATCCTCTCACCAATGGGTTTTCGTCAGCGAACTCGCGTAGCCATTTGGTTGCCTTGAAGCCTGTTCATTCAACACCATCCAGATGCCTTATTCTGGATCTGGAAGCGACGTTCCAAAACGGCTCCTGAATTGGAGCAGATCAAAAATATTGATCAGGCCATCAGCTGCGAAGTCGAATGCAAAGTTGTAATTTCGCTTTTCGATGCTAGACCCAAAAGCGTTTCGAAACTGTAGCAGATCAAAAACATCTACACGCCTATTACCGTCTGCATCGCCAAAAAGTCGATGCAGTACTGCCGAGCTGTTCCCACTGGCTGAATCGTCTAGACAGAAAAGTGTAGAGAGCCGATAGTTTCCGTCCGCAAGAGAGTTGCAGGTGGCTGTTCAGACTTGATAGGTGACGTGAATCTGGATGGAGTTGTCGATCTACTTGACGTTGCACCCTTTGTGTCACTTTTAGCTGCCGGCGAATTTCAGACCGAAGCAGACATCAATGAAGATGGCGTGGTTGATCTGCTCGACGTCGCAGGGTTCGTTGCCTTATTGGCTGGTAACTAGAAAACCGGCCCGCGTGCTGGAAAACGGGCACAGGTTTCGGCCGCCGTGAAGCTGGCATTATTTCAGGGGGACTGCATGGGGCTGGTCCAGTTATCAATAATTGGACCCTTCCCCATTTTGCTCACCAGTCGGTTATTCAACAACTGAACCAGTCCAGAGCTCTTCAGCGGTTGGAATTAAGCGTCTCCAACAATCAACTCTAAGAATTCTAAATCTAAATAGTAATCATCTACGTCCTCTACTGTCGTTTCGACAGTCGTCGTGGAATTTCCATCCGCATCAGTAACCGTAGTGGTCGTTGTGGTTGTTATAACACCAGTAACATCGTCGGTGGTCACTACGATTTCGACATGGGTCTTGGCACCACTGGGGTAGCGGGTTTCAATCGTTGTTTCGTTCTCGAAATGACGGCGAATGATTTTCGTTCCAAGAGGTGTAGTGGTCACGATGATGGTTTCGTCAGGCCAATCGGAAACCACAGTAACGTTACCATTGGGTTCCATTGTGTCTTTTTCAATTGGATAACTGCCCACTACACCACCAACTACAGGCGGCGAGGTTGCAGGTGGAAGCGGTGAAATAGCAACCGTAACATCTGTTTCGCTGGTTGGTACTCCGTTGGGACCAAGCGTCGTAGTTCTAGTCTTCGTAGTTGTCCTGATGACTGGAGTCGCACTTATGGTGGGGTCAAAAATCTGCTCTGACTTGATATCTTTAATGACAACACTTCCGTCATTACTGGTGAAAGTGGTCGATGGAGTTATTGTTGTTATGATCTGTTGGTTCGGTCGTGTAGCCGTAACGACCTTCTTGCCATCTGGATAATCTTCATGTACGACGGATTGGTCGCCACATGTGTGAGTGGTTTTCGTTACGCCATTGGCGTCCTCTGTGGTTGTAATAATTACTTCACAATCTTGCTGGTCGCTATTATCGCCGAGGCCTGAAGGGGGGGCCTGCGAGAGGACGGAGCCCGGAGTCAGCAACAATAGGGCAATGCAAGAAATTTGGCTTAATATCGAAGTTGTTTTTTTCATAAATACTCCCGTTAAAGAAAATTTGACCGTTTCGGAACGAAAGGAATAAAACGGTCCTTAATAGGTAGACGACGACCATGCTGTTTTTGTGCGCAAATTTACAAGAATTCTGATTTCACGGCGGAAATTCCGTGCCAAAATCTTTTTGTTGTTTTGAACGCGTCTTTACACTACGGGAAATTGATTGCGTCGATAAATGGCTGCACATCCAACAAATCGACTGCGCCGTCCTGGTTAATGTCAGCTTCGATTTGAAAAGTATTCGTTGCCAGTAGATCAATAAAGATCGCGACATCCAGCAATGTAACGACTCCATCGCGATTCAAGTCGCCTAACAACAGGTCCGACTCGACAATAATGCGTGCGCCGGCAATTGTCGGAGAAACATTCATGCCGTCGTGTACAATTCCTAAAGCTCCTGTTGCGATCTCAATTTCTATTTCCCCGGGGCCGATCGCGTCGAATTCGATGCGAGAATGATAGAACGCCTGGGCCTCGATATCGAAACCGAGATCGGAAAATGGCCCCGTGCCATTGTTGGCGAAAATCATTCCGTCACCAGCAACCACTGTGAATGAGTTCAACCCAATTATAAGATCCGGCGAGACAAAACCCGCTGGACCGAAACCGTCTCCCAATCATGATATTTGGGTTGGAAGTAAGGGCGACGTCAAAGTCAAAACTCTCGGCTGCAGTGAAGCTGATCACATCACTTTGAGTCGTCGAGATATCGAGGTGCTACTTGATGCAGGACGATATCACGCTCAATCACGTGCGCTAAATCTGAAAAGAATTCAAAGAAAAATCTGTTCATATGCAATGCTGTCGGAATGGCATCAGCTAACTACTCAAACTGAGTGGTTTTCAAGCGACGATTTGCAATTCATTTTTCAGGAACTCTCGAAATCTGGTTCGTGCATTCTTGTTTTTGATTTTAGCTAACATCACTTTGGCTTGCTGAGTTCGGATCTTTGCGCGGAGTTTATCGAGGCGTTCACTCATCGGATTCAAGCTGACTTGGGTTTTCTCTTGTTTTGCTTTTGCACCTTGAGCCTCAAGGCTGTGGTGGGTCAGCATTTGGTGGGCCATTCCGCACAGGTGCAGGTGACGCTCAATGGCGTTTCTGCTCAGTACCTGATAATCGCATAGCCCCAGTGAGCTTTTGAGTTCTTTGAACAACACTTCAATATTCCAACGCTTCTCGTAGATCACCATGATCTCGCGAGCAGCAAGTTTGGTTTCATTGGTAACCACGGCCAGCGTTTTCTTCCATGAGTCACCAGGACGTTTTGAAAGCACCATACGGACTTGACCGAGCCGACCAAGTTCGCCGTCGACTGCTGCAATCCGCATCCACCTCCAGAACCTCGCGCGACGAATGCGGATACGTTTGCTTTTGTGGCGAAGCACGCCCGGTGCAAATTGTTTGATGGATCGTTTCTGACAGTGCTTGCGTTTCATGTTACGGTTTTTTGAGGCCACCGAAAACCACGTAAAACCTCGGCTTTGACAAGCTTTTACGACACAAGGCGCAAGGTAAAACGCATCAAACAACACGCGTACCTTCAATTCAAAAGGAAGGTTCAGCTCGTTGATCATCTGCGCTGCGATCTGAGTTGTCTTGCGATAGCCAACTCCTGCCTGAGCTTTAGCAACCCACAGATCGAATTTCCATGGCAACACGATACCGCGAAACATAATCGCGCCTGTCACGACCATGTGGCCACGAATAAATCGACGCGTTTTGTGATCGTAGATCTTGGAAACTGCATCCATCTTGCGAGCACGTTTTTCGATTCGAGTGTCGTCAATAAGGAAGTATATCGCTTCGCCTTTACGAGGTTTCATCCAACGCAGCGTCTCAATCGCCCGGGACTGCATTATCGAGACGCTATCCCAGTCACTACGAAGGAAATTGCCGCAACTGGTTCGATGGCCGCCACGCGGTGAAACACGAGAAACATGAAGTAACGTCGAGGATTTAACACTCATGATTATCCCAAACAAAAACCAGCGGAGGTGTCTGCGGCGAGGCAAACTCAAGTGATGGCATATGGAAGACAACATGGCTTGCAATACGACTGGAAAAGCGCCACCATCCATGGTGAGGTCCTTGCTTGACTGAACGGCTTGTAGATATTCCGCTCTTAGAGGGCCTCCCTTTTCTCGTAAATATTAATCTCGATTTCGTTTATGCTCAGTTTGAGTAACTAGCTAAACGTTGACTTGCTAAGTCCGTTGGTTATTCTGTAACTGGGACACGAAAAGCAAAGGGAGAGCAATATGGCGGAAGGTTTTCCATCGGTTTCAATTTTCATTCCAGAATTGAAGTCTGGAGATGAACAAGCCTGGGCAGAGGTCTGCAAAAGTTTTCAGATCGGGCTGACAAGCAAAGCGAACCAGTTGGTCCGCAATTCGGGCACACTAAAAAAACGACTTCACTCTGATGATCTGGTACAGGAAACCTATTTGAAAGTCTGGCGTAGCCGGAAATGCTTTCGCGGTAAAACGACAGCTGAGCTGGCGATGTGGATGTTGACTGTTCTCAAGAATACGTTTATCGACAACTGTCGACGAAGAAGTGTCGAATACCAGAAAGAGACCTGGCAAGAGGTCTGTGGCGGAACTGAAACTCCATCGGCAATTGTTTCTTTTGGTGAACAGGAAGCGGAGTTATTGACGGCTCTCCAGGAACTCACAGAAGACCAGCAAAGAGTCATCGCAATGCGAATCTTCGAAGGTTTGTCATTTCGTCAAATCGCCAGCCAAACAGACAACAATATAAATACAGTCGGTGGTATTTATCGGCGAGGGCTGATTCGAATCACTCGGATCTTACGGATGTGCTCCAGCTGTCCATCTGTTTAGGAGCACCACCGGATGATAGAAAAAAATTCTGAAGAGAGTCGTGAAGTTGAACGTCAATTGGTCGAATTCGACGCGTGGTGCCGGATGCACAATTCTCGTGACCTCCAGGCTTTTGCCAGAGACAGGCAACTGGCGCCGGACGTTGTCGAGGATCTGAATCGTTACCAGCAGATGGAAAAAGAACTTTCCATCATTGTCGACGGTGACAATAAAGTTGCCTCCAGCAAGCTGGAGGGTGACAACCTGATCGAGCAGACCTTCGACAAATACCGGCTGCAAAAAAAGCTTGGGGCTGGCGGGATGGGTACTGTCTGGCTTGCCCATCAATCCGATATAAAACGAAAGGTTGCGATCAAGTTGATCCGGGCCGATCGAGCATCAGCTGTAGCTACAAGACGTTTTGCGAGGGAGAAGCAAGCGCTCGCCTCGATGTCCCATATCAACGTAGCTCAAGTTTACGACACAGGTACAACCGAAGACAATCGGCAGTATATTGCGATGGAGTTTGTCGACGGCGTGTCAATTGTTGACTACTGTCGGAACCATCATTCTTCGCTTTCGGTCCGTTTGGAGCTGTTCTTGCAGCTCTGTTCGGCGATTCAGCATGCACATCAGCTTGGATTGCTGCACCGTGATATCAAGCCCGACAATATTCTGGTCACGGAAGCCAATGGGAAACCACTGGTAAAGGTGATTGATTTCGGGCTGGTGCGACCAAGCGACACATGGGACCCTCAGATAACTGAACCAGACATGATTGTTGGTTCGCCACTTTGGATGAGCCCTGAACAAGCTGGTGGGGCGCGAGGCGCCGAATCTAATGATGAGTCTCAAAAACCTCTCGACACGCGAACTGATGTGTTCTCTTTGGGGGTAATCCTTTACCAACTTTTGACAGATACGACGCCGATATCCAAAGAGTATTTCGAACGCGCGACGAAGTTTGAAATACTACAGAAGATTCACAATGAAATTCCAGAGCTACCTTCCGAGAGAGTGAACAAATCCAGGTTTGTCGAAGGCAACAGCAGCACACCTGTTTCCAGTTGGGGGAAAGTTCTTCGCAGTGAACTGGACTGGGTCACGATGAAGTCCCTTGAAAAGAAATGCGACAGACGATATCCCACAGTGGCAGCATTTGCAGAAGATATAAAAAACTATTTGCAAAACGAACCTGTCACCGCTCGACCCCCTTCGTTTCTCTACCGTCTAAAGAAGCTTACACAAAGACACAAATTGGAAACGTTTGCCACAGTTGCGACCTTCGGTTTGGTCGTGATGACCAGCGTTTTGCTGATATGGCTGACCCACGAAGCCTTTGCTCAGGCGGCATTGGCCAGAACGGCTGAAGCCCAAAAAAGCAGGGTCATTCAACTGAACGCTAAAATGCTGGACAACAACGACCCGTCGGTAAACGGAGTGAGATTCAGGGAATCCCAACTCAAACTTCTCGATGAAATTCGCACCGAGATAGACCAAGACGGCTATTGGAATGACCCGCTCTTAGAGGCTGAATTCCGTCAGTTCCTTGCTTCCTCGTATTCCGGCTCCGGAGAATATGCTTCCTCGGTCGCTCAATCAGAAAAAGTCATTGATATCTTCAAACATGCGCGGGATGTAAATCCGAGACAACTAATAGCGGCAAAACTTCAACTTGCTCAAGAGCATTCCCTGCATAGGGCTGAAGCTAAAGCGAAGCCCCTGGCAGAGGAATGCCTGAAGAGGTCTTTGAAATTGTTTGGTGAAAACGATCAATTGACTATCGCCGCTCGGACCGCAGCCAATAAGTCATCTCTCCATTTAGGTGAACGCAGCAGAGACGAAATCATAGCCGAATTGGAGAAAACGGCTGACTTGGCCAGAAGTGTCCTGGGTGAGAATAACCCCACGACCGTAAATGCAATGACGGCAATCGGGGTTGCATATATTTTGGCTCGACGTCATGCCGATGCCGCAAAGCAATTTGAAATGACGTTGGGGGTGGCAAGAGAGGTATATGGTTCCAATGACCGGCGCACGATGGATTTAAGAATTCGAAACCTTCAAGTCCAGAGCCGACTTGGTGGCACGCCTTTTGGTATTGAAGATGACTTGAGGAAACTGCTGATTGAAGCGAAGGAAAAGTTTGGAGATAACCATCTGTTTACAATCCTTCTGCGACATAAGAAGGCACACTTGGACTTGACAGCCGGAAGTTTCGATTCGGTCGAAAAACAGTTGCGTCAACTCATTCACGACTCCTCCGAGAATTTAGGTGAGTCGAATTTGATTACGCTGGAAGTAAGAAATGATCTTGGCCGAGCGTACCGCAGAAAAGCTAGATTTGCGAGGTCGGACAAAAAACGATCGCTGCTGGATAAGGCAGCCAAGATATTTTCCGAGCTAATTGATGACTACAAGGAACTGGGCCTTTCTAATTCGAAGTTTGATGTAAAGGTCTGGACGGATCTGGCAAGAGTGAAGTTCATGCGTTCGGATCAAGGCAGTTGGAAAGAGGCGCTAGGCATCATTGAGCGTGTATACCCCGTGGCTGAAGAGTTGTTGGGGCTTGATTCACAGACGACACGGATTTTATTGGACACACGATGCAAGTGCCTCTTCAGAATGGGACGCCAGGAAGAGGCAATAGAATCAGGAATTCAATCTTATGAAAAGAGCTTGACCGCCCTCGCACAACCATCTGAGGTAACTGCGGGCTGGGCTGGTTTTGTAGCTGATGCAAGTATATTAGTTGGTCGACGTAAGGCAGCTCTCAAATACTATGGACTCGCCATCTCTATCATCAGAGAACTACAGGGCGAGAGCGGAAAGTCTACAATTCTCATGCTGGCTGCCCTGTGCAACGAACAGGCATACGCGGGGGACTACAAGTCTGCCGAGATGAATGCTCGGAAACTAATCAAACACATGCCCGAGAGAATATCGCGACGTTCGCAAATGCTTCTCGAAGCACAGGTGACAATTGGTGAGTCGCTATGCGAACAAGGTGCGTTTGAAGAAGCCAAGGCTATTTTGAACAAAGCTTCAGTGCCATCTGGCAGTCAAGATGTTCGATTGTTTGAACTGCGTGCCCTAAGCGCGTTGGGGCTTTGTGCTGAAGCTGAAGGAAATGGTAACGATGCGGTCGCGATGCTCAGAAAAGCAAAGGCAGGACTGAAAGAAATTGCGGCAGGCATTGCCCCAAGACACGCATGGTACGCAGAACGCTGTGACCAACGGTTAGCGAAATTGGAAAACGCGGTAAAACCCAACATTGTTGACGAATAGACATTTGATCTGGCTCTGTCCAGAAGCATCCCAATGCAATTCGATCGTCCAGCGTGTTGGTGGGAGCAGCTTCAAACCAGTGCGGACAGTATTGAAGTGCTGAAAACGCAAGAAGTGCTGAAAACGCAACTCCTCGATCCGACTGACTCCGCTTGAGGCATTTCGCCTACTGATTCTCGGCATGAAATAGTTCCAACGCCAGCTACTCCAATTCTTACCGAAGTAGCTATACTTGACTATTTAAAAGGGGACATTGTACTTTAATTAAGCCTGGGTCTACCGCGAGGTC
>CAZXLW010000002.1:162828-186048 GCA_964641465.1 uncultured Pirellulaceae bacterium | reverse complement strand
GGATTGAATTTGATTGTGATCCTCGGATGCCCGAAGACATTTTGAAAATCGGGCAAAAGATCAAACTTAAAGTCTACGGGTTCCGTGCTGACGGAAAGTTCAGCGGGTCAATCAGGCAATTGGAGGAAGATGGTGATCCATGGCTCAAAATTTCAACCGAACAAGTTGGATCATATGTCGATTGCGAAATATTGAAGGTGTGCGAATGGGGATTGATCGTCCGTCATCCAGTCAATATTTCGGTATGGTGTCGGTTCTCAAGCGGTGAATCAAAGACAGGTTATGCCGTAGGTGAAATGGTTGGAATAACCATTGAAGCGATTGATCCAAATCAAGGCATCAAGGGCAAGATCCAATCAAGAAAATCACTCTGAAGAAATGCAGATTACAACGGACGATAGAATTCCCTGAGTTGATTGCATGCAAATTTCTCCGACTCCAATATTGCGAACGCCTCGTCTTGTTCTGCGGGAGGTGCGTGCCAGCGATTGGCGGCAGATTCTGCACTTGCGGTCGGACCCGCAGGTGAACGCGTTGGTGAAACGGCCACTTTCAAAAACGAAAGAAGATGCCATTGCCTTTATCAAGAAAGTCGACGGAAGCAATCAAGCAGAACAATTTGTGTATTGGGGAATCACTTTGCCTGAAACGGATCAAGTGATCGGCAGCATTTGCTTGTGGCAATTTTCAGCAGACGGTAAAACGGCTGAAGTCGGATACGATCTGTCGGTTGCTGAACAAGGCAATGGTTACATGACTGAAGCGATGCAAGCGGTCCTCGATTTTGGTTTTGCGAAAATAGGGTTGACTGCGGTTGAGGCGTACACGCAATCAAACAATGTTTCGTCCATCAAGCTGCTGGAGAAGTTTGGTTTTCGATTGCTCGTAGACCGCAAAGACGAAAACAACAAGCTGAATGCCGTTTATGCCTTGAATGCGACGACCATGCGTTAGCCACCAGAACAACAATTCAAACGCCTGGTCTCCAACTCTTCTCGAACAGGTTGCGATCGAAAACATCAGAATCAAAGATCCACCAGTAGTCTTCAGGTGGCAGTATCGACACGATGTTTTAGTCGTATTACTGAGTGGTCAAAGGGTTTAGGGTACGTCCAGGAACTGATAGCAGTCTTTTTCGCGGGAAGCACTTGCGTGCGCGCAGACCAAAGTGGCCTTCCTCGCGCCGAGCATACCCGTGTACTTTCCCAACCAGAAATCCAATCCTTTTCTTGGAAGTACGCAGTGCTAGCTAAAGATCAAATTGCCACTCAAGGGCTTACCCAGACAACTGCTGCTGATGTTCCAGTTGCAACGGTGGAACAAGTGGGGACTGCTACAGCGCGCGCTTTGGAATTCGAGCAAAAAGCTCAGCAAGAGGACGGTAGGCCAGCGACCAGGATTTTGGGGACTGGAAGCTACATTCCGCATCGGATTGTCACCAATGATGAGCTTGCCCAGCATGTCGACACGAGTGACGATTGGATTCGTGCGCGGACTGGGATTCAACAACGTCGCCGGGCAGCTGCCGATGAAACGACGAGCGATATGGCTGTCGCGGCTGCGAAATCGGCGCTTGCCGCGTCCGGAATTTCGGCCAGCGAACTGGACCTGATTGTTGTTGCCACCGTTACGCCAGATCAGCCGCTGCCGACGACGTCGATCCATGTCAAAGAAAAGCTCGGTATTACAAATCATTGTCCGGCATTCGACCTGGCCGCCGCTTGCTCAGGTTTTATCTACGGCCTGCATGTCGCGGACAGCTTTATCAAGTCAGGAATGTACCAGCGGATCCTGCTAGTTGGTGTTGAGTTATTGTCGCGGGTCGTTGATTGGACCGATCGGGAGTCGTGCATTATTTTTGGCGATGGAGCAGGCGCCGTGGTGTTGGCTTCCAGCAATGAAACCAGTTCGCGGTCAATGGAAGACGAGACCTTCAACGGTTCCATTTTGTCGACGCGGTTGTTCAGCGATTCGAGCATGGCGGACGCGATCGAGATTCCGGCAGGTGGATCAGCTGAGCCGATGACTTGCGATGCCATTCAAGAGGGACGTCAATTCGTCAAGATGCAGGGTCGCCGTGTTTTCAAATTCGCGGTTGATCAACTCACGAAAGCGTGCCGAGACATCTTGCGGGATAATGGGTTGACTGCCAGAGATATTGACTGGGTAGTGCCGCATCAGGCCAACATGCGAATCCTGCAATTGATCTCAGAACAGTGCGAGATTCCGATGGAGCGTTTCTTGACCAACATTGAGAAGTACGGCAACACCTCCAGTGCCTCTTGTCCGTTGGCGCTGGATGAAGGCGTGCGGTCAAACCAAATCAAACGCGGCGACACGATCCTGTTCTGCGCTATCGGCAGCGGGATGGTCTGGGGTTGTAGTCTGGTTCGGTATTAGTAAAGAGGCGTCGTCGACGACCCGGCGCGATACTTACCCAGAATTTTCACCAGGCTTCTGAGTCGCAGGTTCTTCCAGCGATCGTTGAAAGGTTCCGTCGGCGATGCTCCAGACGAAAGCCCAGTGAACTCCCAGGGCAGCCAGGACGAACAGGTGAAATGTTTCGTGTGGGCCCCAGACCTTGTTGATAAAAACAGGCCATTCGAATGCATTGGAAAGGGCGCCGATCGTATACAGGATGCCACCGAGCAGCACGGGGCGGACTGCGACCATTCCATAATGACGCCAAAGTAAAATTGCCGACCAGGCGCCGATCCAGCCCATCAACAGGAAAATTCCATCGCCCAGGATCGAGGGAATGCTGTTGAAGAAAATGGTCCGCAGCGTGATCCCGACAATGGCAATGGTCCACAAGAGCGCCATGGGCACGGCCCGCTTCCAGCCGCGAAACAAGATCCCGTGGATGACGGTGAATGTGCTGGCGATCAGCACAAAAATTGCCGCAACATCAAGCCTTAACAATACAGCTCGAGCCTTGCCGTCCAGAGCAAGCATGTGGAATACGAAACTCATCGAAAGCAGGAACAAAGTCGCGACCACGAATTGCAGCGAATACCAGAAAGTTTTCCGCGACCTCCGTGCGCTCCATAGCAGAAAAATCCCGAAGATGAAAAATATGACGGTTCCAACCAGATGAGAAATGCTGCTCATCGGGTCATTGAATCCACCAATGCTGTACCAATCATCCATCCCATCACCGTGATTCTGAGCTGTCGAACGCTCTCAATATACGCGCTAATGCGCTTTCTGTTCGCTTGGTTTATGCGTTTCCAAACGCAATGAAAGTAGACTTTGTTTGATGTGAAATGGCCAAAATTGGGGAGATCAAGTCACAGTTGATGTATTTGATCATTCTCTGGTAAAAATCGCGGGTCAAAACCCGGTTTGACACATTCCCTAGGTTGGAGGTACCTTGTACGATCTTCAGGAAGAATTCGCATCGGGACGGATGGCTGAGTCTGGTCGAAGGCACCGGTTTTGAAAACCGGCGTACCTTTACGGGTACCGGGGGTTCGAATCCCTCTCCGTCCGCTGCAGAACCCTTAAAATAGCTGGCTCGCTTGGTGCCTCTTCTAGTTGTAACAGGCTAATTAAGAGCCAAGCAGCCCAAATTGATCCCAGGAGCGGAACGCAAGGTGTCTCGAATTAAGCGAATCGTTGTGACTGGCGGAGCCGGTTTTCTGGGGTCTCATCTTTGTGAACGGCTGGTCGATCAAGATCATGATGTCATTTGCCTTGATAATTTTTTCACCAGTCAGAAATCGAACGTAGCTCATCTGCTTGAGCGACCGAATTTTGAATTATTGCGGCACGATATTGTGCACCCAATTTGGCTGGAAGTTGACGAGATCTTCAACTTGGCTTGTCCGGCTGCTCCCGGGCACTACCAGTACAACCCGATTAAGACGATGAAGATTTCTGTCTTGGGCGCGATCAACGTTCTGGGGATGGCCAAGCGTTGTAACGCGAAAGTTTTTCAGGCGTCGACCAGCGAAGTTTACGGTGACCCGGAAGTCCACCCGCAAGTCGAATCGTATCGTGGTTGCGTGAACCCAATCGGAATTCGCGCCTGCTATGACGAAGGCAAACGGGCAGCTGAAACGTTGTTCATGGACTACCACCGACAGAACAAGATCAACATCCGGCTCTGCCGAATTTTCAATACTTTCGGCCCGCGTATGCATCCATTCGATGGCCGTGTTGTGAGTAATTTTATTCGCCAGGCTTTAGCGGGTGAAGACATCACCATTTTTGGTGATGGAATGCAAACTCGATCGTTCTGCTATCGGGACGACTTGGTCGAAGGATTCCTGCGGCTGATGAATGCTCCAGATGATTGCATTGGCCCGATGAATATGGGGAACCCGGGCGAGTACACGATCAAAGAACTGGCGGAGATCATTATTGAGTTAGTCGGCAGCAAATCGAAATTGAAATACGGTCCACTGCCAGACGACGATCCAACGCGTCGCCGTCCCGATATCTCACTGGCGAAAAAGCACCTTGATTGGGAACCGAAAATTCCGCTTCGCGAAGGCCTTGCCAAGACGATCGATTGGTTCAAACAGATCAATCCAGAAGACTATCGTCCGCCTACGCCCAATTATTAATGGCTCATCAAACCTGTGTGAGTAGTGGCGAACGTCTTACCGAGTAAGCTCGGAACCAGGCAGGTCCATGGACGCGATCCTCTCTTGCGAGGGAATCAGATTGTTCAGCTGCTTGGCGATACTGTCGTTACTGGGGTACAGGCTACTGGCGCGGGATAATGTCGTTTGAGCCAGCGAAGAATTTCCCATCGCGACATACGCATTGGCTAATGCGACGAAGCAATCGGGGGATGTGTCGGACCGTGCGGAGGCAAGTTGCAGTTTGGCGACTGCTTGGGCCGGTTGGCGGAGATCCATTAACAGACGCCCCGAAAGTAACAGCAAGTCTGTGGATTGTTGTTCCACCGGGATACTGGCCAACATCTGTTCGATCGCAGAATAGGCCCGCATTGGTCGGCCCAGCAATTGGTGAACTTTCGCCACTTTCAGCTGCACCTGCGGCTGCGTCGGATTCAGGCTTAAGGCACGCTGGTAGTCGCTTAACGCTTCACTCAATTCACTGCGGGCGAGTTTGATGTCGGCCATCAGAACCCACGCGTTTGGATCCTGGCGGTTGGCTTCGAGTGCACGTTTGGCGTATTGGTTGGCTGGAATCCATTGTTGGTTTGCCAGGTACAATTGGCCGATTTTGACGAACAGGTCAGACCGGGGTTCGGACAGATCAGCGGCTTGCATCAGCTGCGAGATAGCTTCACTGGTCTTGTTCTGATTTCGATAGATGCTGGCCAGATGCTCACGCAGGATAGGATCCCCGGGGCGTGATTCAATCGCTTGAGCCAGCAGCTTTTCGGCGTGATCGTGGTTGCCTTCGTGAAATGCCTCGATCCCGCTTTGAGACCAGCGGCTCGATTCGGTCAAACTGTTGTTGGTGCAGGTCCAAGGGCAGCGACAGCCACTGGAAATCATCAACAGGCAAACCAGCAAACAAGCGATCGGATGGACATGTAGCGGTCTGTGAACTGGCGGAAACATCGGTTTTCGTTGAATTCGCAAGTTCAATTCGGTATCACTGCGGCTGGTTGAAGGTGCTGGCGCCAGGATGTGTCGACGGGAGCTCCGCCGCGGAAAAAGGACTCTAGCAAGCGGAATCTCAACGATCCATATCGGTTTCAAGGTGCCTATCGAATGATCGGATTTTTCCGACAATGTAAAGTTTGACATGACAAGCCCTTGCCGCTAGCAAACTATGACAGCAACGTTCAAGAATGCCGAACTGGAATTCCTTTACCCCGAAAACTGGAAACTCCAGGAGAGTTATGCCTCGGAAGAGATTTACGAGGTGGCGCTGGAGTCGCCGGACGGATGTATTTGGTCGGTCTCCGTGTTCCTCGATGGATCCGCGCCTGCCAAGCTAACCGAGATGTGCGCGGAAGCACTCAAGGATCAATACGAGGATTTCGAGCGGTTTGATTGGAATGGAGAAATTGCCGGGCTGGAATCGATCGGGTTTGACTCCAACTTCTTCTGCCTGGACTTCATTGTTGCCGCTCAGTCACGAGCATTCAGGCTGGCCGACAAGACGCTCAACGTTTTCTGTCAGGCGGAGATGCGCGACTTCGAGAAAAACGAACAAGTGTTCGAGGCGATAACGACTAGCCTGATCCGCTCGTTGCAAGAAGCAGACGGTTAGTTCGACAGACCTGGATTGATGGGTGCCATGTTTACGCGAGCGGTGGTGGTAATGTGTGCCGTGCCGACCAAGCATGCTGACGCCGCGTTGACTATTGGCTGATCCCTAGCGTAAGCATGCCGTTGCTGGGAGTTGGCTTCTTGCTGGAAAGGCGTGAACGTGGCACCCAAAAACCCGGGACACAAACTATTCAATTCAGCTTGGAAGGACCACTGGATTGAACTGCACTGGGATTAAGCCTCTTGTGCCTTCGGCACACGGATTCGAGAATCCGTGCTACCCGTTGGGCTCTCCCTTTTGCAGTCAAAACCGGTAAAAACACGGCTAATCCGGAATTTGTGTTTCTCCAGAAAATTCTGTTGACTCCTTGGTAGGTGTCCGATACTATGTCATACATAATAACGAGCAGGAAAGTGGAATATGAAACTTGAACGGGAATTGATGCGTGGTGCTGGGCCGACTGCGGTGATGCAGTTGCTGACTAGGGACGAGATGTACGGGTACCAGATCGTCGAATCTTTGGCCACGCAATCCAATGGCGTGTTCGAGTTGGGACAGTCGACGCTGTATCCGATGTTGTACAACCTCGAGTCCAAGGGGTTGGTGACTTCACGGCAAAAGGCTGGTCCCAACGGGCGGATGCGACGTTACTACCGATTGACGACCAAAGGCAAGAAGAAGCTGGAGGCGGACCGTCAGCAATGGGCGGCTCTGGTCCAGGGCTTAGGGGCTCTCGGGGTAACTCGTAAGGCGCAAAACGGATTCGGGCTTGAGGGAGGTTTGGCGTGAGTAATGCCTCGCCCTCACTGATTCCACCTCAGGAACCGCGGGGTTTCTCGCGGCTGTTTCCGATGGAACGCCGATCGTTGCGGAAAACGATCGCCGATTCCGGGCTCTCGAAAGAGGCACAAGAAATCATTCGCAAGGTCCTTCGCAGGTCACGCCTGTGGCGGTTCGAGAAAATTGAAGTTGCACAAGAACTCATCTCCCACTTCCTGGATGGCGAGTTGGCTGGCAAGAGCTATTCGCAACTGGTCGCTAGTTTTGGCGATCCAGATCTAACTGCTAAATTGATCCGACGTTCTAAAATAAGGAATCGACCAATCATGATGAAGATCGCACAACTTTTTGGCTGGGTGTTTTTTGCGGTGGCGGCTGCCTATCTGTCGATGTGGAGCTATTACCATGCTGGTGTTCCGACACCCCGCGTTGATTTTTTGCCAGAGTTCAATCGTTTCGCTGCTGAACTGCCTCAAGAAGATCGGGCGTGGAACGTGTATCGGCCGGTTTGGACGAAGTTCCAGTTTTGCGAAGGCGGCGAGTTTTGGAAACAAACCGATGTACTGTACAAGCAAGTGGGTGAAGACGGAGAACGATACAATCGGCAGTTGCGGCCAACGGATCCAGAATGGGACGGTGCGGTTGCGAAATTATCTGAGATTCAGGAACTGCTCGATTCTTTTCGTGAAGGTTCCCGGATCGAACGGCTTGGTTTCGAATTTCAGGCTGATCCGAACCTGTATTCAGATGCGGACTTTGCCTGTCTGTTCCCACATCTGGATCGAGCGGATGCGGACCAAGCTACGTGGTTACGTAACCACGACGACATGGAACCGGAAGTTCGCGAGTTGCTGAAAAATTCCGTTTTAGGTATTGTGTTGCCACACGTGCAACCGATGCGAACGGCGGGACGACTGCTCACGATTGACTCCCATTGGGCAATTGAACAAGGGGATACCGACCGTGTGGTCGATAACATTCGAGCAATGTATGGACTGGGCCGGCATGCTGCCGACACCAATATGCTGGTGGGTTCGCTGGTCGGGTTCGCGATTGTGGGGCAGGCGTTCGAGTTGATTGAAGAATTGATTCCTGTTCACATCGACGAATTTACCGATGAACAGTTGGAGCAGATCCAGGATTTTACAGCTCAAGCCCGGCTTGATGACTTTCTTGGGGACCTCTCTGGTGAACGCGCGTTGATGTTGGACCTCATCCAACGAATGTTTACGGACAACGGAAAAGGAGACGGGCGGATCACTCCGCAAGGTCTGGAAATGTTACAGTTTGCGACTGGCTCTCGTCAGGAAAGTTGGATGGAGATATATCCAGAATTTCCAACCGTGATGATGGTGGCAGAGAACCTTGCAGCGCCGGCAAGTTTGTTTGTGATGGCATCGCGCAAAGAAACGATAAGAAAATACGAAGAGTGTATGGACTTGTTTCAACGGGACCAGCAGTTGCCCTATTGGGAAGCAGAGCACTACGATCTGCTTGGTGAGGATGCAAAGCGATACAGAGTTCTAAGTGGATTGCTGCCGGCGCACCCGCAGATTCGCAGAGCGAAGGATCGAAAAATTGGTAGGCAAGAAGGCGTTATCGCTGCCATCGCATCGCATCGTTTTTTCAAAGCGAATGGAGAATGGCCGGAATCACTAGTGCAGCTGGTACCCGATTTCGTCGTTGAACTCCCGTTTGATGTTGTTACAGGTGAACCGTTGAATCTCATTGCAAACGACGATGGTGTGACGATTTACAGCGTCGGCAATGACCATGAAGACGACGGAGGAGAATTGCCGACAATGATTTACACGAATACGGCAGGTGAAGTCTTCCATTATTCTAAGCGTAGTCGTGGATACATGTTGAGCCCACATGCCGATAGTTCCACCGAAGACGGGGACTGGATTTTGTGGCCAAAGCAGGAGGAAGAAAAGTTCAGTAGAAAGATTGAGCTTAAGGCAAATTGAGGGAGCGGGAATTGGAAAAATTGATCTACAAGATAGTCGATCAAGATGAATGGAATGCAGCGTCGTCGGCGGGTCGATATACTGGCTCGGCCGACGATTTGCGTGATGGTTTCATTCATTTTTCGACGGCTGGCCAGTTAATTGGAACGGCGGCCAAGCATTTCGCCGGGCGAGAAAATCTGATTCTTGTTGGGGTGGAAACCGAATCGCTCGGTGACCTGCTCAAGTGGGAAGCTTCTCGAGACGACCAGTTGTTCCCGCATCTTTATGGTTCGTTTGCAGTCGATCAGGCCTGTTTGGTCGAACCGTTGCCGCTGGGCGATGACGGGTTGCACAAGTTTCCTGCCAGTTTGAACCTTGTGTGAGTGATCGAACTTCCCGTGATCGATTTGGCGGGTAAGATTGTGTAACGAACTCCGCTCTGGAAGCAGCGGAGCAGTCCAAGTTGCCTTTCTACATTCGAGAAACAAGAAGTGACCAAAAAAGTTCTAAGCGTCGGCCAATGCAATGCCGACAACGCCCGGATTAATCAACTAATCAAAGATAACTATGCGGCCGAAATTGAGTTGGTGGACACGCATGACGAAGCCATCCAGGTTGCATCGCAAAAACAGTTCGATTTGATTCTGATCAATCGCCTGCTCGATACGACTGGGACTTCCGGGCTGGAAGTGATTCGCGAGCTACAATCTGCCAATGAGCAACCAACGGCTACGATGTTGGTTAGCAATTATGAAGACGCTCAGAATGAGGCAGTGGCGGCTGGTGCCGTTGCCGGGTTCGGAAAAGCGGCTCTGGCCGATCCGGCGACTGTCGAGTTGTTGGATAAATACTTGAAAAATTGAGGTTTCGTGGAAATCTCAGAACCTGACGGAACTTATCT
This sequence comes from uncultured Pirellulaceae bacterium, assembly GCA_964641465.1. Classification (GTDB taxonomy): domain Bacteria; phylum Planctomycetota; class Planctomycetia; order Pirellulales; family Pirellulaceae; genus Mariniblastus. Next base: position 176,214 of record CAZXLW010000002.1, on the reverse strand, counting down.
GCCTGCGAATCGTCGAATCAGAATACGTCTGATCAAGTTCGGAGAATGCGATGTGTTGTTTTTCTGCCAGAATCCTCCATGTTACTGACACGCTGATATTTGGCCGGCTTTCCGATGATGGTTACCAGTATCTGGCCTACCAGATGAAGTACGAATCGGAAGAGCCCAATGCGATGATTCTGCCTTTGCCGGTGGAGGTTCCTGCGTCCGAGACAAGCATCGAATTTATCGACTTGAGTGGATACGAATCGTTCTTTGTTGACTTGGCCAGAGCGTTTCCCAGTCTTCCTCAAACAGTGGCAGCGAAAGCGAAAAGCACTTCATTAGCCAAGTTGGCTGTACATGAGGTTGGTAATTTCGTGGCTTCTTTCGTTCCGTCAGTTGATGATTTCGATCGACTCGACGAACGTTTTGTAATCCCCAAAGAGACCTGGCTTAAGATTCCGGAATATGCTGACTACGGTTTTGCGGTGTTTCAACTAAAAGAACTCGTGGGAAAGCCGCATCCGATGGCTTTTCGATTCAAGACGAGGACGAAATCTCTGTTCTTCCCGACGGTTCACATTCATGACGGCGAAGTGCATACCGAAGAGGACTTTGACCATATCCTGTTCGCGCAGCATGCCGGATTGGACAGCGTGGCAGGAAGCTATCGTGGTCCCTGGAATTCGGACTGGCGAACCGGGTTGGTGCGTTCTGCGGATACGGCCGGGAAATATTGCAAGATCGACAAAGCCAAAGACCTGATCGCTCCAGATCTTCTGGTGCATCGGAAGAGGCTACGTGGCAAGCTTCCCAACGAAGATACGTTGTTGATGGTTGACGGCAGCCCGACGGTGCCCAGTTTCAACTACCGTAAGCTCATCGCTTGGTGGCCCGCCGCCCTGCCCTTCGTTGGGTTGGCATGGTTGTTCAATCGTAGAAACAGATTGAAGCAAGAACAGAATCAGAACGCTGCTGAAATCGGCCAAGTGGAATAATAACCGGTCAGATAAAGCTAACTGGCCGTTGACGACGATTCGTTGCCGGATTGCACAGGTTGACCGTCGTTGTCCGATGGCATGACTGGCGCGTTTTCTTCGTCGGCTGCCATTCCGGCGATACTGCGTAAGACCGGTTCAAGGTCAGCAGTCAACTTCATCAAGTTCGATATGATGTCATGGTGCGAGAATCGGCAATGCTGGGAAGCCGTCAGTTGAACGCGTCCAAAGATCTTGTTTCCAACAACGAGCGGGATTTCTACGTGCCACTCATCATTCTCACCGGGTTTTGCATCCGTTCGACGACGGTTCGCATGAAATGATTCATGAATCCACGGGAGGTTGATATCAAAAATGATTTTATTCAGTTCATGCTCGTCAGAGAATTCGCAAAGTTCATCCCAGACTTCATTCCAACTCCGGTTGCCTTGAAGTTGCACCGTCGACTGGTAGAAATCGTTTTTCTCTCCGTTTCCATTACCTCGAACGAACGATTGCCCGATCGCTCTTGCTTTATTGGAAACCAGTTCGACTTCTGCGGTCCCAAACAACCTGCCGAAGACCATCACCATGACTACGATGATGATCGAAATGAGGGCGTACTCGGATTGTTCGTTGAGGAACGCAAACACTCCGCCTGCTGCAGTGGTGCTGCAAAGTAACGCCACCCAAAGCAGGCTCAGGCGTGGCCCGAATCCTCGTTTTGCCAGACTGTGGTGCAGATGCCCCCTGTCGACTGAGTAGATGCTTCGTCCAGTCAGTTTTCGGCGAACAATCGCAGCAGCAGTATCAAGGAACGGGATTGCAAGCAAAGCAACCGGTGCGAAGAACGCATACGAGGTCGCTTGCTTGAGCATGCATCTGATCGAAATCGCAGCGAGCAGAAATCCGATCAGCATACTTCCTGCATCCCCCAGAAAAACTTTCGCTGGTGGGAAGTTGTAAACAAGGAATCCCGAGAGCGCGCCGGCCAAAGCCAGCACGATCAATGCATCAAACAAACGACCTTGAGGGTGCATCCAGGCCATCGTCGCCATCGCAAGACTCATGACGATTCCGATGGTACTGGCAAAACCATCAGCACCATCCAGCAGATTGATTGAATTGGTTACAGCCAGGCACCACAGAAAGACAATCGCAATTGAAAAAGTACCAAAGTAGATACTCGTCTGCCCGATCGCCATCCGGTCAAAGCTGAATCCGAAAAAAACAAGAATGGCAATCGCGAGAATTTGACCGAGTAGTTTTTGCCGTCCGCGAAGCCCAACCGCATCATCTACGACGCCGACCAGTAGCAGGAAAGCACTTCCAATCAGGAGTCCGATGAATTGCCTGACGTCATCCGGCTTGAAAACCAACTGGCCATTGCCAAACTCGGAACTGCCAAAAATAAACAGACCCAGCGCAGTAATGGCAATGGAGATAAAGACAGCGATTCCACCCACCAGAGGAATTGGCTTCTTGTGCAGTTTTCGATTGTTGTCAGGTTGATCCAGCAAACCCCAGGGTGCAGCAATCAATTTCGATAGCACTGGTACCAGGACCAGTGTTAAAACGAAGGCGACGGCGAATGAGGTAACAGCGAAGATCATTGTGGGGTTATTTAGGTTGCACGGCAGTGGCAGCGACTATACGTGGCGGTTCAAGTTGTAGTTCAATTGTTGTTTTGTTCGTCTACCCTCGATTTTATACTGTCGAGCAGTCGTCGGTATCGAGGAATTTTGTCATTGCCACGAATTAGGTCCTGCGTGTGTTCGTACGCATCCTCAAATCTTTCCTGTTCTACCAGTACCTCAACCAATTCTTCGCGAGCCTTATTATCGTTAGGGTTGCTGTTTAAAGCTTTCACATAGTAGTCGACAGCTGAGTCATAATCGCCCATTGCGACTTTAATTCGAGCACGAAGGATCGTGATGCTGAGGTCGGACTGAGACAGGGTGTCCAGTAAATCCTCGGATCGCTCCAGTGCGGTTTTTTTCACAAGCGAATCTTCTTCGGCATATTGCCTCGCGTAACGGTACAGCAGCTCAGGATCGTCTGGCAACATTTCGTTCAAAATCAGATCGTCATCGGTTGATTCGTTCACCGAACGCATATGACGATAAACATCTCTCATGACCAAATCGAATTCTTTAGGGGCCAATTCGAGGTACTTCTTAATATGCGGAGCCGCTTCGCCAAACCGTCCGGCCTGCAGATAGATCACACCTGTCTGCAGCAATAGAACTGCGTTTGTCGGAGCGATTCGGACTGCGCGTTCCAGGTACGGGGCACCTTTATCAATGCCGTGCAGGATACTGGCGATTTCGCCCAATGTGATTTGAACCTCAGGTTGCATTGGAGAAAGCCGCAAGCTTTCTTCGAGCCAGTGTTTGGCGAACGGTAGGTACTCTTGTATCGTTGCTTGTTCGATAAAACCTTTTCGTGACAATTTCGATTGTCTGCCCAACAATTCGGACTGTTCCTGCAAACGAACCAGGCTGGTCGCGTCCCAAATGCGATTCTTGAGATCGTAGTCTGAATCTGAAACGGGAACTTCCGACTTGAAGATTGCGTACATTTCCAGTCTGGCACGATGGATCCCCAGCTTGCCCAATTCATTAAGTGCATCAACGGATGGTGCATCAGTAACAATTCTTCGCAGTGCTGAGATTTTCCTGTCAGCTTCGCCTTGCTGCAAATTATCGTATGTCAGAACGTTAGGGGACCGAAGCGCGCCGACTTGGGACTTGCGATTGAGATCCATGCCAACGATAACGCAGGCGGCAAATACAACGACCAGCATCCCTTGAACGAACGAATTAGGAACCTGGAATCGCATGAATGATTTGTGCTTCAGGCGATACGCCATCGAGTGAGCATAGTAGGAGATCACTCCCAGCGTGCTCGCAACACCGAGCAGATTTGCCGGAATGTAGTGGCCAAAGTCAAAGAACGAAGCAAAGGCTTGTCCCCAAAGCAGGAATACTCCCGCCAGGCCAGCACTCACCGTTACCGGCGACTGCCCAATCTTGAGCAGAAAATACGCGTAGTAGAACGCGAACAGCCAAGCCACGATGTAAACCGAGAAACCTATCCAGCCGGCGTCGACCAGTGATTGCAAAAAGTTGTTTTCAGCATACTTAAAAACGTCGATTTCTTTGTCAGTTCGATAGATACGCGAAACCGTATCGTACGCTCCTAGCCCCGAGCCGAGCTTGCCCATCTCTCCGACGCTGGCCCAAGTGTCTGTCCAGGTTTGCACACGCGCATCCCATTTTTTGACTTCGGTTGTCGAGTCGAGCTTGTCAAAACGTTCGATCAACTCGTTGTTGAATCCCATCCAGACCGTGAGCAACATGACCGCGATCGAAATCGGAATAATCATCAAGCCAACGTTCTTGGGCTTCTTGGCAACGCCGTAGGAGATCAAAGTGAATATGACTGCGAACAACAGCGCAAGCACGGTACCTCTGGATAGAGAGGCGATGATCCCAAACGAAATGAAAGTAACAGCCATCATAGCTGCCAGTTTGGGACCTGTTAGCTCGGATACAAAGTACAGGATTTGCTGAGACAGTTGTCGCCAGAAAGGAATTTCGCTGCTGATAATCGGTACCGGACCGCGGTTCTTTTTGACGGACATCAACAGATAGGACAGGCCAATCGCGGAGGCCAGACACATCAGCATGTATCCGCCACAGTTGTTGCGGTTTACAAACGGTCCGAAAGGTGACCCTCCAAGTGTCAGTTCAACAGTCCAGAAAATTGTGCCGGGATCTGCCGTGAGTTTTTGGATGACTCCAAAGATTGCAATTGCAGTACCGTTAGCTGCCATGGTCGCAAAAAACAAAGTCAGGTCACGCGGTGTGCGAAAATAACGACAACTCAAAAGCATCGTCACGAGCGCCATTACCAACAGCCGAATTTGGTGCCATGTATTGGAGGAATTCAAAGATGCTCTGGCCGGAATCACACCCGATTCCTGGTCGCCAGCCGCTTGGGTGAATTCCTGATAAAGTTCAACCTGCCGACCAAGCAGAAAGTCCGCCATTCCGCCGGACAACGGGATGGTTTGTATGAGCCCGATGATCACGCCCGCTACGAGGAAAATCGCAAAGTATGGAACTACCTGAGCTTTGCGTTTGTTCAGCGCTGTTTCAAACCACCACAGTGCCAATGAAAACAGCAAGGCAGTCGTGATCCAGAATTGCGCCGAGTACTTAACGCTGCCGAACACCCATGGCGCAATGACAATCGCCAACAGGATCAGAATTCTCGCCAACCAGGCAAATCCCTCTGACCAAGTTTGCGGATCGCCTCCTAACGTCTTGGAACCGTCGCCTTCAACGGTTGCCTGCAACGTCATGTTGTCATGAGTATTCATCTAAGAGCGTACGACCGGCGTAGAGATTAGTTGGTACAACCGGAGGCTACCGGCCTCTGTATGCTAGGTCGCGACAAAAATGCTGTAAAGTGAACAGCTACATATTGCGCATAGCAGTACCCAATCCATGTTTCGTAATCGTCAAGATCGTTAGAATCGAATCTCGACCGCTCAGTCAGGCACTAGTCACACTAGTCGGAATGGTGTCGACCAGTAGAGAATGTGTACAGAACAATGATTGTCCCAGCAGCCAAAAGACTCCACGGCATCCAGTCACGAGTCTGATAGACTCTTTTGAATGTGTTGGAATTCTGATTTTGGTCCACCTGATTATAATAGTTTCGGTTTCCGAAACGATTTGAGCCCGTTCGGTAACTAGCTGAGCGGTAAGGATTTGAGTTATTGTTGTACGCCCGGCCTGCCTGAGCCTGTGCTCCAGTCTGACCAGGACCAAAGTGGCTTTCGCGAGACATGATCCACTTGTCCACGATGAGAGTTTGGGCACCCAGGATAAGCAGGAAAATTCCTAGTGCCAAAAAGACTGATCTGACCATGGTGACTCCAACACGTGGCAACAAAAAACGCCGTCGTCAGTGTTATCGGAATACCTAGCACGATGACTGATACTCTATGTCCGCCGATTCAACGAAGAGTCGATCTGTATTCAGATCGAATCAATCAGATAAACTTCGCTGGCAGCGGGGGGCATGAAAAGCACGAGAACATTTGATCAGATTGACTCTGCATCCCCCATTTTATGGGTAGCATGTCTAAAACGTTGAAAATTGAACCGAATTCGGTCATGATGAGGACCTCAGGTTTAGGGGTTGATCCGGTCAATAACTAATGAATATTATTTAGCGCAGCTTAAGCGATTTTTATGAACGCGGAATCGAACGTGCTTGCGATAAACTCAAGTGCCTACGTCTGTTACAGCGTTTTCGCCTTCTCTATATTGTTTGAGTAAATCCCATGCCATCTTCCACTGATATTGCTAACTCTGTGCCAGACGTGAACAAAGGTAATCAGACCCGACACATCCTTGTCGTTGATGACGATTACGAGATTGCTGAATCCATCAAATTTGCGTTGACCAACGCCGGTTACGAGGTCTCTCTTGCCAGAGATGGCAACGAAGGGGTGGCCTATGCGGAGGCCAGAAATCCAGATTTGATGATCCTGGATATGATGATGCCCAAGCGAAGTGGCTTGCTAGTGCTTGAGCGGCTCCGGCAGCATTCTGACAGCGATGTGCCAGTTATCGTGATTACCGGAAATGACGGCGACCGTCATCAGGAATACGCTCGTTTGTTGGGAGTTGGCGATTACCTCCATAAGCCCTTCACAATGGATCGTTTGCTGGGTAGCGTCGACCGACTGTTGCAAGGCCAGGACTCGTAACTACGAGATTCACGTTCCTAGTTCCCGATGTCTTTTGTCTCCGAAGGTCCCAAGCGACTGGATTTCTGATTCTCACGCTTGATCGCTTCGTAGACCTCCTGACGATGGACAGGAATCTCCTGGGGCGCATCAATCCCTAAACGGACTTTATCTCCGCGGATATCGACGATGGTGATCACAATGTCATCACCGATCATGATGCTTTCGTCTCTGTGTCGCGACAAAACCAGCATGGCTGGCTCCTTTAAAAAACAAACTGCCTTGATTGAGTGCGGAACACTTGTCCGAACTTTAAAATCTCCTGGGGCAATCCTTTGCCGCTTAGAATCTGACCTCTCTACCAATAAAGAGATACGAAAGGGGTATCGGCGACACGCTAGCAAACGTTGAGTCAGGGCAGCAACGTTCCACTAACGCAGCCTGAAACAATACTGAGGAAACAACCCGAGTATGAGGTCATTCGGCTTTGGAGGGTTCGGATAATTCCGATATTCACAGACGAATCATGCCTGCGTGCCGAATCTATGCACTGCGACGGAGTACCGTCGGCAACGTAGACAGCTCGTACTGCATCGGTTGAGCGTCAACGGTGATAACCTGGCTGCCGATTCGGCGATCAAGATTCACCACGATCGGTGCTCGCAGATTGAGAGTCAGCGACTCTTCGTTGCGGCTAACGATAGCCAGAACGAAGGCTTGCTCGACTTTGGATAGTTGAAGCAGATCGACATCGTTAGGTTCAAGTCGAACCTGATATCCGGAAACGAACCGCCGCGGAGACACTACCGGTAAGGCAATGTCTGAGTGTTGCATGCTTTGCAACCACGCAACCGCCGAATTGTCTGAATCAGCCAGCAACACCCAGTGCCGGCAATCTTCGAATCCAATCAGACCGTTGCGAAAGAACAAAATGTCATCCGGTTCGATCTCAATCGATGCAAATCGAGTCGTATGAATCTTCATTCTTCCAATTCCTGAATATTACCCGCTATCTGATTGCATCTTGCAACCAACCATTACTTTGATTTATCGGCCGCAAATAATTGGAATATCCAGAAAAACTGCTCATACGATCAAAAATTGAATCCAACGCCGGATGGAATGCGGTTTAATGTGACAGCAGTTGCTTGTTGAAACTCCTAAAATGTACAATCGAGGCCAATTGGTAATCCAGGAACTCCTTACTCAGCCATGTTGCAAATCCTACTCATCGCGATAGCTATCACTGTTGTTCCAGCATTGGAAAGCGGTTCGCATCCGCATCCATCGCCTAGTTCTGAGATTCAGCGACTGATTGTTGAGTTGGATTCCGACAAGTTCGCAGCTCGCGAAGCAGCGACACTGCAACTTGCCAGCTACGGCGAAAGTGCACTGAAGCCGCTGGCCAGTCACTACCTCGAGAATTCGTCCACGGAATCGGCATGGCGTGTAAAGCGAGTTCTCACGCAAATCGGGACCGAGTCAGAAAACGAAGAATCCAGTCTAAAAGCCATCGGCGTGTTGCTGGTTCTCGATAGCCGGGCGGCGTCCAATGAGAAGTTAAAATCATTGATCGACACATGGCGTGAGAACCGCTCCAAACGGGCCATCAATTATCTGGTTTCCAGAGGTGCCAGCCGTCAGAACAACGATTTCAACAGACAGATATTTTTCCCGCAGCCAGTTCTCAGATTCCAACAGAATCCGGTGATCAAGCCATCCCGGAATCCACTGCGAGTTTCCAAGCCAAAGAAGTATTCGGCTTCCGAGGCCAAGTCGAAAATCAATGAACTGGTTGCCGGGGATTTTGATTCGATCCAAAAATTTGTGTTCGCTCGTCTACCGGAGGATCCTAACCAATCCAATAAAAGTTTGGTCAATGGTGGACTTCAGGCTCAAATTCAAGGATTCGGCAACGTCCGGCAGGACCTTACCATTTTGGAAGTTGGCGACAAATGGACTGGTACGTCGAAAGACCTGCAAAAACTGACCGAAATTCACTCGCTTGGCGCAGTGCGGATCAAGGACCAGACTTTGACGCAGGTTGATTTAAGAACACTCGCCAAGCTGGATGGGTTGGCTCATTTGGGTTTGGATAACGTGAAAGTGAAAGCTGGCCACGTATTCGATATCGAATTGCCACAAGGCGTTAACTCGATTGAACTGACCAATCAAAAGATTGAATCGGAAACGCTTCGATGGATGGCAAAAAAATCAGTCAGCAGCCTGACGATCGACGACTGCCAATTCACCAGAAATTCACTGCAAGAGTTTTCCAAACTTACCAGCCTTGAGATGTTGGACCTGCGGCGACTTAAACTCGACGCTGACTTTTTCGTCGAGATGGCACAAATTCCTGGCATCCGACGAATTGTGCTTTCAGTTTGTAAATTTAAAGCCAGCACATATCGCCAGTTCGCGGCTCGTCGGCCGTCAGTGATCGCGTTCAATCCCGTTAGTTTTCTGGGTGTCCAGGGATCCCCGAACTCTCGCCGCCCAGGTAGTTTTACCTGCGAAATTGAATTGGTTGTACAAGGCTCGAGTGCTGAGCAAGCGGGAATTCATGCAGGCGATATTATCGAGTCGGTGAATGGAGAATCGGTGCAATCGTTTACCGATCTCCGGATGTTTATCTCCCAGCACGATATTGGTGAAACTATGGAGGTTGGCGTTCTGCGGAAAACCGACGATCCCGATAAGCCCAGCGAGCGAAAAAAGCTCACCGTGACTCTTGGCGAGAACCCTGACAGGCCCTTCCGGTAGAGTTTCGTTCCTGTTCGGGTCAGCTATTTATTCAAGCTTGTTTGCGTCGAAGTCAGTGCTTGAAGGATCCCAGTGCCGGTTGCTTTTCTTCCGGCGGATTGAGAAAAGGAAGATCACCGCCGACGCAATTGCGATTAGCAGGATCGGCAAACTGTTGGCTTTCTTGTACGCAATCTCGCTCCTTAGTTCTTGCTCGCTCTGATTTCTAAGCAATGCAGTCACTTGACTCAGGCACTCGTTGTAACCGTGTGCATATGCGAGTTTGGCAGCTGAGTCGATGCCATTCGAATCTTTCAAACTCACATCGTCGTAGCTGCCGCGAATCTCGTAAGCTTCGTTGCCGTCGAAATCTGAATAAAAATGGTAGCGATACGAATCCCAGCCCTTCCGATGGCTGACGCTGAATAGTTGTGGTCCGTTCTCAATTTCAATATTTGTACCGCCACGAAGAATGGAGGGCCACGGTCTGGATACTGATGTTGGTAGACCTTGATCATAGGTCCCCGGCAACGCAGGCTGTTTGTACTTGAGCGTCGACTCGATCCACGTGAATTCTCGAGTGCGGTCCTGACAGAACCAGGCAAGAAACGATCCGATGCCAGTTGCCAGAACCACAACCTGAAAGATTGACAATCGAAATCTGCTCGACCAGCGAGTCATTAAGGTTCCAATGCCGCCTGATTCATGGGCTTGTTGGACAGTACGACCAATGCCATCAGGATTGCTCCGGCGACGTTAACTGCCAACCCAATTTGCCAACCACCGAGATTGGGTGCCAACAACAGGAATGCGGCGACAAACAGCAGCAGACGTTGCAGCCAGCTCAAATTGGAACGCATGAAGCCGGTTACGGCAGCTGCCAGTGCAATGACACCGAGGACTGCGGTCACCACCGCCAGGACCACGTCCAGCCAATTCAAATTGTCCCACGGCATCAGCAACAACGCTGGCCGGTAGATGAACATGAACGGCAACGTGAACCCGACCAGCGAGAACTTGAACGAATCGAATGCCGTTTTCATGATCGGCGCTTTGGCGATCGACGCACTTGCATAGGCAGCCAGAGCAACCGGCGGCGTCACCATCGACATCATGCCGTAATAGAAAATAAACAAGTGAGCCGCCAAAGGTTCGACTCCCAGTTCACTGAGCAGCGAACCCATCAGAGTCGCCATCAACAAATAACAGACCACCGAAGGCACACCCATACCCAGAATGATCGAACAAAACATGATCCCCAGCAAAGCAACCAGCAGGTTTTGCTCAACAACCGATTTGATCGCGGCACCAAAGTCATTGGCGATCGGAGTCGCTTGCACGATGCCGATAATGATGCCCACACAAGCACTGGCAGCGACCAGGGCGACGCCGTTTTTCGCGGCGCTGGTTAGGGCTTTGGTCATCGCGGGCCGCCAGCTTGGGTGAATCAAGCCAAACAGCAGCAGTCCAATCATTCCGATGAATGAAGAATTCAGTAGTGAAGTGAAGAGCTGCCAGTTACCAACTTCACCGGTATTTGGATTCTCCCAGGACGGGGCCAGGAACGTCTTGAATACGTTGTTCTCAAAAACAGGTTGGTCGAGCCATTGGTGCGAAAAAATTTGGTGTCCGACGACGACGGCGAAAAAGGCAACGAAGGCCAGTAGCCGAGGAACCGATCCTATCTTCAGCTCGCGGCGAAAAATGGCCATCACCAGGATGACGACCAGCGATCCAGTGACTGATTTGAATGGCGAGAGTCCGAGAAACAGCAGCGTTACGAGCACTCCCAGAGCACCAAAAAACACGCAGCCTTCGTAGTACGAAATGGGTCGTTCTTCGTCAGCACCGGTAATCTCTTCGTTGAGCGTGCCGATCTTCCGCGCGTAATAATGCACGATCATCCACAACGAGAAGTAATACAGCACGGCCGGAATAATCGCGGCCCGAACGATCTCCAGGAACGTCACCTGCGGTTTGACGAATTCCAGCATCATATACGCGCCGGCACCCATCACCGGTGGCACCAGCGCGCCTCCGGTGGCTGCTGCGGCAGTGATCCCGCCAGCGACGCTCGGTTGAAATCCGACGTTTCGCATCATGGGGATCGTGAAGCTCCCGGTCGTCACTGCGTTGGCCACGGCACTTCCGGACAACGAACCCATCAAGCCGCTGCCAATCACCGAGACCTTGGCCGGCGCACCAGCGCTGCGTCCGAAAAGCTTGCGGGAGAAGTCGATGATGAACTGTGTCGCACCGGACATTTCCAAAAACGCACCGAATACCACGAACAGGAATACGTAACTGAACATGACTTTGGCCGCCGGGCCGAGTACTCCCAGCGATTGCAGGAACGTCACGCTGACGATTCGCTTTTCCGAAAGCCCCGGGTGCGGAAACAGCCAGTCCGGCATGCTGCGTCCAAAATAGGCGTACACCAGGAACGCGATTGCCAATGCGGGTACGATCCAGCCAATGCTCCGCCGAGTCGCTTCCAGCACCAACAGGATGCCGATCAGCCCGATCCAGAAATCAACCGGAGTCTCTTCGCCGGAGCGATCCCCTAACGACGTAGGCTGGCTGAACGGAGCTTCTGACGGCCACCACTGCGCGAAAGCCGGTTCAATCTGGATAAACACCCAGCCAAAGCAAATCACTGTCAGGAACGCGAGCAGCCACCGGGTAGCCGTGTCGATCTTCCAACCAACGGTTCCCGCGGACTGTACGCCAGCCTCGTCAACGGCCGGCTCTTTGATCCATTTGAACGCTGGCATGGTCAGGAAGCACAAGGCCATTCCCAACATGACAAATATCGCCAGCGACGATTGCGGCTTAAGAACGCTGAAATTTACAAAGACAACCGTATAGAAGCAAAGCGCAATGCTGAGCAGAACGATCAATGTCCGTTGTAGCCATCGAAGCTGCTCGAACACGATTTACTCCGCCGCACCGGCTGTCACAGGTTCGGCAGATTCCGTAGCCGACCCTGCGGTTTCGCCCGCGTCCGGCCAGATTCCGATTTCTTTGTAAAATCGAATCGCTCCAGCATGGAATTCGGTTCCGGTGTAACGGGCCGCGTTCTTTTCATTGATCGCGTTTCCAGCTGGGTGTTGCTGAGCAATGGCTTTGCGATTCTCCCAGATCTTCTTCGTCAGCCCGTAGACCAACTCTTCGTCGACGTCGGCGTGCGTAATCAACTGCATGGAACCGACGTTCAGAGCCGGGAAGTCTTCTTCGAGATCTTCGTATGTCTTCTTGTCGTTCTTGGTGGCCGGGATAGTCACCGGGCTGAAGAAATCGTACTTCTCGATCAAGCTTGCTTTGGCGGCATCGTTATACGTCACAAAATGAATGTCGTGCGAAGCACAAGCTTGCGAAACGGCGGCTGTCGGAATCGCCCCGCCTACAAAAGCTGCGTCGGCATCATCATCACCCAGTAGCTGGACCGAGCCAGAGTAATTCTGATTGAGCGGTGTAATCTCATCGTCCTTACCATCGACCGAGAAGTTGACTCCATGTTCAGCCAACAGCGGACTGAGGAACATTTCCATCCCGGCACCTGCAGGTCCGACCGTGACTCGCTTGCCTTTCAAATCAGCCATGGTCTTGATGCCAGAGCTCTTCTTGGTGATGAACAACCCGACGTTCGGTGCCAGCGTGACAACCGCCCGAATCTTGTATTCTTTGTCCCAGCTCTCACTTCCGCGAACAGCGTGGTAGCTAATCGCCGAGTTGGACATGCCAAGCTGAATCTCGCCTTTATCCAACGCCCGGATATTCTCTTTCGAACCTTTGGTTGCCTGGCTCTGAACCTTCCAGTCCAAATCGCCTTTGTTCGATTCGATTACCGTCGCAATCGAATTGCCGACCTGGTTAAACGCGCCTCCAACAGGCGCCGTGCCAAGCATGACGAACTGG
>CAZXLW010000002.1:0-162728 GCA_964641465.1 uncultured Pirellulaceae bacterium | reverse complement strand
GCCGACCTGGTTAAACGCGCCTCCAACAGGCGCCGTGCCAAGCATGACGAACTGGCGTCCAGTTGAAGAGGAATTACCAGAATCGCAGCCTTGCGATATCAAACCAAGCATGCCAATCAGTAAGGCGGCTAACAAACATTTATGCAGTTTTTTCATTGTGCTATTTCGAGACTCATATTTAAAAACGTGGATTCGGATGATAACACGAGCGTTGCATTAATACGAGGCTCGAAGCTTTGATTCGCCGAGGCAAAACGATGATTCAGGCGCATGGTTCAGGTGCCATTTGCCACTTTGTCTTGTGTGCGGCCACAAATGCCATAGCATAACGTGAACGTTTGCTTTCCGCCGTCTGTTTGGAGCCCGGAGTCGTAGTTCATGCGTCTTGCCGTTACTTGTTTGCTGGTTCTTATATTGCTGATATTCCATCAGGACTATTGGCAATGGGACCGAAACGAATTGGTGTTCGGATTCCTGCCTTACACGATGGCGTACAACATTGGGGTTTCCCTGGCGACCGTCATGCTGTGGATTTTCGTCTGTTCGTTCTTATGGCCGAAGCATCTGGATGAAATGGAAGTTTCGGGGGACGGGACCGAATGACTCAGCTGATCGTAATCTGTTGCTACCTTGCTACGCTGTTGGCGTTGGGTCTGTTCGCGAGTCGATTTTTTCGCGGAACCAGCAGCGACTATATGTTGGCCAGCCATTCCATTGGTCCGTTCCTGTTGTTGATGTCGCTCTTTGGAACGACGATGACTGCCTTTGCATTGGTCGGTTCGACCGGCAAGGCCTATCTGATCGGCGTGGGAGTCTACGGACTGCTGGCGTCGGCAGGCGGAATCGTACACTCATTCTGTTTCCTGGTCATTGGCGTGCCGTTGTGGGCGATCGGTCGTCGCAACGGTTATCGAACACAAATCCAGTTTTTTCGCGAACGATTGGACAGCCAACTGATCGGGTTCCTGTTGTTCCCAATTCTTGTCGCGTTGGTGGTTACCTATTTATTGTTAGGAGTCGTCGCGGCCGGAGCAGTCGTCAGCGAAGTCACTCAAGACGCGTTCGAATCGCAAGGTTGGTTTGCCGAGTGCGCCCACGGCGTGCCCGCGCCGTTGGCTTCGGGAGTGATCTGCGGAGTCGTGTTGATCTACGTGTCATTCGGTGGCATGCGTGGAACCGCCTGGGCCAACGCGTTGCAGACTTGCGTCTTTATGGTGCTTGGTCTGGTTACGTTCGTCACGATCGCCAACGCACTCGGCGGCACGTCTGACTTTGTCGAGAACTTAAAAAATGCGACGGCGGCGGTCCCCGAAGCTCAGCTGACTCGGGCCAAGTTGACACCGGCCAAGTATTTCTCATTCCTGTTGATCCCGCTTTCGGTGGCAATGTTCCCGCATGTGTTCCAACATTGGCTGACAGCTCGCAGCGCGAGAACATTCAAGCTGCCGATCATCATGCACCCGTTGTTCATCATGATCGTCTGGGCGCCGTGTGTGTTGATCGGGATTTGGGCGGCTGGCAGTGGGCTCGAATTCGCCGGTCCCAATCAGGTTTTGGCGACGCTGGTCAAGACACATGCAACTCCGCTTGTGGGCGGCTTGTTAACCGCCGGGATCCTGGCTGCGATTATGTCTTCGTTGGATAGCCAGTTCCTGTGCCTCGGCACGATGTTTACCGAAGACGTCGTACGCAATGTGTTTCCCGACATGAGTGACAAGTCATTGGTATGGAGTGCCCGGTTGTTCGTGATTGCGATTGTTGGAATCACATTTGTGTTGAGTTTGTTTCCCCGCGCAGTATTTGATCTCGGGCTCTGGTCGTTCAGTGGTTTCACGGGCCTGTTCCCGCTGGTGTTTGCGGCCGTCTATTGGAAACGACTTACGGCAGCCGGAGCCATCTGCAGCGTCATCGCGGCTGGAGCGACCTGGTTCACACTGTTTTATCGCAGCGAGTTCGGTGGCAACCCTCGCTACACGTTCCCCGAATCAGCCCTTGAGCTAGGCCCGGTCACAATCCCACCAATGCTCGCCGTCGTTGCCATTTTCCTGATCGCCGCAATGGTCCTGGTCGTCGTGTCGTTGATAACATCCGCTCCGTCGCATGCGACGCTAAGAAAGTTCTTCAAAGTCGAAGAGAACGCGTAGTTCGTTCGCAAGAAAAAAACGACGGGCTGAAGGGAGCCCAAAGCGAAACGAACTCCTATGGGTCAGCCTTTATCGCTTCCTGTTCGATGACTTCCAGCAGCAGCTCCCGGATTGGGCCTTCGATTGGAACGCTGCGTCCAGTGGTGCGTTCGATCAGGATGAAATGAGAGAGGCAGCGTGTTGCGATTTTCTGACTGTCGTTTCGCGAAACCGTTTGCTTGACTTCGCCACTTGCTGAGCCAAGTGTGACCAGGCTGGTGGAAACGCAGATTGAATCTCCTTCGCGGACAGGCTCTCGGAAGCGAAGTTTCATGTCCATGATGATGAAACCCAGGTCGCTCTGTTGCAACAGGCTGACCAGATCAATGCTATCCGCGAACTGCCAGCGTGCTTCTTCAAGCAGTTCGAAGTAGCGAGCGTTATTGACGTGCCCAAATGCGTCCGTGTGGAACGTGCGGATCTTGAAATTGGCCTGATGGATCATAAGTGAACCAGGTTGGAAAACCTCTGAGTCTACCGATAGTGAACTCAGATCCAAGGTGCCAACGGTGTTGGGTCAAAAGTCAGCCATGACACCATACTATTGGTCCGTCCGAGCTGAATTGAATAGTTTGTGTCCCCAGTTTTTGGGTGCCATGTTCACGCCTAGTTTTTGGGTGCCATGCCCTCGCCTTTCCGGCAAACGTCCAACTCCCCGCATCGGCATGCTTACGCTAGAGATGAGGCAATGGTCAACGTGGCGTGGGCATGCTTGAGCGCTTCGGCACACATAACCACCAACGCTCGCGTAAACATGGCACCCGTCGATTCAGGTCTGACGAACTACTAGCCGCGTTTCTTTTGCCTTTGTTTCGCCTGTTGCTGCGATTGTCTTTGGCGCTGCTGTCGCTGTTGCTGACGTGCCTGTTGCTGCTGCCGAGACTGCTGCTGTTGGCGAGCTCTTTGCTGGTCGCGCTGGGCCTTCTGTTGTTGTTGCCGTTGTGCTTTCTGTTGTTGATCACGTGCCCGTTGTTGTTGCTTCCGTTGCTGGTCACGTGCGCGCTGTTGTTGCCGCGAACGTTCAGCAGCTTGGCGGGAAGCATCCGCCTGTGCCCTGCTCTGCCTGTCGGAGCTGTTGGTAGCGGAGTTTTGACGTCTGCTGTTTTGTTGTGAACGCCGCAAATTCTCGCTTCGTTGTCGTTCCAGATCGCGCTTATTGCGTTCCTGGGTACGCTTGGCAGATTCCTGGGCAAGTCGAGCCTGGTTTTGGCGTTTCCGGTTAGCATCGGCCGCTGCTTTCTGTCGGTCCTTCGCCTGTTTCGCTTGCTGTTGGCTCTTGAGACGATTCTGTTGCTCACGTTGCTTGCGAACTACGTCCCGTTCAGCATCGCGTTGTTTTTGCTTCACCTGTTGTTCAAAGCTGGTCCGGCGAACGTTGGTATTCGTCCTCGAATCATTTCCAACAGGTCCACGTTTCTTCGCAGGCTGTTGAGCGAGCTTTTTGGCAATATCGCTCGAAGCTTGCCTTGGATTCGACCTGGCTCGATTGGATCTCGCTTGTTCGGACCGCTTCCGTTGTTGCGTTCGCAAAGCCTGTTGTTGTTCGCGCTGTCGTTTCGCCGCGTCACCGCGGGCTGCTCTAACAGCATCTTCCAGCTTCTTCCGGCTGTTTTTGCTTTTGTTGGCAGCAAGAATTTCGGAGTCTCGCGTTCGGCCATTTCGACGCTGCTGATTTTCGATGGCAATCTTTTTGTTGAGCTGAGACTTCGGTAGCTGCAACTTTTTCGCTGGCTTGTGTCTGGCCGATGAAACTTGTCGATCGCGCAGAGATACTCGGGCCTCTGTCTGTTTACGATCCTGTTTCAGACGGGCAATTGCTTCTCGTGTTCGCTTGACTCGCTGTTGCTCTTTCTGCTCCAGTTTTCGGAATCGAGACTGCTGGCGTTGAAGGTCACGAGCCAGCTTGTGGTTGTCACGCGCCAACGCATTGTGAATCTGTTTCGAGTGGCGATCCTGTCGTCGCCTGATTTGGTCGAAACTTTTCACGTAGCCATTCTTGATCGCGTAATCCCGATGCTTCGTGTGCTTTGATCTTTTGACGAAATCGACGTGCGCTGAAAACGTGCTTCGCGGTCGGTAGTCTCGGTGTTTCGCGTAAAAACCATGCTGCTGCGAAAGGTACTGCACAACGTTGTATCGTCTGTCAAAAGACGACCGTCGACTGCTGTAATATGTCAATAACGGATCATAGTACCGATGGTGGCTGCGGCGTTGAACCCATGGTTTGTATCCAAACGAAACGAAACTCTTGTTGTACCAGTCGCCATAGAAGTAGCTTCCACAGCGGGGGCGGACAAACAAGTGCGTGAGAAAATCAACGTTGATATCGACGACGTAGCTGGGCCGATAAACGTACTGCTGTTGCGTGTAAACTGGTCGATTGAAATGAACGGGTGCGAAGCAAGTTCCACGCGATTCGACTTCGTAGTCCCAATAGCCAGAAACGTAAACGCAACCGTGTGGAGTCCAGGCGTATCGCGCGGGAATCCAGATCCAGTTCTTGACGACTGGCTGCCAGTGACCGGATAACCAGCGGTAATCTCCATTCTGATAGTCCCAATTTCCAGGGACGTAGAAATGATCTTCGCCGGGACTTTGCACAGACGGTCCATTGTCCAAACTGGTCGGAGGTTGCGGCAAGTAACCAACTTCGTTCGCTTGTTGCTCGGTCCAGAATCCGCTGACCCAGCGATGCTGGCTGTGTTCCTCGTTCCAATAACCGGGAACCCACTGTCGGCCCGGAGGCACGTCACGCCAAACACCACTGATCCAAATGAAATCGGTCTGTCCGTCGTCCCAAGCCCAATAGCCTGGAATCCACTGGACGTTGTTTCCCTCTGGTTTGTACTCAGGTGCGACTTCGTCGATCGGCTGCGGGGGTACGTTGTCGACCAGCGGCGCAGGTTCAACGTTTGCTTGATGAACAGAAGCGAATGCTTCGTGGAGCGTACCTCGGGTCAGGATCTCAACATTTTCGTCTTGAAAGCTGGCCGGAGCTATCGATGCCAGATCGTCCAACGGTGGTGGAAGCGTTTCAATAGCTGGAGCGACTTGAGAAACCGAAGTCGGATCATCCAACGCGCTAGGTGCGCTTGGGGCTAACTGCAGTTCATCGGATTGAACTTCCAGTGCAGCCGCCGTCGTGACTGGGAACCCGAATTCCTGTCCGCTAACCGTGGTGGCTATCAACAGGCCCAGCAAGAAGCTGGCCAGAGGTAAAACGAGTTTGAATGGCTCGAAGCCACGAATCGCAAATTTTGTCGCATCATTGCGACTGTCTGTCATCAAATTGATCATAATTCTAAGGCAGTTTAATTCGAAAGTGGGGATAACGCTCAGAGAATCCCTGTTTTTCCTTGCGTTTTCGCCCATTACCAAAATTTAGCGGGCGACTTCATATCACTAAAATGCAACTGCCGCGCCAAATCACTAAGTAGCGATATTTACCGGTTGGACGCCAGCTAGTCGCGATGAACAAATACATGCCCCACGCGTCAAGCGAGTCTATTTCACAACGTCTTAACCACGTTTTCAAGCCTTGAACCCGAGCAACCCAGCCGTCAAAATGTCGCTTCACCACAATCAACGGAGAATTCTATGTCACGAGCGGTAACGCTATTTACGGGTCAATGGGCAGATTTGCCAATCGTCGATATGACGCGAAAGGCCAACGAGTTTGGGTATGACGGTCTTGAGCTGGCCTGTTGGGGAGATCACTTTGAAGTCGACAAAGCGTTGTCCGAAGACGACTACTGTTCCCAGAGGCGATCGCTATTGGAAAGCCACGGGCTCGATTGTGTCGCGATCAGCAACCATCTGGCAGGCCAAGCGGTGTGCGACAACATCGACAGCCGGCACCAGGCTATCCTGCCCGATTACGTTTGGGGCGATGGTGATCCGCAAGGTGTCAACGATCGAGCGATCGAGGAAATGAAGAACACGGCTCGCGCAGCCCAGAAATTCGGTGTCGATGTCGTCAACGGGTTCACTGGCTCGTCTATCTGGCATTTGAATTACTCCTTCCCGCCAGTTCCTGAATCCATGATCAACGACGGATTCAAGCAGTTCGCTGATCGTTGGAATCCGATTATGGATGTCTTCGGTGAGTGCGGTGTGCGGTTCGCTTTAGAAGTTCACCCAACTGAAATAGCGTTTGATATCTACACCGCCGAGCGAGCTTTGGAAGCGATCGGGCGTCGTCCGGAGTTTGGTTTCAATTTTGATCCCAGCCACTTGATTTGGCAGGGAGTGGATCCAGTCGAATTTATTCGCAAGTTCCCGGATCGAATTTACCATTGCCATATAAAAGACGCGATCACAACGCTCGACGGTCGATCTGGAATCCTCGCCAGCCATTTGAATTTTGGCGATCCTCGCCGTGGCTGGGACTTCCGCTCACCTGGCCATGGAGGAGTTAACTTCGAAGAGATTATCCGGGCGCTTAACGAAATTGGGTATCAGGGTCCGCTGTCGATCGAATGGGAAGACATGGGAATGGATCGCGAATACGGCGCAAGAGAGGCTTGCGAGTTTACGCGTCAACTGGATTTCTCTCCCAGCAACCGTGCCTTTGACGCTGCGTTCGAAGAAGGTCAGGCCTGAGAACGTTTTGCAAATTGCATTAACGTTGAGCGTTGAGCGCGTATACCAAAAGGACAGGAATGATTGCGATCTCTGACAACATCCAAATCCGCAAGGATAAACCTAGCGGAACGATCGTGATCAATCGGCCGAATCGCCGCAATGCGCTTTCGCGCGAGATGGTCGCTGGGCTCCAACAGGCGTTCGAAGATCTTTATCAGGAAAATTCGGTCCGGGCGATCATCCTCATCGGGTCCGGGAACACGTTTTGTGCCGGTACGGACCTGCAGGAATTGAAAGACACCGCCGAAGGTCAAAAGGCCAACGAATCCTGGCACCAGGACGTCGCGAGGTTCCAGGAACTGATCGAGTACATGCTTCGCTGCCCCAAGCCAATTATCTGTGGAGTCAACGGCTGGGTGGTCGGTTGTGGAGCTGCTTTGATGTTGGCGGCTGATGTCGTCGTCGCGGATCAGGATGCCCAGGTGGTTTTGCCCGAGGCCAAGCGAGGGTTGTTCTCCGGAGTGGCCGGCACATTGCTGGCCCATCGGATCGGTTCCAGTCACGCGGCCAATCTGATGTTGACTGGTCGGGAAGTCGCGTGCGAGGACGCGCTGCGGCTGGGCCTGTTCCAGGAGTCCGTTGCCGGCGATCTGATTTGGGCTCGTTGCCAGGAAGTCGCTCAACAGATAGCTTCGGGAGCACGGCAAAGTCATCACCTGGTCAAGCAGATGCTCAACGAAACCATTGGCGAAGACCTGTTTACTCAGCTAAGCATTGGATCTGCCAACACGGCTGCTGCTCGAACGACCGCAGCCGCCATCGAAGGCATCACGGCGTTCTTAGAGAAGCGTGAACCGGAGTGGTGATCAACAGAATGAGCCCGATTGATTTGGTCGACGTCTACGTCTTGGTCGAGTTGCGAATTGTCTCGCGGGCCTTTTTTTGTTGCTCTTCGATTTCACGCACGGCCTTGGCGGCATCGGCATCGCGTTTCCGCATCTCGTCGAAACTGGATCGAGTTATCGAACGTTGCCTCAACAGCGCCATAGCGAGTTCAAGCTCTTTACTCGTTAGCTGGTGTTGGGTTCGAGCTGCCATCAGTTTTGCGTCGGTTCCAGAGAGTTTGCCGCTCGCTTGCCGATAGCCGATGTCAGCGATCTTGAAACGAAATTTCTGTCGCTGGTATCGCAGCTCCGAAAGAGAACCGGACTGACGCAGTTTTTTGAACGATTCGAAACGATCCCGCTCAAAATCCACATTTAACTTAGCGATCGATCTGCGAATTTGAATCGCACGCTCGGGGGATTCAAGGAGCTGCAACTCGAGTTTCGCCACTCGAAACTGTAAACGGGAAACTTTGTGCTGTTGTGCCGAAATCGAACCCCGGCGATACAACTTCGAATCACGCTCAAACTGAACACGCGTCCGTTCCAGTTTTGATTTCGCGTCCTGAAGTACTTTCGGGTCTTGTTCATCTGGAGAAACTACGACGATTTTCTCCTGAGAAAATGTCGGGTATTGCCCAGCCAGCATCAGGGCACAGATCAAGAAGATAGTTGCTGCTCTCATTTGCTCAGTGAACCCGAAATTGGCGAAACTGTATCCAGTGTATGAATATAGAGTATTTGAACCAACGACATCGAGCAAACGAAGTTTCTATCAGCGACATAATCGAGCTGTTTTAGCTAAGAGCCCGATTGGGCGCTGCGTGTTTGTGCTATTCGATCAACAGTGCTCGGGATCCAACGTGATAATTGTGGCATTCCGTACATTGATTGCCGGCTCCACCTTCGCGATGGCAGTTGGCACATTGCAATTTCGTGATCGGTGAGAAATTGCTGATCACGTTTTGGGAGTTGAAATCCGCGAAGCTGCTTGCGTTCGAATGTTCTGGATCAAGAGTGTGGCAGGACTTACAGTCACGGAGCTCCGTTTGAGTCAAATGCGGTGCGTGGGAGAATCGCGTGAAAGATTTGATGGACGGATCTCGATACTGCGGTTGCCAGTTGACTTGGAAAGTATCGTTGGCCTGCACATCGGTTGTATGGCACAGATTGCATGCGCCTACGGAAGCGTTGGAGTGCATCTGCTTGAAGTACGATCCAACGGCTGGGTGCGATTGGGCATTCTCAACTCCGGCGACGGCATCCGACAACGTTGTCAGGAATCGGTCAGCGTGACCGGCGGGCCGATAGCTGATCTGGAAAACTTGATCGTTTCGGAACCAACCACCGCCAGACGCCGATGCAATCAATCGCTCCGAGGGAGCATCTTCCAGCGAGAATCCTCGGGCGGGTTGTTCTTCGATTGCATCTGTGACTTTCTCCACAAACTCTTCGACGATTGCGTTGTCGGATTCCGTGGTTCTGTCAACGTTGTTCCTGTCCGCGATCAGGTTGCTGTTGGGAGCTTGTTGGTTGCCGAGCAAACCGGGCAGAGGATTTGTGGCCAGTAATTCGCTCGCGGCAATTGGAGCGTTGGCAATTGCTGGTAAAGATGAAGACTGGGCCAGGTTCTGACTTTGAGCAGGCCGTTGGCTTGGTCGCTGAGTTGGGTTGTTGTTCGCCTGCAACGACTGTGAATTAGTTTCCGGCTGTCCGGTAGCGTTTGTTGTCGCGGCTGACATGCTGCCAACCAGGTTTGCGATGGGGTTGTTCGCAAGCAATTCGTTTTCGGGAATATTCGGCGTTGAGATCGAGTTGCGGCTCTGATTTGAAGACGCGTTGTTTGGTTCTTGGTTATGCGAAGCTGGATTATGCGAAGTTGGATTCGCAAGCGCGCTGATGGGTTGGTGGTTGTTGGATGCAGGCGAATTAATCGCTTGATCGCGGACTTGGTTCTCAACTCCCATCAGTTTACCAAGCGGGTTTTCGCTCAAGATGTCGTTCGTGGGCTGATCGTCAAGGAAGTAGCTGAGTGGTTCGTGGGCACGGAAAAGTTCGGCAACGCTTTCTCCGGTGCCATCCTGACGACGTTCCGGAACCTCGGTCGCCAACGCAGGGATCCAACGATTGACCGCGCGAGCAAAGACACTGGCGTCCAAGCCATTGGTCAATACCGCCAGTTCCTGATCGTTCAAAGATCGTCCGAACGAGAACTCCAATCGATCCTGCAGCTCTGTTTTGCCTTTGGTCGCCAAGTCAAACAGCAAGTACTTGTAAGCCCATGCCAACTCGACTGCGTCGGCCACATCTTCGGCGTTATCCGGGTCCAGCTCGCCAAACGAAAAATCCGCTCCGCGTTTGGCAAAAACGGCCCGCGCCGATTCATCCTGATGCAACAGGATTCTGGTTAGCTCAGGAATCTCGCCATCGAAATCTCCACTGGCATCCGTCGGCCAGGCACCAACTGAAAGCTGTTGGTCATTAACTGCGTCCAGATCAAGCATCGGCAGTGCTACCAATTGCATACCGGCAGATCCGCGACCTTCGATATCCTGTTGATGACATTTGGCACAAGCGGTTTCGTAGTTTGTCAACAGTTTGACGTTCTGGTCACGATCATCGACGTGGCAGACCTGGCAATTGAATTCCGTGTTTTGGCCCGGGAAATGTTTATAACCATGTGAGATGTGATCGAACGCAATCCGTTGCCGACGCACCTGAGGCCACTTCGAAAACTCAGGGTGATCGGTTTCGAAACTGTTGTACTGTTCCGCGTGACAGCTTTGGCACTGCTGGACGGTCATCGCGGTCAGGTCATCGTTGCCATGATGTTCGCGGTGACAAGCACTGCACTCAATTTCGCCCTTGCGATTGACTGGCGGACTCAACCCGGGAAGCCCGATGGTGGATACAAACTCAGCGGAAAGCGATTGGAGGTATTCGGGGGCAACGTTGTGAGGTCTTCTTGCCAGTTGCGAGTCGATCGTCTTGTCGTGGCACTTCATGCACAATGTTGACTGGCAGGATTGAGCGTTGTTGCCGGGCTTGAATGCAGAGATCAACCACTCTCCAAACGCCTTGTTGCCTGCATCATGGCAAGCAGAACAGCGATCGCTTCCTTCGCCGACCAGGATTTGAGCGTGGTTGCTGGCTAATGCTCCCGGCGCGAGGAACTCGTTGCGATTTGGCGAAAGCATCAGAATGGCGATCGAACCGAGCACAAATGCGGTTACGGCATAAGTGAACTTCTTGCGATTGAATCGCATGCTGCTGACACGAACGTGTCGATCCGGTTGTGAAGACTCACCCGGAATCGTTACCTGCTGCCAATCGTCGTTTGGCCGATCGTAAGGATCGTCATTGAAAGGCTTGAGCCTTTGTATCACTGCAAGCCTCCGGCAAACGCGTGAACGACGATCGCGTGCAGCACAGCAACCGCCAGCAGGCTATACGTGAATCCAATATGCACAAACAACCAGGCTTTCATTCGTCCCTGCATCGCCAAGTGGTAATCCAAGTCGTCTTTCTGTTGGACGAACCCCATCAGCTGCGTGCTTACCCGCCGCTGATCGTCGGTCAGGTACCGCTTCAAGCCATCCAGTTCTCCCAGCAGTTGACGTCGTTTGCGACCGGTCGGTAGCAACAGGTAAGCCAGTCCCCTGCCCTGTTCGAAAAATGGGAACAGCTGCTGGGCGTAAAATTGTGAGATCACATTGGTCGCGGCGAGCGTACCCATCGCTGTCTGCCTCGCTTCCAATGCCAGTTCCGCTCGCAACGTCGGAATCCGTTCGAAGACGACTTCCTGACCGATCGCAGTCAGCCGTTTCGGAATCACTCGAGTAATGAACAAACCATAAACGCCGCTCAAAGCCACCAACAGATAGAGAATCGCGAGAAACCCCTCCAGCCAGCCATCGGGAACTCGCCACGCCACATGCGCACCGAACAACAGGAACGTCGAAAATCCAACATAGATATGAACCTGCATCCAGGTCGATGCCGTACCAATTTGCGGCAGTGAGGTGAACTTCTTACGCAGGTTGAACGCGGCCAGAAAAAATAGACTGGCAAGCAAGATATAACCCGTTGCGTAACTGGCGTGCAGCAAATTGCGATTCATCTCCGACAGGACCAGAATCAGCAGCCCGCAGGCGACGATGGTGACCAGCACATTGGTCAATCGACGCTGGAGAAGTTTATTTCGAGGTATTGGCTTCGTGTCAAACATAGCTATCGACTCGCAGTCCAGTTAGTGGCTTCAGTTGGTTCGGTCAGGTCAAGGCGGATCAATGCGTCATGCGGGCAAGCTCGCTGGCAAGCTGGTCCGCCTAGTTGGTCAATACAGAAGTCGCACTTGGTTGCCTTGACAATTGGTTGATTGGTTTCCTGGTCCAGAATTTTCCTGCCTTTGGTATCGTTGATCTCGACCATGCGAATGTTTTCGTACGGGCAGCTGTTGGCACAGGTCGCGCAGCCGATGCAGGTCATGTCATTGATCGTTACGTTGCCGCTTTGGGGGTCCCGCCCGATGGCTCCGGTCGGGCAGCCAATCATGCAAACGGGATCAAGGCAATGCATACAGGCGTTGGTGAACATCCAGTTTTCATGCACTTTGCCCTGCCGCACGAAACGCGGGTTGTTGTTGTGCGTGGAGGCACAGGCCCGAACGCAGTCGTCACAACGAGTGCAACGATCCAGGTCGATCATCATGGCCTTGGCTCCGTTGGCCAGTCGTTCCTCAACGAGAAACTCCAACAGTCCACGGTTCATTTCTTTGCGACGCTTGCCCCGTCTGCGTTCCGTGCCCTGGCCTGAATTGTCAGAGTATTGCGCCGGCGCTGGGGGCAGGTCGGTGGCATTCACGTGGCTCAAGGCCGCTGATTCGACTGTTTCCACTGGAACGCGAAGTACATCCACATATCCAACCGCCCGCAGGCTGAGCGCCCACGGCTGTTGCTGACCGGTCCGCCAATTATGAGCGATCTCCCGCAGCCCAAACATGTTCCCGCGGCCCAGGTAGGCAACCGTTTGAATGCCTTTGCCATGTTGCCGACAGACACGAACGAACCCATTGCGAACCAAATACAAGCCGTTGACATAGTCACCCTGGTTAACAATCACCGGCTCATCATGAATTCGTTCAGAAACGTCTTTCGATACCGTTGAGCGATAGTCCAGATTCCAATTGAACCTTCCGAATGTTTCAAACTGTGTCTTGGCGGCAATCTCTTCAATCTGTTGAATGTCCAGTTTGGAGAACAGTTTGACTTCGCGCAGATGCGACAACAGGCTGTTTTGCCGGTACAGCGATTCGACATGCTGTTTCAAAGCTGGATCGGAACGCATCAGATCGCGGAGCCCTTGCCAGCGAATCTCAAGTAACGTTGCCTTGCTGTTGGCGACCACCGTCGCCGATCGCGGAGAACGCGTCAGCGCCGACAGTTCGCCGAAGATTTCACCTTGTGCCATCGTGGCTGATTCATTGGGCGAAATCACACGCGGGATATCGTGAAGGAATATTCGGGTCTCATCGCCGTCTTCGCGGCTGCCGACTTCGTCCGATTCAAGGGAGTCGCTTGTTGCCTGATCGTAGTTTCTGGCTTCAGGGTGTTTTGAGTTTTTCCAAAGCTGAGCAATCGAACGAAAGATTGAGCCGCCTTTTGGTTCCTCCCGTCCGAGCAATTCCGCCGGCAGGCTCTTCAAGGCAACCAGGACTTCTCCTTGAATAATCAGAAAAGCGCTGTGTCCATAATCGCCTTCGCGAACAATGATGTCGCCTTTCTGCAAGTCGAGAACTCGGCAATCGTTCTTGATGATGCCGTCGAGTGGTGTACTGCGCGGGAACCGTGAGGCATCCATCGACGCAAACGGCTCAATCGACAGAATGGCATCGACTTGAGCCGACTTTACGTCCGGGTCAAACGGTTCATTCCAGCGAGTGGGTCGCTGCATTAAAGATTGAGTTGCATTCATCCCGGCCTCCTTACCTGGGAATTTGCATCGTTAGTCTAACGATCCGACTTCCATTTGTAGGAACTTTTGTCTGGCAAATGACGATCAACTGCCGCGAGTAACGATCCGTCGTTATCTCGTGCGAATTTGCGACCAATCTGTCCGATTTGATCCGCGATCTGATTCAATTGTTGTTCGTTGTTGATTTTCAGCTGGGCTTGCGCAAAGGCGAGAAGCATTTGCTGGATGTCCGGGTTGTTGAGTTCCTTTTGCAATTCGTGCAGCTGAATGGCTTTTTTTGCCGCCCGCTCAGCGACCGTCAGGCCGTATTTCGATTGAGAGGTTGCGATCGCGGTTGCCCGCGTGCTGTATTCCAGGTCGGCAATGATGCCAACGACAAACATCACTCGCAATTTCTCCGGCGTCGACTCCACGTTCTTCTGGTTATCGCCACGCAGGAAGTTGTGCCGGACCATGCCTTGTGACCACGAGACAAGTTCAAAATCGGACGTGGTTGCCAGATGCCCGCCGACGTTGACCAGCTCTTCGTCCGGGACGAGGTGACAATTTAAACAGCTGCTGGCGATCGAATACAAGTTCCTCGTGTTCCGCATACCAAGATCAGAACAATCTGACAGGCGTTGATCCCGGTGAGCCGAAGTTTCCGACGCCTTGGTTGCTGTCGGTCCTCCGTAATCATTGTGGAGCGTCAACCAATCCCTGGATGCTCCATGGCAGGACTCGCACGAGATCCCTGAGACTGCTTTGTTCCTGCCGTTGGTTTCTTTGGCCGTGAAATGGCATTTGATACATTTGTCGCTGCGCTTGACACTTCGCAGCCCGAGTTTTTTGCAGATCTCTTTCGCTCGCGGGCGTCTGGAAAGCTGTTCGAACGTCGTGAAGTGTGGGGTTTGCTTCCAGACATTGACCTCGTTGGCGTGGCAAGTCGCGCAGGACTCGGCTGTCATGACCTTGGTCGGATCACAGTCCACTCCCTGCCCTGACAACCTCGCACCGCAGACGACGAGCAGGACTATCAGAAAAGTGATCGGCTGTATTGGATTAGATTTCAACATGTCATTCGTTTGGCCGGTGGCAGTTAGCATTGAGCGTCGTGTAATTGACTACACTTCCAGTTCGATATTTGAGGCAGGTTTGGCAACACAGGGCAGGAATTCATCGCTTCCGCAATCTGCGTCGAATCCATCCGGGTATTCGACAGTCCCGTCAACCAGACGCGCCGCGCAAGTTCCGCAGCTGCCAGCACGGCAACCGAAATCCATGACGACATCGTTGGCTTCGGCAAGCTCGAGAACCGATTCGAAACTCGGGTTCCATTGGCATTCTTTGTTTTGTAAAGAGAATTTGACGGAACTGGCTCCGGCCGATTTTTCTGCCTCGACCGCAGGCTTTTGCTTTTTCTTGATCGACGCCGGACCGAACGCTTCATACTTGATCAGGCTGTCTGGAACGCGCCATTCCTCCAGCCCGTCCCGGATCGTTTTCATGAACGGAGGAGAGCCGCAGAGATAAAATTCGCATTGATTGTTTGGCAACAATTTTTTCAACAATTCAACGCCGACATGCCCGTTCACCAGGTAATCTTGATCGAACCGATCGGTTGAATCTGGTTGTGAGTAGCATGTTACGGCGTGGATGTTGGGAAACCGATTGGAAATCGTAGCGATTTCATCTTTGAACGTATGCTCGCGACCATTTCGGACACCGTAGAAAAGTACCACGAGTCGATTGGTGTTTTGTATCGCGAGATGTTCCAGCATGCTGTAAAGCGGAGTGATTCCAATTCCTCCGGCCAGCAACACGACCGGCAAACTGCCTTGTTGGTCAAGAACGAAACTGCCTGCCGGTGATTTTGCCTCGACGTTATCGCCGACTTTTAAATGCTTGTTGATGAAGTTACTTACTTTCCCGGGAGGCAATTCGGGTCTGTCAGTCGGCGTGGCGACTTGCTTCACGGAAATTCGGTAAAACTCAGTGCCGGGACCACTCGACAGAGAATAGCAACGGACAACCGGCTTAGGTTCGCCCGGAATATTGAAACGCAACGGCAAATGCTGCCCCGGGTTGTATGGCTTGATTGGCTTACCGTCGACTGGTTTTAAATACACGGAAGTCACACCCGTCGCAGGACGATCCAATCGATCAACGTAAAATTCGCGGAATCCATTCCAAACATCGGTTTGCGGACGTTCGACCGTTCGAACAGTCGTGGCTTCTCGAATCTGTTGGTGAATCGCGTTGCAATTTGATTTGAACTGTTGGCGGTTATACGCGAGCTGCTGAAGCGAACTCGCGACCCACATGCCAAGTTGCATGATTGCGCCCAAACAGATTGCAACTGCGAGGTAGTACAACATCAAATCGGAAAAACAGGAATATGTTGCATTTTGTGTTCAAACCGTACGATCGCTACCGATTTGTCCGGTCGGTGCCGGACAATCAATTGGGAGATCGACTTGCCGCTTTGAGGCCTTTAACTATTTGGAGTCCGCCGATCAATTTGAATCGTATGCTTGTTAGCCTGATATCTTTCGCGTAAGCAGTAACGAAAATGCTGGAAATTACAGTATTCAACTCAAACGACCATTTTCAAACGACGGTTCACGAATCGGCGTTTACCGTTGGTGCGTGCGGAAATGGTTCCAATCGGATTGTGGTAGAAGATGAACTGGTTTCTGACTACCAGTGTCGCTGCGAATTGATACAGGGAGAATCAGGAGCTCGTCTCAAGCTGACCAATCTGGGTCGGTCGATGGTCGCAGGCGACAATTCAAGAATTCATCACCATGTAACACGCGAGTTGGAGTTGCCCTGTGTGTTAGGCGCTGGGCAGTCGTATATTGAGATTGTTGAATCGAAATGCACCGAGAGTTTCGACCGCTCCATTCGCCAAATAGAAAACATTGGCACGTCGTCACCGGAAGAGCTCACCCGTGCAAACTCCCGCAGTGAGATCTCGCCTTCTCCTGATACTTTATCATCCTGGTTTGAGGCATTGGGCCAGATTCAACGATCAACGGCAGGTGAGGCTGCATTTTTCGAATTGGCAGCTCGTTGTGTTTTCAATCCTGGTGGTCTCGATGGATGCATTGTTCTGCAACGGCAAGACGATGATTGGGTAATCGTTTCTCAACATATTCCGATTCCAGTCTATGGTGTTAGCTACCGGAAAGACCTCGTCCAACGGGCCTACCAGTCTCGTCTGCCGTTGTTCCACGACAGCGCTCTGATGGCAGATTGCGATTGTACGGACGGACTGCATGCTTCCGTTGTTTGTCCTGTTTTCGACGGCGAGGGCGAAGTCGTCGCCATGGTCTATGGGTTCCGACGGCTCCAGGAACGGAGTAATCGAAAAGGAATCCGGCACTTGGAAGCGAAATTTGTAAGCGTCGTAGCCGATTCCATTTCAGCCGGAATCATTCGACTCAATCATGAAGCGGATCGAGCTCGGAAGCGGGTGCTGCTCGAACAAGCGTTCTCGCCAGCGGTTGCCGCGCGTTTGGAATCGAACCCAGATTTTCTCAATGGGCAGGATCGAGAAGTTACCGTGTTGTTCGCGGACCTGCGAGGCTTCTGTCGGATTAGCGAGTCAGTCGGAGCGAGTTTGACCTACCAATTGTTGACGGATGTGATGAATCGCTTCACGCAGATCGTTCATGATCATCATGGCGTGATCATAGATTTTTACGGTGACGGAATGTCAGCGTTCTGGAATGCACCGGTTGATCAACCTGATCATCCGATGCTCGCATGCAAAGCCGGAGTTGCGATTATCGAAGTGATGACCGCTTTGAACGACGTTTGGTCGGTTGAGATCGGACAACGTCTGAGGGTAGGCGTCGGTATTCATACTGGAAACGCCCAAGTCGGAAACTCAGGTAGCCAAAACCGTTTGAAGTATGGACCACAGGGTAGCACGGTCAACATCGCCAGCCGGCTTGAGCAAGCGACCAAGAAGCTGGGGGTGAATGTGGTCGTGTCGGGAGCGACCGCTGAGCGATTGTCAAAAGAACTCATTGCACACCGGATTTGCACGGCAGAATTAGGCGGCATCAGCGAACCGACGGACGTGTTCCATCTCGTACGTCCGGCTGATTACGCTGCCAGGTCCGATTACTATGTTGGCTACGAACAAGCGCTCCAGGAGTTTGAGTCGGGCGATTTCCCTGGTGCACTCGCTACGCTTACGAATATCGCCCAGACGGCCGAAACCAGCCAACCGATGTTGTCGTTTCTACTGGAGACAGTCGGCCAACGGATGGGGCACCAGGCCAATCAGACGGAAGCGATGAAAGCCGCCAAGGCCGCCGAAGATCAATTTGTCGTATTGTGATCTCGGTTGGATCCAGGTTCTTCAATCAGTTCCTGCCAGCGAACCTGGAATTCTGATACTGGAAATGGCTGATCAGCAGCGGGCAGATCGGGAACAATCGCATTTCCAATTCGCTCGATCAGCTGGGCAATGCCATTCGACGTTTTCGCGGACACATGCATGTCGATTGCTGGGTGTGAGCAATTCTTCAGGTCGGATTTATTGGCAATGACCAACCCGGGACGAATCTCCGCGATCTGTGCTTCGATTTGTTCGCCAGTCGTATCGCATGAGTCCACAATTAAGACCACCAGATCGGCTTGTTCGATGGCTTGCCGGGATAATTCGATACCTTGTTTTTCAATCTGATCGGACGCGGAACGGATTCCGGCGGTGTCGAACAATCTCACGGGCCAACCGTCGATCGCTGTCCGTTCGTCAACTGCATCTCGAGTCGTACCTTTTTCGGAATGCACAATCGAACGCTGGAATCCAAGGATCGTGTTGATCAAACTGCTCTTGCCTGCGTTCGGTGCCCCGCACAACACGACTTTCCAGTCGCCCGTCAATCGCAAACCAAATTCCTTCCATTGAAGGAACGAATCAATCAAATTCTGCGCGGCATGTTGATCACCGCCCGAACGGAGTTTCTGGACTTCCTGCCAAAACGCCGGCTGAATACGAATTTGGTTGAGGAGCAAAGTGGCAGTTCGCTGCGTACGAGTTTTCGAAAGTGCCAGTTGCAAGTCCGCCATCAATCGGTCCCCTTCGATTCGAGTTGCCATCTCGAACGGCGTGATTTCAGAAGCTCCGTATTGTTCCAACGTGCGGGTGATTACTTTTGACGCCGAGTCTCCGCCGTGACAATGCACCTCACACCAACCTGCGGTCCGGGGACAGACGACCAGATCTTCCGTCTGTTTGCCATCGACCAGCCAGTACCCGTATACAACTTTGCCGACAGCAGTTGGATCGAGGTTTGTCTTGCCGGCAGGATTGAAGTTCTCGTTGACGCAATTCAGAACGTTGGCACCATGTAAAATGACGGTGGCGATCGCACTGCGTCCTTGAGCAGTCACGATCGTATAGGCGAGACTTTCTGAAACAGCAGGACCAGCCATCATGATTCGTTAGCTCGTTCGTCCAGTAGCAATTTGCCTAGTTCTCGAACGGCCAGCAGCACCAGGAACGGCTCAACGTGCCAGTCGGAAGGCAAAAAATCCTGGACAAATTCGACTTCGCCGCCTGTCGCAACGACGTGACAGTTATCCGACATGTTCTTTACGATTGACTGGAACGCCGCCATCTGAGCCTGGTAGATTCCACGCAGGATCGCCATCTCGGTGTTTTTGCCGATAGGTGAAGCAGCAATTTCTTTGGCGGACAATTTGCCGTCGGTCAGGTCCGGAAGCTGGCTGGTCGAATCGGCCAGCAGCCTCAAACAAGACCGAGCGCCGGGGTAAATGACGCCTCCCTGGAAGGTCCCTTTTCGATCGACCTTGTCTATCGTAACCGCAGTCCCCGCGTCGATGATGATGACTTCACGATCATCGGAAAACATGCCGGCAGCGTGCCAAGCCGCCACCAGACGATCACGTCCCAGTTGTTCACGCGAATTTACTTCGCTCGACAATGGGACATCATCCGCCTTGATCAGATGGTACTCGTCATTGGGCCGATGTTCTGAAATCCAAGCGATCAGCGATTCTGCGTTTTGCGAATCAACGCTGCAGATTGGCCAGAAGCAGGGCTCGGCTGGGAGCTGGTCGTGGAATTCAATATCAGCAGAGGATTCGATGCGGACTCTCACGAACTCCCCGTCCGTTCGGCGAAAACCGAACTTCATCGCACTGTTTCCAATGTCGACGGAAATCAAATTCATGACGATGACGCAGTGTCGGCAGTGCCAGTTGAGCTCGCGGTGCCAGTCGAGTCTTTACCAGGCTCTGATATTTTTTTTGCTTCCGCTTCACTGAGCACGGCAGCAATGGACCGTATTAATTCGGGGACTCCGTCTCCTGTGACCGCCGAAATCAACGTTGCTTCCTTTTCGACTGCCGCCACAATT
Source organism: uncultured Pirellulaceae bacterium (assembly GCA_964641465.1). Lineage (GTDB taxonomy): Bacteria > Planctomycetota > Planctomycetia > Pirellulales > Pirellulaceae > Mariniblastus. Next base: position 142,724 of record CAZXLW010000002.1, on the reverse strand, counting down.
TCGTGGTAGGCTTGCTCAGCATCTGGAAGCTCGCTCTTGGTGACCACCAGAATTTCAGGTCGGTTGAGTAGCTGTTGGTTGTAGCTGCCAAGTTCGGCACGAATTGACCGGTAATTTTCGATCGGATCCGATCCATCGACCGGATTCGGTTCTACCAGGTGTACGAGGATCCCCGAACGCTCGATGTGTTTAAGGAAATCGTGACCAAGTCCAACGCCTTGTGCCGCCCCTTCGATCAAGCCGGGGATATCAGCTACGACGAACGAAGTAACCCAGTCGACTTCAACCATGCCGAGGTTTGGGAACTTGGTCGTAAACGGATAGTCTGCGATTTCCGGCTTAGCGCTGGAGATTCGACTTAGCAACGTGCTTTTGCCAGCGTTCGGTTTTCCAATCAGCCCAACGTCGGCGATGACTTTCAGTTCCAGGATCAGATCTCGAATTTCGCCTTCCCCGCCAGGAGTCCAATTGCGTGGGGCCTGATTTGTTGACGATTTGAACCGAGTGTTACCTTTGCCGCCTCTGCCACCGCGTGCTGCGATGACCGAATCGCCATCTTCCTTGAGGTCTTTGATCACAAAGTCCTGTTTCGCATCGACAATGATCGTTCCCGGTGGGACTTCAATGACGCAATCGGTTCCGCACTTTCCATTTTTTTTGGAACCGCTGCCGTTTGTGCCACGCTCGGCTTTCCATTGTTTGCGGCGATTCAAGTTTACCAGCGAGTTAACCCCTTGCCTGGCAGTGATCACGATATCGCCGCCGTTGCCTCCGTCACCACCATCAGGGCCGCCTTTGGCAACGTACCGTTCCCTGCGAAAGCTCATGCAGCCATCACCGCCTTTGCCAGCGATTGCTTCGATACGTACGCGATCGACGAACATGAGGTTCCCTGTGCCTGAAAAAATGACGCTTGTGATTGAGGAGTGGTTATCGAATTCAAAGGTTCGATATGTGCAAAAAAAAAGATGCCGTACGGCACCTGATTTTTCGAAGCAAATTCGATCGGACTTTCGTCCGAAACAGTCAGTATCTTAGTTGTCGCTGGCGACTACGTTTACACGTCGACCTTTGCGATCGAACATAACGTTGCCATCAACAAGTGCGAATAAGGTGTAGTCTTTGCCTTGTCCTACACCACGACCAGGATGGAACTTGTTACCTACCTGGCGAATGATAATGTTCCCGGCTCGGACAGCTTCGCCACCGAACTTCTTAACACCACGACGCTGAGCATTCGAATCACGACCGTTGCGACTCGAACCTTGTCCTTTTTTATGTGCCATTGCTATTTCCTGAAGAATCAATTCGTGGGCGTGAACCCCTACTCTCAAGCGATTTGCCGAGCCGCGAATTTTAACGGTAAATCCACAGGCTTTCAAGGCTGTTGATAAACCGAATTCCATCATTTCGCGGTTGCCAGTACTGCGGTTCAACAATCAACAGCAGTTCCTGTTCCTCACCGTTTACCGACCCTTTGAGCGACCATTTTTGCTCGCCAATCAGGGTTTTCACGGCTGTCCCGGCCGCAACTTCGATGCCAGATTTCTTGAATGCATCGCTAATCGCGGGAGGTACTTTACCTTCGTCCAGTGGAGGCGTCACGGTTGACTTGAAAGTCGAAAATTGAATATCCGCGTCCATTTCGACCACTAGCACATTCTGATTGGCCCGTGAGCTGACCACATAGCCACGCAACAACGGCCCCGGCAAGTTATATCGCTTGCAGATCTCGATCTGTCGGACTGGGTCATCCACGAGTGGAATCCCGAATCCGATTTTGTCTTCCCATTGTCGGACACGGTCGCCCGGACGCCAGAAATTCAGCTGCAAGTTACGGTACTTGGTGGTCCGCGAACCGTCCGCCGCCGACTCGATGCGATAGGCATTGGTCAGTCCGCTGACGTTGACCGACACGTAGTCAATCCGCGGATCGACATTGCGCCAGATAGCGACGCCCCAAATTCCATCGTCGGCAGCCGACTTCACTCGCGGAACTTTGGCTTTCATCATCTCAACCTTATCCAACAGATACCGGTTGCGATCTTCGATCTGACGAATCTGACGAAGTGCCTCGGGATCGATCTGGTCTCGATAGCTGACTCGCTGGTACGGCTGCTGCTGTGTGCCCCCGGGTCTTACCCATCCATTGAGATAAAACTGAGGGATGAACTTCGTCGTGATCTCATAGTCGTCACGGTTGCGTTTTAGTTCTTGTTTGACATGCTCGAACCGTTGGTCTTCGCGCACTTCTTCGTAGGAAATATTGTTGCCGGTATCTCGAATACGATACACCATGTACCAGACGGTCTCATCGCGGAAATTTCCGTCCGCACCACGCAGGTTTAACCTGGCATGACGCAATCCGAGAAAACCGAATTCGTACTGCCAAACGTCTCGGTAGAAAATGACATGCTTGGTTTGCCCGTGCAAGGTTTCGAGCACAGGGGCATAGTTCGGAGAGTATTGTTCTGACTCCAGACCTTCCAATGGCAGCGGCAGCGAATAGCTGTCGCGCGCGTCGATCCTGGGCTGGATGACCTTGAGGACTCCAGGCGCGATCGGCTTTGGCTGCGCAGCAGCCGTCTTGAGACCGATTACCATACAAAGGATCGCGAGACCACAAACCAAACTAGTACGGTTTGTGAGCAACGAACCAACGAAACGCATCATGTTGTTCTTTCCTGTGATTTTTGGGAGTCCTCTTTTTTGGGAGTCCTCTAATCGATTTAGTATAGTTACCAGTGTTTCTGTGGGAAACAAATCGGAAGGGGCGAGGCCCGTGGCTGTCGATGACTGCTCGAAACTCAGGCACTCAGTCTAATTAAGAATGCCTTCGCCAAACCCACCTTTGTCGGAATCTTTGTCAGAATCCTGAGACTGTTCCCCGCTCGGAACGTTGTCGGGCCGTTTGTCGGCATGGGACTCTGGAACCGAGTTTTCCCCGCTGTCAGTGCGAGATGTTTCAGGTTGTGGCTTTTCTGGCCGTTTGTGCGAAGGGGCTTTTTCGGTCGAAACGTAGTCATCATCGTAGCGGGACACATATCCCGGTTCTGTTGCACGTTTAATTTCAATCTGGAATTCTTCGATGACCCGGCTCTGAATCATTTCACGGCACGCCGCATTTACCGGATGGGCGATATCGGCATACAGTCGTGCCCGGCCGTCCGAATCGTGAGCAACCTGGTCGAATTTCTGCCGGGCTCCACAATGATTGCAATACTTGGCCCGCAAGTGATTCTTCGAGCGACACTTTTGGCAATTGGACGTCAGTTTCCGGCTGGGCATCGCCACAAACGGCCCGTTGTTGCCCTCAATGATTTTCAAATCGCGGATGACAAAACAGTCATCGAAGGTCACGCTACAGAACCCACGAAGTCGGTCTTCAGAGTTTTCCATCAACTTGATTCGTACTTCGGTGATTTGCACGCCAGCTCCTGATCGTTATATCTGTAAGCAATGATTTCGCGAACTGAGTGTTTGTCCAGTAAAAACGTGCATATCTGGCAACCGTGTTGCCAATATTTTAGCGGCGGACAGCATGGAACGCCGATTATGGTAAATCCCGAAGTAACATGAACCGCTTCCGGTCAGTTGGTGGCCCACCGAATTAGTCTTGCCAAATTCCGTTCGCATCCGAGCAACTTCCGGATGACCGACCGCCGCAAACTCTTCCAGTCGATTGAACAGAGATTTGCCAATTCGAGAGACCGGACCTTGGTGCAGTCCAGACAGAATAGACTTTGAACTTATCGGTTCGCTCGGGACAATACATCGAGAATAAATCTCAGCGGTCGACATGCCGCAATTTGGCTTGGCAATCACGACGTTCAGACAACGCGGATAATTCAGGTTGTGAACCCTCTCACCGCGCCCTGTACATTGCGCAAGACTATTTGCCAGAAAAAACGCAACGTCACTACCTATTTGACCCGCAATTTCCAGCAGCCTTTCCAAAGGCCAATTCAGTTTCCAAATCCGATTTGCCGCCACAATCGCACCTGCCGCATTGCCGGAAGCGCCTCCCAGTCCCGCTTGAACAGGAATGTTTTTGAAAAGTCGAATGGTGATACCCTGGGTTTGTCCCGCCAGGTCTCGCACCAGTTGAAGAGCTTTAATGATCAGGTTGGACTCATCCTCAGGAACATTGCCATGTTCAATCGGAGGCGAACTGATTACGTTGAGGCAGGTTTGTTCATCGGTTGCCAAAGTAAAATCAAGCACGTCATGTACAGACAACTTCGTCATGATCGTTTCCAACTCGTGAAAACCATCATCCCGACGTTCTAGTATTTCCAAGAATAGATTCAGCTTGGCAGGCGTGGCTATTCTCAAGCAGTTGCCGATCTCGCGAATATTCATTCATCTACTCGATCCCTTAGAAACGCTGAATAACGTATCATGCTCGAACGGTAATGAACACTAATAATCCCGCCCGAAAAACACCGATAAGCAAACTGGATTGAAGAACGCAAAATACAGTGATCAAACAGACAAATTGCGTAAACTCAATAACCAAAAATAATTACCGAAGCTACTCCTCATCAAATACATGGCGAAAAAGCGTGAAAGAACCCATTTCGAAGTCCGCTGAAGGAAAAGTGAAAGTCCCCGAGGAAAACCCTCAATCCGTCGGCAAGTTGGTAACTCGCTCTGCCTTCGGTGGCATTCTGATGGGAATGGCAAATCTGGTTCCCGGGATCAGTGGTGGCACGATGCTACTGGCCGCTGGAATTTACCCCAAATTCATCAATGCGATCGCCGACGTCACCAAGTTTCGTTTTCGATTCCAATCGCTGTTGGTGCTGGGCGTCGTTGTGGCCGCCGCTGCGATTGCTATTGTGTCCGGCGCGGGGACGTTGAAGGACCTTGTCGTGAACCATCGCTGGGTGATGTACAGCCTGTTTATCGGGCTTACGCTCGGAGGTGTTCCCGTTGTCTGGAAACTGGCAAAGCCGGCGAGCCCAGGGCTGTTCGTGTGGGCGGTCGTCGCGTTCTTGATTATGGCTGGCCTGTTCGAGTTGCAGCGTCGTGGCTACGTCGGTTCGAACCAGTCCAGTGTCGGGATGTCAGTTCTGGCTGGCCTGGCGGGTGCCAGTGCGATGATTTTGCCAGGGCTTTCCGGCGGCTACATCCTGTTGTTGCTGGGACAGTACGTCCCGATCCTGTCCGCGATTGACCAATTCAAAGACGCACTTCAAGCGCGAGACGTTTCCGCCGCCATGGACCCTGCCGTGTCTGTTCTGCTGCCAGTCGGAATCGGTGTTGTCGTCGGCGTCGTTGTTGTTGGCAATCTGGTCCAGTGGCTATTGAACAAATACCAGAAAGCAACGCTCGGGTTCTTGCTCGGACTTCTGTTGGGATCAGTCCTCGGACTCTGGCCGTTTCAAGAAGGTGTCAAACCGGAATTTGGTGAGATGATCAAAGGCAAGGTCGTATCGGCCGAGAATATCGACGACATTGATCAGGAAGACTGGCCGACTAAGTATTTCTCTCCGGATATGTCCCAAGTCGGCGGTTCGATTGGCCTGGTTCTCGTCGGGTTGGTAATCACTCTCGGAGTTGCCCGCTTCGGCAGCGACGACTGATTGGCGCGTGTTTTTACGCAATATCGCAGGTTTCAGGCAGTTCATTCTGCCTGGAGCGCTGAAGGCGCAACAACTGAGGTAAAGTTTAACGCTTAGTTCGGTTCTTCACGTACGCGCGGTTATTCCTTGAGATTCGGATGCAGCGATTGAGTTCGCCTTGATCGACTTACTGGTCGCATGGCGTCGATATTCGTAATGAACGTTCCAATCGAACCATATCGAATATTCGTTGATGACGCGACAAGTCGTACTACCGATCGTTGCTTTTGCGCTGGCGCTCTCGCTGCTTGCGCTTGCTGGTTGTCGTTCGCGCGGAAAGACCATTGTGGAGGTTCCAACTCCCGACATCCACGCTCTGAGCGTTGCCCAGCTCACGCCCGTTTCTGACTCCGATTGTATTGACGGACTGTGTGAATTCGACATCGATGCTGCCGCCCCGCCGCTGACCAGCCGCAACGAGCTGCCGAGCGACTTATGGCCGCTGACGTTGCAGGAGGCCATCCACATCGCGCTGCGAGACACCGAGATCCTCCGTAGTCTGGGAGCCAACGTGGTTACCAACCCGGCAGCTGCCAGTGGGAGCATTGATCCGGCGATTGGATACACTGATCCGAATTTCGGCGTCGAAGCCGCGCTGGCGGCATTTGACGCTCGGTTGACCTCCAACTTGCTGTATGCCCGCAACGACGACGTGTTCAACAACACGATTCTTGGCGGTGGAGCGGCCGAGGTTCGGGACGATCGAACGACCGGCAACTTGAATCTCGTGCGAACAACGCCAGCAGGAACCCAATGGTCGTTTGGCAGCCAGATCGTTCATTCGCAAACTGACAACACAAACGTGCTGTTCCCACATGCCTGGACAACCGTCTTTGAAGCGACCGCTCGACACCCGTTGCTGCAGGGACGAGGCACGAGGTTCAACAGCATCCTGGGGCCCTCGGCAACGAACCCTGGCTTTGTCAATTCGACCGGGATCATTCTCAGCCGACTGAATTACGACATCTCGAACGCTCAATTGGAGGCAAACATTGTCAGCATGATCCGCGAGATCATGAGTGCGTATTGGCAATTGAGCGTTGCCCAGCAGAACTTTGAAGCGATCCGGGATAGTCGCGATGCGGGTGTCGAGATCTGGAAAATCACCAAAGCTCGATACGACAATGACTTGAGTGGTGGTGAGGCCGATCGTGAAGCGCAGGCGCGGGAGCAAATGTTTGAGCTGCGAAGCCGATTGCTGGCGGCTATCAACGGTGATCAGCAAACTGGTCAGACCGGAGTGTTGCAGGCCGAAGCCAACTTGCGTCGCCTGCTGAATTTGCCTCAAAGCGACGGTCGATTGATTATGGCCGCGGATCAGCCAGCGAACGTCGAGACGATTTTCAGTTGGTCGGATCTGGCAAGTATGGCTTTGGATTCGCGATTGGAACTGAAACAACAACGAATTCGCGTCCAGCAAAGAACGCTCGAACGCGAGGCCGCCCAGAACTTTCTGTTGCCGCGACTTGATGCCATTGCGACTTATCGCAACAACGGATTCGGCGATGACCTCGCATTTGGCGGCGGCGGTCGATTTGCCAGTGCGTTGGGAGACGCCGTTTCCAATGATCATGGCGAATGGGAGTTTGGGTTTTCATACGACGTGCCGATTGGTTACCGACAGGCTCAAGCAAACGTGAAAAATTCCGAACTGGAACTGCAACGTGAGCGGGCGATCCTGAAAGAGCAGCAGCGACAGATCCTGCATGATCTGGGCTCGGCTTTCCGTCAGGTCGACCAGAACTTCACCAACCTTAATTTCCAAACCAGTCGACTGGATGCAGCTCAGGCGACGGTCGATGCCAGGACCGCGGCCTACGAAGCCGACGCCGTGGGCTTTGACGAATTGCTACAAGCACAGTTAAGGCTGTTGGACTCCAGGTTGTCGCATAGCCAGACAATGACTAACTACGAACTATCTAAAGGGCAATTGCTGCTGGAGGCCGGTCAGTTATTAGGTGAACTGGGCCTGACCGTTTATGAGAATTAGCCGGTGCGTGGCGGACGCTGAAATCAGCGGAAGTTGATGACTGAGCTCAGATAGCGGCGGAGACGTGTGCCGAGCGATGATTTTCCGACAAGGATTTTTGCGCGACCCCGCATGCCGGGAAGCAGTTGCAGTTCCTGTTCGGCTAATAGCTCGGGCGAGAATTGCGCGTATGCTTCGAATGATTTCGAAAGCGGACGAGTACCTTCGCCTTGATCTGGATCTGGTCTGACGGGGATCGGACCGCCGTTGTTTTGCGATAGTTCGGCTGGAACAGCGGTCAATTCGTCGTTGGATACGAACGAGATTTCAGACTTCAACCACGCGTCGGCGAATGTATCGACCAACGCGACCACACGGTTCCCTGGCTGGACGAGTTTGATGTCTGACTGGTCGATAATCAAAACGGCTTCCATTCGTTCCGCATCGCCGATCATGCCCAATGTGGTGTTGGCCTCCAGGTACGCGTTGATGTTTTTGTTGTCCAGCGGCGTGCCTGACCATCCGGGAAGTTGCGGATCGGAAAGGTGGTTTTGCATCCGATTGACCGGTACAAAAAACCTGCCAGATCGTTCCGCTCGAACGGTCAGCTTGTCGATTTGTTGGAACTTCAATTCGATTTGTCGGGCAACCGTATCCAACTGGATTCGCGTTTCGCTCAGCCTGCTGGCCGCATCCAGATGCACATTGCTCAAACGTTCGTAGGCCGAAAATTCTTTCTCCAATCGCGCCTGTTCGACTTCCAGATCTTTCAGCTCCAGCTCCAGGTTCTCATTGGCCAGATACGCCAGTGACTGGCCGGCCGTTACTTCTTCTCCTGGGCTCGCAAGGACCTGTTGCAGACGACCAGGTTCGCGCACCAGCACCTGTTGATGATCCTGCGGACGGACAACGAACGGTGCCCAGACGTAATGCAGCATCGGGAAGTAGCAAACAAAGGCCAACACACATGCGATGGCGATGAGGGTCAAATAAAATCGTGAGCTTTTCACTTCTCGTAACCTGCCTGGGTGGCGAAAGAACTTGAACATCTTGAACATCGGCATGCCAATCATGCCAATCAACGAAATTGCGATCAGCAGGTGACCGACTGCGGCGAGCCCATACGGCTCAAATATTTCTGACAGAAACCAGAAAATCATCAGCATCACGAACCAGCGATATGCGACCGAGCTGACGCTGTAGATCGCAAATGCGATTTGATTGCGAGCAGGTAGCAATCGTGATTCGATCGGCTTCATACCGAGAAACCAGACTCGCAATTTTGAAATCATTGACTGCTTCGACTTTTGGGACAGGTTGGGTATCTCCAGGAAGTCAGAGAGCATGTAGTAGCCGTCGTAGCGAAGCAGCGGGTTGGCGTTGAAAACGATCGTGCTTACCGAGCTGAGAAACATCACATTGAGGGCGAGGTAGTGGATCCAGCCAGGATTCGTGAACCACCAGACGAAAGTGCAAATCGCCGCCATGAATAATTCGATATACATCCCGGCGGCACCAATCGCGATCCGATGCCATCGATTGGGCAGCACCCAGGAGTCCGAAGTGTTGCAGTACATGGCTGGCATCAGAACCAGCAACATGAATCCCATCTCATGGCACTCGCCACCGAAATGTTTGCACATCAGTCCGTGTCCGAATTCGTGAATCGTCTTGGTCACGATCAGGATCAGGCCCATGAACAGGATGTTATCGAACGAAAAGAACTGCTGAAATTCGGGTAGTTTGGCGGTAAAGGTTTCCAGGTTGACTAAAACGAGTCCTGCCGCAGCGAGGCATGTGACAAACACCAATACCGTAAACCAGGCAGAAAACATCCAGCGGCATTTGGGATACAGCCAACTTAAAAACCGTTCGGGATCCCAGCCTGGAAGGCGGAGAGAAATCAAACTGGATGCCAATCCGAGCAGCTTCTGGCGTTTTTCCTTGTCCCGCCGTTTGGCTAATGGCACGGCTTGTCCTGTCGAACGGGAGATCAAGAGTCCACTGCGATGCAACGAAAACACGAGGTGTTGGACTGACTCAAGTCGAATGTTGGCTTCCGGGAAATCATGAACCAGTTTGCGTTTGATCTGTTGGTAGGTAACTGGCTGTTGACGCAGTTGACACAGGACTCCGTATTCCGGTTTGCGCAAACGGAAATATTTCATGGCGAGTGGATCTTTAACGATCCAACAGATTTCGCCTTGGAACTGGCTTTCGCTGATCACCAAGTCTGGCCGCGTGCGCAACTCGATCGCCCGCTCTTCGGCCGAATTCATTGCAGGTGTGGCGATCGACATGGTTACTGCTGAAAAAAGAACGAAACATATCGCCGGAATGATTCCGGAATATCATGCAGCCACAGGTAACCAATGCTGGTGTCGTAGCCGCAATAGATCTTTGCGGTCACGCCCGTTTTGGCTTGTCGAATCGGTACATTGTTGTCTGCAATCGCCACGCGGACTTTGACGACTTGTGATTTGTCGTCGGCAAATTGAATTGCGTTGCTAACGTACGTAATCGTTCCTTCACAGGATTCGGTCGGGTCGGCAGCCAACGTGAATTTGACTTGCAACGGTTCTTCTTCTGAACGATTGAGCCCACGGAGCAGGTGACCAACGCGCCGATCCGGGACTTCCAATTCGACGATCCATGGTCCGTCGAGGTCAGCGATTTCGAGTAGCTGTTGTTCGGGGCGGACGGTGCGACCGGTCAGTTTGCGTTTGGCGTCCCAGGTAATAACCTGACCGGCAATCGGGCTCTTGATGAGAGTCTTGTCGACCATTCGAGTCAATAGATTAGACTTTTCCCTGAGAGCATTGAGTTCGGCCACAATCGATTGAACGCTTTGCTCTGCGGTCCGCGATTCTGAATCGTCATTGGCAGCAATCCGCAGGCTGCTTTTTTCGATCGAGCGTTTTCGTTCGTTCAGAACATTGATCCGGCCGCGCGTTTCGGCAATCTGGACGGCCAGATGCTCGTTCTTCAATTTCAACAATGGCTCACCAGCTGCAACCAGTGAGTTGTGTTGTACATTGACCGATTCCACCTCCCCAGTCATGCCAGCAAACACCCAGCTGCGATTTTCAGGAAGCAGAACTCCTTCGGCTGACACGTAGAATGGGACCTGGTACAGCAACAAAAACAATGCTGCTAACACCAACGCGACCATCCCCAACAGGATTTTTGGCCAGACTCGCGGAGCCGTCAGGATTCGTGACTTGCCCATCCAATACCACAATGGGTACAGGAAGATATCCGATTGTCGCTTGGCGTTTCGCAGAGCATCCGCCGCCGGAGCTGAAACGAATTCAATGGTTGGCTCGACAGCGGATCGTTCCCAAAGTTCGTTGCTATGTTCAATCACAATACCGGCGATCACCGGGTTGTCTGTGGATTCGTACGAATCCGGGTCCTCAATCTCGGTTTCCTTTTTCGTTCGGACCGGTCGGATTACGAGGCTACGTGTCGCCGAGTTAGTCAAGTATTCATCCAACACGTCTTTGATTTGGGGTGACAGTTCTTGTTCCGCTGGGTACCAGAATTCGGAATCCGTACGCAGAACTCGCTGCGATAGTTTTTGCAATAGCTGCACGGTATTGCTGCGACGATTGACTGAAGGTTGGCCGCTGATCGCAACGATCTGGAATTTGCCTCGCTGTTTGCGAACGACCGATACGCGATCACAGTCCAGCAACAATCGAGTTTCGTTGGCAATGTTGTTGCAAGTGTCTCTGATATCCTGCGAGCTATGAATTGAGTGAACGTATTGGCCAAAATCGTTAAGCGAAATGCTGCGGGCGTTCGCGTTCGGATGCTGGTTTTGAGTTGCAGCAATTTCACTGGCCGATTGCAAAGTTGTCATCATGTCCTGATCGGACTGTTGTTGATGGTCCGGGTAGACGACTAGCTCGATGACTTCGTGTTGCGAATTCTCCAGCATTGAAAGCAGGATCGTGGGGTTGGCGTTGCCGGTTGGATCCCCAGTCGCACCATTTGCTTGCGGTCGCAGCAAGAGATTCTTGCGACCGGCCAGAACCTGGTCCAGAATTCGACTATGGTCATCCTGAGAGATTTTCAGCGGAATCAGTGGTCCATTTGACCGCGTACTGATTGGCTGATAGGGCTTTTTCGAGCAGTTCCACAACACGGCTGCATTGGCACCGGTGGTTTCAACAAGTCGTTGTAGAATCCGTCCACAGAACTCTTCGCGGGGAAGATTCATTTTGGACAGTTGATGAAGTTCTTTTGCATCAAGCATGTGAATGGTCGCGGGTACTGACTTTCGCTGAAGTGTGATGCTAGGAAAAGTCGTGCTGTGGGAATAGTCGACTCGGCCCCGATTATAGTAGTATAGCGGTAAGACCGCCCTTGATTGAAACAATGAAATACTCAGCTATCACGAGAATTCGACGCGAAGCGAGCCAATTGCAGGGTCTTGTCGATTCGGACATCAAGCAGAGGCATCTGGAGCTGAAGTATCGGGCGATGACAGGCGAGTCGATGCAGCGGCTGATTGTGCCGGCATTTGGCTTGGTGGTGGAGGCCTGCCGCCGAACGATTGGGCAGGTCCAATACGATGTCCAGCTGGAATGCGGCCGGCAGCTACTCGCTGGGCATATCTGCGAAATGAAAACGGGTGAAGGCAAGACATTGACGGCTTCACTGGTGGCTGCAACCTGGGCCCTGTTTGGACGCGGCATGCATGTGGTCACATTCAATGATTATCTCGCCACCCGCGATTGCCAGACGCTGTTGCCGGCGTACGAATTGTTGGGACTGTCGGTGGGCATAGTTGATGCAGGCTCTGAAGAACCCGAAAGACGAGCGGCGTATCGCCGCGACATTACGTACGGTTCCGCCAAGGAGCTGGGATTCGATTTTCTGCGTGATCGCATCCGGCTGTCTTCCGGAGAAGGCAAAAGTAATTGTGTGATGCGTGGATTGCATTTCGCACTGGTCGACGAAGCTGACAGTATCCTGATCGACGAAGCAAAGACGCCCCTGATTATTGGAATGACGGATCAAAGCGAAGCACAGGCCCGCCGTCATTGTTTTGATTGGGCCGCATCCCATGCCATTCAATTTGAGTATCAAAATCATTTCCGAATCGACCCGGTCACCAAGCGAATTGAATTGACCGTCGAGGGAATCAAGCTTTGTCGATCACTTCCCCAGAACGACGGTACGCGGCAGATGTCGATGAATGAACTTTACCAATTCATCAATAACGCAATTAAAGTCAATCGTGAATTCGAACTCGACAAAACGCACGCAATCATCAACGACGAAATTGTGATCATCGACGAATTTACGGGTCGGCCTGCGGAAGGCCGGCAATGGCAGCAAGGCATTCATCAGGCAGTGCAAGCGAAGGAAGGCGTTTCGATTACGCCAGCAACACGGTCTGCTGCAACGATCACCATCCAAACGCTCTTCAAACGATATCGAATGTTTTGTGGGATGACCGGTACCGGGTGGACTTCGCGACGTGAGTTGCGAAAAGTCTATGAGAAACAGGTCGTTCGCATTCCCACACACCGACCGACGATACGGATCCAGTTGCCCACGCAGGTCTTCGTCGATCAGGAGTCTAAATTCGAAGCAGTCGCCGACACGGTGAACAAGATGATTGCCGCTGGTCGCGCGGTCCTGGTAGGGACCCGCAGTGTGTTGAAGTCCGAACAACTTGCCAGCCGCTTGGAAAGACTCGGGATTCCATTTGACGTGCTCAACGCCAAGTTCCTTGATCGCGAAGCCGCCATCGTTTCCGGAGCTGGGCGACCGGGACAAGTTACCATCGCGACCAATATGGCTGGACGCGGAACCGATATCAAACTTGATCCGGCGGTCAAGGCAGCTGGTGGACTGCATGTGATCCTGACGGAGATTCACGAAAGCGAACGGATTGACTGGCAATTGATCGGGCGTGGATCGCGACAAGGTGACCCGGGAAGTTTTCAGATCTTTGTCTCATTGGACGATGAAATTCTGAAGACTGGACTTGGTGAGAAACGGGCAATCCAGGTTCAACAAAAACACTCGCGAGCCAACCGAAACCGATTGAGATCCCTGTTTTCCTTGTTTCGAAAAGCCCAACAACGCACGGAGCGGAAAAATTTGACCGATCGCCTGATCGTCATGCAAAACGATCATGAGAAGAAAAAAGCAATGTTCGAAACGGGTGAAGACCCGTACTTGAACCGCGTTCAGAATTGATTCCAGATCCGATTTGAAGATCTATTTTTGCGACTGAAGTTCGATTTCCAGTTTCCCTTGAACTCCCGGTAACAGGCTTAGTTCCGAGTTGTCGATATCGACCCAGACCTGGAACACTTCGTTCTTGATTTCTGAGCTGACAAAAGTAACGCGGCCTGATGTCTCAAATTTTGTGTCGCCAATCGAGTAACTGAACATGGCTTGATTGCCGGGCTTGATCCCGAGAATATACCTCTGATTGAAAATAGCCTTGATCCGCAATTGCTTCAGGTCGACAACGCGCGCGATCGGAGCGCCGGCACTGATCCATTGGCCTGTTTGCACGAAAAGCTGCTCAACACGGCCAGCGAAGGGAGCCCGCACGTTTCGGTTGTCGAGGTTCAAGGCAGCGACTCCCAGATTCGCAAACTCCAGATCGTAGTTCTGGGAAGCAATTTTCTGTTGGGATTCCGCCTGTTCGCGAGACAGCTTCGCTTGTTGTACCTCAAGTTCCAAACGATCGACTTCGTTTTTCGAAATACTCTTCTCGTATGCGCGGCGAGCATCCAGGCTCCGTTTAAGCAGCTTGCAATTAACCTCCAGGCTCTTTGCGGCGAATCGTATGTTGATGTCGTCGCTGGCTTCCAGTTTCGCGATCGCCAGTCTGGCCTTGGCCACGTTGACTTCTGCTTCGAAGGATTCTTGATTTAACTTGACCAGGACTTCTTCGTTATCAACATCGCTACCCGCTTCAACGGCGATGTCGCGGACGATACCCGGCGCTTCGGCAGCGATAATCGTGTCATTCACGATCGTCAACAATGCCGTGTCATAGACCGCTGAATCCTGCGCGGACGCGGTTGTTTGCAGGCCAAGTGCGATTGCGACAGTAGCTGCGCAAAGAATAAGGTTTTTCATAGTAACGGGCGGGATGAGAGTTGGGTGTTTGACTGTTTCTTAGGGGGCAGGCCTCCATCTAGGATAACCAGTCAATCCTCGGCGTCGCAAAGTTACTGATAGCTGAGTATTGTGCTAACGCTGCCAGTTACCAAATACCCTCGGATATTCTCATGCTTCTCTTCACTTGGATCATCGTTTCGGATTCACGTTTGCAGTTGTTTGGGTGATTCAACGATTATCGAAAAAATCAGTTACACCGAAATCAACCATAATTCGATTTGCCAGTCCGACCAATTCGACCGTGAACCAGAATACCCTTGGCTGCAATTCATTCGCTGTTGCGAGTTTGCATTTTGTTTGATTTGAAACACTAATCCAAATTCGTCTTAACACATTTCGGATAGTTGATTAGGTTTAGAATGGCGAGGACTCAGCTTTGAATTGGTTGTGCGATCAGTTTCTTGAGTTCTTGCCTTCGTCGACAAAGCATTGATCAGGCAAACGTGGGAAGATAGATGATATTAATTATTGTCGTTGTGGCGGCCATTTGCGTCGCGTTCGCGAATGGTGCGAATGACAACTTCAAAGGTGTGGCGACGCTTTTTGGAAGTGGCACGACCAATTACAAACGAGCATTGTTGTGGGCGACCGGGATGACGTTTCTTGGTTCGCTGGCTGCCGTTATGCTGGCCGGAAATCTTATTAAAACGTTTGGTGGCAAAGGCCTGATTGAAGATGCGATCGCGAAACAATCTGAGTTCGCGGCGGCTGTCGCTCTTGGCGCGGGACTTACGGTTTTGTTAGCGACAAGAATAGGCATGCCGATATCGACAACACACAGTTTGATGGGGGCACTGATTGGAACAGGTTTGGCCGCTGGCTCGTCCATCAATCTGTCGACGCTTGGGACCAAGTTTTTGATTCCGTTGCTGACCAGCCCGGTAATTGCGGTACTGGTAACCATCGCCATTTATCCGTTGCTTTCTTTCTTGCGAAAGAAGTCAGGTATCACCAGTGAGTACTGTATTTGCGTCGGCGAGAAGGAAGCCGAAGTCATTGCCATTAACAGTCCAGCCTGTCAGTCGATAGCCGCCGATCGGGTCAGCGAGCTAACGGTTTCAACGGGCGAGACTGTTTCTTGCGAAAGCCGGTACTCGGGAAAAATGGTCGGTCTTGACGCCGGCAGTACACTGGACTCCGCTCACTATTTATCGTCAGGGATTGTCAGTTTCGCCCGTGGCCTGAACGACACTCCGAAAATTGCGGCGTTGCTACTGCTGGTACCGGCATTCACCGCAATCACTGGCTTGGCGACCGTTGGTGTTGCGATCGCCATCGGAGCACTGATTTGTGCCCGACGTGTCGCCGAAACGATGAGCAAGAAAATCACGGCGATGAATCACGGACAGGGATTCACTTGTAATGTGATTACTGGCTTGATCGTGATCGGGTTTTCTCGATTCGGTTTGCCCGTATCGACAACGCATGTCAGTTGTGGATCGTTGTTTGGATTGGGTGCCATTACCGGCCGCGCCAACAAACAGATGATTGGTACGATTCTTCTCGCGTGGGTATCAACGTTGCCGATTGCTGGCTGCATGGCCGCCATCTCGTACATGATATTCGGCTACTTGAAGTAAGCAGTAAGCCGTGAGTGCCATGTTCACGCCTTTCCAACAGGAAGCAAACCTCCCAGCAACGGCATGCTTACGCCAGGGATGAGGCAATGGTCAACGCGGCGTGAGCATGCTTGGTCGGTACGGCAAACATAGCAGCCACCGCTCGCGTAAACATGGCACCCGTCAAGTCAACTAAGACATGGCAGCCGTCAATTCAGGTCTGACTGACCACAAGTCTAGCCGCTGTCTGGCAGCGATTCGAAAGCTGGCAGTTGCGGGGGTGGCGGCAGCCGAACTTTTCCGGGCCCGTTGTTGCCGGGGAATTGGGCGTCTGATGGGCGGAGGACCTCGGGGACAGGTACCGCGTCCGGAATGGGAGAATTCTCAGGCCCCGGAGTTTCAATTTCGCGTGGATCAGCGGGCGGAGCTTCAAAGACAGGTTCTTCAAAGGACTCTTCTGTGGCCACTTCCGTCTCTGATTCAGCGTCAGCAAACTCTGTCGCCATCGCGTTGTCGTAGTCGTAAATGTCACAGTAACATTGTGAGTTAACGTCGATTCCCATCATGGAAGCAGCCCGTTCGGCGATCGAGTCATCGATCGCACCCGGATCAATCCAACTGAAATTTTGCCCGAACTGGAATGTGCCGAGGTCGAAATCCAGATTGCGACGCAGGACTTCAAAATCGACCCAAACGGCCAGGAACTGGTTTTGAGCCGTTTGCAAGCTGCTGATTGCTTGCGTCAAGTCACGAGCAGTCGTTGCCCCCAGTGCGGTTGCACTTGGATCTACCAGGCTGAGTTGAGCAAGTTCCACCTGCTCGATCGCGACGCGAACATTCTGGCGACTGAGCTCGAACAGGATTTTGTTGAGATTGATTTCGCGAAGGATGAAACGCAGGTTCGCATGTATGGAGTCTTCGAATTCGTAGAAGTTTCGGCGGGCCTGCTGGTAGCTGATCAATGCTCCACGGTAATTGTTGCGTTCTGACAATCGAACGATGGGAGCATCGAATCGGAATCCACCTCGCAGTTCCCCGTTCGCGCTACGGAAGCTGAATGGGCTGTTGCCGTTGTTGCCAAGCTCGCCTTCGAAAACGAAGTCCAGTTCGGATTCCAGGTCATCGGCAACGAACTCAATCAACCGCCATTGGTCGACCAGGGCTGCTCGCGCGTTCATCCAGTCACGACGAAAACAGCGGGCGATTCGGAATGCCAGTTCTTCGTGCAAGTCTACTTTGTTCAATTGAATCGAATTACCCCGCGCCTGTGCCTGTACCAACGACATTTCCAAGGCGACTTTGGAAAGCTGAGTCAGCCTTTCAGAGGTATCGGTTCCGATCGTTTCGCGTACGATCCTGTAGATGTCTTCATTGTTTAGTGAAGAATAGGCTTCGCCAAAGTTCTCGATCGTGTCGCGTATTTCGGCGAGATATTGTTTGGTCTGTTGGAGACTCATGAGCACAACCTCAAACTGTTCCAGCAGCTCATCGGGTGCGATGATGGATTCCGGTCGCAGGATCGCAGGTTCGACGTCGGCGAGGATTTCACCGCGATCAATAGATGCTCGCAATTCGCGGAGGTACTCGACTCGATCCGGACGTACCTGGCTCAGGTTTTCCAGATCCGACTCGATTTGGTCACGGTCCGCAGCTTCAATTTCTTCGATCAATGCGTCGGCCCGATCGAGGTACGGGACCAGCTTTTCGATATATTCCGTTAGTTCGCTGGGCCATTCAAATCCGACGTCAGCTGCCACTTCAAGCGATTCCGGGCAAAGTTCATCAATCTTGTTCAACTGTTCGCCCATTTCGCTGCGCAGTTCATTGATCTCAATTTGCCGATCGGTAACTTCGTCGCTGATGAATTCAAATCCGTCGAGCAATGGATCTTCGATTACGACTTCGATACTCGGTGGCAGCCCCAAATCGGCCTTAAAATTATCAAGCGCCGTTTGATAGTTGGTCTTGAGTGTCAGCAACGTGTCCTGGGCGTTGTAAAGCGTGCCTTCGAATTGTCGAACCTGCAGCGAGTTAATCCTTTCGCGGCGGAAGAACTCCCGGAACTGTTCCAGTACGTTTTCCAATTGCCGGACGTTGAACTCCTGGATACGAATCTGTTGTTGTTGCTGCAAGAGACCGATGTAGCCCCCCGTCCCGCCACCAAAACCGGCAGGTTGACCAAGGAAGTTCGCACCAGGGCCTGCTCCCGGATTTCGGCCGGTGACGATGTCCAGGTAGAAGCCGCGTCGAAAGCGGTCCAACTGCCGAACATCGGCCAACAACGAGCGCTCGGATTGGGTGAGTGCTTCGAGGATTAGCTCACGGCCGGCGTTACGAAGTAACGGCTGGATGATCGAAAAGTCAATCAAGGTGGAAGCCGCTTGTGTATTGTCACCAGAGAAATTCCAGAGTATCGAGTTCGCCAGGCCAACGGCGAACGTTGATCCGGTAATCCCCATTTTCGTAAAGTTGAAGCCTTCGCTGTTTGCTCCAAAATCGCTCGACAAGAAAGTCCCTTCACCACGATCGGAACCCTGGTTCGTCAGGAACGAGTTATAACCAGCGAACAGTTGCGAGTCGAAACCAAACCGTTCCAGGCTCACGTCCAAAGCTGACAGATATAGAACTTCACGTTGAGTCTGCAGATCGGGCGAATGGAGCAAAGCCAACTGGTAGGCGTCTTCCAGGTCAACTCGAACTTTCCCGTCCGTATCTGTCGGCAAGTAGGACTGCCAAACCGGATTCTCGACGTATCGCGTATCACCATTGGCGTGCCAATGTGGATATCCACGCTTTCCATTTACGCAATGCATCAACTTGTGCGAAGCCGGATCGTCAGGCGGGATCGGCGGATGGTCGGCTGAGAACGGATCAAACATTCGCGATTGCGGGTTGATTTCGACTGAGCCATCGCGAGAGTTGTTCCAGCGAGCATCGCCAGATTTCTCGCGAATCAGCCTTTGCGCCTCGTTGTCTGCTTGCCTGCGGTAGTAGCTACGATGGCAGCCACTGGCAAAAAACAGCGTACCGACCAGCAAGCATGCAAGCAGTAGGTTCGTCGTTTGGAAACGGTACGGCTGGGTGGCAGAATCGAAAATTGGCAACACGCTATTTCTATTTGCTGGATCAACAAAAACTTAAACCGTGGAAACTACGGTCCATCTGTTGTTGAATCGGGGTGTCAAGGGTTGCGTCTTGATCGGATTGTGACGGATGTGAAGCTCAATTGGTCCCGAATGCACCGGGTGAGCCGATTAGTCAGTTAGGGTAGAATGAGTAGCTTGACTATCCATTTACCCCAATTTATCATGCAAAATTAAGCGATCTTGCGGATTTGTACCCACTCCGAGGCGGTGGTGCGACGTAAAATTGGATCGCAACCTTAAGGGACAGAATCAATCCGGCTGTGCACCGATTTGTCTCATCATGACCCGCGCAGCCTGCTCCTTCGGCCAAACATATATGTCGTACGCAATTGTCGGAATACTTGTAATCGCGTTCATTGCGTTCGTTGTCCTGTCTGCCAAAGCCTGGCACTGGTCGAATATCGTGTTCCTATCGCTCTGCTTTTTGGCAGGCTTGGGAGCTCTGATTTCGATGGCGGACGTGCTCGAAAAGCGTCGCGCGGTGATGTTGGATTTCACGAAATCTGAAAAGGACCTGACACAGGTCAATCAGCAAATAGAAAAAGTACTGTACGGTTCCGAGCTGGCAGACGAATACAGCCCGGATTCGCTGAGGGGACTTTCTGAAGCCCTGGACCTGCAGATGGCCGGTCGTGGTCGTGTCTGGAATGGTGGAACCATTGAAGCCAGCGATGCGAACCGCATATTTAGATTTCCTGCCGAACGAATTCAAAACGAAGATGCCGAGAACCAGGCCTCGATGGAAGACATGCGACTGTTTGTGTTTTCCGATCGCGTGTTCGAAGAAGAAAAAGTTTATCCAGTCGTATTTGTGGGAACAATGAGAGTTGTTTCTGAAACGCCTGATTCAGTCGAACTGGAACCGGTCTTTATTGCAGACGAAAACGAATATAAATCACCGACATCGACTTGGACGTTGTTCGAAAAATCGCCTGTTGATCGTCGCGATGTCTACGTTCGCAACAGCGGAATTGTGATCGACGAAAAAGATAGTCAACTCAACGATAGGTTGACTGAATACCACAAGCTACTGGTCGAACAAATCATGCCCCCTGGCTTGCTTGGGTTTGACATCAATGATGAAAATCAAGCGGCCAAGTACGAACAAGCGATTGATCGTGTGCTGTTCGACGGATTACCGATCGTCAAGATTGAGAACTGGATCGAAACTCAGCCCAACCGAATTTCACAGCGATTTGTTCCAGAGCCCGAAGAGATCTTTGTCCGGTTCCGTTTTGAAAAAGCAAGTCGGCCCTACCAGGTCGATTCACCAGGAAACTTGGGAGCAGAGGGCCAGTTCACCAAGAATGGTCAGGCTGTTAACCCCGCTCTCCACGCCGGTGGCGATATTGAATTCGAAAAAGGCGATGTGATCCAGGTCGATAAATTGACGGCCGACGGATACCAGCGGGGCGAAAACGTTGTTCCCAAGTTCGCCGATATCGAACCAGTGACCGAAATTGAACGCGTTTTCATCCGCAGGCTGAAGGATTTCCCGTACCTGCTGAAAACGCTTCGTCGTCAGTACGACGATTATCTTGACGAGATACAACGAGTCCAATCCAACAACCAGCGAAGCGGCGATGCGATCGCAAAGGCCGATTCGCAGGCTCAGGAACGAGAAAACCAGATTCAGCTTCTACTTGAGGATCAACAAAAGTTTCAGTCGGACGTTGAAATTGTAAATCGTTATCTGGATGGCCGTCGTGTCCGCAAGAGTGACCTGGAAGCCAACCTACAGGGACTGGAATCAGAAATTCGCGAGAACCATCGCAAGATGAAAGCCATCTCAATCGTTTTGGATCGCTCTGACTCGGGAACAGCTCAAGCCGGCATCCCAATCGGCGGATCGACTATCGAAACGATACCGGCAATGGAATTGCCTTTACCGGGGCCACCACTGATGTTGCCTGGAACCGAGGCTCCATCGACGATTCCTGCTGGCCAATTTATTACGCCTGAGCCCGTTTTGGCTCCGCCTACAGGTGAATTCAACGAGCCATTCATTCCCAGATCTGTCGGGAATTAAGCAACACGGCAAGTGATATTGGCGAATCATTCGTCGCTTCGCTTGTCGTTTTTTACTCATCGCTCTGACTGAGCTCTCTTGGTCTTCCGCCGATTAAACGTCGGAACTCGACATTGCGGACTTGCTCGTCCTTCAAGCTGCCTGCCGTTATAGCGTGCGTTTTAAATGCAAATGTAGCGTCAAAATCATCATATCCGTCGGTACCCGAACAACCGACAACTCCGCGCCAGGCGAAGTATGTTAAATCTGCGACGTAACGGAAAATACGGCCAATCCATGATTACTGGATCTATGTTTCAGTGCCAATCATATACCCATGGACCAGTTCGTTCCGTATGTCAGAGAACCAAGACAAAGCGACCAATACAGGATTTGAATTCAAATTTGAATCGATTTTTTGTATGGGGCTGCTCATCCTGGTAGCCTTGGCAGGTAGTCTGGCGATGTCGCCCAGCGTTGCGGACCCCGATCTTTGGGGGCACGTACAATTTGGTCGCGATTCTCTGCAGACCGGACTGTCCGAAACCACTTCGTATTCATTTACGGCGGAAGGTTTTCGTTGGATCAACCACGAGAACTTGTCAGAAATAACCATGGCGACGGTCGTCGATTGGTTTGGGCCGGCTGGTCTGTTGTGGGGCAAGTTCCTACTCAGCCTGTTCGTCATCGGCAGCATCCTGTGGTTCAACTTTCGACAAAAAGTCGATTTGATACCCAACGCGATGATTGCTTTGCTCGTTGCCTGGAACCTGGGCTACCACTGGAGCTTCCGGCCACAGCTTTCCAGCTTCATTTTGTTCACGCTGCTGGTGCTATTGCTGCAGTATTGTTTTGCCAGCTGGAGAGACCAGTGGCATTTGAGAATTAACTCCGTTCGTCTGTTCGCCACAGACAAACCATCAACCATTGAACAATCCTGGTTCCAAGGTCGACTCTTGTGGCTGGCCGTTCCGATTATCCTGATTTGGACTAACTCGCACGGCGGATTTGTAGCCGGCGTTTGTATAACCATCGCCTACTTGATGTTGCGAGCATTCGAGGCTCTGTGCATCAAAGGCAAAGATGGCTGGGGACTTGCCCGTCGGATGGCTTTGATTTCCGCGGCAGTCGCTTGCACGACCTTGTTGAACCCTTACTCGTTTCGCTTGCCGATGTGGCTGGCTGAATCGCTTGGCAGCCCACGACCGGAAATCGTCGATTGGTCCAATGGTCAATTGTGGACGATGGTTGGAATGAAGTTCTGGATTCTGCTGGCAGTCGCGGTCTTCGCGATGGCGTTTTCAAAACAAAAGCGTGACCTTGTTCACTGTGTAATTCTGGGAATTACCTGTTGGCAAGCATTGAGTCACTTCAGGCATGTTCCGTTCTTTACGATCCTGTGCGGATTCTGGATGGCTCCCCATCTGCAATCGGCACTGGCTCGATTCCAGCAGCCAGAATCGAACAGTGAACCTGCTTGGTTCGGAAAACCGATGGCTCGATTCGCCGCAGTCGCCGGCCTCGTGTTGCTGATCGCAGGCATCTCGTATCGCATTTCCGATCGCCTTGATCGGATCCAGGTTGACCGCAGTATTTATCCGGTCGACGCGTTTGCGTTCATGGAACAAAACGACATCGATGGTCGCATCGTGGTTACCTACAACTGGGCCCAATACACGATTGCTGCTCTTTGTGCAGGCGACGAAACAGAAACTACCAGCCGTGTAGCGTTCGATGGCCGCTTCCGAACGTGCTACCCACAACAGGTTGTCGATATGCATTTTGACTTCCTGTACGGTGATCAGGACATCCTGCCGAGACACCGCAGCCCGAACTCGCCGCCGATTGATCCTGCCCGGGTTCTGGCACATCGCGAACCGGATCTGGTGATCAACAAGCGGTTCGACGAAGTGACTTCGCGTCACATGATCGAGCAACAAGAGCACTGGGGCCTGCTCTATCAGGACGGGCTGGCTCAGGTTTGGGGACGCAAGTCTCGATTTGATGATCCCCAAAGTGTCGACTTTTTACCAAAAGATAAACGTCAGATCTCGGATGTCATGCCAAATGGCATCGTTAGCTGGCCGGCGATGCCAGCAAAAGCGAATTCAGTGAATCGCGAAAAGCGTCTGACCAAAAAAATGAACTCGCCAAACACTAACCAAAAATCCTAAAATCGAGAGTGTACGATGGTTGCCAAACCGACTTCCCAATCGACTACTAAACAAATTAACGAAATGACCGTTTCTCAGAACAACCAGAATTTCGAATCCAGTTCTTTGGATTTGGAAACGCGTTTTCAGGATATCCTGAAACGGTTGGATGGTTGCGAAGGTCTGCTGAAGTCAGAACTGGACGAGTACCAGAAACAGTCGGACGTTATCTCTCGTGAAACGGCGGCCACGTTCAAGCTGTCGATTGTGATCCCGGTCTACAACGAAGAAGCGACAATTGCCCGAGTCATTTCCCGGGTTGCGGCCCTGCCGTTGAACACGGAAATCATTGTCGTCGACGACAACAGCAGCGACGGGACTCGTGACATCCTCGGTAAGCTGGCGGATATCGACAATCTTAAGATCTTTCTCAAGCAGCCTAATCAGGGAAAAGGCGCGGCTTTGCGAACTGGTTTTGCGCAGGTTACCGGCGACTATGTCGTTGTCCAGGACGCTGACCTCGAATACGATCCACGCGACATTCCAAAACTGATGGTGCCGCTGTTAAACAAGGACGCGGACGTTGTCTACGGTTCGCGGTTCATCGGCGAAGAGCTGCAGGATGAATCATTGGTGCACCGCATGGGCAACGCGGTTCTGACCGGCGCATCGAACTTGATGAGCGGGCTGAGTCTGACGGACATGGAGACATGCTACAAGGCATTCACTCGCGACGTGATCGAAAGTGTTCGAATTGACCAGGACCGCTTTGGCATCGAGCCAGAGATCACGGCGAAGCTTGCCAGACGCGGCTTCCGTTTTGTCGAAGTTCCGATATCGTACAACAGTCGCGGCTACAGCGAAGGCAAAAAGATCGGTGTCAAGGATCTCATAAACGCGATCTATTGCATCGGCCGCTACGGCATGAGCGACTAACTTAACCAGGCATTGGATGATAATGAATCGACTTGTTCCGCTGTTGGCTTGTTCTTTACTGACGCTGGTGCAAGTCGGTTTTGTTTGTGGGCAAAGCCAGAATCGATTCATTGAAATCGAAATTGCAACTTCTCGCTTAGCTCCGCTCGGAACGCAACAACGCTGGATGCAGTTGTTGAATGACGTTGGTGCAGATCGCGTTCGATCTCGAACAGCTGGGGATTCCACCCCGATCAAAATCACAGAATCCGACGACTCGAAACGGGTCAAGATTCAGGGTGCGATCCACAAAGAAAAACTGGTCCTGCCTGGCAAGAAGTTTTCGATCCGTGATCGAGCTGGGCTGCGAGATTACATCAAAAGCATTCGCGACGACGGTGCCAACGTTGGGTTGGCTGACAAGAAAGCCTTTGGCCTGACGTCGCAGCAGCTGGTTGACCTCAACGGGATCCTGTCGAAGAAACTGGATCAGTCGACCAAGGGAAAAACGTGCGCGGAGGTTTTGACTTCGATCAAACGGTCGGTCCCTCTGCGTTTCCAAACGGATACTGCCGCCAAAACGGCTCTGAAACGACAGGAGCCAATCGAAGATGAGCTGGCCGGGCTTTCGATCGGTACGGCCCTGGCAGCGATGGCCAGGCCTCTGGGGTTGGTTCTGCAGCCTTACCGCGAACGTGGCCGGGAGATGGCCTTGCGGCTAACCGATTTTCGTGGCGCCAAAGAACACTGGCCCGTTGGCTGGCCGTCACAGGACCTGCCACTTCGAACAGTCCCCAGCATGCTGAAGAAATTCCCAATCGAAATCCGCAGCTTCCCACTCGATAAAGCGTTGCAGGCCATCCAGGCCCAAGGCAAAGTCCCGATGTTGATCGATCACAATTCACTGGCCAGAGCAGGGATTGAACTCTCCGAGACCCAAGTAACGGTGATCAAAAAGAACGGCACCTACCTCAATACGCTCGGGAAGATTCTCAGTCAGGTCAAGCCGCGGATGAAATACGAAATCCGCGCCGACGAGAATGGAACCTCATTCCTTTGGCTAACAACCGTCGGTTCCAAGCGATAGGTGGCAGGCTCAGGTCTGTCTGCTGTTCTTCGAGCCAGTCGCGAACGGACAAGAGTGCGGGATTTCTATCTCGCGTCTCTACTTCTGGAAACTTCCGCCACCGCCGCTGACGCCGCCAATATTGGACGCTGCTTGCAGGGGTGACTGTTCATCCACTGCGTTGAGTCGAATTTCCATGCTGACGATGTTACCCGGCTGAAGGATCCAATGTTTCTTGGCATCATCAAAAGTGCGATTGTCGACTTCAGCGCGGATGCGAAATTCGTTCTTGATACTACGGCGGCCTTCCACGAAGACAACTCTGCCTTTGAACTGTTCTTTTCGACCCCGAGGCAGCATGACAGTTGCTGTTACTTCGCAGTCGGCGACCTGGTTGCTGTTGTATCGGTTGCCATCAATGAAGCCGATGATACGTAGCCGATCCATTTGTGCAATTCGCATCACTGGCTCGCCAGCGGTTACCCACTCGCCAGCTTCGCGAGCCATTTCGTAGACGACTCCGTTGATCGGTGATTCCAGCGAGTGCCGGTCGATGCTGTCCTGTGAAGCTTTAACCTCTACCATTTCGGCAGCTGCTTCAACGCCAGCCAGTCGACGAGCGTTCTTGGCACCCTTGTATTGGAAGTTCGCGATTTCGGCAGAGACCTTGGCTCGTTCGGCTTGTTGTTCGGACATCGAACCAGAACGTCGCAGGCGGTTGTTTTTGAGGTGCTCTTGGTACGCCAGTTCCGCCTGCTTGTAAGTTGTGTTGACTTCGGTGTTGTCATTGGCCCGATCGCTGGCGATCTGTTGCCGCAGTTTGGCGGACTCCAAAGCGCGGCGGGCACGCTTGTCATCCATCTGGCCAACTTTCTGGTTCTTGCCAACATAGTCCCCAGGCTTGACCAGGATGTTTGTCAGTAACCCACTTTCAAGTGCCGGCAACTCGATGTCCTGGATCAACTGAACATTGCATTCAGTCAACGAAATGGTGTCGCCGGAATAGGACGACGAGCTCTCCTGTGACTGAAAACCGGTTTGAGCAGTAAGGCCCAACGTCGCCGTCAGCAAGATCGCGACAACGGGAATGGCTACGTTGAATTTCATGTTTCAACCTTTGACGATGACAATGTTACTCTTGAGAATTCGGCAGGTTAGACAAGTCGGCTTAAATTTTGGCTGCACAACCTCTGCCAGAATTATAGATGCTAGCTTGCGGTCACCAATAGAATCGTTCCGCCCGCAAAGCAAGTTAGGGCAGTTTTCTTTCGCGAACCCGGTTGACAAGCAGTTCATGTGCTAATACGTTAGCATGAAATGTGCTGCTCAATTAGCACGTCTGTTCTTTTGCGAGGTTGCGATGGAAAAGCGGAAAACACCACTGGAATTAGGCCGCCGGGAGCGGCAAATTGTGGAAACAGTTACCAAACTCGAGGAAGCTTCGGTCGCCGAAGTTTTACAAAACCTGGCCGATCCTCCCAGCTACTCGGCGGTGCGAGCAATGTTGGGGCTGCTGGTAGAAAAAAACTGGCTCAAGTTTCGCAAAGATGGCAAGCGGTATTTGTATCGCCCTGCTACCAGTCGTCGAAAATCGCAAAAGAATGCGATAGCAAGATTGATGAGTACTTTCTTTTCCGATTCCCCGACGGACGCATTTGCAGCCTTGTTAGATTCGTCCGCGAAGGATCTGTCTGACGAAGAATTGACGCATTTGCAGGAATTGGTAGACCAAGCCAGAAAGGATCGGCAATGAACAATTTCTTACAAATTCAAGATTGGCTGGAAACTGTCGGATTCGAATTTCTCGTCATTGGCATCGTCACGAGTACGATCGTCATGGGCGCTGCTTGGGCTCTCGACAAGTTTCTGTCGAGAGCTTCGGCGGACGTTCGGTCTTTGGTTTGGCAAAGTGCGTTTGCGATGGCGTTGTTATTGCCTCTGGCGTTGATGATACTACCGGAAATTCCATTAGGCTATCGAGTTCCGTTTGGCTACACAGGCTGGGACCAACCGCAAGCGACCGTTGCTCATGTAGACGGTCATGAAGTTTCGCCCGGTTTGGATCTTCCACCACAGTTTCAGGCCGTCGATGGTTTCGTAAGACTGCATGGCAATTCACCACTCGCCCAATCCGATGCGGTTGTAGCGGCTCCAAGTATCGGGTCTGCCAGCCACCCGGCTACAAGTGAGAATCGAAACGCTCAATTTTTCCCAATCATCCATTGGCGTTCTGTGATCGTGGCAATTTGGATGTTGGTAAGCACGATTTTGCTGATACGGATCGTGGCGTGTTACCTGATCTCGTTTACTTGGCTGCGTAACTCAAAGCGATTTGCCATTCGAAACAATGGTCAATCAGTCAGGATATCGAGTGGCGTTCACGTACCCGTCACCATTGGGATCGTCCGACCTCGCATCCTGCTTCCTGAATCCGCGCGAGATTGGTCCGCTGTCCGTTTGCAGATGGTTGTGGAACACGAAACGGCTCATGTTAGACGGCATGATGTATTCTGGAACATGCTGGCAATGATCGCCAAAAGCGTTTTCTGGATTCAGCCATTGATGTGGGTTACATACCAAAGATTGGCCGTGACTCGAGAGCAGGCGTGTGACGATCAGGTAATCAATCGCGGAACCGATGCCAATGACTACGCGAGTGAACTGATCGCTATCGCTGGCGAACTGTTTGGGAAGCGACTGCCGAGCAGCATTGGGGTTGGAGTCACTCAACCTCCGCTGGAATCGCGAATCCGGTCAATATTGAATGAAACCGCGCTTCGTTCGACGCTCTCAAGACGTACTAAGTGCGTTAGCTTTTCGTTGCTTCTTGTTTGTATGTTGATCATTTCGATAGTGCGGCCATTCGAAGACCTGGCGTCTGCCAATTCTGTTCCGCATGAGCCTGCGATGTACGAGGCCTCTGTGGCACATACCGAAACTGAACCTGCGTTAGACGATTCGAATGACCGAAATGCTGAATCCGACGAGCTGCCAGAACGCGTGACAGGCACCATTACGAACGCACTCGGCGAACCGATTGCCAATGCCAAGCTTCACGTGGTAATGAGTGGGCCATTCGAATTTGCCATTTACCACTTTCAGAAATTGCACGAATGGCATGTCGAAAGCGACTCCGCGGGTAAGTTCTCAGTCGAAATCCCGGATGAGCTGCGATCACAAAACGATTTCCGGTTTGGCGCGATGATAACTGCCGAGGGCTATGTTCGAAAAACAGATTCGTTTAACAATAAGAATATCCGCAAGCGAGGATCTTTCGGCACGAGTAAGTTGCAGCTGGGACGTCTGATTACTGGACGTGTGGTTAAGCCAGAGAATATTGCCTACGGTCCAACAAAGAAGCCCACGGTTCGATTCTATGGAATTTCCAGCGCCGATCTTGATCACCGGCCATGGTTCGGAATTACAGTCAACTGTTCGCCGGATGGAAAGTTCCGGACCTACGTGCCGCGGTCGGGCAAGGTCTCGTTCGTGGCGAGCGCTGAGAACTACGCTCCTGTGCGTGGAGAATTTGAGGCACCAGAAGATCTGGCGGCCGATCAAGAAGTCGGTGAAATTCCGCTTCAAAAAGGTAGTTCCGTTTTTGGAAACCTGGTCGATGAACATGATCGTCCGATTAAAGGCGTCGTCGTTCAAATTCACGAAAATGAATTGAACCGCGTCGGAGATATTGATCAAGTAATTTCTTCGGTTGCATCGAGTGTGAAAACTGACGCCAACGGATACTTCCACCTGCCACCACATACCGGTCCCTGCACTGTCTTTGTTTCCACACACGGATTTAGTCGCGGATCAGGCTATTACGGTTCGTTGATTTCCGATCAGAAACCACCGGTGGTAAATCCAATAGTGATCGATTTGGCCAAACCTGGAATTTCTACGCATCTGAAATTACGGCCAGCCAAGACCTTTGCCATTCGCGGAGTAGTTCGCTGGGATGACGACACCCCCACTGCGAACATCATCGTAACCGGTACCGTCATGGCAGGTAATGTGGGCAGGGATGTTTCAATGACTCGAACAGACGATGCGGGACGCTACGAACTGCATATGCCAATCGAATCAGAATATCCGCTAGTCAGAATTTTCGGTTCTCGTCGAAACGGCAATTGGTATTGCGCTTATCCGACGGAGACATACGAGGCCTACCAAAAAACTTCACAAAGTCTGTGCCTGCAGAACAACCAGCAGGATTTTGAGGGAGCGGACTGGGTACTTAAGGATGACTCGAAACCAACTCGACCAATAGATCCAAGGGATAAACCAGCGCCACTCAATGCACCAATTTCGAAAATTTATCCAGCAAGTACTGCTTCCGGAGAACGGTTGTTCATGCCCCCTGCGGACCGGGAACTGGTCGAGATCAGCAATGATTATTACTCGCGGCAATCCAAGATCGCGGCTTTATATCGCAACATGTCAACTCAAAAGCAGAAACGGGAAGTGTCGGAAAAACAATCCCAGCATCGGCTGGAAACATTCGATCGCCTGTTTGACCTGGAAGCCAGGTTTCGAGGCGAAGTCGCCGCCGTTAATGCCTTGGGAGCGATTGTCGAACTCAGTTGTAATATTACTGAGGAAACCAATGACTCTGACAACGACAAGGCTAAACCGAAAGCTAAACGGAGTGCTACCGGGAAAGCATATGACAAAGCAGTGGAATTATTGCAGCAGCATTACGTCAACCATGCAGACGTTTGGCTCTGCTTGAGTGAGTTCGAAAGAGCGTTTCCATTTACACAGTTCCCGACAGCACTGATGCAGCAGATTCAAACGAAGAACCCCTACCCCATCAACCGCGCCCATGCGTTATACAGCCACAGCAATTTCTTGTCGCAACTGTTGAGCTTGTCACTCGTTGATGGTTTGTCAGTAGGACTGACCAATGAGCATGCCGAGTTTTTAAAAGGACTCGATCGCAACGAGATGATCAGCACGATCAACGCGAATGTTGCCAGAATCGAAAACGAACTGGCGGGAGTGAAAATGTTGACGACCGGACTGCCTGAGAATATTCAAAGACGCGTCAAAACTACACATGGTGCCCTGCACAGTTTCGTTTCTCGCCGCGTTAAGAGTTCCAGCTTTAGTTACCAGGACTTTCCGTTTACAGAACTGGCCAGAAACATCAAATTCAAAGCCAACCAGCTTCAAATCGGTGCTAAGTTCCCAACTGACTTTTGGAACGACGACGTCGAGGATGCAGTTGCTGGCCTGACGGGTTCTAACGTTTTGTTGCTGGTCACTTTTACGAATCCTGGTCCGGCCTGGAGCAAGTTATTCCAACAGATTCGAAAGCTTCCGGATCTGAGAATTGTCTGGCTGAGACACAACAACTTCAGCTTGCCTCTGGGCGCAGCAGGTCAGGCATTGCTGGATCCAGAATCGACTGGCGTTACCTTACTTCATGACTCTCCAACAGAATCTTTGGTACGCCGATGGAGCTTTATGGATACCGAGGCCTTCTATTTGATTGATGAAAAAGGGATGCTCCGATCCGTCGGAATCAACTTGAACGGAGTGCTGGAAGCGATTGAAGAACTGGTTGAATAGAGCAATTTGAAAATTCGTTTGCGCGCGGTCAGGGTTGCGGGAGGTGGAGCCTCCACCTCCCGACAATGATCGTCGCACCAAAATCAGGCCCGTTTCCCGCTGATTCCCAGCTTGATTGCCGATCCAATCAGATGTGCGACGCGGAGAGCTTCCGGGACTTTTCCCTGATCGGTTAAGCGTTTCAGGATTCGCGATGTCAGCTCTGGCTTAAGACCAACGACTTGAAATACAAATTCGTTCAGCTCGTGAATCGGTCCGGCATCTTCGATTGACTGCCATCGTTCGGCGGAATCGGGAAATCGCTCAATAACGAATCGAAACTTCTCCAGGTCCGGATGCTTCCGCATCACAGCCACCACGGGCACCTGCAAACGTTGATGCAGGTCACGGATGTTGACAACGTTGCAACCCCCGAACGTAACACCATCCAGCAGTACGATTTGAACTTGTGCCATGAATTTTGATTCAAGCAAAATCTTTGCCATCATTTCAGTGGCGTCGGTTCCATCTTTTTCTATCTCGCCCCACACCATCCCTTCAAACCGGGTATTACTGCAGATGATCCCCGCGACATTGACTGGTGAGCCCGGAGTCTTGTCAGCATAGTGCGCGTCGTCGAATCCGCAGACTCGAATTTTTCGTCCAGAGATAAGGAGCTTTTCAAGTTCCATGATTCAGGGCCGAGATCTAACCAGAAGAAATCGCATCGAATATGTGCTGCCATTCTTCCTCAAGCCCGCATTCGGGAAAATCGACGTTGGCGCGACGATACCAATATCCGGCATTGCCATCGTCCCCTTCCACGCGATGCAGATACGCGTGAATCCAGGCGGCTTCCTGGGAATCAATATCCTGAACGATATTGTGCGAGCCTTCCCAATCGCCATCCCGGGCCAGTTCCAATGCCTTGATCATTTGGTCGCTGCTCATGCAAACCTTTCACTGTCTCGCTAAATAAACAGATTCAAAATTGAGATACCCAGTATCGCTGCGCCGAATGCAATTTTACCGACCGTACCCACGAAACGACCTGCGAACGCCGCGCCGCCCACTTTCAGGCTCTTTTCCATTTCCGAGCCCTGCGATTTTTCGCCAATCGTAGCCCCAATCATCGCGCCCAGACAAGCAAACAGGATACTGCCGACGATCATACCGACCAATGGGATCGCGATCGGTAGTCCAACGAAACCGCCCAGGATCCCGCCGGCGATCGAGCCAACGACGCTGCAAGTCGCCGCCCGGCGGCTGCCGCCAGCATGCTTGGTGCCCAACACCGAAGCAGCAAATTCGACCAACTCACCGACCCCAGCCAACGTCACAAAAACGACCACCATCCACAGGCCGATATGCCAATGCGTTTCGGGGCTGGTAAAGAAGTACCAAACCAAAGTCAGTGCGACCATTGCCCAATTCCCGGGAAGTCCGAACAGGTTCCCGAACCAGCTAACGATCAGGGCCAGGACAAACAGGATCAGGACCAGGTAGAAAAGAATCGTGTAAATCATAGCCTGATCACGACTGCAACAAATTCTGGATCGCGGCGAGGATCTCTGCTGGCTCGGCCATCCGCCCCTGCCCTTTGACCCGGCAGCTCAACCAGCCTTCGTTTGGGCCAACCGAATGCACCCCGTCTGCTTTGAGCGTTTCCATGTTTCGAGCGACCGAGGGAGCTTCCCACATTTCGCAGTTCATCGCCGGCGCGATCAGGATCGGACCGGTGAAACAAAGAGCCAGCGTCGACAACAGATCGTCAGAAATTCCGTTCGCCAGTTTGCCCAGCGAATTCGCGGTCGCGGGTGCAATGCAGAGCAAATCATACTCTCGTGCCAATTCGATATGCGGTCCTAGCGGGTACCGCGGATCGAACATATCGCTGGCGACTAGTCGACCAGTCAGCGCGGTGAGCGTGGCTTCGCCAATGAACTGCTTCGCACTGGTAGTCATGACGGCTTGGACGTCATGGTCATCCTGGACTAGACGACTGGCGAGCATTGCCGATTTATACGCAGCAATGCCACCAGAGATTCCCAGGATGATTCGTTTCTTTGCCAAGGCAAAATTCTTTTGGTTTACAGATCGTCCAAGTTAAGTTGCGGAGTCTCAGCCAGGTCTGGCGATGCTCCCTGTTTGACTTCGTCCGAAGAATCGAGGTAGATCTTGTCTTGCAAAATCTCCTGAAGAACGATCGCCATTTTGTCTTCTTCGTGAGTATTGATCAGCGGCCGCGCGCCTTGGCTCAATTGGACCATCCGTTTCTGGATCAACGTTGAAAGCTTGAATCGGCCTCCAACCTTGCGGATGATTTGCTCTTCTTTTAGTTCGTCGTACATCTTGGCTCCAATTGCTGGCGATTTGTCTTCTGATTAGTTTTTGTTCTGAAGTTGAGCGTCCGATGCGCCCAACAGTATCTTGCAAATGTCTGTTACGGTTTGTTCGACCGAATGGTTGGTGACAATGTGGTCGTAAGCGACCGAAGCATCCAATTCGGTGCGGGCCACTTCCAATCGGCGCTGGATGGCCTGCTGGTCATCAGTAGCCCGCCCTTTTAAACGTCGCTCAAGTTCTTCCAGGCTGCCGGGATGGATAAAGATGCTGATCGCGTCGGAGAACTGATTTTTGATACTCTGAGCACCCTCTACGTCAATCTCCAAGATTATCCAATCCCCCTGCTCCAGACCAGTGCTAACTTGGTCTTTTAGCGTCCCATACCAGTGTCCACGGCCAAATACCTCGGCATATTCGAGGAAATCTCCCGCTTTGATCCGTTGCTGGAACTCTTCGTCCGACAGAAAAATATAGTTCTTACCGGGGCGGTCATCTCCTCGTTGGGGACGAGTCGTGGCCGAGACGCTGAGCTTCAACGGCAACGGACACTCAGAGATTAAGTTGGAAACGACCGTCGATTTGCCGACGCCGGACGGCCCGGAAATGATAATCAAATTGCCAGATGGAGTCATCTCGTCACGTGCGATTCAGGTGGGGGAACTACTCAGCATTCTGAATCATCTCGCGGATCCGCTCGATGATAGTCTTCATTTCAACAACGTGGTTGGCGATCTGAGCGTCATTCGCTTTCGAGCCAATCGTGTTCGTTTCTCGTAACAGTTCCTGCGTCAGGAAATCCAGCTTCCGGCCGCTGCTCTCATTGTTGTTGGCGATCGAGCGGAACTGTTGGATATGGCTTTCCAGCCGGACCAGTTCCTCGGATGTATCGACCTTCTCGGAAAAGATCCCGATCTCGCGAACCACATCGCTGGCCGAAACCGAAACGTCATGTTCCTGCAGGATCCGGTTGATTCGTTCAGTGACTCGATTCGAATAGGCCTCGACGACGGCGGGGCCCAGCTCTCGGATCGAAGCGACATGTTGATCAATCAGGTCGCAGTTGGACAGCAAGTCCTTGAGCATCGCGGTGCCTTCATTGGCCCGCATGCTGACGAAGTTCTCGAGGGCTTGTTGGGCGGCCGATTCGATCATTGGCCAGGCGGTTTCCATTTTGGATTCCGACATCATTTCGGTCACGATGCCGGGAAGCGATAAAACCGCAGCCATCGATTCGACGTCGACGTTGCTTGACTGCAATTGTTTGCGATACTCCTCAAGCTGAGGCATATTGAGCTGGTACTGCGTTTTTGCCGACAGGAATTGAGTCTGCAGACGGATGTTCAACGCTCCACGTTGCACGCGAGCCCGCGCCATCGCTTCAATTTTCCCCTGAACATCGGCGTCAACGTCGCCGGAAACCGAGATCTTCAGAAACCGGTTGTTGACGGATCGAATTTCAACGAGGACTTGAACCTGATCATCCTGGGCGGTGGCTGAACCATGCCCGGTCATGCTCAATAACAACGCTTGACTCCTCGCAGTTAGTTGCCGTCGTCGTCAGTCGCAGGTTCTTCAGTCGAAGAACCCGCATCCGTGCTCTCGCCTGCGTCCGACGAATTTGATTCCAGTATCTTGGAAACTTCTTCGTCCAGATTATCTGGTATTTCTTCGCTATCGGTCGACGAGCCAGCTTCGCCCGCTGAGTCGCCGGCGGCTCCAAATTCGGATGCACCAGAATCACCGGCTCCCATACCACCGGCCCCTTCTTCGTCTTCCATGCCAGACATGGAGGCCGGTCGATTTGCGTTTAGCGAATCGCTATTGGGTGGCGGGTTGTAGATTGCGATCGTGAGCATGCACAACGTGATCCAGATAATCGCCGTGATAACGGTGATCCGAGTGAACACGTCACCGGCTTTGGACCCGAATGCACTCTGTCCGCCCATGCCGCCCAAAGCGCCGGTCAAGCCGCCGCCTTTGCCGCGTTGGACCAGGATCAACATCATCATGAAGACCGAGGTTACGAACAGTAAGATTCCCAAAAACGTCAAGCCAACATTCATTACTTCACCAAATTATGTCGTCGAGCTGGGTTTGCCAGCGGAAATGATTTGCAAAAAACTGTCTGCGTCGAGAGATGCACCTCCGACCAGTGCACCATCAATATCCGTTTGAGAGAGCAGGTCGCCCGCGTTGGCTGGTTTTACACTACCGCCGTACAATATCCGTACATGCTGGGCAACTTCAGGATTGTACCTCTCCGCCATGATTTTGCGAAGGTCGAAATGTACTTCCTGAGCCTGATCGGGAGATGCCGTTTTTCCGGTCCCAATCGCCCAAACGGGCTCGTAAGCCAACACAATTTTCTTCATCTGATCAGCAGAAATACCCTCAAGAGAGCCTTCGAACTGGCGTTTTACGACTTCCAGAGTCTGGCCGGCCTCACGTTGTTCAAGCAGTTCACCCACGCACAAAATCGGATTGAGTCCCGCTGCCAGGACCGCTTTAACCTTCAGGTTGATCAACTCGTCCGATTCGCCGATCACATTTCGCCGTTCGCTGTGCCCGAGAATCACGAACTTGCAGCCAACATCGGCCAACATGCCGGGGCTGGTCTCGCCAGTGAAAGCACCTGATTTTTCATGGTAGGAGTCCTGACCACCGAGGCTGATCGAAGTCCCGGCGACCACCGCTGAAGTCGCATCCAAATAGACGTGCGGAGGGCAGATCGCAACATCCACATCCACGCAGTCGGATTCTCTGGCAGCCAGCGCCTTGGCCAAATCGACTGATTCGGCTCGGCTCAGATTCATTTTCCAATTTCCGGCGACGAGAATTTTACGCACGTCCGACTCCTGTACTGTTTTGAATGAAGTTCGACAGTTTAGCAGAGTTATTTGACCCGTTTAGGTCAAAATTCAAAGCAAATCGGTAATCAAAACAGATCCCGGATGAATCGAACCATTATCCGGCTGCCAATTCCTCGTTTAGGAGCTGATTGGGGATTCCGGGGTATCGTCGGTCGCACCAGCCCAGATCGCAGACCGCAGACCCAAGACCGAGAGCGCAGAAGGAAAGCGAGCGGTTTTGCAAAGTCAGAGTGAGAGTCGACGACAGAGAGTGGATGCCGCGGACGGACGACGCGTTGCCAATTAATCGTCGTAGAGTTCCGGGAAGACTTCCTTGGACAGCCCCTGACGCTTGATCAGCACACGCAGGCGCGACAAGAAATCGAACTTAAAGTTAGCGACCTGCTGCTCGGTGATGCCGAGTGCGACCGCGACCTGTTTGTTGGGCATACCGCGGACAATCAGCAGCTCGATGCATTTTAGCTTCGTCCAGTCGTTTTTTTCCTGCCAACGCTCGACTTGCGATTCGATCGCTTCGATCAGTGCGTGTTCTTCCAGTCGTTTTCGTTCGACGCTCCGGGCGATGCTGCTGGCAGCGCGGGCGGCTCCGGTGAGTTGCCATTGTCCGCTGGAATCGGGGCCAGAAGCCGAAAGTGGGATGGCTGGTCGCCGCCCTTCGCGACGCAGGTGATCGGTCAGTTTGTACGCACAGATGGAAAACATGTAACTTTCCAGCGACCGGCGGCCGTCGTAATTGGGCAAGCTGTTCAGGAACCCGATGAAGGTCTCCTGCACGATATCTTCGCTGGCGGAACGATTGGAAAGTCGGCTATCGACAAACGCTAATAGTCTGCCTTCATAACGGGCAATCAATTCATTCCACGCATTACTATCGCCGCCACGAATGCGTTCGATGAGTTTCTGGTCAATTTCCGAAGGCTTCTTCATGCCTTCATCCTACCACACGAGGGCTGAATTTTCGCAATGGGCAAATCAGTTGCAAGCAAAAATTACTTGGGCATTTTGCGAAAGAATTCGTTGAGCGAAGATTGGCTGGCGGCCTGATCCTGCTCGTTTTCGTCAACTTCGATGTTCACCTCAGAAATAGCGGACGCGGCCGACTGGTCTTCTGGAGCCAACGCAAGATTGCCCGCGAAGCTGGCGTGGGGCTGGCTCTCGGGAAGCTTGTCCATCGCACCGAGGCAGATGGATTTGTCTGCATTGGATTCGTCGTCGATGAGGAAGTTGGGCTTGGCAGGAATTTTCGCAGCACGTGCTGCGGCAACGACCGGCTCGGCAGCAACGGGTTTCCGTTGTTTGGGTTTTTGGACCGCTGGCTTGGCTCTTTGGATTCTTTCTAATGGACCATGGTCTGTGTCGCTTTCCTGGTTTTCAGTTTGCGGTGATGTACCGCTCGCAGCGATCCTGGCACCATTGGCCATTGGATTGGCGGTTGGTTTAGCCTTTGCTGCGGTTGGTTTGGCCTTTGCTGCAACGTCGATCGTTTCGTCGTCGCGGAGCTCACCCGTAGATTGTTCTGCTGCCGCCAACGGAATTTCCAACTGTTCGATAGCATCGTAAACGGCCCGGAAAGTAACGTTACCCAACGTTAATAACTGACCGTCCAGCAGCGGCGTCGAGTCAGAAATCTTCTGGTTGTTAACATACGTCCCATTCAAGGACTTGAGGTCTTTGACAAATAGCTGGTCATCCTTCTCGAAGATCTCGCAATGCTGGCGACTGACCAGCGTATGCGGAAGCGTAATGGTAGCTTCCCGGGCTCGACCAATCGTCGCCGGAAGTCGCTTCAAAGAAACCGAGGTACTCTTGGCGTCACCTCCCACAATCACCAACTTTGCATTCAAAATTGACTCTCCTCAATTGGAAACATCCCACGTATTAACAGCGGCCATTACTGAGTGATTTTGGTCTGACACAACGTAGACCAAAGACTCGCCAAGGCATTTGCGGGACTGATTTTTATATTGCCTCTCCACGATGGTGCTTTCACACCCATTAAAACGAGATCAGTAACTTAACGCTTTCCACGATCCGCATCAAATCAAAAGTTGGCAAACTCTACCGCAGGAACCGGTTTTTCGGCTCTTGCGTCCGTTTTTTTGGTTCGTATAATCCGGGATCATCAAATTCTGGCGGATTTGAGGCTTCGAATTGGCGATAGAAACAATTCTGGAGTTTGATGCGGGTGTAGCTCAGTGGCTAGAGCGTCACGTTGCCAACGTGAATGTCGTCGGTTCGAATCCGATCACCCGCTTTTTTCATTGCGCTGATGAAAAAATTGCTGGACTCCCTGTTCGGCGGTTTCTGGTGCCTGGAGCAATTGGGTAGACCCGTGAGTACAGATATTGATACCGCTGCAAATCCCGCAGCCGAAGAAGAAAAACAACCATTGGATCTGCAGGTCGACGTCAAGGAAGTCAGCGCCTGTGAGAGACATGTTACCGTGACGATCCCTCGTTCGGAGATCGACCGGTATTTTCAAAAGCAGTTCGACGAACTGGCTCCCATGGCAGAAGTTCCCGGTTTCCGGACCGGCAAGGCACCTCGACGATTGATCGAGAGCCGCTTCAAGCCACAGGTTTCTGATCAGGTCAAAGGGTCTCTGATCATGGATAGCTTGACCCAGATTGGCGATACGCAGGACTATTCTGCGATTAGCGAGCCAGATCTGGATTTCGAATTGGTGAACGTGCCTGACGAAGGCGACATGACGTACGAATTCGATATCGAAGTTCGCCCGGAATTCGATATGCCTGACTGGAAGGGCCTGAGTCTCGATCGGCCTGAGCACGAATTCAACGACGCGGACATCGAAGATCATATTTCAAAATTGGCGGTCCAGTTCTCGGACCTCGCCCCAGTCGAAGAAGCGGTCAAGGCAGAAGACTTCATCGTTTGCGACATCGTTTCCAAGCACGACGGCAAAGTCGTTTCCAAGCTGACCGAGCAGTCGATCCAGGTTCGTCCGATTTTGAGCCTTTCGGACGCGACGATCGAGGATTTTGGCAAGCTGGTAACTGGTGCCAAGGCTGGTGACTCCAAGACGACTTCGGTTGATATTTCCGAGTACTCGGAGAACGAAGAGCTTAAAGGCAAGAAAGTCGACGTCGAGATTTCCATCCATGACGTCAAACGTGTGGAAGCTAAAACGGCTGCTGAAGTGGCTGAAAAACTGGGGATCGACTCGGAAGGCGAGCTGAAAGACCTGATCAAGGAATCGCTCGAAAGCCAGTTGCAATACGCCCAGCGGGAGCGGATTCGCGATCAGATCAGTGCTTCGCTGACAGAATCTGCGGACTGGGAATTGCCACCTGATCTATTGCGTCGCCAATCGCGTCGTGAGTTGGACCGAAACGTCATGGAACTGCGATCCAGCGGATTCAGCGAAGACGAAATCGTCGCTCGCGAAAATGGACTTCGCAAGAACATTCTCGAGCGAACTGAGCGGTTGCTGAAAGAACACTTCATTCTGGAAAAGATCGCGGAAGCCGAGACCGTTGAAGATGTTCCAGAAGACTACGATCAGGAAATCCTGCGTCTGGCTGCCCAGCAGAACGATTCGCCGCGACGCGTGCGGGCTCGACTGGAACGAAGCGGTCAGATGGATGCTTTGCGAAACATGATTATTGAGCGCAAAGTAATCGACGTGATCACGGAACACGCAAAATTCAAAGCCACCAAGTACGATGCTCACCAGAAAGAGACTACCTCTGCGATTAACTTCTTCGTAGCGGGCGGTAGCTCGGAAGAAATTCCCGAAGCCAAGTACGATGATGCTGGCATGGAACAGGCATTGCCAAATGCCAATAAAAAAGAACGCGATTAGAGTCAGTTTCGGCGGGTCAGGCGAATCAGACGGTTCGCCACCGGTTGCCAGACACTAGTAATGTCAGGACGGGTACCCGACCGACAGTGATTCTGAGCACTTATTTAATAGTTACGCTCTGGCTGGCTACTTACTTACTACTTATTACCCCGCAAAATCACGGATGGCTTGCAACAATCGCTGGTGCAAGCACGTCTTGTCGAATTTGACCAATCTGGTTACGGTTTGATAAACGGCAACTAAAAAGGATTGAATCTTGAACGAGAAAATTGTCGACAGTTTCGGGCATCCAATGGATTCTCAGGATCCAATGACGCAAATTTCCAACTCCTACTCGTATCAACAGTACCAGCGTCAGCGTCAGATGACTTTGGGCGATCTGTTGCTGGAAAACCGGATTGTATTCCTGCAGGGTGAAATCCACACCGGCAACGCCAACGAATTGGTCATGAAGCTGTTGTACCTGCAGAGCGAAAACAAAAAGAAGGACATCAACTTCTACCTCAATTCGCCTGGCGGAGATGTGATCGCCACGTTGGCTATCTACGACACGATGCAGATCATGTCTTGCCCGATCGCGACGTTTTGCGTCGGTCAAGCGGCGAGCGGAGCGGCTGTGTTGTTGGCTGGCGGAACGAAAGGTAAGCGATTCGCGCTGCCGAACTCGAGAGTCATGATCCACCAGCCTTACGGCGGGGTCAGTGGACAGGTCAGCGACATTGAAATCCAGGCGGATGAGATTTTGCGAAACCGCTCTGTGTTGAACGAAGTCCTCGCCAAGCATACTGGAAAAGACGCCGAAACGATTGCCAAGGATTCTGATCGCGATTTCTTCCTGACCGCCCCGCAAGCTGTGGAATACGGGTTGGTTGACAAGATTACCGAGCGTCCGGATGCGGACGAAGACGACGATTAGTGATTTCGCCTCCTCGGTGTTCGAGCGATCGGGCCATTTTGTTTGGGAGGCGGAAATCGATCAGGTGACTTCAGCGATAGAAATACAAAACAGATAGACGGAGTTTGAAAAGAAATGCCTTACGTTCCCTACGTCGTTGATAATACGGGCCGCGAAGAGCGCGTCTACGATATTTACAGCCGGTTGCTCAAAGACCGAATCATTTTTCTCGGAACGCAGGTGACTGCCGATCTGGCGAACTCACTGGTCGCCCAGATGCTGTTTCTGCAATCGGAAGATCCGAAGAAAGACATCAACCTGTATATCAACTCGCCGGGCGGCAGTGTTGTTGCCGGATTGGCTATCTACGACACGATGCAGTTCTTGACCTGCGACGTGGCAACGTTCTGTATCGGACAAGCCGCCTCCATGGGCTCATTGTTGCTGACGGCTGGAGCAGCTGGAAAGCGGCACGCACTGCCCAACGCCAGTATCATGATCCACCAGCCGCTGGCCGGGATGCAGGGAACTGCCGAAGAAATCCTGATCCATCGCAAGGAACTGCTGCGAGTCAAGCAGAACCTTAACCAGATTTACAATGTGCACACCGGCAAGAGCCTTGACGAGATCGAGAAAGATACCGACCGTGATAATTTCATGACGGCAGAAGAAGCCAAGGAATACAATCTGATCGATCAGGTGGTTACCGAAATGGGCGAAACAACCGCCGCTGGTTAAGATTACGATTCAACATGAGGAGGTTTGGCATTGGTCGAGCCTCCATTTTTTTTACCCCCGAATTCACCAGACAGATATGAATTTCCCGCATAACTACCAGGTTCAAGCCAAGGCCCAAGCCGAAGGCAATGTAAATTTGAGTTGCAGCGATTGCTCGGACCTTGAATCCGCACCGCCCAAGGAATTTGGCGGACCGGGGAACCTGTGGTCACCGGAAGACTTGCTGGTCGGAGCTGTCGCCGATTGTTTCGTACTGTCGTTTCGCGCGATCGCCGCCGCTTCCAAGTTCGAGTGGAGTTCACTTTCCTGTAGCGTTGATGGAACGCTCGACAAAGTCGAACGGGCCATTCAATTTACTGAGATCAAGGTCCACGCCGATTTGGTGATCCCGGCTGGCGCCGACGCCGATCGAGCCCAAAAGTTGCTCGAAAAAGCAGAACAAACCTGCTTCATCACTAACTCGCTGAAAGTCGATCCACACCTGGAAGCAAACATCACCACTGGCTAGTGCTGGTAACGATTCGATTGCAGTCGAATTTAGCGGAACTAGTTGAACGATGCTTGTCCTGTTTAACGATTAGCCGGCAGGCGTCGGCGATTGGCCGGCAGGCGTCGGTTGCCCGGCAGGCGTCGGTTGGCGGTTGGCGTTAGGTGGGAAAAAAAACACGGTCGCCTTCCGGCTCGTCGTTAAACTGCTCACGAATACTGCTCACGAATCGAGATTCGTGCCTAAAATGAGTGACGCAAGTGCCATTCGGCGCTAGCCACCGTGCCAGCAAAACGCGCTCGAGAGCCCGCGCTGTTCTAAAGCTCACCCGATTTTCGCGTTGTTCGTTAGAACAGCCGACTTATTGGCTCTTCTCAAGCGAAATGCTAGCGAGATTCTTAACGTTGGCATTGCGTTGACCTGTGGTTTTGCCGTAAACGTTTCGCAGAATTTAACTGCAATTCAGGTTAGAGTTCATGCGTAACGCTGTTGCTGCACTCCTATTGGTTTCACTGCTTTTGTCCGGCTGCCGAATTAACCCTCAGGCCGAGCGAGAGATCGCGCTGCTACGCGCGGAGATCCTTGATCTGGAAGATCAATATTATTCGCTTCAATCGCGATGCCAGGGTTCCGGATTCGCCGTTGGGCCACGCACAAGCAGTGGCGTCTACCAACAGGGGCTAACGGGCGAAATGTGCGAAAACTGTACACCCGCTACCGTTGGTCAGGGCCAGCCCTTTCAGAACTCGGTTATCTATGAGGCCGCACCTGGTGCTCCAGGAGTGATCTACAATGACCCGAATTCCTTTCAATACGCCGATCCAGTTTTTCTGGATTCAGAGGGCGTAGAATCCGATCCGTCGATTCAAGGTTCCGATACGCGGCAACAGATCGACACTGATCCGGATTTAGAAACGCTGCCGGCCGTAGACGAACCGAAAACCGATCAGTCCTATTTCCCGAGTACCGAAAGCCAGAATTCGATTCTCCGCGAGCCAGCTCCCGGTGAGATTTCTTCAATCGTGATCAATCGTTACTTGAGCCAGGGAAAGGATGTTGATGGTCGTCCCGGGCATGAAGGCCTCGCGTTGTTGGTACAGCCAATTGATGCGACTGGATCCGTCAAAAAAGTCGCCGGCCATCTAACGATTCGAGTCGTCGAACCAACGTCACAACAAGTCGACCGACAAATTGGCCTGTGGAAATTTACTCCACAGGAAACAGCTACGTTTTTTGTCAAAGACGAGCTTGAACAACAAGGGATCCTGTTGCACCTGCCTTGGAACGGATTGATTCCGCTGGGCAGACAATTGAGCGTTTTCGTTCAGTTTGTTACCGACGATCAGAGAAATGTTGAGGCGTCGTTAAGTCTTCCCATTGAGCCCCCGAATCCCAATTATTCGGCAGCCGATCCGCTGGTAGCCGGCTGGATTGAGCGCGACGACCGTTGGGTTGATATTCCATTCGATCCTCGTCAACCATCGCAACAACCCGTTGTGACCGAGCGTTCGCCCGCCTTTCGCGTTAAATCAGCGACAACCGAACGACGCATCTCGACGCCCCAATGGCGACCGGTTAGATAACCAGTCGGTCGGTTTTTTGGACAGTAGACGGTAAGTGATTTGGTTGTTGGCCTGGCTGCATTCGGTGCTATGCAGCGAATTAAAGATAGAGAGAGGTGACCAGTCGAAGGTTCATCAATGCTTCAGCGTCGTGCGTCTTCCTGGATTGGACTACGTGGTTCAACAATACACGATTACCGTGTATGTCGTGGTCAATGATAATTCAATCATCACGATTTTCAATATCAATCAAAATAGAAGTTAGTCGGCACAAAAAACACGCCCGCCCATTCAAGAGAATGGGCGGGCGCAAAAAGGTTTTTGATTAACGGGGAAATCTCGAAGGTAACTATTTAGTCGACCTTCACACTAACTTCTCAGGTGGATCTTGCATCGCAATGCCCTCCTTCATACGCGTTAAACGGACTAACCTTACATACTCAAACCTATC
Organism: uncultured Pirellulaceae bacterium; assembly: GCA_964641465.1. Classification (GTDB taxonomy): domain Bacteria; phylum Planctomycetota; class Planctomycetia; order Pirellulales; family Pirellulaceae; genus Mariniblastus. The sequence goes on along the minus strand of CAZXLW010000002.1, from coordinate 98,398 downwards.
ACTAAATCAGACGACCGTGAAATAACTTTTGAAAGTAGTTGGAAATTTACGCGTCTGAAATAATAAACATTGAGCGTCATGCTAATTGCACGGAGGTGCAGTTGCATTCTGCCTGGTAGACAGACACATTAGTTCGTCGCAACAAATAATTGCTCAAAGACTTCTCGATTTCGCTTGCGGTAATCGGCAACCGAATTTTCTAAATCGCTTGGTTGCATCCTGAGAAGATATGCCAGTTTCTCCAGTTCTGCTCCGGTCGGGATGTCGTGTCTGGCTGTTGTGTTCATCAACCGCAGTCTCGATTCAACGCCGCGCAAAAATTGATAACTCTCGATCAGATACAAAGCGGTTTCTTTCTTGATAGCGTCAATCTCACGTAAGGCATCGATCGCCTGGATCGTGCCGGGCATCAGGACCTGTTGATGGTGCGCGTTGCGAAGTTGCAACATTTGAACGATAAATTCAACATCAACCGTGCCTCCAATCCCGCGCTTGAGGTTCGCTGGCTGGCAATTCTCCTGCATCTTGAATCGCATGGAACGAATTTGTTCCGCCATTTCATTTGACCATGGTGGAGTCACGGCAATTTCATGAACCAGTTGCATGACTCGCTTCCGTAGCGTTGCCGAACCGAAAACCAGACGTGATTTACAGAGTGATTGTCGCTCCCAAAGCTGGCCCTGCCCGGATGCAAAGTAGCGTTGAAATTCATTGAAAGAAACGGCCAGGCTGCCGCTCTTACCAGTCGGCCTCAATCGGCTGTCAATTTCAAACAACTTGCCGTTGGGGCCAGTTGCACTGACCACTTTGCTGATCCGAGCTGCCAGTTCGCTGTAGAAATGCTGTGGCGATGTGCTCAGCCAAACATTGTTTGATTCGATGGAATCGTACAGAAAGACGACGTCCAGGTCGCTGTGGTAGTTCGGCTCGCGACCACCCAGTTTCCCCAAGGCCAGAATCACCAGACCATTCCGATCTTGGATTTCGTCTGGCTGCAGGGCGTGGTTTGAGTGGCGAGCAGCGCATTTTTCAAACTCAGTTTGTGCCACTTTCTCGATGCAGACTTCTGCCACATCCGACAATGCCGCATGTGTTTCCCGCACGGCGTCTTTGCCGACAATGTCTCGAATGCCGATGCGAAGATGCTGGGTGTTCTTGAACGCATGCAGGATAGGTTCGACCTCGACCGCGCCGGTTGCCAAATCGTCCAGACTGATTCGCAGCCATTCAATCGACGGCAGACGATTCATGAGCAACGAGTCGACGAGTTCGTCAATCATCCCCGGATTCCGACGAACGATCGTACACAAGTAATCACTGGACGCGCAGAGCCGCACGAACAGATCAAGCGTCGGCGGATTGAAACTGAACAACTCCCACAGCGCGCCTTTGCCGCCAATCGCGTCTGCTACCGTGCTCAGCGAAACCAGAGTCGAATCTGGATCGGGCGTGTTGGCTATTTGTTGCAGGAGATCCTGGATGATCGCGGCCAGGAAATGGCGGCAACGGTTGGAGGAAAGGAACAATGTGTTCTCGGTGCTCAGCGATCCGATCAGCCGCGCGGCGTTGTCGATATCGGCAAAATGATACGCCGAGAGAATCGTTTGCACTTGCTCATGTTCGATTTCCGAATGCAGCACCAAGTCCACGGCGCTGGGCTCGTTGCTGTTTTCTGCCGAGTCATTTTCAGCAAATGCGTCATGCAGCAAGTGGTTGAGTATCCGGTTATTGACACTGGTTTTTTCTTGCAGATCATTTTCGAATCGCCGCCGGGCAGAAACGCCAAAGAACTCTCGATATCCCATCCGTTTGGCGACCTTGCTAAGCTCACGGTCGTCTTCGGGGAGCCGATGGGTTTGCAAGTCGAACATGATTTGCAATAAATGTTCCAACTTTCGCAGCCAGACGTAGTTCTGACTCAACAATTCCGCTTCCTGAGACTGTAAGCAATCGTGTTGATCCAGCAATCGAATGGCCTCGAGCGTATTACCGGTTCGCACTTCGCGGACGACGCCACCGTTAAGCAGTTGCAGGAATTGCGATGTGAACTCGATGTCTCGAATTCCGCCGTGGCCGGTTTTCACGTTCGTGCGGTCTTCGCCTGCCGCCACCGATCGCTGTTCGATTTGCCGCTTCAAAGCCCGGATGTCTGCGATGTCGAAGCGATTCAGCAGCGGGCGATAAATCCACGGCTGCAGACGGTCGAGCAAGCGATCGCCAAACTCCAAATCACCGGCGACCGGCCTCGCTTTGATCAGTGCCTGCCGTTCCCACGTACGGCCTTGCAAATCGTAATAACGCAGAAACGATTTTTCCGTGCAGCAGATCGGCCCCCGGCTACCTTCAGGTCTGAGTCTCATATCGACCCGATACGCCGCGCCCAATGAAGTCGTTTCGTTCAGAAGTTTGATGGTCTCCCTGGTGACCCGTTCGAAGAACTGTCTCGCGGGTTTGCCATTTTTCGAAGTCTTGCCATCGGAGTCGAAGACGACAATCAAATCGATGTCGCTGGAGTAGTTCAATTCGACGCCGCCAAGCTTGCCGAGCGCGAGGATGACCAGTCGGCACGGGGTTCCGTCTTCCTGCTGAGGTTCACCCCAGGACATCACCAATTGTTGATGCGTGAAGTGACGAGCCGCTTCGATAATAGAATCGGCCAGATGAGAGATTTGCTCGGTAATGTGAGTCAGGCGGTGCCCAACGATCAGGTCGCCGAACGCAATCCGGAGCGTCTCACGATGTTTGAATCGACGCAGAATCTGCATGGCCTGCATGGTTTCGGTTGCGTTCGAAATATCGGCTTTCAGTTCTGCTGTTAACTGCTCGCGCGAATAGAGTTGCCCTTCGGTAAGCCGCAGGCTGTCGTAGCTTTCCGTGTCCCGAATCAACAGATCGCTCAAGTGTTGGCTGGCCGAGAAGATCCGCAGCAGGATCGGTAGTGCAGTCGGATCTCGCTGGAACAGCGAGCCCATGGCCAGCGGGTTGCGAGCTGCCAGAACAAATCGTTCGAGGTTCTTGAGCGCGAGGTCGGTATCGCTGATCTCTTGTACCAGTGCCTGGAACTGTTCGAATAGGCTGCCCACCTGGTCGAGCGACATGCCGGACTTGGCGATCGATTGCAGATTCAGCAAGCCGCGTTCGTGGCTCTCGATGCCCAGTGATTCCAGAAAGGACGCGGCAGCGGCAGGTTGGTCGAGAATCGAAACTACTTCGTCGACGTGCATGCCACGTTTCCTTCGCAGTAACTAACCAAATAACCAACGCGAATCAAGCAAACCAGTGAATGGTAAATCGGCAAATCATCTGGAATCGCCGATGCTCCGCAACCGAGAGCTACGAGAGCTAAAGCGCGCGGCGGTATTTTTTCCGGGCTGGTCTGTCTTTGGATGTGGTTTGCTGGCGACCGCATTTCTCGTCGATCCACTCCTGGCTGGGATGTTGCAGGAGCGGCTTGTTAATCTTCTTTTCAATCTTGGACAGTTCACTGCCTTGCTCGGGAGTGACCAAAGTGTAAGCGACTCCGGTTTTGCCCATGCGTCCAGTTCGTCCGACCCGATGGACGTAGTCATCGCTCAACTCCGGAACGTCGAAGTTGATGATATGCGAGATGTTCGACACATCGATGCCTCGACCCACCACGTCGGTGGCGACCAGGTACCGGACTTGTTGTCCACGGAACTGCTTCATCATCCGATCCCGCGCTCCTTGCGTCAGATCGCCGTGAATCGTTCCCACCGATTCGAAGTGACCGGACTTGAGCATCTTTCGGTACAGTCGTTCGGTTCCCAGTTTGGTCCGACAAAAGATGATCGCCTGTTCAGGTTCTTCGTCTTTGAGTAGCTTGACGAGGAAATCAAATTTCATTTCGTCCGGGACCGTCACGCAGAACTGGTCGATCGCTTCGACGGAAATATCATTGACCGAAAAGTCCACCAGCTTGGGCTGGTACATGTAGCGACGAGCGAGCTGAACAATCGGAGGCGGCAACGTCGCGCTGAGCAGCAGGGTCTGGCGATCCTCGGGGCACATGCGCAGGATCCGTTCGATGTCCGGCCGGAAGCCAATGTCGAGCATCCGGTCCGCTTCATCCAGGACCACGAACCAGAGCTCCCGCGGATTGAATGTACCTCGCCGCAAATGGTCGATGACTCGACCTGGCGTGCCGACAACGATATCGCAGCCTTCTTTGAGTCGATTCATCTGTTGGCGGATTGGCTTGCCACCGTACAGGCAGACGCATTTGACTTTTCTTCCATCGGCCAGCTTCTTGATCTCGTTCTCGACCTGAACCGCCAGTTCTCGGGTCGGGGTCAGGATCAAAGCTTGTGGGACGCCACGTTTGACAGATTTTTCCAACTGCTCAATGATAGGGATCCCGAATGCCGCCGTTTTGCCGGTTCCAGTCTGCGACTGCCCGATGACGTCGAGTTCTTCCAGCACGAGGGGAATCAGGCCCGCCTGGACCGGAGTTGGTTTCGTATAGCCAATGTTGTCCAGCGTGGCCATCATGGCGGAAGAGAGCCCCATGCTATCAAAGGCAAGGGCTTGTTTCCTGCGGATTATTTGATTGGTTTTATCGGCCACTGTGTTTAAAACTCTTTTGATCCTAATAACTTAAGATAGGCTATCGCGGTCATGAAAACAGGTCAACGCTACTTGACATTGAACGAGAATAGAGGTCGACGTGATTGACAGCTTGATTGAAGCCCTCCAGGTCAATCTTCAGCTTGAGCAGGAGCCCCAATCGCTACTGCGATATGCCAGTGAGATCCCCCGTATGGGGCCTACAGAAACCGTCATGCTGTTCGATGGACTGGCGGAGTTCGCGATTGCCAATCGGGAGGCCAAATGGCCGCGAGCCATGGCCGTGCTGCTGTGCAATATTTCGGACGAACGGGTCTCGGATTGGCTGCCAGATGAGGCTTTACCGAATGTTGAGCAGCTATATCGCGTCTGTCCGGCTTCGGATGGGTTCCGCTGCCGGCTACTGTCTTTGCTTGCCAATAAGGATTCCGAGGTGGGATCCACGGTCTGGTGTCAGCTGATCTGTGAGGATCCCCCGCAAACGTCAGAAAACATCCAACTCGCGTTTGCTCCGTTTACCCGGCCTCGAGAAACTAGGATCGACGAAGACAGCATGAGCGAGTTGGTCGAAAATGCGTCTCACAGCTTGCCAGTCGCAGCCGCTGTCTATGAGCTGGCCAACCACTATTTCCGCACCGGTGCGATGGAAGTCCACCCGCTTCATGACCGGGCCGAAACGCTGGCTGAGTTGCTCGGTGGCTTGGTCGGCAGGTTATCCAAGATCGAGGAAGGCATCGTTCCCGAAGACGCGACCGCGGAGTCAATCGCAAGTGCCGTGCAGGACTCGGTAGCATTGATTATCGCCATCATTGATGCGCTGTCGCTGCTGGAGTTCGAATCTGCCACGGGAAAATTTAACCAGGCGCTGAAGTTGCGACATCGGCGAATTCAGGTCGAGGCTGCGGCGGCGTTGGCGCGGCTTGATGACGAACAGGGACAGAAGCAACTGTTGGAGATGGTCAAGCATCCGGCTGTCAGACCTCGAGTGATCGCGTATGCGGATGAACTTGGTTTGAGCAATGAGATATCACTGGAACACACCGGTCCGATTGCTGAGGCGGAATCCCAATTGGCACTTTGGTTGTCGCAGCCACAACAAATGGGCTTCGCGCCGACGAGTATGGAGTTGGTTGATCAGCGTGAGTTGTATTGGCCGAGCTATGAAGATCCGATTGCCAGTTTCCTGTTTTCGTTTGAATACGGATCGGGAGAAAATGCGTTTCGTAATATCGGAATTAGTGGCCCGCTGACACATGCTTTCACGGCTGACCTGAAAGTGCTTTCCACCGCTGATCAGTACTCGGCCTTTGCGGGTTGGCAGACTATCAGTGATGAAATTTACACCGTCCCGATTGATCGAGCGGAGAATCTGCTGGCTCCGCAAACGGATAAATTGAAGCGGCTACTGGCAAATGCCGAATCGATCGAAACAACGCCTCAGGTTCTGGTCAGTTTTTTCGGAGAGTATTCGATGGTGGCAACCGGCATCAACGAAGCTGGCGAAACAGGCACGTGGGTCGTCGATGCCGACGGAAACGACTGGATTGGGCGAGGCAACGAATCCGCCCCAGTCGACTGGCAGTTGGCTTTGGAGATCTGGAAAGGCCGAAAACTGTTGACGAACTTCAACCCCACCTTTTCGTAGAGCCCTCCAAATCTTATTCTGCAATGGTCGAAGTCGCCCTCGAAGTTTTGCCAGGTCAAGCCTCCCATGAATGACGAAAACAAGAATCACAAAATCCTGATTGCGGATGATAATCAGCAGAACTGTGAATTGCTGGAAGCTTACCTCGATGGTATCGAATGCGAAATCGAGATCGCCGAGGATGGCCAACAGACGATCGACAAGGTCGCTTCATTTCATCCGGACCTGATCCTGTTGGATGTGATGATGCCCAAACTCAGCGGGTTTGAGGTTTGTCAGAAAATCAAAAGCGATCCAGCAACTCAAGGGATCATGGTGCTGATGGTAACGGCTCTCAATGAGCTGGGAGACATCGAACGCGCAATCGACGCCGGTACCAACGATTTTCTCTCCAAGCCTGTGAACCGGGTCGAATTGCTCAAGCGTGTCGAGAATATGTTGCAGTTGAAAGGTGTCACGGACGAAAACGAGCGGCTCCGCAAGTACATTGAAAGTATGGAGAAGTGACTCCGGCAGCTTGATTGGTGGCACGACGAAGGTTCGGGCGGTTTCGGATTCTGCGTCACAAGAATAGAATGGCGAATGAAAGGAAATTTGCCATGTCGCCCAAAATCAATTCTCATATTGTCAGAGTTTCTGCTCTGGTTGCGTTGTCCGTTTCGTTGCTGATGTTCTGCTGTCGTCCTGCTCATTCGCAGTCACATTCACATTCGCATACGCAGCCGCCGGGGCAACGCAAGAAAATTCTTACGCGGGTTTTCTGGCAAGACAACGAAACACAAAAGCTGTCGTACGCTGATATTGCCACGACCGACAAATGGCATATCGACCGAGGTTGGGTCGGTGGATTTCCGGAAGTTGATCCGGCGACCGGTGAGCTTGGACAGATGCGGGCAGAAGGCACCAATGTTCTGGTCGGGATTGCCGGCAAGCAAGACGATGCTGGAGCGAAGCGGGTGACCATCGAATCAGGTGTGTTTGAACAACCACATGGAAATCACTTCCATTGGATGTATTCTAAGAAACCCAACACGATGAATGTCTCGCCTGGAACACTGGGTGCGCCGCAGTCGCCACGTATGCCTCAAATTGCAAACGCCGGGGAAATCATTGGTCGTGTTCTGAACATCGACGCGAAAGAACTGGTTGCGGGCCAAGACTATGTTTCCGATAACCAGTGGATTCTGCTCGCACACAATGCAGATCAGCAGCCAGCGTTGGCCATGATCAACAGCGGGTTGCCTCAGCAACAGGGTCTGGTCAAGTTGCCGATTTCAGCTGCCGAGGGATTGAAGCTTTCCAATCCGAAAACCAAAATTTCAATGGGCAAGCGATTTGCGTTTTTGTTCCAGGAACGCGTTGATCCAGCCTCGGACATTCAAGAAAAATTGGTTGTGGTCGAGCTTGATCCTAATCGAGACATGAATTTCTCGGACGCGCGGGTCGCCAAGGTTATTCCTGTCGACGCCAGTAAAATCGGATCCGGACGCGGGCATCATAATATTTGCTTTGATGCTTACGGTCGATTTGCGGTCTTCACCAATCCAGGCTCCGGATTGCTAAGCGTAATGACCCTCAGCGACATGACGGTTCGCGTACGGTTTCGAGTCGGCGGTGCACCAGACCGAATAGTTGCGGTCGGTGCTCCCGAGCACTTTCACTAGTGCCACACAGTGCAATAGGCACTCCACAATCGCGCTTTACGCTCTTGCTAGTGTAAGTTGAAATTCATGATGTTTGAGACGGCCGCAATAACGTTGAATCCACTGGCATTGATCAGTGATTGGAATCGCGTTTCGATGGTTGTGCTCGGATTGATTGCCTTGGTGGGAGGCGTTTTGCTCTTATTTCATCATAAGGCCTCCGTCGAAGAAGCTTTTCGATCAACTCGCAATGCGGAAGACGGCGAACGAATCAGACGGTTCGAACGCCGTAAATTTCGGCGCCGTTCGCTGGCCAGTGCCTTGATTGCCGCGATGGGTATCTTGATGATCGCATTGAACTGGGCTTACGAACCGGAGGCATTTATTGGCCTGCTCACGATTATCTTGCTGTTGCTGCTGGCCGTTATGTTCCTCGCATTCCTTGATCTGATGTCCGTCAGTCTGGAAACTGTTACCAAAAAGGCGGCGGAACAGGATGATGAGCTGATTCACGAATACCTGCGGAATAGAAAACAATCGCAGGATCAGGATGAGCTGGAAGAAGGATCTTGATACTCGTTGATTGCTTTGCCGATTTCAACAATCAACGAAGAAACTATTTGATGTTTGTCGACAATCGCTTCAGTCCGAAATTGATCGCCCAGGCAACTGCCCCGACGACCATGGCCAAAACGAGAAGCCGAGGCCGCATCGCCACCAGGATCAACAAACCGACCAGCAAGATCCCGAACTTCAATGAGCGTTGATTTTCAGTGTTCAGAATGCTCGGCAAAGCTAACCACGTCGCACACAACATCAATCCAACTCGAACCAGGATGCCGCTCAAGCTGTTGTTGTTGCCGTGATTGGAAACCGCGAGGTAGGCCCCGATGGCTGTGCAGACGATACCCAAAATTCCAATGATGGTTCGTTGAGTTCTCAATCAAGCACTCCACTGGTTCATGCCGTTTCCGACATCTGATTCTTCAACGAATCGAGCAAGCGGGCTGCGTGCCCAATTTCCTGCTTTTGTCGTGCGGGTTCTTGCGGAATTTCTCGCTCAATCGTCAGCGGGCCCTCGTAGCCGATTGCAGCCAGTGTTGCGAGATATTCCCCGATGTTGACTTGCCCTTCACCCAGTGGCATTTCCTGTCCCCAGGTCTTTCCCGGTTCATCCGACCAGTTCGCGTCTTTGCAATGAACGCTGCGAACGTGGCTGCCAAGTTTTTTCAAAGCCTCGATCGGTTCTCCTGTACCATACAGAATCATATTGGCCGGATCAAAATTGACAAACAGATTGTCGGCTCCGGTGTCATCCAGAAACTGCAACAGCCCGTCGGCTGTTTCCTGGCCGGTTTCCAAATGCAAGGCTTGCCCGTTGTCCTTTGCATGTGTGCAAAGTTCCTGTGTGACTTTGACGATCTGTTCATAGGTTTGGCTCGCCGCTTCATGCGGTATAAAACCGAGGTGCAAGCCAACGACATCGCAGCTCAGCAAGCGGCTGAAATCAGAGATCTCTTTCATCTCTTGCAGTCGAGCGGCTCGTGTTGAGGCCGGTACGAGCCCAACAGTTTCTACTACGATGGGGATGGATTCGTAACTCTCACCTTCAAAGCCACCGAAAACGGCTGTTAGCTGGAGCCCAAAATCATCCAGCTTTTGTTTGAACGAGGTTGCCATCTCCTGCGTCCGCGAGCTTTGATGAGGCGCGTGCAGTTGAATGGTGGGGATTTGCAATTCCTTGACCACTTCCAGTTGAACGCCAAGTCCGGCGTCAACACTGGCGAATGCACCGATTGGCCATCTATCCAATTTTCTTCTCCAGATACAACTTTGAATTCCAACCGTCCAAGATAACGGCTGCGTAAAAAAACCACCATCCGCAGGTGCAAATGGTGGTCAGATTCAAAGTGTTTTTTCCAGCGAACCGTTATCGGTCGCGAGAGTTGATGCCCGTTTGCTCGATTTCTTCCTCTTCCTGGATGATGATTCGTGGGGTCACCATCATCATCAGGCTGGAAGTCTCGCGAGCGATACCGACGTTCTTGAACAAGCGACTCACATACGGAATGTTGCTCAGGAATGGAACACCACGTTCAATTCGTTGTTCACGTTGGCGTTTGATACCGCCCAGCAGAATGGTTCCGCCGTCAGGCACACTGACCACCGTACTGACGGTCGTGAAGCCAAGTGTCGGTAATTGGATCGTGACACCTTCGCTGGTCGTTTCCAGTTCCGTCAGATCGTCGCCATCGTCGACGTCACCCAAAGCAGCTCCCAACAAGTCGTCAATCAGTGAATCGTCGGACGCTCGTTGCGTTGTTACGCTGCCGTCAAACGTGAACGTATCGACGTTGGTGATCTGACTGAAGAATGGAACCAGGGTCATCCGAACAGACTTGCGGTCATTGGAGACGACAGACTGTACATTCAGGCTGGTACCATCTGGAAACAGCGTGATGATCGGTTGTTGGGCTACCGCAAAGTCGCCCACCACTGGTGTAACACTCGTTACGAATGGAACCGTCGAACCATCCGAAACAGATGCGACCTGACCGTTGAACATGGTCAACGTCGGAGCCTGTGTCACATTGGTTCTTGAATCACCCTTGGAGGCCTGGATCAAAAAGAAGACTTCGATATCACTCAGGATAGCGAAACCAAAGTTCGCGGCCTGAGCCATATCAAATCCGCCAAAGGTTGGAACCGTTGACGAGAAGAATGATTGCTGGAATGGAATGTCCAAGTCCCCTGAAAAACTTGGTGTAACGTCGTTGAGGCCAGCTGTAAGACCGACAATCGAGCTGGGGTTAACCTCTTCCGGAATCGCCAGCGGATTGATGCCCGAGTTATCATTCAGGTTGAAGTCAAAGTCGACACCGATTCGCTCAAAGAAGTCGTCAGCCAGTGAAACGAACCGAACTTCCACAACAATCTGGACGTCATTCAACTCGCGGAGTTGCTGCAACAAGTCCTGGATCTGATCCTGAACTTCCTGCGTTTGCGAGACAATCAGACTGAGGTTCGGGACAAACGCCTGAACTGTTCCGTCACCGTTGGTATCGTCCCAACCATCCGGATCAATCGTATTACGGATCAATCGAATTAGTGGTTGGAAGTCAGCTTCCGAAACACCACCAAGGTTCTGTGGGCCGATACTGGAGTACGTCGGATTTCCAGATTGAACTGGACCGCCGCCCAATCCTCCCAGGATCGGGCTACCGCCTCCCGGTAAGCCTCCCAGTTGTTGCCCCATGGCATTGCCTGAGGCTTGCTGAGAAAGTGCGATGGGCGAGATACTGTTGGAGTTTTGGCCCGCCAGTGGCACGCTTCTTCCCTGTCCAATAAACCCGTTTGAGCTTCCGCCGTTAGGCGTCAGGAAGTTCATGTTGAGCGAGTTCTGGAAATTTTGGATTGGCGTGACAAGGTCACCGATGTAGTAGGTCCTTCGTTTCAAATCGCGACGTTGAACATCGCGGCTGGTAATTTTGATCACTTCATCTTCGACGACAAAGACCAAGCCCGAATTACCCAGGATCACGTTGAGTGCACTCTGCAGTGAAATTGGATTCTGGATTGGGACATCCACAGCACCACTGGTCGAAATTTCTTCGGCCGAAAGTGCCAGTTGGTCAAAGATAATATTGGCACCTGTTTGTTCGCGAATCTGACCAATCGCGTCCTGCAAAGTACCCTGGTAGTGCCCTTGAACTTTTTCTTTCTTGAGCATGTTCCAGATATCTCGTTCAGTTGATGAAGAGTACTGTTGTTTCGTCAACCAGTCCGCGCGACGCTTACTCAGACGATTCCAACGATCCTGATCATCCCAAACCAGGGGATCTCGTTCAGTAACATTGTTGATCGAGTCGCGATCGACATCATTCATGCGATGAACGAAATTTTCTTCTTTTTCTGCTTTGATCTCCTCAGCCGTCGCACTGTTGATTGCAAGCTGAGCCTTTGATTTCAAAAGTGAAACAATTTCGCTATCCGGAGAAAGCTGTTCTGCCTGGCGAGCCACCATGCGGGCTTCCATATAACGCTGCTCGTCCATCAAGTCGTTGAATTCTTCGACAAGCTTTTGAATCTGCTGCTCGGTCGCATATCGTTTCTCACGACTCTCCCTGACATCCGCCAGGGCGGCTGCGTTCTCTTCCTCCAGTTGGATGGCTGGTAAATTGTCGTCTACGTATTCTTGGAATTCGGCGATGTCGCGGTTGATCATTGTGAACAATGGTCGCTTGGCTTCATCACTTAGTTCCGACTGTGTGATCTTGGCCCGCAATTCAGTCAGTAACGTGATTGCTCCATTGGGGTTTTTACCTCGGATTCGTTCTGCGGCTGCTCGTTGACGGAAGATCTCCGACTGCAACTTGCGGAACTGATCCTGATCGCTCATATCAGTGAACAGTTCGTTGGCTCCCGCATCACGTGGGGGCGCCTGGATGTTGGGGAACTGTTCGCCTGCTGGTGAGACCGAATTTTCTGTTGATTGATCTCCCGGTTGATCACTCGGGAAAGGCAGGTTGGACAGCTGGTCCTGAACCGTTTGCAACGTATTCTCATCCAGCTGACTTCTGTTTTCCCAGGCTTGTTCGAATTCCTGTCGGGCTGTCGCCAAATCGTTTGCCCGCAATGCTGTGATTCCGGCTTCATAGAAACGCATGCCCACGTTTTCGGGGGTTGCAGGAGGTGTTGTCGTGGTCGTCGGGCCAGGAAATGTGTTGGCAGCGTTTCCTGGCAGTGCAGCATGTGCCGCGACTTGAACGACTTTGGTTGTGTCTTTAGCAGGATCGTAGTCGGCTTGGACTACTCGCGGGTTGTTCTGAGTTTCCTCGTAACTGACCGCCGCAGTCGCACCGCGTGATCCCATCGCGTCCTGGATTTTCAGTTCCAACTGCCATGGCAAAGTTTGGTTGGTGGGCAGACTGGTGTCAGCCACTCCCATGGATTTGGCTTGGTCGGTAAGTGATTTTGCCAGATCAAGGTTCCCTTTGTCGAAAGCCAATTCAGCTCGCGACATCAGGCTCAGTACCTCAGAAACGGCAAGTTGCGTTTTGGTGTAGTCATCAACGCTGCCAGTTTTGTTCTGACTGGCCTGGTTAATGGCTGCCAATACTGAATCAGGTGTGACCTTCAGCGATTGGAAGTCCACTGGGAATCGCTGGGCCTGATCGGCAAGCATTCTGGCAGTATCCAGATCGTTGTATTTCAGAATGTTGGTCGCTTGCTGCAACAAGAAGCTGACGGCCTCTTCGTTGTAACCGTTGACTTTCTGGTTCGCCATGTCGGCCAGATCGTTTTGACGAGTGATCAATGAGCGGATGTTGTCCACTGAATCCCCCATCTTGCTGGTCAAGGCTGGATTGTTTTCCTGGCCCTGTTGTTGTTGAGCCAGTTCCATCCGTTGCAGGATGACTGAAGCCGAAGCCACGTCACCGACCGCAACCGCTTGCCGCGCCCTGAGGAACGCTTCATCAATTGTTGCAAATTGTTGATGCGCAACCGTCGTCGTCGGTGCCGGTTGTTGGATTGTTTCCTGTCCACCCGGCTGACCATACGGTTCTGTCGGGGTGACGATTTGACCGAGCGCAATGTTCGGAACTGTGGCAAAAATAAGTGCAGCGGCCAACCATGCTGCAGTCAGCCCGTGTTGAAGTCGTTCCATGACCCTCACGTAATTCTCCTCGTAGCTTGACGCCTGATCTTTTTACTCGAAAGTATTGTTTACGTATGCACTCAGCTTCGAACGGGGGGTTTGAATTTGAGTCAGCTCAATCTATCCGACGGCTAAAGCCAGGACGCAGTTGAACAGAATGGCATTCGCGCATTTTTTTCTGGGCAGACGTAATTAGCTATGCCTCAGAAACAGGTCAACACCAGTTTGAAAATGTCTTTGAAAAATTCTCTTCTGGTGGCCAGATTTGCTTGCATTTGCAGAGTCGCAGGAAAGATACGCAAGCGAGGGGGTGGGATATCGAGGCAAGGAAGCAGAACCTGAGGGTAATCCTTTTGTATGCCCGCGTGGAAAATCTAAACGCAAAGGCCAAGACAAAAGTCTTCTCCAGCACGGTGAACGGCCGGAGAAGATACTAACGTTACTGTTCGTTACTTACTTACCGGTGCCAAAGATATCTTCGTCCCCACCACCAGCTCTGGGATCTTGAGATGGTAGGAAACTCTTGGAATTCCCACCTCTTCCCTCCGTTCTAGGGGTCCTTGGCTTCCGTTCTTCAGTTGGTCGGTACTGTTCGTCTTTATCTCCGCAGCCAATTGTTAATGAAAAGCCAGCTGTGGCCAGGACGAGTACGAATAAGCGGAACAGGTTTTTCATGTGGTTCTCCCGACAGGCACTGCGAATAGTGACAGAGTATCTGTTCTGGTAATGATGTTGAGATATAAAAAAAACTTTTTGGCCGTGTGAACAACCAAAAAGTTTTGTATTCAAACACTTCTTCGACTTAAAAGTCGGTGTTAACTTCGCCACTTGCGCGAGTAGCGAGAGCTTCTAGCACAGTTGCTTGACTGCCATTAAACGAATCCGATTGGCCATCGACATTGTAGGCCGTGAAGTGCGTGCTTCCGTCAACACGAACCCATTGGCCTCCGCCTGGATGGTGACTCCAGAAGTGATAGCGGTGGATGTTTTCTGGATCAACGAACTCGCCTGGACGGAACCAGTCGTGATTGAGAGGATCAATGTTGAATCCGAGAAATTCGTGTACGCCGAGGACAACGTCTGTCGTACCAAATCCGTTGTTAGTAGTTGGACTTCCACCAAAACCAGCCCATTGCCAACCCCATTCAACGTTGGCTGCAGGAGGTCGTTCGCCAACAATAATGGTGTTACTAGTGCCATCGTGTACATCTGAGATCTTAACGCTGGAATTGACGTAGATCATTCCGTCTTGGCCGTCAATTTCCTTGAACGCGTTTCGGCCATTACAGGCAAGGTACGACGTAATCGCAACTTGGTTGTTCTGGTTACCGGGATCAACCCAGAATTCTCTACCTCGAACATCTGATGGGCAAACATAGAGGTCACAACGTTGACGCATCACAGAAAGTCCTGCGTCTTCGTGTGTATCTGGATACACCATGTTCCACCAAGGCCACACATCAGCATCAACGATGTTAAAGAACCCTTGGTACTCGATATAAGGCGTGATGCGGTACATCCAGCTCCAGAATGCACCCCATACAGGTAGACCGGATGTATGGTAGCCGCCAGGAGGCACTTCCTTCATCAAATTGGCGTTACGAGCTTGTTCGATACAGTGGCCCGGAGGAAAATGTCCGATTGACTCGTGGAACAGCATCAAAGCCAAACCATGTTGACGCATTTTGTTTGCACAGCTGGTTCGGCGTGCTGCTTCGCGGACGCTTTGGACAGCCGGAAGTAGCATTCCGATGAGAATACCGATGATTGCGATTACCACCAGCAACTCGACGAGCGTGAAACCAGTTCGTCTTCTTTTCATTTGATCTACCTCTTCCAAGAGAATTGAATAACCTTCTCAGGATATCCACTTTTTTTCCGAAAAGCAATGTTTATTCAGGACTTACGGAGCTCTCTGTTTGCTATTCAATCGACTTTTTATGCGGTTCCTTAATGTGAACCGTCGGCGATAACGTCAAAAATACCGTTAGCCTCAAAAAATATGCAAAATGGCTATTGTTCTGGTTTCTGTCCTACGAACACGTAATAAGGTGCTCGAATGAATGGAACATAGGGAGGCCGATTGCTGGCTTCTTCCACAAAAAGCTTATGGAAATGATGTTCAAGGAACGGGAGGTGATCGGGGCTCGGGAAGACATTGTCGGTTGCAAACCATGGCGGCCAAATCGTTCTGGTGAACCAGCCGTGCTTCTTCAAACCATTCGGGGGGTATTTTCGGGAAACGTAAAAGTCACAGACTCCGATTTTCCCACCGGGTGCCAGCATCTTCTTTGCGTTCTCAAGTGCCGCGAACCAATTGGGGATCATCGTCAACGAATACGAAAAAGTTACCACGTCTGCGTAGCCTTCCTCAGGCATGAACTTGGTCGCGTCAGCTTCCTGGGTTACCACATTGGTCCAACCCTTTTCTTTAAATCTGCCAGCTGCCACTTCCAATAGCGAGCTGCAGAGATCAACCACGTAGACTTTGGATGGCTTCGCGATGTCGTCACCAAAGAGTTCGATGTTGGAACCCGTTCCGCCACCCATGTCGACCCAGATGCAATTTTCCTTTGGGGGCAATTGCTCCCACAACGTTTCGCGGCCTTTCAATAGCCGTTTGCGAAAGTCATCGTAGTCATCAGCCTGTTCGCCGTAGAAACTCTCAAGACGCTCCGCATGGCTGTCACCTCGAACGGGCTTCAGCAACATGTGGTACAGGATCTTTAGATCGCCCGCGAAGCTCATAAATCAACTTTCGATGTCAAGCAAGATTGGTGCAAGCAGTGAGAAGCACCATTAGGAACACAGTGCCTTATGCACACAGATCGGCAATATAGAAACTTCCATACGTGTGTACCCGGTCTTCCTTGTGTAACTTTTCCGCCAGGTCTTTGTGGTACTTCAACATCGGCGTGATTCTGGTTAGTTGACCGTTATGCTTGACTTGCACCTGGTCAATGAAATCCGTTTGCAAGCCACCACTACGCCAGATGATCCTGGCATCCGGAGCCGCTCGATCAACAATCGACTGCCATTCAGATTCCAACAATGGGAAGAACCGATCGCTCAACCAGTCCATATGATCAAGCAAAACGAACCGGGAGATCGGTTGGTCGTGAGTATCAAGGAATCCCTGCACCGAGTTGGTATGCGTGTGGATGCGGTCAACAAGACCTTCCTTGAGCGCTCCGAATCCCTCAGCGGTCAAATACTCGGGGCAACACTGGGCCGAGTATTTCCCGTTCATGTACAACTGCCAGAAGTAATTATCTTTCATCGGGATGTCGACAAAAACACTCTCCAGGCAATCCTGCATGAACTGTAACAATCCACCCTGGTATTGTGTGTCGATTTGCCGACGCTGAGCCTTCGGGACTCCAAGCATACTCATGGTCGTGTCTCGATTGAGCGTGAACTTGACGATTCCCGACCAGAATTTCTTCTTCAAGTGCGTTTCGTAGATGTCTCGTTGTTCGTCCAGCGAATCCGTGCTCATCAAACGATCCAAGTGCGGACGAACTTTGATGACTCGATCCGTATAGATCTTCATGGCGCGGGCGAATGCACCTGAGGTTCCGCGGAAGTAAAAAGTCTTGCGCGGGTTGTCGAACCACTTGATCTTGCGATCCCAGAACTGAGTCGACCATTCGGGCAGGTCTGCTCGAAGCTTTTGATCGTAGACATCCTTGATGCCTGGCAACCGACCGTCACCAAACATACGGAAGAAGTCTTCGAACTCCAAGTTCTTGATGGCCGACTTCTTCAAATCCAACAGAGCGTTCTGACGTGGATTCATGTCGACGGCATGCACCTGGGCCGGGCCGGTAATCGCGTAGTCCAACGCGTTGCATCCGGCAGACGTGATTACCATCACGCTATCGGTCGGTCGAATTTCAAGTGCAACCCGATCCAGCCGTGGGTCTTCCCAGCAGGTGTTGTAAACAAGATTGTTGCCATGCACAGCGCTAAACACGCGCCGGCCGATCCAGTCGAAAATTGCCATCGCTCTTCAATTCAATTCCAGGAGATTTCGAACGATTGTATCAATTCGACGGATGGACAACAGAAGCTAAAAACAGAATCCACGGACAAATGACCCGGCGGGTCACAATCTGTGCGCGTTCGTCAGTTTTTAATGACGCTGTTTTTCATTCGATAGACAGCCCAGACGCGTTTATCGGGACCCGTGAACTCTTTCAGATAGAGCTGGCCTTCCACCGTGACCGGCTTGGTGCTGTATTTCGCCTTCGCGCCCTCATCAAGCGTCACCAGCACGCAGTCGAACAAAGCTGCTGTCGGGCCGAAACAGCATTCCTTGTCGTCACGCACGAAGATGAACTTCTGCATGCCACGTTTCTTGCTGTTGGGGTGGATGAAGCCCTTGATTTGCAATCTTTTGCCAACCAGGTCCATCACCGAATCAGTCAACATGGCTCGTTTGAATCGTTCGCTTTTCTTCATCTCGAACTTGAGATCGTCGAACGAGATAACACCGTTGCCCGCAGCACGTCCATTGAAAGAAGGCTTTTCAGGGCGATCTTCTTTCTCAATGGACTTCGCCAGCGACTTGAGCCGGCGTTCGGATTCGGTCATTTCGCCATCAAGTTTGTCTGCGGACTTGTCGTCGGCATCCTCTTCCTGTTTGGCATCCGACTGTTCTTTTTGGCTGCTTGTTTCGCTTTTTTCGTCGATCTGAGTCGATGCGCAACTTTCTGGACCACCACAGAAAATCAGAGAAAAGCAAGTGATTGCAGCAAACATGAACTTGCCGAACATCGGCAGGTGGTGATCTGCAATCGCACGCGGCGAGTTACTTGATGTAGTCTGCTTCGATTTCGTACAGCACATAGGGGAGGTCTTTTTCCTGAACGGACTTCGGGCGTTGTGCATGCAGCTTGAATTGACCGCCAATCCGTCGCTTTTGATAGCCGTAATTTACATGGTCATCGCTCTTGATGGTAACTGCAATCACGTCCGTAAGTTTAGGATTGCCACCAAAACAACAGGAACCAAAGTCGCCCACCAGGATGAATTTCTTCAAGCGATTCTTTTTCAGGCCTGGCCGGACATAGCCTGCCACGAAAACGGCGTTGCCATCGTGCTCTTTCGCTTTGGCAGAATACATAGTCGGCGAGTTATGTTTAGGCTCCAGTTCATAGAACGAAATCCGCTGATATCCTTCCGGGACTTCGGTGGCATAGATGTACGAGTGCATCGCGATGGAACTGAAAAGCACAACCGCGCTGACCGCCATCGCGACCTTTGTCGCAACCACGCCGGAAAGTTGGTCTGGAAACTTGCGGAAACTCAGCAACGCTGCGAACCCGAAACAAAGGCCCAAAAACGGCAAGACGACGAACGAAGTAAACATGAATGCCAGCAAGCCCATCATTGAGAACACGATGCAAGCCACCGAAGCTTTGGATATCGTTTTATATTCAATGTGACCAGCGGGCGGAGCTATTGTCCTGCCTTGGTGTTCCGGTGACGTAAATCGAGCAGTGTTCATAACGCTAACGCAATCAATAGATCAGTCGGTCAAACCATCCACTAATAACCGACCACAATAATACAAATATAAATGCTGAAGCCAAAAATGGGAAAACCAATAATTTCCAAACGGGAACTTGCCGTAAATCCGCAGTCGCAACCGGTAACGAGTCAGTACTGGTTTGTGCGATATTGACCTGATTGGCGGGAACTTGCTGGAAGTTCGAAAGGTCTGGGACTCCGTCGGCTACGGTTTCATCCGTCTGATTCTGGTTATCTTGGTTTACGTTCCCAGATGCTTCAAAGTTCGAATTCGATTCCGAGTCGGCGTTGTCAACTGCGTTGGCTGTGAAGGTGGCTGCTGGATTTTTGGTTTCGGATGGGTCTAGCTCCGGCGAATCCAGCGGTACGCGATGCGCGACGTAGGACTCGTCGTCTACCGCCAGCGTTCCGGCGGCAGTCGAATCCGATTTGACTGCTTTGCCGGGTGAAACAGGGTTTTTATCGCCAGCTTCCATTTCCGCTTCGTCGGTAGATTCAGCGGGTTCAGCCGATTCGCTGACGTCTTCTTCCTCTTCATCGTCATCGAGCATCAAGAAAAAGTCCGCTCGCTTGATCGAATCGGGATCAATTTTTTGCAGCTCAGCAATGTATGTGTCAGCTTTAGGATTCGGGCAAGCTCGCAGATACGAAGCGATCGGAACGCGTACCCAACTCGTTTCTTCATCCGCGTCTTTGAACATCTTCACCAGTCGTTCCATCACTGACCAATCTTCCCAGTTAGCTAGGTCCGGGATAATCATGTCAGCGATGTTGGGGCGATCCAATAACGTTCGCACGGCTGCAACAATTTTATCGCGGGGCACACGGTCGACTTCCGAGCCATGAAACCGTAAGGCGGAAACAGCAGCGAGGGTGTCAACGTATTCGACTTCTTTGTCTTTCAGGAACGTATCGATAACCAACGGCAAACCTGCTTCGCCCTTAAGCGTCAAATAGCATGAGATCAACGAGTCCAACCCGGCCTGCTTCTTGCGATCGCCCGACTTGATAAACTCCTCCAGCAGCTCGATGTCAGTTTGTTGGCCACAAACACTGAGCATCACAAAGTAAAGTCGTCGTCGGTTGGTGGATGTTTCCGTATCGTTGATCCACTTGAGCAGTTGCTCCCGGTTCATCTTTGGTTTGAGTTTGACAATGTCTTCGTACGGTGCGGCGGCGAATTCGTCGTAGGCGTCGAACGCGAGAACGGATTCCTTGTCTTCGAAGTAATCCTGAAAGAACTCCAATCGCTCGGGGCCGGATTCCGGCAGCTTGCGAATTGCCTGCAGGTAATCGACGACTCGATCGCTGGCTTTCATCGGAGTCGACCAGGCGACTTTCGGTGGGTCGACACCCATCACGAGGAAGTTGTGCCCAATTGGATACTTGCCAACCAGCAACGACCGAAATTGCATCCCGTTGCGAACGCTGGTCTCCCCTTTGATGACGTCTGTGATTTCGAACAGCGATTTCGGAATCGCTTTATTGGGATCTTCCACCGGTTCGGGGGTCTCAAGCAGTTTCGCGATCACCACGATATCGTTGGATTTGATCTGTTCCGTAAACGTCAGGTTGATCGCCGAGCAGAACGGGCAAGCAATGAGATAGATGCCAGTTGCTAAACTCGCCAGCGCAAACGCGCTGATGGCGGCGATTCGATAAATAGATTGCGTAAACACGACCGTTAACTCCGACGATCTGGAATCAAAGACAATTATACGTCGTCCTGGAATGAATAGGCCAACAAAGACGACGACTTAATGATAACGCACAAAACGTTCCTGGCTATTTGCCAAGTGCCTGGGCTACGTCAGTTCGGTAGGCGGAAATTGCGGGATAAATTCCCACGATGACCGACAAAAGCACCAAGCCGGGGATCAATAATATTTCAGGCGACAGCGTAAACTCCAAGAGCCAGTCTGGCAATAACGAGCCTCCCCATAAGTCGGAGATTGTCGCGTTGAACCACGCAAATACCGGAACCGATGGTGCAAAATCAAAAAAGCTCAGCCCGACACCTGTGCGTGATTCTACGTAAGGACTGATCATCACGTTCAAAAAATGACCAGCTACCCAGCCAAGTAAACCGCCCGCCGAAGCTAGCAACATCGACTCAACCAGCATCACGGACATGACTTTACCGCGACTGGCACCCAGGGCTCGCATCACAGCAATCTCGTGTTTCCGTTGACTCATTGAATTATAAATCCCGACCAGAATACTGATCGCGGAAACAACGCAAATCATGGTCGTCAGTGCCAGCAACAACCATTGGACCGGCCCGATGAACGCGTCAAAGAATTTAGTAACCTCGACCACCGGGTTCACTGCCTGGGCAGCCTTCTGCGCACGGATAGGACGGAAGTTAGACCACCCGAGAGTCGTTTCCAAATCGCCTTCGTTGAGTTTCTCTGGCAATACGTATGCGTAGAGTCCAAAGTCATCCTCTACAGTTCGAATCAATACCGAGGTGACTTCCCGTTGCTCAATCGGTAAAGGACTTGTCTTGTCGATGGCAGGTCCGTCGTAAAATCGACTGTTTGATTCATTGGATTCGTTAGTTCCTTCAGATTCTTGCGCGACGTCTGATTCGACTGGTTCCGTCTCATCGGACTCTTCATCTTCGGCAAACGGATCGATATTGAAATCTTCTTCGTCGGAACTAAGAATCGAATCGTCCTCGACCGGCTTCGAATGGTCTTCCATCAGGAAGAAACCTTCCATGTTCAAAAACACAGCCCGATCATGAGGGGTCCTGGTCCCTTTGAGGATTCCGACCACCGTGAATCCCTGCTTGTGAATCTTCGAACCCGACTGATTGGGATCGCCATGGGTCGGCTGGATCAGATCGCCAATTTGCAGCCCTGATTTCTTGGCGACCAAAGCTCCGAGAACACATTCGAAATAACCGTTTTCTTCCGATTTGCGTTCGAACGCGCGGCCGGCGGTAAACTCGAACGTCTCTTCAGTATCAATGTCGAGCACCAGCTGGAAGAATTCCGGCGTCGTCCCGACGCAGCGAAAGAACGCATCGCTCCCGTCGACTTCGTATGAATCGCCCAGGCAAACCGGGATCGCGACATCGGTGTATGGTTTATAGAGACCACCTTCGTTGGTTTTGGCTTGATACTGATAATTCGCGGACAGAATCGTTTCGTTTGTCAGCGCGGCGAGCTGGAGGGCGAGCGAAGTCCCGCCCAGGCCATCGCTTGTGCATGCTTGCAGTGTATCCAGCTCGTTTTGCAATGAGTTGTAGGCCAACGAGTTCTTCAGCTCTTCCCGACGCTGTTCTTCGCTGCAGAACGCGAGGTAATACTCGTACGGAATGTTCTCAACGGGTTGGCTCAGGTAATACACCGTGTTCATCGTCAGCTGCAGCGCGCCGCCGCGTGCACCGAGCAGGATGTTGTACCCAAAGCTGGAATTGCTCTTGAATGACTCGGTGATGATTCCGTGAATCGACAGCACGGAAACGACCAGCATCACGCCGAGTGCCATCGACAGGATCGTCAGGAATGAACCGAAAAATCGGTGTTGAATACTTCGCCAGGCAATCTTGAATACACTCAACTGGCTGCCCTCGCTTCAGCTACGACTCGGTTGATTTCGGCCAGTTTTTCTACGCGATCAAACTGTTCGGCGACTTCCATCGAGTGCGTGACCATGATCAACGCGATTTGCTCGTCGCGACACGTTTCACGAATCAATGACACAATCTGACTTTGGTTGCCTGGATCCACATTCGCTGTTGGTTCGTCAGCCAACAGGATTGCCGGCGAGTTTGCCAATGCCCGGGCGACCGCGACACGCTGTTGTTCTCCGACCGACATTGCTGATGGTTTGTTCCTGGCTCGATGGGAGAGGCCGACTCGATCCAAAAGCTGCTTGGCTCGCGGGACCGAGTATTTCTTGCGGGCGAAAGTCATTCCCAGCAAGACGTTTTCCAGTGCGGAAAAACTGGGTAGCAAATTAAACGTTTGGAAGACGTAGCCCAGCTTGTCGGCTCGGATACGGTCTCGGCCAGCTTCCGGGTACTTGGTCAGCTCGATACCGTCGAGGATCACTTGCCCGCTGTCTGGTTTGGTAATGCCGGCGATGATGTGCAGTAAAGTTGACTTGCCGCACCCGCTAGGCCCGATCAAGACAAGTTGCTCGCCCTGCCCTACCTGGAAACTGGGCACATCGAGGATGGGTACCCGTTCACCGTTAGGTTGGAGGTAGCTTTTCTTGATGGATTCGAGTTGAAGCATTTAAATTGCAGCCGTACTTTCGAGAGTCACTGAAAATAGTCGAGGTTTGCCAACAGAGATAGCCTCCACCACCCGAAAATTCAACCTATTGACCTGACCTTGCTGGACGGTGTCTGGAGGTTGAGTAATCTATGTATCAGTGAATACGTCTTGCGCTCAATTCAGTTCACCGACGCGATTTCATTGCCCGATCGATATCACGCTTGACGTCTTTGGCCTTCTTCGACTCGCGTTTGTCGAACAGTTTCTTTCCCCGGCAAACGCCGACCATGACTTTGACGATTCCCCGGGCGTTAAAATAAACCCGCAGCGGGACGAGCGTCATCCCTTTCTCGTGGGCTCGCGACGACAGTTTTCTGAGCTGAGTGGCGTGGGTCAGCAATTTCCTCGGCCGTTTTGGATCGTGGTTCCAGATATTGGCTTGCCGATACTCGGCGATGTCGCAGCTTACCAGCCAGAGATCATTGTCACGGATTCTCACGTAAGCCTCGTCCAGCGAGATCTGCGATTCCCGCAGGCTTTTGACTTCGCTGCCGACTAATACAATGCCGCATTCGATCTGTTCGAGCACTTCAAACCGGTGGCGGGCCTTGCGGTTCTCGGTAATGGTCCTGGCTTGCCCATCCCCGCTGACGGACTTGGCCGATTTGTCTTTCTTTTTCTTCTGAGCCATGGTGGTCGTTCGGGTTAGGTAATCACGCGGCCGCGTGATCGCGTAAAGTGTCTGGTAAATGGTTCGCGGGCTGGAACTTGGAACTGGCTCAAACGGCCAATGCGCAATAAGATGTTCTATCTGATCGAATGCGTAGTCAAAAGCTGAATACCAAATTTGGATAAGTTGCGAACACAGTGAGCCAGTTACCAATCATAAACATGCCGCAGCCAGAATTGGCATCGCCCGTTGCCGACAGCGACCGGCGTTTGCCCAAATGGCTGAAACGACAAGTCCCCAAAGGCAACGTCCATAATCATACCGCCAAACTGCTCGAAGAGTTGCGTTTGGAAACAGTTTGTGACAATGCGAAGTGCCCCAATCGAATGGAGTGCTATTCGCAGCAAACAGCGACATTCATGATTTTGGGCAACGTCTGCACGCGCCCCTGCAGTTTCTGCGCTGTCGGACGTGGCCGTCCGGAAGCTTTGGAGGCAGACGAACCGGAACGCGTGGCCGAAGCAGCCAAACGGTTGGGTTTGAAGCACGTGGTCATTACATCGGTGACTCGCGACGATTTGCCAGACGGCGGTGCCGATCACTTTTATCAATGTGTGGTCGCGGTGCGTGAAAAAACTGGCGCGACGGTGGAAGTGTTGACACCAGACTTCATCAACAACAAAGCAGCGCTGAAGCGAGTGGTCGAAGCCAAGCCGGAAGTTTTCAACCATAACACCGAGACTGTTCCGAGACTATACCGCCGAGTTCGCGGGCCCAAATCGGACTACCGCTGGACACTGGAGTTGCTGCGTCAGATCAAGGAAATGGATCCTGATATCAAAACCAAAAGCGGCCTGATGCTGGGTTTGGGTGAGACTCATGAAGAGCTGTTTGATGTGCTGGCAGACTTGTTGGATGCCAATTGTGACTTCCTGACTCTGGGGCAATATCTCAAGCCATCCACGGATCGGTATCTACCGGTGGTTCGATACATTCCGCCGGAAGAATTCGAGTTCCTGGGTCAGAAATCGAAGGCGATGGGGTTCAAAAAAGTGGCCAGCGGCCCGTTTGTTCGCAGTAGTTACCATGCCCGCGATATGGCTGAGAGTTTTTGAAATGGGCGGCAAAGACCGTGTCAAAATCAATCTTAACGGGGAATCTCACGAGGTTGAGTCGGGCTCCAATGTGAGCGATTTGTTGCAAGATTTGCAGATCACCAATCCGGCTGTCGCTGTCGAAATCAATGCGAGTATTGTTACCAGCAACGAATTCGAACAAGTGACTTTCAAGGCAGGTGACGTGGTGGAGATTGTTTCCCTGGTCGGAGGCGGTTAGTTGTCGTTGGCGGTTGGAAATTCAGACTCTCGTAAACCGACTGGTTCTGCCGGTACCGGCTCTACAGCATCTGATCCGTTGCGGATCGGTTCGCATGTGCTCACCAGTCGTTTGTTGCTAGGCAGCGGCAAATACGACTCGTTTGAGATTATGGGCGAGTCGATTGCTGAATCTGAGTCGCAATGTGTCACGATCGCAGTCCGCCGCGAAAAGTTGCACGATAGTTCCGGGCGGAACATTCTTGATTACTTGGATCTCGACAAGCTGATCCTGCTTCCGAACACTTCCGGGTGTTATACGGCAGAAGACGCCGTTCGATGTGCGCGAATGGGACGGGAGATTTTGAAGGGGTTGGGAAATCCGGGGGCGAACTGGGTCAAGCTGGAAGTGCTGGGTGATAGCAGATCGTTGTTGCCCGATGCGATCGAATCGCTCAAGGCGACGGAGTTACTGGTCAAAGACGGGTTCGAAGTACTTTGTTACTCGAATGATGATCCGATTGTCGCCAAACGACTGAAAGAGGCCGGTGCGGCGAGTGTGATGCCGGCTGGAAGCCCGATCGGTTCCGGGCTGGGAATCGTCAATCCAGTTCATTTGCAGATCATTCTTGAGGAACTGAAGCGGGATGATGCGGATTATCCGGTGATCGTCGATGCCGGTATCGGATCTGCGAGCGACGCGGCCCGGGCCATGGAATTGGGAGTGGATGCCGTGTTGCTTAATACGGCCGTGGCGCGGTCGCAGGACCCGATTGGCATGGCCAAAGCGATGAATTTGGCGGTGCAAGCTGGAAGGCTGTGTTTTAGGAGCGGTCGGATCGGAAAGTCAAAATATGGATCAGCCAGCAGCCCAGAGCATGGATTGATATCAGAACGTCCCTCAACGTCGCCTTAAACGTCGGAAATGCAGCTCTTGAAGGGGGGCATTCTAGCCCTTTTCAACGCCGCAATGTGGAACACCACGGTTGTACTGGTTGCAAGGGCAATTTTCGTTATATCCACGTAAAACTTACCGATTAGCCCCAGATAGACGATTGCAAAAGCTTGACGCGTTTTGACATCACAACTACATTAGGACCATGTGGATCGCTTTTCGAAAGTGGTCTGCGCTACCTTTTTGGAACGTTAGTTTTGCAGCTTTGTTATTGGTGAAAATATGAAAGATACTTGGAAGATATTTAAGCTGGGCGTTTACGTCTTTGCCTTGCCGCTTATCGCAACAGCAGCTGCGTCGGCCCATCAGTGGATGACAAGCAGCGCGACGTTGGCAATCGTTCCGCCAACTCCCGTTGTAGCCTCTGCCTCTTCAATGAAAATTAATGCGCTTCGTAATCATACGATCACCATTAATGAAGACGGCGAAGTTCAAGGCCGCGTCGCTACAATTAATCACAAATCAAGAGATGCCCACGGCGTCAGCGATGCTACGGTTTACTTTGTTCAGAATGGCAAGATTGTCGAGAAGGGATACTCGAACGATGACGGAACATTTGTTGTTAACGGATTAAAAGAAGGTATCTACTCTTTTGTAGCTGCCGGTGAATTCAGCTTTGCAACTTGTGGCGTCAACGTTGTTAAGAGCGACGACAGACAGTCGTATCTCGAGATCGCTGCGATCGCACCAAACGTCAAGGCCGTCCGTGATATCATCACGAACGAGTTGCCAGAGTCGATCCGATCGGAAGTTCGTCGTAACTTCGCTAAATCAGATCGTGCACAAGTTCTCGGTTCCAACCGTGTTGAGTTGGAAGGCGATGTTCTTCGTGGCGAAGTCGTTTCTTTTGTCTCAGACAAGATTACAAAAACACAAGCTCACTTGTTCCGCGGGGCTGAAAAGGTTAACGAGTTCAGTATCAATGGCGACGGAACTTTTGAAGTAGAAGGCGTAGAACCTGGCGTTTACGACATTGTTGTCACTGGCGATCAGGGTCTTGCAGCTGTTAGCTTTGAAGCTGTTTCGGGAATCGACGAAGAAGTAACAGAAGCTTACACAGCACTTCAAGAATCATTGTTCAGTAACTTCGCAGTAGCCCTTGCTCCTCAGTGTGACTGTGGTGCTGTTGGCGGTTGCTGTGGCGGTGGCTCAGACGCTATCGTTTACGGAGATTCACCAGTTCGCCTCCTTGGGGATCGCTTGGGTGGTGGAATCGCTGGCGGCGGATGCTGCGGCGGTGCTGGTAATTTCTCTGGATTCGGCGGATGCTGCGGTGGCGGACTTGGGTCACGTTTCGGTGGCGGTGCTGCCTTTGGTGGCCTCGGCGGTCGACGATTGTTGCTCCCACTTCTGGCAGCAGGAATCGCTATTCCACTTGCAGTTAGCAGCAGCTCACCAACTGACGCTAACTAACAAGCTGAAAAACACTAACGTTCGAAAATGGGTCGCTCTTGTAGCGGCCCATTTTTTTTGCGCGCAAATTGAAGTAGCGATAGTAAGCATCAGTTACAATTGTCGTCTTAAAAGTGGCCGGAACGTTTTTTAGGAGATTTTGATGCGCAGTCGATCCATTTTGTTGGTCTTGTTGGTTTTGTTTGCAGCTTCAATGAACAGTGGCAAGCTGTTTGGTCAAAGCGGTAGCTCAGTTCAAAAAAAAGGAATTACCGGGCAGCAGGCACCGGAATGGGCTGTGTCGACTTGGCATCAGTTGCCTGAGGGAAAAAGCAAACTGAATGTTGGCGACTTCAAAGGGAAAGTGCTGTACCTGTACTTTTTCCAATCCTGGTGTCCGGGTTGTCACTCTCAAGGTTTCCCGACGCTCAAGAGTTTGCATGGAAAATACAAAGACGATAAAGAGGTCGGCTTTGCAGTCATCCAAACGACTTTCGAGGGCCATCGCGTCAATACGGCAAGTAAGCTGAAGTCGACAGCGGCGAAGTACAAGTTGCCAATCCCATTTGGGCAAAGTGCGGGCGACAGCGGTACCCCGGAGATCATGCGCAAGTATCGTTCTGGGGGTACTCCTTGGGTCGTCGTCGTCGACAAGTCTGGAAAGGTTCAGTACAACGACTTCCACGTTTCGCCCGAGAAAGCCAGCAAGCTGATCGAACGCTTGAAGAAAAAATAGCAACTCCCCATTAGCTTTGGTGTTAAGCCACTCGCGCAGCGGTTGTTGTCAAATTTGATTTGGTGGGAGCAACTGATGGTTAAGCAGCTGATTTTGAATGTATCGGCCTGGACTACTGTTTTAATCGGTTGCTGCTTTCCAGGTGCAACCAACGCGCTTGGTTGTCAACGTTTCGGGCCTGACACGGTGAACCCGAAATTCTACACGTCACCTTCTGAAGAGTACAAAATTCATGTCGACCCTAGTGACATTTATGGTCGTAATGAAGCGGCTTATCGACTGACCAAAAACGGCGCCGAAGTTTGGTCCAAAACGTTGCCGATTACCGTTTTAGAAGCGACGGTAACGGACGAAGGAGTTCTGGCCGGTTACGGGTACTCCAACGGAACGGATGGCTTTGGAACCGACGATGCAGATCGGACGCTCGGTACGTTCAACGTCTTGATTGTTGATTCCACTGGTGAAATTCGGTGCAACGATAGCAAGGCCAGAGAGTCAAGTCGCTTTTTGCATACGCAACCGAATCCTTTGGCGAGAGGAGTTATCGGTGATTCTGGCAATGACCGGTTTGTTGTGAGGGTTGCAGATCCCGATGTAAAAAGCCGAGTACAGGCAATGGCTTGGCACTGGGGTATCACGATGCATTTTTGATGAGCTCCCAAGGTAAGCTAGTGAAGACGATCAGTCGTCGTCATGACCGGTCTTGGTTGGGAAAGCCGCGATGTTCAGCGTGTGCTCCCGATGGTTCGTTTGCGATCGCGTCCTCTCAAGGCGATAAAAGGTTTGTCACCTTTTATCAGCCAGACGGTACGTCGGTTAAAACCATCTCATTGCCTCAGAACACCCACTACCCCAACATCGCGTTCGATGGAAGTAATCTGGTGATTGGCAATACAAAGATGGTTACGTATTGCAAAGTGAGCAAAGGTGTTTTCTTTCAATTTACGCCTGAATCCACCGCCGGGCCAGCCACCGACTGGCAACCCTTTATCTTGAACGGTGGGAAAGAACTGGTTCTCTTTGACGGTGACAGTAAGGCCTTGAAACGATACGAATTGCCTGCTGGTGACAACGATTAGTCCCACCCAACGCCTTTGCAGCTTCGCATTTGAGGCTACATTGTCGGTTTTGCTCTCGGATGACCTCGTGCTGTGTATCGCAAAGAGTTTTTTGACTTGCTGAAGCTGGCGGCTCCACTGGTGCTCGCCCAGCTCGCTCAGAACACTGCGTCGTTTGTTGATGCTTTGATGGTCGCCAGACTGGGCAATGAGTCGCTGGCCGCGATCACGCTGGGCAGTACGATCTTTCATCTGGCCAATATTGTGCTCTGTGGAGTTATGTTGGCCGTCAGTCCGATGGTGTCGCAGGCGATGGGGTCCGGTGATCAGGAAACGGCAAACCAGAGTTTATGCCAGTCCATGTGGTTGGGCATCGTTCTGTTTCTCCCTGCATTCATTCTCTATTGGAATGCCTATCCGTTGCTGATTTGGTTGGGGCAGTCCGAGGCGACGGCGGAAGCAAGCAGCGGATACTTGCGGGCAATTTCGTGGGGTGCTCTTCCGTCTATCTGGCTAATGGGCTTGCGCGGATTCCTGGAAGGGAACTCCAATACGCGGCCGATCATGGTGATTAGTTTTGGTGGTGTATTGCTCAATATTGTATTGAACTACCTGTTGATGTTCGGCAAGTTTGGGTTTCCAGAACTTGGTTTGGTCGGAACTGGTTATGCCACCAGTATTGTCTATCTGACGACCTTTGCCGCAGCATTTGCCTATGTCAGGTTCAGGTACCAGGACCACAATGTTTATCGTGGTTTGTTGCAATTTAATTGGCAGCGAATCTGTGAACTATTGCGAATTGGAATACCGATCGGGTTTACGCTCGGTTTCGAAATGAGCATGTTCAGCGCGGCGGCGATTGCTATGGGGACGCTCGGCGAAAACCAGCTGGCGGCGCATCATATTGCTTTGCAGACGGCGTCGATTTCGTTCATGGTTCCTTTGGGGTTGGGGATTGCGGCTTCTGTCCGCGTTGGTCGAGCCATCGGGCAGGAAAACCCGGTTGCCGCCAAAGTGGCTGGGCACGTCGGGATGCTCAGTTGCGTGGGAGTGATGTGTGTCAGCGGGCTGGTGTTCTGGTTGTTTCCACGCCTGATAATCGGCATGTACATCGACCCTGCGGCGCCAGCGAATGCTGAGGTTGTCGCATTTGCGACCAGTTTTCTTGGGATTGCAGCCGTGTTTCAGGTCGTCGACGGCTTGCAGGTCGGAGCGAATGGTTCGTTGCGAGGCTTAAAAGATACTACCGTTGCGATGGTGCTCACGTTCTTGTCCTATTGCATCATCGGGATGTTGGCTGGCTACCTGTTGTGCTTCGTGGCTGAGATGGGCGGAGTTGGCCTGTGGTGGGGAATGACCTTCGGTCTGGCGGCAGCGTCCATTGCGCTTTCGGTCAGATTCTGTTGGCAGGTTGGAACTCTTGTTCAGCGTCAGGACGCTTTGCGCAACTGATCGATTGGCACGTAGTATTTCTGATAGGTCTTGCCGTCGTTGTAGGCAATCCCGGAATTTGAAGGAACCAGAACAGTTGCCCGTTTGGTGATGCGGTTGACGAAACCAAACATCGACTTTCCGTTGGCGCGAAATTGTACCCAATCGCCGGCCCCGATATCGAACTTGGATTTGGCCGAATCGGCTGGAGTAATCAATTGATGAGAGGATTGTTTGTGTCCGAAAATTCTCGACGCAATTTGCTGAAACCGATTCGCAGAACAGCTTGAATCATTCCACAATAACATCTCGATCAGATGGATCATTTCGTGTTCCATGATTCGTTGCAGTGCCT
Source organism: uncultured Pirellulaceae bacterium (assembly GCA_964641465.1). Classification (GTDB taxonomy): domain Bacteria; phylum Planctomycetota; class Planctomycetia; order Pirellulales; family Pirellulaceae; genus Mariniblastus. The sequence continues at coordinate 67,190 of CAZXLW010000002.1, read as the reverse complement.
GCAGACGATTCGTGCATAGTACGCCGGTGACCGAGACCGCCCGGTTGTCCTGGAACGATTCGAAAAGAAGTGTTGATGCGATCGCAATTTCATACTCGATTGGCTTGTTCTTGCGAGTCGGATAGCGAGTGGTCGTGATGCCGCCGGAGTTCGTCATTCGTTTCGACACGCGGAACGAAATTGGTCGACCAAGTTCCTCGGCAAGTTCTCCGACTGACTCCGCGAAATACATGTTGTCGATTGCTACAAACAGCTGTTTCAAATCGTTGCTGGAAAGTGACGAGAAATCAGCCGTGCGAATTGTTTGGCTGCCTTTCAAAATGCTGCCTGCGACCTTTGCAGACATACCCATCCGTTCAGGCAGTCGGTTGCTTGCCTTTACGCGCCGCAGCAGTTCGCGTCGGATTGTTGGATGTCGTTTAGCCATGCTTCTTGTGGTTTGATCGCCGTTTCTTAGCAGGCCCGATTTTGGCTAATTTCCGCGGATTTTGGAATCTGAATCACAAAAACTAAGGCAAAACGCAGATTCATTGGATCTTAATGCAAGCACAATATTTTGTGTTGACAGGATGTCTGACGTCGATATATTGGGGCCAACGTCAACAAAATGCCACTTTCCGAGACGGCTCGGGCTATAATTGAAATGGATGTCGGAAGCCGTAAACCACTCTTTTGAGGGGTTCAGGAAAGCGAGTCGTGGCTGGTAATGCTGCGATTTGGGAATGATTCTTACCAGTAAGGCACGGAAGCCAGACGTGTCGCTGCTGCACTCGGGTCGAACCCAAAATCGCGGATGCAGAAATCCAGTCTAGACCAAAGCGGCTGCGTTGTGTTTCAAAAGGCAGGCAGCGAGCCATTTGCCGAGATCATGTGAATGGAACCTTGGGAGATCAATGGAATGTTGAAAATTAGGCAGGAGATGTTAGTAAAAAAAAGAGATGGCCGGACTTTATCGTTTGATCGCGAGTTGATCGCGCGGGCTATCCGTAAAGCTTTTCGAGCTGATTTGGGATTGGACCAACTGGATCAGATCGACCCGGACAAGTTAGCCGACATCGAGCGAATGACAGAGTCCGTGGTTAAGCGGGTCAAGGATCAGGCCGATACGGACGAAGGAGTCGATGTCGAGTCGATTCAGGATAAGGTGGAGCAGGAGTTGATGCGGGCTGAGTATTTCTCAGTGGCCCGTCGCTACATCATCTACCGTGCTGAACGTAAGCGAGTTCGTCGCTTGCGTGCCGAAGAGAACTTGGATACGTCCGGCACCGATGCGTTTCCAGAGATCATGGTCAATCGCGATGGTCGTTTGGAAAATATAGATTTCTCACGTCTGCGTCGGCAAGTCACGGATGCTTGCGTCGGATTGAAAGAATCTTGTAGCTCGACAGAGCTGTTTGAAGAGATCGAGAAGCAGTTCTACAACGGAATCACTCCGAAAGAGATTGGCCGGGCGATGGTGCTTGCGGCCCGATCTCGAATCGAAAACGACCCAAGTTACGATGCGGTCGCGTCTCGGTTGATGCTGAATATCATTTACCGCGAGTCGCTCGACAAGCAAAGTGGCAGCGATGATTTGGCAACTTTGTACGAGAAGCAGTTTTCGCGGTACATCGGAATCGGTGTCGAGGCTGGAAGAATCTCCTCGGAGCTGAAGAGTTTCGATTTGGAAAAGCTGGCTCAAGCGATCGATTGTGAGCGAGATTCGTTGTTTCCGTACCTTGGCCTGCAGACAATTTACGACCGGTATCTGCTGCATATTGAAGGGCGTCGTATTGAAGCTCCGCAGTATTTCTGGATGCGGGTCGCAATGGGGCTGTCGATCAACGAAGGCGAAAACAAGAACGACCGCGCTATCGAGTTCTACAACATCCTATCTACGTTCCGGTTCACTTCGGCGACACCAACGTTATTTAACGCCGGTACTTGCCACCCACAGCTTAGCTCGTGCTATTTGAGCACCGTTGATGATGACTTGGATCATATTTTCAAGGTGATCTCAGACAATGCAAAGCTCTCGAAATGGGCGGGTGGTCTTGGTAATGACTGGACAAACATCCGTGCTACTAATTCGCACATCAGCGGAACGAACGGGCAAAGTCAGGGTGTGATCCCATTCTTGAAAGTCGTCAGCGATACGGCTGTGGCGGTTAACCAGGGCGGCAAGCGCAAGGGTGCGGTTTGTTCGTACCTGGAAACGTGGCATATGGATATCGAAGAATTCCTCGATCTTCGTAAGAACACGGGTGACGATCGCCGCCGAACGCACGACATGCACACGGCCAACTGGATTCCTGATCTGTTCATGAAGCGTTTGTTCGCTGACCAGGAATGGACATTGTTCAGTCCTGACGAGACGCCAGATTTGCACGACTTGGTTGGTAGCAAATTTGAAGAACGCTACGAGCACTACGAGCAACTGGCAGAACAGGGGAAGATTAAGCTTTCCAAGAAGATTCCTGCCAAAGAGTTGTGGCGGAAGATGTTGACGCGACTGTTCGAAACCGGCCATCCGTGGATTACTTTCAAGGATCCGTCGAACGTTCGTTCGCCTCAGGATCATGTGGGCGTGGTGCACAGCAGCAATCTGTGTACGGAAATCCTGCTCAATACGTCGAAGGATGAAACGGCGGTTTGTAACCTGGGTTCGATCAACCTGCGGAACCATATCACTGATGGTCAGTTGGATTTGGAAAAGCTTAAGGTTACGGTCGACACCGCGGTACGAATGTTGGACAACGTAATTGACATCAATTTCTATCCGACGGATGAAGCCAAAAACGCCAACAAGCGACATCGCCCTGTTGGGCTCGGCTTGATGGGTTTCCAGGACGCGATTGCTGCCTGTGGTTATAGCTATGCCAGTGACGACGCTGTTGAATTCGCTGATCGCAGCATGGAAGCCATTTCTTACTACGCGATTCTGGCTTCGAGCAAGCTGGCGGATGAACGTGGTACGTATGGCAGCTATGAAGGATCGAAGTGGGATCGCGGCCTGTTGCCGATCGACACCATTGATCTGCTCGAACAGGAGCGTGGAGTTCCGGTCGAAATGGACCGTTCCTCAACCATGGACTGGGATACGGTTCGGGCTCAAGTCGCCAAGCACGGTATGCGAAACAGTAATGTCATGGCCATCGCACCGACCGCCACGATTTCCACGATCATCGGCGTAACCCAGTCGATCGAGCCGACTTACAAGCATCTGTTTGTGAAGAGCAATCTTTCTGGTGAGTTTGTTCAGGTAAACATTAGCCTGATCAACGAACTGAAAAAACGTGATCTTTGGAACGACGACTTGCTCGAAGCCATCAAGTACTACGATGGTTCACTGGGCGATATCGAAGGCTTGCCGGATGACATCAAGGATCGCTACGCAACGGCGTTCGAGATTGAGCCAAAATGGATTATTGAATGTGCCAGTCGGCGTCAGAAATGGCTCGACATGGGGCAATCATTGAATCTGTATATCGAGCAAGCGAGCGGAAAGCAGCTTGATGAGATGTATCGCATGGCTTGGACTCGCGGATTGAAGACTACCTACTATCTGCGATCCTTGGGTGCGACGCAGGTTGAAAAATCAACCGTCGACATCAATAAATTCAGCGTCCAACCTCGCTGGATGAAAAACCAAAGTGCTTCGGCCGAAGTGGTCGTATCACGGCAACCGGAAGTTCAGCAATGCCGTATCGACGATCCGGATTGCGAAGCTTGCCAATAATGTCTGTGGCCGGAACGTAATAGTTGAAAACCGTCGCAGCAATGCGGCGGTTTCCAGCTGCCTTCAATTTAAATCAAACGAATAAATGGAGTTTTGTATGTCTACGGATATTCATGATATTGTTGCTGACGGAAAATCGCAGCGTGTTGATGCGAAAGAAAAGCGTCTGATCAATTGTCACCAGGTCGACGTCAACCAGTTGATGCCATTGAAATATAAATGGGCCTGGGAGCACTACGTTAATGGTTGTGCGAACCACTGGATGCCAACCGAAGTCCCGATGAACAAAGACATCGAGATCTGGCGTTCAGATAAGCTGACCAAGGACGAGCGTCATGTGATCATGCGGAACCTTGGCTTCTTTTCGACTGCCGAGAGCCTCGTTGGTAACAACCTGGTGTTGGCGATTTTCAAACACATCACGAACGCCGAATGCCGCCAGTACCTGCTGCGTCAGGCGTTTGAAGAAGCGGTACACTCGCACACTTTCTTGTACGTTGTTGAGAGTCTTGGCCTGGACGAAGGCGAAGTCTTCAATATGTATAACGAAGTCCCAGCCATCACTCGCAAAGACAATTTCGAGATGGAGCTGACCAAGGAGGTTCTCGATCCAGACTTCACGACCGAGTCCTTTGAAGGCGCGCAGGCGCTGCTTAAGAACCTGATCGGTTTCTACCTGATCATGGAAGGGATCTTCTTCTACACCGGGTTCGTTATGATTCTCTCGTTCCATCGTCGGAATTTGATGAAGGGTATTGGTGAGCAGTTCCAGTACATTTTGCGAGATGAATCGATTCACCTGAATTTTGGAATCGACTTGATCAACGGGATCAAGGCGGAAAATCCGGAAATTTGGACCGAAGAATTCCAGCAAAAAATGGTTGATCGCGTTCGCGAAGCAGTTGAGTTAGAATTAGATTATGCTCAGGATTGTTTGCCGAACGGCGTGCTGGGTCTGAACGCAAAACTCTTCCGTGACTACGTCCAATACATTGCGGATCGTCGTTTGGAGCGGATTGGTTTGCCAGTTCAATACGGCAGCAGCAATCCATTCGGATGGATGAGCGAGACGATGGATCTTTCCAAAGAAAAGAACTTTTTCGAGACCCGCGTTACTGAATATCAGACAGGCGGCGCACTCGACTGGGACTAAGAAAATCATTTAGAGCAGCTGAGGGAAAATTGAATACAAGTTTGAAACCACTTTTTCTCTCGGCTGCACTATTGTTGGTCCTTGCCTGTTGCGTCGAAGCGCAATCTGTCAGCAAATCACCGAACGCCAGGAAACCGCCGACGTTTGATCTTGAGCGTGCCGGTGTCGTTGAATTTTCTAAGCCTGACGAAAATGGCATCTATGATACGACTGTTTCGATCGGGAAAATTCCGGCGGGCCAGCAGGTCAAAATCAATCTTGTTCTCAAGAATCTGAGTGATGAAGAGATCAAGTTTTCGAGACCTGCCAAGAAATGTAAGTGTTCGCAATTCACCAGCACTCGCGATTTCATTCCCGCAAAAGACCAAACCGAAGCCAGTGTCATTCTGAAGATCCCGGCTCGAGGGAAAGCGATTAAGGCAAACAGCGAAGTGACGCTGGAGAGTCGTAAGAGTGATCGTTCCAAGATGAATATCAAAATTGAATACGAACTCGCAGGCCTGCTGGTCTTCGGCCGCGCCCTGGGCGTGCTCAGTTTTGATGATGAAAGTCCTCAGAAGAAGCATATTGATTTTCCGCTGTTGGCTTCGCTACCTGTCGATTTGAACAAGATTGATGTCCGGGCGTCCGAGAACTTGAGCAGCGCGGAATTCGCGATCGCTGTCGATTCGGAAAACGAGGGGACTTTGCGAGTGACCATCGATCAAAGCCTGATTGCTGGCGGCAGTATTCAAGGCGAGATCAGCATCTCGGATCCTGAAAACGACCGGCGAGACATTTGCTACTTGTCGATCAAGGACCAGCGACAGAGCGAGATTAGCCCGAGAATTATTAGCTTCAAAACGAAAGACCAGGGGTTGATGGCAACGGCTATCATTCGCTTGGCGAAATTGGGTGGTGATTCTGACGAATCTACTGATGCCAAGATCGAATGTTCCTGGCAAGGCCAACCGCTGCAAGTCACCAGCAGGAAGCTGGGCACAGACATTGTCCGGGTCGAACTAACAGCAGATCAAGCACTGGCAGCCAGTCTTACCAAGTCCGCGGCCGAGCAGAAAGAACAGCAGTTCCAGCTCGATTGGCAAATTGAAAAAAACGGTAAGACCACACAGATCAAAACGCCGCTTGTTCTTGGTCAGTGAAGTCAGGCGAACATTGAAGTTCGTCAACTTAGTTTTTGGGAGCCATGTTCTCGCCTTCCGGTAATAAGCGAACTCCCCGCAACGGCATGCTTACGCTGGGGATGAGCAGTGGGCAACGTGGCGTGAACATGCTTGGGCGGAACGGTAAACATAACCAACTCCGCTCGCGTAAACATGGCACCCGTCAATTCATGGTGCCCGTCATTCAGGTCTGGCGAACCACTTGCTCATCTCTCTGGGATTGTTCCGCTTACTCCGCGGTTTCCCAGCGATAGGCGACCAGTGACTTTAGCTCACGGACGTACAACTCGGTTCCATCGACTGCAAGGTGTCCCCAGCTGGGTCCGCCTCCCAGTTTCCGAGTTTCAATAACATCGAACTTTTCCGAGTTAGCGCGGATTAGTAACAGGTCGCCGCGTTCGTCCAGAGCCAGGATCCGGTCGCCGTTGGCTACCATGCTCCAGTACTTTCCGTGCGGCTTGGTGGTCCACTTGGATTCGCCAGTCTTCATGTCAATGCACGTGAAGCGTTGGTTGCGAAGGTGCATATAGATGTGGTCGCCGATAACGACCGGAGACGACATGTATCCGCTGGCTGGATTGTTCCAGTTTTCGTTGATCGAAAAATTATCGCTTCCCATACTGACGTCAAACAGTTGGGAATTGCCGCCGTACGCACTGGTGAAGACCGAGTTCTTGTAGATAGTCGGGGTCAAGATATTCATCCCGCGATAGGCTTCTATGTTCTTGGTCCACAAGACGTCTCCCGATTGATCATCAACACCAGCCAGCGCCTCGCGAGTTTGCACAACAATTTGTCGCTTGCCGCCAAGTTCTGTGACAACCGGCGAAGAAAAAGCACTGCCCATCATTCCACCGCGGTCTTGCAGCGTTCGCCAAACTATCTTGCCATCCGACTTGCTGAGTTTGACGAAACTGGCTCCCGCCTGAACGTAAACAAATTCTCCACTTAGCATCGGTGAGCAGACGAATCCAAAGTCAGGGACTTTGGTGCCCAGCTCGTTGACGAAATCGACTCGCCATTTTTCTTCACCGTCTTCGGCGTTGATGCAGACCAGCACATCCCGCATCCCTGCCACATATAGTGATTCGCCATCAAACGCAGGCGTTGACCGAATCCAGTCCCCGTTTGCTTTGGCAAAAAAAGGAACCTGGATAGAACCGATCCACACGGTGTCCCATTTCTTGTCGCCAGTCTTCCGGTCGAAGGCTGTGACGCTTTCCATCTTTTTGTTGCGAGTCTCCGTTGTGAAAACCAGGTCCTTCGAGAGGATGGGGCCTGAGTAACTGGGCTGCAGCTCTTTCCGCCAGATTTCTTTCAGGTTCGACTCGTCGATCTTTTCCGGCCAGGCCGGTGTTCCGGCTGGAACTTTTCCATCCCGTGTCGGTCCTCGCCACTGCGGCCAGGCAAGTTTTGAAGATGCCGGTTGGGCGTCTTTTTTTTGCGGCGATTCGACTTCCACAGTCTCCTGTGCCGAAGCGTATCCCAGGCAAAAAACTAACGAGAACAATAAACCATAGATCGGCGTTTTGATTTTGCAGTGCATGATTTGGTCGCGATGGATTCGATTATGAGTGAGAGCCCAAAGATTTGGCGAACGTGTCGAGGTGTTTCATTGTATCGCCAAAGAAATTGAAGCTGATCTGCTTTCGCAGTTCGGGAACAAATACGTTCCCGCCAATTACCAACAGGATACCACGGTCGATGCAAAACTTGGAGATTAACCGGAATTCCGAAAGGAACTGGTGATGGTTCTCGATGTAAGTGGTGCTGATCCAGACCAGTTTAGGTTGTATTTTGCGAATGGCGTTGACGAACGAAACGCCAGGGATTGAAGCACCAATCGAAGTCGCGTGAATGCCACGATTGCGGAGGATCAATTCGACCATGGCCGTGGCGATCGTATATCTATCGCCGGACAGAGTACCGCCGATCGCGATGTTTTTTTCTGCTGTTGTTTGTTCGTTCGGCAACGGGATCAGACGGCGAATCTGATGCAGCAATCGGAGGCTGATTTGGCAACCCATCCGTTCCTGATAGATCTCCGCCTCGTTGCATTCCCACCGCCGGCCAATCTCGTACATTGCCGGAGTGATGATGTCGTCGAAAAGCTTGTGAAGTGGAAGCTTGTTGAGCAAGAGATCGAAGACCAGCCCTTGAGCTTTCAATTCGTCTCCGCTCAACAGAGAGTCTGTTAATTCGTTGCGAAGTCTGGTTATATCATCAGCCTTCTTGCCGACGACTGGTGGCAAGCCAAGCAGTTCAGGTGACACCAGCGTAACGTCATTCTTGCGAACGAAATCGAACAGGTCGGCCACCGACATCTTGCGATGTCCGCCAGGCGTGCGGGTGACATTGATTTTTCCGTTGTCGCACCATCGTTTAAGCGATGATTCGCTGACCCCGAGCGCCTTCGCCGCCTGTTTGGGCGAAATGAGGATGTTTTGGCTGGATCCCTGCATACCATTATCCGCTGATTTATTGAACGATTTGAACGAAATGTTATCACGGGGATGACTCGGTTGATAGGCTGTTTGTCTGTTTTTGCAGTAAATATTTGACTATTCTGGTTGTTTGCCAGCGGGATATTCGGTACGGTTAGTGACCGATTTGGACGTTAATAATCAGCCGGTTTTGCCGATTTGAGCTTGAATGGACGATCAACCTGAGAAATTCGAAGTCTTCTATGACGGCGATTGCCCGCTATGCCTGCGAGAGATCCGGATGTTGCAATGGCTGGATCGCAGCCAGCGGATTCGATTCGTGGATATTTGTCAGATCAATTTTTCTGAATCCAATCTCGGCAAGTCATACGAACAATTGATGGCAGAGATACACGGTCGACTGCCTGAAGGGAGTTGGGTGACGGGCGTCGAAGTTTTTCGGCAGCTCTACTCGCTAGTCGGGTTCCGCTGGTTAATGGTGCCGACTCGTTGGCCGATAGTTTCGAGCGTGTTGGATTGGGCCTACAAGATTTTCGCGAGGAACCGCTTGAAGATCACAGGTCGTTGTGATGAGAAATGTCGAGTAGGTGAGCCAACGTGAAAATCGCAATAGTTGGGTCCGGAGTTTCTGGACTGGTTGCTGCCTACAAACTTCATCCGCATCATCAGGTGACTGTCTTCGAGTCAAATGACTACGTTGGTGGGCACACGAACACCGTCGATGTAACGACTAGTGACGGTCGGACAGTACCAATCGACACAGGTTTCATTGTCTACAACGAATGGACCTACCCGAATTTCATCAGTCTGCTGGACGAATTGCAGGTGGAGTCACAGCCGGCAGAGATGAGCTTCAGTGTTCAGACCCAGGCTGGACTCGAGTACAACGGGCATAACATCAACACACTGTTCGCCCAGCGGCGGAACCTGTTGAACCTGCGGTTTCATCGAATGGTTCGAGACATCCTGCGTTTCAACAAACAGGCCAGGCAGGCGTTGGATCATCTCGACGAAGAAACCACGATTGACGAGTTTCTGAATGAACATGGTTATGGCCGCGAGTTTCGCGATTGGTACTTATTGCCGATGGGAGCGGCGATTTGGTCCTGTCCACTCGGTCAATTCGCCAGTTTTCCGATTCGATTCATCGTCGAGTTCTACGCCAACCATGGTTTGCTCAACGTCAAGAATCGCCCTCAATGGCGCGTGATCGGTGGCGGTTCGCAATCGTATGTTCGAAAACTGATCGCTGGTTTTGACGATCGTATTAAAACCTCTACGCCGGTGGTTGGAGTAGAGCGGGATCAGGATCAAGTCAAACTTCGTTTTGGCTCAGGCGGAACTGAGACGTTCGACCATGTGATTTTTGCCTGTCATGCAGATCAGGCGTTGAAGATTCTCGGTGATGAGGCTTCAGCCACCGAACGGGAATTGTTATCAGCGTTCCCCTACAGTCGAAATATTGCTGTTCTGCATACCGACCAATCCGTGCTTCCAAAATCACGCCGCGCCTGGGCGAGTTGGAATTATGCACTGACGGGCGACGAGAATTCACCGGTGGCTGTCACTTACGACATGAACATCCTGCAATCGTTGAATGAATCCGAAACGTATTGTGTGACTTTGAATCCGCATGACGGCCAAATTGATCCGTCAAAAGAGATCAAGAGTTTTGTCTACGATCATCCGATCTTTACGACGAGCCGATCGAGAGTGCAAAGACGACACAACGAGCTAATCAACCAGCATCGCACATCGTATTGCGGTGCCTATTGGCGAAACGGGTTTCATGAAGATGGTGTCGTCAGCGCGCTGGCGGTTTGTGCGGGGCTTGGGTCGGCTGATTCGCCCAATGCATCCGCGGCCGATGATTCCGGTCGGGAGTGCCTGACAGGTATCGGAGGTCAATCTCGATGATCTCACTGGCCAAAGAAAACAAGCAGCGAAAACTCAAGAGCTGCATCTACGAGGGCGCCGTTTTTCATAATCGCCTGGAGCCGACGCCGCACCGATTTCTGAAACGGCTCTATTTGTTGTATCTGGATTTGAGCGAGTTAGAACAGGTCTTTCGCGGGCGATGGTTGTGGTCAACGACCCGTTCGGCAATGGCCAGATTTTCGCCTAGCGATCATTTCGGCGATGCATCCAAATCACTTCAACAGAACGTTGATCAGCTACTCAGCGATTCAAATGCTGACGACCATCAGCGACCGTCCTCGATCTGTCTGCTGACGCAACTTCGGCATTTCGGATACGGGTTTAACCCGCTGTCGTTGTTCTACTGCTATGGCGCTCAACAAGAACTGCAAACAGTGATCGCCGAAGTATCCAACACGCCATGGAAAGAACGGCACTGTTATGTTTTGACGCCAGACTCGGAATCAGAAAACAACGCGAATGATCTTTTTGAGGTCCGGAACAACAAGCAATTCCATGTATCGCCGTTCATGCCAATGGATATGCAATACCGTTGGCACTTCAATCGTCCCGCGGAAGACCTGACCGTCGGAATCGAAAACTGGCGTGAAGGCAAAATGCGATTTGAAGTCGGCATGTCCATGGTTCGCCGTCGGATCACGTCGCGATCACTTGCCTGGATGCTCTGTCGCTATCCCTTCATGCCGCAACAAATCATTGCCAGTATTTATTGGCAAGCGTTTCGCCTTTGGCGGAAGCGAACCCCATTTTTTTCCCACCCGTCTAAATTGGCTCAGTCCGAATCGACTTGGTCCGGCTCGCTGGAATCCGAAACCAATTAACCTTCAACTGCTGAGATTTTTCCGTGGATTCAAGCTCCATGCAATATTCGAAAACTACACAACCGATCAGCTTCAGCTTTCGGAAGTTGATTTTCAGTCAGATGAAGCGACTGCAAGGCGGGTTGGTGAGATTGGACGATGTGGCCGAAGGCGAGTCGTATGAGTTTGGGGATGCAGCTTCGTCACTGCAAACAAACATTACCGTGCACCATGCCGAAGCTTATAAGAAGATTGCTACAGGTGGTAACGTTGGAGCCGCGGAAGCGTTCATGGATGGCGACTGGAGCAGCGATAACCTGACCGACGTCGTTCGCATCTTTGTCCGCAACCTTGATTCAGCGCATTCGATTGATGCAACAACCAGTTGGCTGCGGCGGGCTTTCAACCGGTTTCTGCAGAAATTGCGGGCGAATACGGTTAAAGGCGCCAAGTCGAACATCGCCGAGCACTATGATTTGGGCAACGATTTCTATTCGTTGTGGTTGGACCAAACGATGAACTATTCCTGTGCTCTGTTTGAGCAACCGGGAATGAGCCTTGCGGAAGCATCGACGGCGAAGATGGATCGGGCTTGTCGACAGTTGGACCTCAAGCCGGGCGAGCACTTGCTTGAGATCGGGACCGGATGGGGAGGCCTGGCAATGCATGCCGCGACCCATTTCGGTTGTCAGGTAACCAGCACGACCATTTCCGATGAACAATACAATTTTGCCCGCGAGCGAGTGGCAGAAGCTGGATTGCAGGATCAAGTGACGATTCTGGATCACGATTACCGTGACCTGGAAGGCCGATTTGATAAACTGGTTTCAGTCGAAATGATCGAAGCCGTCGGGCACGAGTACTTGCCGACTTTCTTTGATTGTTGTGGCAAGCTGTTAAAGCCAGATGGCATGATGCTGTTGCAGGCGATCGTGATCGCGGACCAGCGTTACGAGTTTCATCGTCGCTCAGTCGACTTTGTTTCCAAGTACATTTTTCCGGGCGGTGCCCTGCCCTGCATTTCCAAGCTAACGGAGCTATCGGCCAGATCCGGCGGGTTCCGAATGCTCGATCTACTCGACATCGGCCCGCACTACGCCGAAACGCTGAAACTCTGGCGGCACAAGTTCACCGAGCAGCTGCCAGCCGTCCGCGAGCTTGGATTTGACGAACGCTTTGTTCGCATGTGGTTTTACTACTTGAGCTATTGTGAAGCGGCGTTTATCGAACGGCAAATTAATTGCGTGCAAATGTTGCTCGCCAAACGACAGTGCCGTTTTGACCCGATCTCCGATTCCAGTCACAACCAATCCCACTTTGCTGGTTCACGACGAAGCAAAGGTCTTTCCAGTCAACTTGCCGTCAACGGGAATTAAAAGGATGAACAGATGAGTGTTCCTATTTTGATTTTGGTCGGCTGGATTGCGATGGTCAGTGTCATGGCGGCGCTGTGGTGGCTGCAACGCAAAACCGGTGACGCGGGTATTGTCGACGTTGCCTGGGGCATGGGCGTTGGTGGTTTGACGGTTTTCTTTGCGATGTTTGCCAGTCAAGGCAATGGGACTCGAAAAGTCCTGATTGCCAGTTTGGCAATGTTGTGGGCATTGCGTTTGAGTGGATACGTTTTGTACCGCGTGTTTACCATGCCAGAAGACGGCCGTTACCAACAGTTGAAAGAAGACTGGGGCGACAAAACGGATTGGAAGATGTTTCGCTTCTACCAGTTCCAGGCATTTGCCAGCGTCTTGTTTGCGTTGCCGATGCTGATTGCCTTGCAAAATGGCTCGCCACTCGGGGTGCTTGATATTCTAGCCGCAGTGATTTGGTTGATTGCCATTGGCGGCGAGACGATTGCGGACGGTCAACTGGCCAGGTTTCGCAATGCTCCGACCAACAAAGGCAAGGTCTGTCAGTCTGGTCTGTGGCGATACTCGCGACACCCGAACTATTTTTTTGAATGGTTGCATTGGTGGTCGTACGTGTTACTGGCGGTGAGTGCTCCCTGGTGGCCGCTGACAATTTTATTCCCGATGGCGATGTTGTTTTTTATCTTGTTCATCACGGGAATCCCACCGACAGAAAAACAGTCGCTCAAGTCGCGGGGCGAAGCGTACCGGCAATATCAGCAAACAACCAGCGCCTTCTTCCCTTGGCCGCCAAAGTCCAATGGGTCACTTTCAAAATCGGAGTTGGAGATGAGTCATGATTCGTAGCTCGCTTGTCAGTGTCGGGATTGGGATGGTCGAACGTGGCTGGGTGCCGGATCAAGTGACTCGGTCGGCAATGCGCTCGCTTTCCCGGAAGCGATTGGTTGCCAACGGCGAACCTGAGGACCTGGATGCCTTTATTGAAAAAGCTCGCCAGAGCCCGATCGCGCTAGTCCCCGAAAAAGCCAACGAACAGCACTACGAAGTCCCCAGCGAGTTCTTTGCCGCGATCCTTGGTCCTCGTCGGAAATACAGCAGTTGCTTCTGGTCGGACAAACAAACCACGCTCGCAGAGGCAGAGGATTCTTCGCTCGAGATCACGTGCCAGCGAGCAGAGATTGCTGACGGCATGCGGATCTTGGATTTGGGCTGCGGCTGGGGCTCGTTTTCATTGTTTGCATTGCAACAGTTTCCCAACGTCTCGGTCACAGCCGTATCGAATTCCAATTCTCAGCGGGAGTTCATTGTCTCACGCGCCAATGAAATGGGGGTCGGAGATCGGCTCCACGTGGTGACAGCAGATATGAACGATTTTAGTCCGAACGAGAAGTTCGATCGTGTCGTATCAATCGAGATGTTCGAACACATTCGCAACCATGAACGGCTATTGGAGAGAATCGCTGGATGGATGCGCGCCGATGGCAAGTTGTTTGTGCATATCTTTTGCAATCGCAGCAGGGCCTACGAGTTCAAGGACAATGGTCCAGCTGACTGGATGAGCCGGTATTTCTTCAGCGGTGGCATTATGCCCAGTCGCGAGTTGCTGACTCGCTATCGAAAAGATCTGCAGGTAACGAATACTTGGGACTGGAACGGGGTTCACTATCAGAAAACCCTGGAAGCCTGGTTGGCACAAATGGACGCAAAACGTGATAGCGTTCTCGAGCTTCTGGAACCTGTTTACGATAATCCGAAAGTCTGGTACCACCGCTGGAGAATGTTCCTGATGGCCAGCGCGGAATTATTTGGCTATGACTCAGGCAGCGAGTGGTTTGTGACTCATTATCTGTTTGAAAAGCAGTCTGGTGGATGAATCAAATGCAAAACGATATTACGATCAAGGAACATGAATCTGGCGACGGATTCTTGCTGACCGCCAGCATGACGGTCAGTAAACCGATCGAAGAAGTATTCGAATTTTTCTCGGATGCTGGTAATCTGGAGACGATTACGCCGGAGTTTTTGAACTTCCGAATCCTCTCTCAATTACCAATCGAGATGGAAGTTGGGGCGTTGATTGACTACCGGTTACGTTTGTATGGGATCCCGTTTCGGTGGCGGACGAAGATCTCCCATTGGGAACCGCCGGTTCGGTTTGTGGACGAGCAGATGCGTGGTCCTTACCGGCAATGGCACCACGAACACACATTTGAAACAGTAGCCGAGGGTACACTTTGTAAAGATCTCGTGCATTACAAGGTGCCGCTTGGTAAGCTGGTGAATGGCATTTTTGTCGAGCGGAACATAAGAAAGATATTTGAGCATCGTCAAACAAAATTAAGAGAGTGCTTTGGCGGCTAAGCTCCTAAATACTTTGAGAATAGATTGGCGACATTGTATTGATCGTCACTAAGGGAGATTGAAGAGATGGCAAAGGTTGTTGGATCCAAGGAAAACGGCACCAGTGCGCCCGAGGGCGGCGGTCCATTCGCACATTTTCGCGAAGATTTTCTTGCATCGATCGTCGTATTTCTGGTCGCGTTGCCGCTTTGTATTGGTATCGCGGTTGCCGTGGGCGTCAGTCCTGCCCGCGCGTTGATCACTGGAATCATTGGCGGCATCGTCGTTGGTTTCTTCGCCGGATCTCCGTTACAGGTTAGTGGCCCGGCAGCTGGGTTGTTCGTGATCGTTGCGGACTTGTTGGCGAAGGGTCGTGAAAGCTTCCTGTCCCGCGCTGCAGATGCTGCTAATGCCGAAGGAGAGGCTCTGACGTATTCCATGATGGTGCTGGGCACCTCCGTGTTCCTCGCTGGCCTGCTGCAAATCGCTGCCGGGCGAATGAAGCTGGGGCAATGGTTCCGCGCAGTTTCCCCGTCGGTCATTAAAGGGATGCTGGCTGGTATCGGAATCCTGATTCTAGTCAGCCAGCTTCACGTGATGCTGGACCATGTTGCGTTGTGGAATGGTCACAAGGCGCATGGTGGCTTGCAATACCTTGCTACCGTTCCGGAAGCGATCATGAAGTGTTTCTCTTCCGATACTCCGACCAACCACCACCTGGCTGCACTGACTGGGATCATCACCATTCTTTGTATTGTCATTTGGCCAAAAATTGCTCCTGCCAGACTAAAAGTCCTGCCGGCTGCCCTGATCGCAATTGTTACTGCGACACTGTTTGCCAGCATCGCTGGACTTGAGATTCAGAAGCTGGAAGTATCAGGCAACATGTTCAAAGAAACCACTTTGCCAACATCGGCAACGTGGTTCAGCTTGTTATTCGATCCGATTGTTCTTACCGGCGCGATGGTCATTGGGTTAGTTGCCAGTGCAGAAACATTGTTGTGTGCCACTGCGGTCGATCAGATGCATTCCGGTCCACGAACCGACTATGACAAAGAGCTAACGGCTCAGGGAGTGGGCAACGTTTTGTGTGGACTGGTCGGAGCACTTCCGATGACTGGCGTGATCGTGCGAAGTAGCGCGAATGTAAATTCAGGTGCAAAGACGCGGGCCTCGGCGATCATGCACGGTGCCTGGTTGCTGCTGTTTGTGGTTGCTCTGCCGTTCGTGTTGGCCTACATCCCCCGCGCCGCATTGGGTGCGTTGCTTGTCCATATTGGATTTAAGCTGGTAAATATCAAACAGATCCGTGAGCTTTGGCGGACCAGTCGCAGCGAAGCGGCGATCTTTTTCATCACCGTGCTCGTCATTGTTTGTGAGGATCTGCTGATTGGTGTCGTCGTCGGTATTCTGCTGTCCGCCGTCAAGCTACTCCATCGCTTTTCGCACTTGGAGCTTGAACTTGAGAGCGAAAAATCAGTCTCCAAGCTGCAGATGCACGGTGCTGCAACTTTCCTGCGTTTGCCGACGCTCGCTCAGAAACTGGATGAAGTGCCAGGAACATCCGAGTTGCATGTCGACTTCGAACATCTGTCCTACATCGACCATGCCTGTCTCGATTTGCTGATGAACTGGGCCAAGCAGCACGAAGGGACTGGCGGGAAGTTGGTGCTCGATTGGGAATCGTTGCACGGACGATTTGCAGCTGATCCTGCTGTAGAAGCCAAAGCAGCGATGGCAGCTCGTCGAGCTCCTGGCTCGGATAACCCAGCCAACAACCTGGGAAACGATCACCAGCTTCAACAAGACGAGCTGGTGACCAGTATCCCAAAAAACAGCGATCTGCCTAATTTAGATCGATAGTAAGCTCGCCGCCGTTGCGGGTGGCCAGTGCTCGCCAATTCTGAATATCGACTTGGTCGGCAACAAAGTGTACGGATCCATCAACACGACATCCGTTGACGCCGCCTGCGTGGTAGCTTCGTGACGTAACGGCGGCATACGTTGGGTACACGTCGTCTAATCCGCCTTTGCCTTCCTGCCGGTTCGTCCAATCGATATCGTACACCTGGCCATCGCTGTCGGTGAACAGTATCTGGGTGTTAGGTGTGAAGGCAGCGGTAAAACCAGATTGATGCGCTCGACCATCAACCCACTCGGTATGCCCGGAATTCGTCTTGAAGTCGCCTCCCAAGCTAATCAGACCATCCGCGCTCTGTGGTAACTCGATTTCACCTTGCATGTTGGCGTTACGAAAGTACGGATTGTATGCCTTGACTTCGGAGAACATCAGCGTGTTGCTGGTTCCGTCTGTCACAGAGCTGAGGTTCAGGGATCTGTTCGTGCCCAAAACACCCGCGCCAATTTTTCGAGTTACCGGGTCGTAAACGAACCAGTCGCCAACATTGGCTCCATAGCTCAACGGGTAATTCTCTTCGTCTGTTCCCTCGTCACGACGTTTGTCGCAAATTTCGGAAGGACACAGGTACGTGTCAATTCGAAAGGAAGGGATCTGTTCGGTTGAGCTCCCGATGGTGATCGGTGGGTGATCCTTGTATCCAATGTTGTAATTGATCACTGACGAAAGGTTGACTTGCTCCATGTATGGAAGCAACAGGCTTTGTGCGGACCAGCCGTTAAGGTCTTCTGAGTTTTGCAGCGGAGTCAATCCGTCCGAGGCCACTTTGGGAAACAGGGACGCCGGTGGTAGCTCCTGAAGACTGGTTTCGTAGTTGAGCGATGCGATCGCAATCTGCCGCAAGTTGTTTGCACAGGCTGTGCGACGGGCAGCTTCACGGACCGATTGAACGGCCGGTAACAGCATGCCGATCAGGATTCCAACAATGGCAATAACGACCAGTAACTCGACTAACGTGAATGCGACTCTCGTAGAAACATTCGCGCGCAAATTGATTGATTTTTGGGCAGACATACGTCCATCTCCAGCACTTAAAACCGGTGTAGTGACACCACTGACGTTCAATGGTGTTCGGGCCGAGCGTGGCTGGCGGATGGGAGGGTGAAGAGCACCCTGAGCCCAGTTGGCTTGCTGCGTCGTCGGGGGCCTCTGTTGAGACTCGATCTCAGAAAGCTAACCCGGTAATTCTCTTTCCACAACCCAAGTTGGGGGTTCTGCTGAGTTTCGGAGGTCAAAACGACTTAAAATCACAAGTAAATCCTAAATCAGGCGGGTTTGCTAGCTAAAGCCTGAATCCTCTTTTACCGATCTTAAGAACTGGGCGAATTTTAATTTTCAGTTAACGGATAGTGGTCAGGAGAAATAGTGGCACTGATCGATTTAAAGGTGATTCTGATTACCGCACTGATCTTTATACCGCTGGAGCGCGTGCTTTCGATGCATTCTGAGCAAAAGGTTCTCCGTCGGCACTGGATGAACGATCTGTTCTACCTGTTGTACAACGGGATCTTGATAAAGCTCGGCATGCTGTTTGTGATTGGTGTATTCATGGCCGCATGTATGGCTTGGATCCCAGCGTTCATTGGCGAGACAATTCGTTCACAACCGCTGTGGCTGGAATCGCTTGAAGCCGTTCTGATTGCGGACATTGGATTCTACTTTGCCCACCGCGCATTTCACACCATTCCATTCCTGTGGAAGTTTCATTCCGTCCATCACAGTATCGAGGAAATGGATTGGCTGGCCGCACATCGCGTCCATCCGCTCGACCAGATCCTGACCAAGTCGGCTTCGATGCTGCCGCTGTTCGCACTGGGATTCTCCACCGCTTCGATTGCTGTATTTGCTGTGATTTATCATTGGCAATCGTTACTGATCCATTCGAACACCAATTTCAAATTTGGCCCGCTGAAGTGGCTCTTCGCTTCGCCCCAGTTTCATCACTGGCACCACGCGAACGAAAAGCAGGCGTACGACAAGAACTTTGCTGGTCAGCTTTCGATCATCGACATGGTCGCCGGCACAATGTATCTGCCTGGCAACAACGATACGCCTGAAAAGTACGGAACCGACGACCCGGTACCAACTCGATACGACAAGCAATTCGTCTATCCGTTTCTTCCCGACAAATCGGTCGTGGAACAAGCAAACGCAATGATCGAATCGGACGATCAAGCTGCCTGAAAAGTTCCTGGTATGATAATACTTTGGCTCGACCGGGAACCTTGAGGTAATAACAATTGCATGTCCCGGTGGGGCGAAGTATTGGTAACAAGGGATGAAGCTAATATCCACGCGTCGGATATGGGACGCAATGTCGCCGAACCGAATTGAACGCGTACTCATAAACGCCACAGGCTGCACGCCTGACATTTTTTCCTCCTCGGGCAACTAACGGAACCATAGACGCTGCGATCTCGTTTTCATCCGGCGAACTGTTGCAACTGTGTTTTCAATGCCAACAGGACGTTTTGTTTGGCGACATCAATCTCGACGGTGTAGTGAATCTGCTGGACGTCGGTCCATTTATAGATCTGTTGTCTAGCGGTCAGTTTCAACTTGAAGCTGATTTGAATCGTGACAACGAGGTCAATTTGCTCGACATCCAGCCCTTTGTGAATGCTCTGTAAGGCGGACCGTAGTAACTGCTCATTTGAAAACAAGCCTGCGCGTAAGCGCGCGCGGGCTTGGCTTGTTTGTTTGCAATCTCCGCCTGGTTTGAGTTGGGTTTAAGGTGGACGTTATGCAATGTCCCCTTTTGCAACAAACATTTGCAGGCCAGATTCTTTTTGTTTATGATCTGAAACACTAAGAATTAGAAACTCACCAACAAGTATGAATCGAACAACACCATGAAAACAAAGCTACTTTCGCTTCTTGCCTTATCAATCATTCTGACGGCAGGCACAGTTCAGGCTGACACCATTTATGACAATCAAAGCCTGGATGGCGCCAACGTTTTTTATGGGCGCGGTGATGGTTTTCCGCTATCTCGAAACCTGCTTGGGGATGATATCTCCACACTTGCCCCTGGGGATGGCGAAGAGTGGCAAATAGATTCCGTAACTTTCAACATGCTTGTTGTCGGAGATGGAATTGCGACAGAAACTTTCAACGATGTTAGTGTTGTTGTGACGTTCTTAGCAGGCGTAGTCACTCAAGACACCGGTGCAGATACAGCTGAACAGTTTGCCAATGCAACGATCTTGGGAAGTGAGACTTTTAACCTGGGAGATGTCTCTTCGGGTGATGGTGGTGGGAGCATTGCAATTCCGATGACTGTCGATTTTGTCAATGCAATCAATATTGGTGACGGTCAAGACATCGGAATTACATTCGAATTTTCTGATCCGCAGGGATCGGGAGATGGTTTATTGAGTCTCGTTTATCGTAGCCTGGACGGTACGGACAATACGCCTGCTGTAGGCGAGACTTCTCGCGTCAATTTCCGAGACGAAGATCAAAACGGTTTTATTAATGGCACTGACAACTTTGGTTTTGGTACCGACGCACGCTTACGAATCGCGATTGAAGCTAGTGTAGTGACAAATGATTGTCCATTTATGCTTGGCGACACGAATGAAGACGGAACGGTTGACTTACTGGACGTCACCCCGTTCGTAGATGCACTGTCCAACGGCGGTGATACTTTGTGCCAAGCCGATATCAACGGGGATGGTGTTGTTGACTTGCTGGATGTTACGCCATTCGTTGCGCTGCTTTCTGGCGGCTAAGCAATTGAATTCGCGGGAGCATACCAAAAGCCGTATTTTGCGCGGATCTGAATCGACACGGGAAAAAACTAAAATTTGTGTCACATGGGATGACATAATATTGATTCTCATTGACAGAAGGTGAGCCATTTCAATACACCCCAATACCTCTCACCTCAGTACCCACCTTTTAGTTGGAGTTACCTATGAGTCGTCATTTTTTTGTATTTGCTCTTCTTGCCTGTGCCGTAGCTACGGAACCCATGTTCGCTCAACAAGATGCCTGCTCGTTTGATTTCAACTCGAATCAGTTTGACAGTTCAGTGTCTAGAGCCGGTTCAGGGGATTGGGATGGAGACGGGGATATTGACTTGGCGGTGTTTCTACCTGGTCCGATTGAAATCGCACTCCTGGAGAATGACGGTTTTGGACAATTTTCCGTTGCCTCAACATTTCCGACGGGCAACGATGATTTTGATGCTGCAAGTGCAATCTTGGCAGACATGGATGGCGACAATGATTTGGACTTAGTAGTGCGTTACTTTGTCGATCAAAGGATCGGTATCTTTCTGAACGACGGCAACGGTGTTTTTACTGGCCCACTCAATACCGATGTATCTTTTTTTCATCTGGTGTTGGAGTTGTGGATCTGGACGGAGATTCCGACCTCGATTTGATCGTTCCTCAACGTTTTGAGATACTCTCAGGCGCGCCAGGAATCGTTGAGATATTTCTTAATAATGGAGACGCTACTTTCGAGCCTGGAATATCGATAGCTTCACCGCCAAACCCTGGCGGGCCTTCGTTTGCAGATTTAAACGGTGACGATCAGTTGGATATGGTGATGGGCGGTTCTTCGACGCTGTCGGTGTATCTCGGAAACGGCGACGGTACATTTGGGCCGGAAATGCAGTTCAGTGCCCCCACCCGTGCCTCAATTGTCTATCTTGCTGATTTCGATGGCGATGGAGCGTTAGACGTTGTCCTGTCCAATTTTTCGAACGGCATTTTTACACTTCGCGGCGACGGCCAAGGAGGTTTTGATAATCCAACCGCCGTAGTTTTGGACGACGATGAATCGGGTTACCGAATTGAGATTGGCGTTTTCGATATTGATGGCGATCAAGATATTGATCTACTGGCACTCGACGGCGGCGGCAGCGAAGTTGAACTCTATCTGAATGACGGGACTGGAAATTTCGACTTGGATTTTGAAGCGGTGCTGGGGGAATTCTCACCTAACGCAGTTCCGCTTGGGGATTTTGATGGCGACGGAACCATCGACGCAGCGATCTCGTTTTCATCTGGCGAGCTGTTTCAACTGTATTTTCAATGCCAGCAGGACGTTTTGTTCGGTGACATCAATCTCGACGGCGCAGTGAATCTGCTGGACGTCGGTCTATTTATAGATCTGGTGTCTAGTGGTCAGTTTCAACTTGAAGCTGATTTGAATCGTGACAACGAGGTCAATCTGCTCGACATCCAGCCCTTTGTGAATGCTTTGCAGGGCGGACCGTAGTGAGCTGTTGACCCATTCAAAGGGGGTATTGGGGCGTTCTGGTTTTACAATCAAGTACAATGCCCCCTGATTTCCATGTCCTGCTGCGGATTGATACCTTGCGGAATTTGATTTGATGGAATCGGTTTGACGGTCCAACAGTTTTGCCAGTCCAAGGGTACCACTGCTACTACGTTTTATCTTTGGCGTAAGAACTGGGGCCAGGACAGAAGGCCGATCGAGCGGCAATCTGCCCCAACTTTCATGCAATTCAATGCCGTTTAATTGCCACCGATAATTGCGTCAACGAATGGTGCAACGTCTAGAAGATTGACAACGCCGTCCATGTTTATATCGGCTCGACATACAAAGAACGAACTTGACAGAGCGTCGACAAAACCGTTGACATCCAGGAGATCCACATCGCCATCCATATTGATGTCTCCTAAAACAACCTCGCCACCAGGTGTTGGAACGAATAACGGGTCGTCGTCTTGCCCGTCTCCATCAAGGTCAATGATTTCCGAAGAATTGATTGTCGCGATTTGGTATCCGGCATCTGCAAACATTCCTCGCAATGTTCGACTCATAAAGTGCCTGCCACAGAACGGTGCGGACAGTGGCAATGAGATCTCTCGTTCGGCAGGACTTATGCTTAAGAATGTTGGGTCAAAAGGGTTGAGATGTGCTTCATCCTGCTGGAACAAAGGGACGAAAGTGGCAAAAGCATTTCCGGATTCTTTTCGATAAGCATCTATACCGAATCCCATACCATCGTTGCCAATATAGTTTACCACATCCGGCGCGTTGGCTCCGATCAAACCGAGTGATTCGAAAACTGTGGGAAAACCCATCGAGTGAATCACACTGTGCAAGATATTGACTCCCATTTGATTGTTGGCAAGGGCTGATTCTAAATCGTCAATATCAAGGTTGATGATCGCTGTACCGGTGAACGCGAAATCTGGAGAAAACGCGTTCGGAAATGTGTTAACCGTAGTTGGACCGGAAGTTACCGGCGTACCTCCAGGGCCGTCAATTATATCAAAACGGACACTAATTAGTGCAGGCGACAAAGTTTGTAAAAACTCTGTGGGGATGTCGTCATTGTAACCAACAAAAATTTGATCGATTACTTCCTCTATCCTGTCTAATTCCTCAAGAATTTGAGGGCGCAAAACATTGCAGATTAACGCCTGTTGTTCATCGCTAACATCGCTGGGCAAGTCACAAACAAAAATCGGGATCGGATCCAGATCTACCACGTTGGTCGTTTGGCCAAAAGAACTGCAAGCTTGTGAGAAGGCAGCAAAAATTAAGGAAAACAAAACCAGAAAACGCATACCGCACCTATTTAGTCAGAGTCGAAATCGAAAGAACATATTTTTTCGAGGCTCGAGGCAATAGGGAAGGCTTGCATTGTACCAATTCTATTGGTCGTTGCAAATAAATTTTTAGATATGCTATGAGTCTAGAAGCGGTTTCAAAACCGATTTTACGAAAGTAGCACGACTCTCCGAGTCGTAAACATCGTGATGAAACGGCTCGGAGAGTCGTGCTACTATGGTTTTGAAACGCCTTCTAACCTGCTCGGAGTGCCCATTGATTCAGGCGAGCGACGGTGAGGCCTATTGCAGTTTGCTGCCGTAAGTAAGTGGCGATAAGAAAGAACAAACCAGAAACAGGATGGTCGCAAGAAGGCGAAATTTCCTGCCCCCGTCATTCAGATAGAGTTGGAATGCCTTCAGGCAGTTCGCCGCCGCACGGCAGGCAGATCGAAGCGAACATCAATCAATCTGCTTGGGTAGCGGATTGCTCCACCAACAGGAGCAATCCGCAGCCAATTCGTTCATTTAATCTTTGCTCGGACTCAACGGCAGATCTTTCAGTTCGAGCCATTCGTACTCGCGGGTTTGAAACTCGACTCGGTCAATCTGATCTCGAGTCATTCCCGGGAAAAGCGCGTTTGCCTGATAGATCCCGTTTGCACTCGAACCGCCTCGGAACGTGCTGCCATGAAGATTACCAGCTTTGTCATAGGCCACGATCCGAAAATTGGTGTTGAAGAAACTGTGCGAGGCGACAATGAAAGCGCCGTTATCTGTGTCGACCAAACCGGAAAACAACAAGACACGTTTATCCATGAATCCGTAAGAGCCGTGACCGTGACTCGTCTCGCCAACCTTCTCCCATTCTCCCGCGGCCAAGCCGACCCGAACGGTGACAGAATCACGTTTGTCACTGACAGTAAAGTGGCGAGCAAAATATCCAGGTGGGCTATCGACCTCGTTCACAGTAACCCCAGCACTTCCGCTTGCATTGCTTCCTTCGATTCGCCAAGTCGATTCGGATCCTTTTGGCAGGTCGGAAAGTCGAATCACCACCCGCTGCAAACCGTCCGAGCGACCATTCATCTTGTGTCCGCGTTGCCATTCAAAGGACGGCTTAATCGATTTCCCATCCTGATCCCACCAGATGTGCTGACCCTGGTCATCATCTTTACCCAGTGCTACCAGTTCAAGTTGTCCGCCAGCTGCGAAGCTCTTCGCGGTTTGTTCTTGCGCCGGTTCGTCCGCTTGAACCGCAGAAGTCCAAATTGCTGGAATCAGCATTGCCAGCGCTAAAGCGGACACCGCTGCCAACGAGAAAGGTGTCACCGAGACGGAATGGCTGTATGGTGCTCCGCAGAGGCGTGCAACCCGTCGACGAAGCTCAGACGGCTGGGCGCCTGTCGCTGCCAGTTGTCCCAGATTAATGCGTTCAGATTTGGGTTCACTTGCCAGCTCGACAATCCGCAACAAGGCACTCGCGTACCGTAGTCGGCCTGCCGCATCATTTGCGTGCTGATTACAGGTCGCTTCATCGCAGCAGTGTTCACGCAGCGCATCGATGCGGCGAGTGAGGTACCAAATGGATGGGTTGAAAAACAGAAATACTTCTACAAGTCGCTGAAACATCGATACGAACATGTCACCACGCCGAATGTGTGCCAACTCATGAGTCAAAACCAACTCGAGCTGTTCGGAGGAAAGTCCAGTCACCACAGATGCTGGCAGCAGCACGGTCGGCTTAGCCAGCCCGACAACGGTCGGAACAACAGCTGTTTCGCAAAAGGCGACGACGGGAGAACATCGCAATGCCATTTTTTTCGAAAGTGATTGGACGAGATTGAATACAGGTCCTGACTCGAGTGGACGGGCGGAGCGTCGCTGCTTTCGGGCCTGCAAGACGCTGCGGCCAAGTCGCACCAGCATACACAGACAACCGATAATATAAATTCCGAGCATCCAGGGAGTGGCACGTGTGAAGGCGTGATCACCAACATCAGCAATTGGGGCTGAACTGACGGCACTACCGAGCTGCCCTGGTTCTATTGACGGCAACGATGCAGCAGTCTCGTTCGATTGGTTCGCCTGCACCTGTGTGTCAGGTATGGTGACCACGGAATTTGACGTAAGAGCGGGCGTCACTTCGGGGCTGCCTGGCAACATGAAGAATGTGGCGGGCACCAACGCAATAGCAACCAACAAGGCTGCTACATGGAGCCGATACCGCATCTGCACCGAGAGTCGGCTAATTCGCTCGATGACAAAGACAACCAAAGCCACGGCCGCAATTTGCCAAACAGAATGCAGTAGGACGAGGCAGAGGCGATCAGTCAGTATTTCAAATTGTTCAATCATTGCTTTAGCTCCTTAGCTTTTTGGTTGATCAGTTTTCGTAGTTGGGCCAGCTCTTCTGCGTCGATATCATCAGTTTCCAGCAGTTTGAGCATCATGGCAGCAGGCGAACCGCCGAACGCTCGTGAAAGCAGATCGGCCGTCATTTGCCCAGTGACATTTCCTTCTTTCACCTTGGGGCTGAACAGAAATGCATTGCCCGATTTCTTGCGGCTGACGTAGCCTTTGCGATGCATGATGTTCAGAATGGTGATTACTGAGCTATGCGCGAGCGGTCGATCCGTTTCCTTCAATTGCGCTCGCACTTCTCGTACGGGCAAAGGTGAATCCCGCCAGAGAATTTTTAGAATCTCAAGCTCAAGCTGGGTCGGGTGTTCCGATTCCGGGCGTGACAAAGTACTAACTCCTTTGCATCAAACCAAGTAGTTCAACAAGTTCATCTAATTCATTAGACGTTATAGGCAGGCAAATCGCCTGGGTCAAGAGAAATCATCTAATTTTTTAGATGATTAATTGAAGGTCGGCTTTGCCGCTGGAGTCTCGGTCTCAATGGCGAGAAAGATTGGCCGTCGCGATCTGGAAAACAGTCGCATTTGCTAACAGAAACGGAATTTATCACTAAGACTATCTTTGGAGCAGGTGCACCGGAAAGTCGACGCTGAAGTCATACAAGCCCGATCCGCGACGCGAAACAGCACCGATATTTACAACATGCTCGTAGATCCGGAACGACGTCTGACCAGCAATTGCGCTGCCACAACGCACTACTTGGCAGCAACTTTGGCAAGCAACGGCAGGCGGCTGCGGTCTGAGACGACGACTCCGCCAGGCTTTTCGATCGTGATGGCGAACAACGTTGCTTCGGTCACGTTGATCTTCGGATTGATTTTCACGATCGTCCGTTTGTTGGCAGCAGCGATGTCAAAAACACCACCGTCCACCGGATACTTTTCGTCGCGGACCCTATCGAAGATCCAAAGCTGGTACTGCTCGACTTTCGGATCGTTAATCGGTAAGCCCTTAAACGTCATATAGCCTTCTTGCAACTCACTGCTAAACAGGACGCTGCCCTCAATCGTGGCGTTTGGATCTGTCGAGGTCCAGCTGACGTCGACCAGGTCCGCAGGTTGCACGCTGACAAATTGATCATGTAGCTCCGCAATGCTTGGAGCGGGTTTCGTCTTGTCGCCGAACCAGGCGAACGCGGCCAGCATCAAACTGGCGGCGACTACCAACATGCCGAGGAAATCTCGCGTTCGAAGGCCATTGGTTCCGTTGGTGTTAACGACCGGTGCCGTTCGCGCGGCAAGTTCAACTTTTGGATCGTCGATCGAGTTCCGCGTTTGCACCACTGATTCCGACGTTGCTGATTCCGACGTTGCCGATTTCAAAACTGCATCACGCAAATGCTCAGGCAAAGGAACCAGTTCTTCGGCGGCGACCAACGAATCGACAGCGGCAGCTGCCAGATCGACTGAATCATCCACAGGAACATTCAGCTGCTGAGCCAACTGGTCCAGTTCTGTCTGCTCCGCAGCGGTCAGGCCAATCGTTGCTCGGTCAACAAGCAATTCATCGAAGCGTTCGCGGTCGCGATTGGAAGGTGGCAGTTGACTCATTGCACTCCCTCCTGGCTCCAGCTCAAGCGACTTTTGAGTCGTTCTCGCAGTTTCAAAATGCCGCGTCGGATTTGTGTTTTCACGGTGCCTAAAGAAATTCCGGTAAGTTCAGCAATTTGCGAGTGGCTCAATCCATCATACACCGCCAACCGGATCGAGCGACTTTGTTCGGCCGGCAGTTCGTCCAGAAAACTGGCTGCGATTGCCGCTTCTTCAGTCAGCTCAGCTTTGGCCGATACATCTTCACGAAAGCCAACCAGAGTATCGACTTCAATCGAGCCATCGGTCTGCAGGGTTTTCTTGCGAATCCGATCAATCAATCTCCGCCGGGCGATCATGGTGACGAATGTCTTCTCGGCGGCGATCTCACGACGGTACGATTTCGCGGACTTCCACATGTCCAGAAAGATCTCCTGAACCGCATCTTCAGCATCAGACTCAGTTCGAGTGAATCGACGAGCAATCGACCAGACCAATCCGCCGTATCGAGCAACAAACTCGCTTACGGCGGCTGAGTCGCCATTCGCTATTCGTTCGAGTAATGTTTCTTCGGTCATTGCCTGGATTCTAAATGAATGCCCGGAAGCTGCATACTTGGCCGCTTGCCGGGCTGTTCGCACCGTCTGTCTTGAAACTACCAGATGCATTGCTACTTGCCTGGCATGATCACCTTGTCAATAACATGAATCACTCCGTTGGAGCAGCCGATGTCGGTCTTGATGATGTTGGCACCGCCGATCGTTAGCCCGATCTTGGCTTTCGAGCCCTGCAGCGTTTCCACTTCAAGGGCCTTCAAAACATCACCCGCCATGATCTTTCCGCTGACAACGTGGTATTTCAAAACCGCGGCTAATTTGTCTTTGTTTTCCGGCTTCAACAGATTCGCAACCGCACCTTCGGGGAGTGCCTTGAACGCTTCATCGGTTGGAGCGAACACCGTGAACGGGCCGTCGCCTTTGAGTGCTTCTACCAGGCCAGCTGCTTTAACAGCCGCAACCAGTGTGCTGAAACTCTTCGCACCGACTGCGGTGTCGACGATATCTTTTTCCTGCAGCGGCGTCATTAACTTGACGTAGCTGTGATGGCTTTTCGAAGCTTGGCAGCCCGCTTTTGATGAGCATTCTTGAGCGTCGCCGAATTGTGGAAGCAATGTGACAGCAGCGAATGTCAAAACCAGTGTGTTAACAGTAAAACGCATTTCTGACTCCAATTTTAGTAGTTGTTGTAATTTCGGGTGTCTGACTTGGACTGCAGAATGTTCGTTGGGAACCTGATTGCGGATTCACGAAAATCGAAATTATTTAGGCGGATGAAGAATTGTTTGTTTAGAAAGCGTTTCGCAACGTGTGCGAGATCCAGCTGAGTGCTTCGATTTGGCCCGTTCATATTGTAAATTTGCAATCCGATTCATAGATCGCTAAACTCACGGCGATCCTTGCGATTGTTGGACACAGGTCTAGCTTGGTGATTTATCACCGTGGTCGGCGTTGCGCCGCCCGAGCCCATTGACTACCAATGCATCACAAGGAAGGCTATTTCAGACTCGCTATCGGTGTCCACGACATCTATTTAGTTGCGAGTCTGGTACAACCTCGCCAATCGTGGTTCCGCAACCAAATAGATGTCGTGGACACCGGCGAGTCAGTGAGCCTTCCATGTACCAGGTCTTGAAGTAGAACCGTCCAACGGACGACCGCACCATTTCGGTGGCGCGGTCGTCCTTTTAATTCAAATGGAAGTGCGACGAACTGCAACGAACTGCAACGAACTGCGACGGCGAACATGGCGACCCAAGTCCTGCTAGAACATGTGCAAGAAGCTCGGCGAGCGCAGGACCCGGAATTCGTCGAGCTGTTGTTGGAAGTCATTCGGGCTGAACCAGATCCCGATGCACCGCCACCTCGTGAAGGTGCCTACACGTTTGACATGTTCGTCACAGAAATTCGGGCACGTTCGTTCTTCCGCCAAAGCAAAGACGATCAGGCAGCGAAGCGCATTGGAAAGATCGCGGCGTTGGAATCGACCGATGCCGAGCTCCCGTTGCCAGAACGGTATCTGAGCCACCAGCTCATCAGCGAGCTGTACGATTCTGAGGAGAGTTTTGATCGACGCAGTTTGCTCGAACTGTTGCGCCGGGTCCCGTTGACTTACGGTCCCTGGAAAGCCATCAAGAATATCTTCAAACAGGCCGAGGCAAAAAACGACACGGTCGTTTATGGTTTGCTGGCTGCCCGGTTTGATCAAGCGTTTGCCACTGGACGGCATCAAGTCAGCCAACGAACGCTTGGCTATCTGGTGCGACGTGGATGGCGATACCTGCGGGAAATCGGCCAGTCGTTACCAGCTTGTTACGCCGAGACGGCGGTCGATTTTCTGGTTGGTTACGATGATCGCGTCCAGCTCAACAAGTCCTGGATTTTCAACCACATACTTCAACACGAAAGTCGCGCTTACAAACGAACGCAGTTCTTTTTTTATATCTCCAAGCATCGCTGGGGACAAAACTATCTGCGAGAACGGGCGTTTCCGGAATTGTGGAAACGGTCGCCGTTGCCGCTCTTTGATCTGCTGCAACAGGCGAAACATCGCAAGATCAAGGACTACGCGGTCAGCGCACTCAAAAACGATTTTCGGTCAGTTATCCGTGAGATAGAACCTCGATGGGTCAAGCAACTGGCCAGTCACGACGATTCGACGATCCATCAATTCGTTGTTTGGATTCTGGAGAACGTACCCAGGTTCGAGCAAACCAGTTTCCGGGAACTCGATTTGCATGATTCGGTCTTGCGGCTACTGGAATCACCCAACGCCGCTGTCCGTACCTATGCAGCGGCGTATGCCAGAATCCACGCGCGTGATCTACCGATTCCTGAGCTAATCCGTTTGGCCAACAGTTCTGACAAGAATGTGTTTGCCGTCGCCAAGGACTTGTTGAGCCGCCACGATCCTCGCAAAGATATCGGACTCGATGCGTGGGGCGAACTATTGGAAAGCAGCAATGGGCACCCGTTAGCGGCTACGGCTTTGCAGAAACACTTTGGCAAATCCGAATTGACGCCCGAGTGGTTTCGAGAACGCTTGCTAAGCGGCAATCGACTTTCTGTTCAATTCGCAACCACGCAGTTGGAAGAATTCCACGGCCGTAAGACTCTGGGAGCGAAATACTTTTACGAAATGATCGACAGTGCGGATCCAACTCGGGATCTGTCAGCGATCAGTTTCTGTGTCGAAGAAATGGGTAAGCTGGATTTGGATGCGGTCGAGACGGAATGGCTCGAGAATCTGTTGCTCAATTTCCACACTTGTTGGAACGTGATTGCCTGGTGTGATCAGGGGCTTGTCGCCGCCAATCGTTTTCCGGCTGATTTCCTCAAGGCGATTGCCTACAAACCGACGTTTGATGATTGCGAGCAAGTTATCGGTTCACGGGCGAAACCGTGGGCGGACTGCGTCAGTTACGACGAACATCGAGCCTCGTCAATTTTTGGCTGGCTGTCGGACATCCGTCAGTTTACTCCGGACCAAGTCGGATTCGATTGGTTGATGCAGTTAGTGCAACGCGCGGAGCCTGAGTACCACGAGTTTGCAACCAACTTGATGACGAAGTCGTTCTTACCAGCCGATTTCGCGTCTCAGGATAATGCCGAACCGGATTCGTCGCCGACAACCGATGAAGAAATCAACGTCGATTTTGAAAAGGCCACGTTCCTGTTCACGGGTAAGCTTGCCACGATGACTCGGGCTGAGGCCAAAGCAAAAGTTGCGGCGGCCAATGGAAAGAGCTCCAGCGGCGTCAACAAGTCACTTGATTATCTGGTGATTGGTGATGAAGGATCTCCGCTGTACGGACAGGGCCGCAAAGGCAGCAAGCAGACCAGCGCCGAGTCGCTGAACGAAGGCGGTGCCGGGATTCGGGTCATTTCCGAGACAGCGTTTATGCAGATGCTGACAGGGACAAAGCGAGAGTTTTCTGACGATGCCGTCGAGTCCGGCTGTGAACAACTGTGGAGCATGTTGATTGACAATAAGGAACATTCACCGCTGGCAAATTTTGCCCAACGTTACTTCCGCCATCACCATCCGGAGATTTGTTTGCAGGAAACGGACCGACCGGTCGATCCAGGCGCGGAAATCCCGGATTCTTTTCTGACGTTTGACCGTGTCGAATTGTTGCTGACCGATAAACGACTTTTACTCCGCGAACTGGGGCTTGAGTACTGCAAGTATGAATTTGCCCGTTGGTCACCACCTTTGGAGCGGTTGGTTGATCTTTGCCAAACGCCCTACCCCGCCGTCCGTAAATTCGTCAGCGAATCGCTGTTGGCGGACGAGTCTCCGCAATCGCGTCGCTGGCGATTGGACCCGAAAAATTTCGATGCCGAGTCGGTTTATTTGTTCTGCCAGTCTCGAGACAGTGAAACCCGAGCTATCGGCATGAAGTTGATCGAACGCTACCCGCGTATGCGTGATCCAGACAAGCTGTTTATGCTGACGGAATCTCCCGACCGCAACGTTCGGGCGTTCGTGATCCGATCTTTCTGGTCTTTGTATCGCGACCGAGGTGTCAAAGTCGATTGGAAACCGACGACTGCCGCTGGTTCCGATGTGAAGAAAAAGAAATCGGCCAAACAATCGGACGCGGAACCACGATTCGGAGTCGGCGCGTCGAAGCGACCGGAAGAACTGCCGGCCGGAGCTGAGCCAATGCGTTTTCTGTTGAGGCGGATGTTGTTCGAGATCCCGCCCGGGCGACCGCCGAAAGGGACCGGTAGCGAAATTGGGGCACTGAAAATCAAGCCGCTGCCGACTCGCCGAGCAAAGATTCTGCTGGTTGAAACGATCCGCGATCTGGCGATTGAGGATCTTGAATTCGCTCAGGTTGTTTATCCGGTTTTGCTGGAGTTCCTCCAATCGCGAGGCCAGTCAGAACGAGACGCTTGCCTGGTCGCGGTCGTTCGAATCGAAAAGGCGCATCCTCAGCTCGCATCTGAGAACGAGGAGTTGCCGGTATGAGTCAGGTCCACAACCTTCGTTACATCGGTGAGATTCGGGCAGTCGTCGCGGATGGAAAGCAGATTGCTTTTGTAACCGAGCACGTCGAAAACCAGCCGACGTCTCTTTATCTGATTGATGGAGAGGCCAACAAGCTATCCCAGATCGAATTGCCTTGTGGTGGCGTGTCGTTGAGCAACATCGGCGGGACTTTCTGGATCGGCGGTACAGACGGCAATTTGTACACGGTGGCCAGTGGTGGCAAATCAGCAAAGAAACTGACGACCAAGCTGCCTGCCGCGGCAACCAAGTCCGTTATGCTCTCCAAGGACCGCGTCGGATTGCTGACGAATGAGTCGGTGACGATCGTAAATGCGAAAGGCAAAATCACGCAAGCTTTGGAGTTGGGCGAGGTGGTGACTGCGATCGGTGCCAGTCCGGATGGCGATTGGTTTGCCGTCGGAACGAACAAAGGCACGGTCACTGTTTTTCAGTCGGAAGAACAAGACGAGTTTGTTGTCAGCGAATCAGCTGCGATGCACAATGCTGCGGTGACAGCGATCCAGTTTGAGCCGGAGGAGTTGCGTTTTCTTTCGGCAGGCGCGGATCGAAAGCTTATGCTGACCCACGCACGTGGTTCGCTGGAACCAGAAGACCGTGGACGGGCCAACAATCACGACGACAATATTACGGCAATCATCCTGGCCAACGAATTTCGTTTCATCACCGGTAGCAAGGATAAGAGCTGTAAGTCCTGGGCGCTGACTGACAAGACGAAACCGGCAACACTTTCGGAAGGTGTGATTGCGGTTGTCGATTTGGCGATGGCCGAGATACACAAACGGCCTAATCTGGTGATTGCCTGTCACGACCAATCGCTGCGGCTGTGCCTGATCGACGAGGATGGTCGCTTTGGAACTCAAACCGTCCGTTACAACGATGGTTACGTTCGCGCAGCACAGCTGTTGGAAAGCAAAGAGCTGTCCGACCGTGGCGCTGCGTTACAGGAACTTGCAGAATACGCAGATCAGAAATCTGTGGAGATGATTTCTCAACGAGCTGCATCCGAATCCGATCATAAGCTTCGCCTAACGGCTGTGAAATTGTTGACCAAGTCGGAGCACCCGAATCTCGATAGCCTGTTGGAATCCCATCTCCATCACGCCGATGCTCCAGTCCGACTTGCTGTCTTTGAAGCATTGGAGCCGCGACAAGCGGAAGACACGATTCCGCTGTACGAAAAAACACTGGCGACCAACAAGTCGGACCCTGGTGTGCTGGCGATCAAAGGCCTGGAG
Source organism: uncultured Pirellulaceae bacterium (assembly GCA_964641465.1). Lineage (GTDB taxonomy): Bacteria > Planctomycetota > Planctomycetia > Pirellulales > Pirellulaceae > Mariniblastus. Next base: position 33,549 of record CAZXLW010000002.1, on the reverse strand, counting down.
AAAATTGCTGGCGACGAGAAGCAAGCCGTCAGTTACCGGAACAAATCGCAGCAGGTTTTGACGCAGGCGCTGGGGAACGATGTCCTGGAGATTCAGCAGGCGGCGATGTTCGCACTGGAAAGGATCTTCGACAAGAGTTCGGCTCAGGCTAGTGTGCTGGGGCTTAATTCATCATCCAGGAATGCGCAGGTGATGGGCCTGGTTCGATTGTCGCAACGAGGGTTGCTGAAAGATGAATCGACTCTGGCAGCGTTGCGAAAAGCGATTGAAGCCCGCGAGCCGGAAACGCGCCAAACGGCGATGTTGATCTTGTTGATGACTCGGCCCAAGTTGTTGGAAGCGGTGCGATCGCGCGATAAGGACATTCATCGACTGGTGTACGAACTGGAAACAACCAGCTATGTAGATCCAACGAAAAAGAAAAAGAGCGAATCGACCAAGGCAAAAGCGGCTGATTCGAAATTGCCCAAGACAAAAAAGTCGGCGGTGAAGTTAAGCCCGGACGACTACCAGCCTCTGCTGCTTGCGATCAGTTCCCGGCGAGTCGATACGTGTTTGTTGGGCGCGCGATGTCTGTCCTTGTTGGCGGACTCTCGGGCGTTCGCGATCTTGATGCAGCTGTCCAGTGAGGAAGAAGCAAGTGTTCGAGTTCAGGTTTGTCGGTCGCTTGGCGATTTGACTGACGCGCGAGCCCTTGAACGGCTCTGCATGATGTTGGACGATGCGGATGTGAGCGTTCGAGATGCCGCGTATTCTGCGTTAGAAGATATCTGCCATGGCCATGAATCGCTGGAATCAACCACCGCGCCGGAAAATGGGCTTAGTTCCAACTTTCCGGATATTCGACTTCGTGCCCTGCAGTCGCTGGTGAAACTTGTTCGCAAATCGAAATCTCGCAAAGAATCGCCTGCCGTTAGCTTATTGAAGCGTGCTCTAAGCGACACCGATTCGGCGGTTCGCAGTGAAGCGTTTAAGGTCATTTTGAATTCGCAGGTCGGCGGTGGCGGAGAAGCGACGCTGCGAATCGTGCTGACCAGTATTCATGCGGATGTTCGTCGCGAAGCATTGACGGAGTTGATGGCTGATGAGAAGCAGGATTGGGCTCAGTCATTAATGCTCGAGATGTTGAACGATCCAGATCCAGCTATTCGCAAAGATGCGTTCGAGTTTCAGGTCAAGAAACACGAATCAGATTCAGCCGACGACAAGATTGAATGGCTGCATGCGGCGATCAAGAGCTCTCACGCGGATACGCGCGAAGCGGCTTGCCAGCGATTAATTGAAAATCGAACGCCGGAAGCTCAGGAAATTCTGAAGACGGCGATCGAAGATGAATCCCGGAAGATTCGCTTATTGGCGCTGAGATCGCTGATTGATGCTGGAGCCAACGACGTGTTGGTACTCGCGTTAGACAGCCAGTATATCGAGGTTCAGCTTGCCGCAGCCAATGCGCTTGCCAAACAAGGCGATCTGCGTTCGCGGGATGTGTTATTGAATCTCGTTAATCAACCGTGGCCGGAGGAAGAGCACGCCCGATCCGTGCAGGCCGAGTTGGTCCAATCGGCGCTGGAAGCGTTGGGAGAATTGGCAGATCCCACGACACTCGACGCGATACTCAAACTGACTCGCCACGAGAATATCGAGGTGGCGCGTTCCGCCGCAAAATCGTTGAATTGGATTGTCAGTGAAGATTCGCTGGAATCAGTACGCCCTTTGCTCCAACATGACGATGAGCAAATGCAAGCTGCTGCTGCGATGGCCATGGCTTTGGCTGGCGACCCGATCGCGCAAGACTTTGTGTTTTCCAAATCGGACCAGTCGTCATCCTCGCAACTTAAAGTCGCCGTTGCTGCTGGTAACCGATTGCGATCCGATCGCTCAACGGGCAACGCGATGGTTAGTACGTTGGTTCGTGCGATGGATGGGAAACAAGCGATTGCCAACGCGGCCTTTTTTGTCATGGCTGCCAGTGATTGGCTGCAGCCGGGAGAATCCGATCGACTGATCGCTTGTCTGGGTGTGCGAAATCCAAGAATTCGTCTGCTAACCGCGCAAGGTTTACAAGCCATTCATGACGAATCCCAGTTCGCCGAATTTATGAACTTCGTGGTCAACGATCGTGGCGAAGACAAGCCGTGGACGATTCCAGACGATACGATCGAATTAGTGGCAAAGGTGATTTGTTTCGCGGAACCGAAAGTTGCAGTGCGGGCCTCGTTGAATCTTTTGTTGTTGAAACAAGACAAGCAATCGAGTTGGGACCAATCGTGGGAGTTGTTGAAACGCCGATTTGAGAAAGCAGTTCAGGCGGTTGGAAAAACCAAGGTTACCAAAGAGTCGAAAAAGCGGCTCAGTAAGAAGGACTCGGATTCCCTTGATCAACTGATATTCGGGACGTACGTCGGGCTCGCTCGTGAGCAAGGCGGATCTCATCATCGCCGGGGCAACGCATATTTCGGCCGCACGGTTTTTCAGATTCGGTGTGCGGCGATCCGGCGGCTGCGGGATTTGGCCCTGACGAAGAAGGAATTCCTTGAGCCGGCAATCAGTGTCATAACGCATACCTGTGGTGACCCAGGCATCGAAGTCCGCGCGGCTGCATTCGGTGCTTTGCAAGAACTGGGTGTTGAAGATTCAGCGCGGGCTCAGATCGGAATTGATTCGGGGCACATTGATCTTGGAAAACTCGGTTTGGATTTGTTGGGCACCGGTGTTTCCGCCAAGGACCGCCAAGCAATGTTCAAGGAGACGATTCTGTCTCGCGTTGACTTTATTGCGATTGAAGCGGCGGACCGATTGAAGGAGGAAATCGGAGCAACCAAGGTCAGTAAGATCTGTTTTGATTCGCCCAATCCGCAGCTGCCCGTTCGTGCTGTTTGCTGGCTGGGGCAAGATTACGATTCGCAGCCCGCGGCGGTGAAGCGGCTTCGGGAGTTGGCGAAGAATAGTTCTGATCCGATTCGTTCGCGAGCTATTCAGGTCTTAGTGAATCACAAGGACGAGCAGGTTTTTGAGCTCGTTTGCTCTCATTTCGAAGCGGAGACAGACCAGGACGAGCAAAGTGCATATTTCAAATGGCTGCAAAATATCGGGGACGCTCGGACTCCGGAATTCCTGTTGAAGTTGTTGGCTGACCCGAAGTTTGAAACGGATGTGCCTAGGTTGTTGAAGCTGATAGCTTCGTTTCGCGATACTAGCAACGTGCCCGCTTTGCTCAAGCAGTTTGAATCTTCGGATAACAAACCAGCGTTAGTAGCCGCGATTACGATGATCAGTGGGTTTGACCAAACGATCGAAGATGAAAATGATCTGCTGCCTAACCGTGATTGGATGAAAGGCCAGCATCCAAGAGACGGCAAGGTCCTGGCAAGCTTGTTGGAAGTCGTTTTGGATCATGGTCCGAGCAAAGAGCTAACGCGTTTGATTCGCCAGGCGCGATGGTGTGAAACAGCGGAAGTCGATTCGCCGCTGACTCGATTGCTCGATCATCCAGACGAAGAGATCCGTCGCGCTGCCGCTAGAGCGTATGCGTTCCGAGTCGAAAAACGAAACGCCAAGCCGGATTCGCTGGTTGCGACACTTGAGCACCGAGATCCGATTACTCAATTCTGGGCCGCCGAAGGTTTGGCCAAGACGGGCGACGATGCGGGTTTTCAGGTGCTGATGACGGCCGCGGATCTCATGGACGATTTGTGGTTTCGTCAGCGAGCGGTATTGGCGTTGGGTTACCTGGCCGACGAGCGAACGCTCGATAAACTGTTGCAGTTCGTGACTGAGGAAGGACACGCGTTGCAGATGGTGGCTGCGGAGGCCATCGGGCATCTTGGGAAAACGGAAAAGCGAACCAGGATCGTTGAGATTCTTAAAGGCTTCGTCCCACGCGAGGGCACGATTGCGCAGCGGGCGATCGTTGGGCTACGATGGCTTGATGACCCGGAAGCGTGGCAAGTGATTCGGGAACGCGTTGAAAAGCAACCGTTCAATGATTGTCGTCGAGAGGCTATCCAACAGCTGGGGTACAACTCGGATCCGGAAACACATGATTTGTTATTGGATCAGTTGGCCAGTACTCCCAACGATCTGGAGATTGCGTTGCAGGCGGCCAGAGGATCTTTCGGTGAGGATTCACTCAAACCCGATTCAGCATATTTGCAGGGGCGGTCAGCCGACGTTACCAGCTTGACGGACTTGGACAGAATTTGCGTTGACCGGATCTGTGCCGATGCTGACACAGCAACGATTTTTGAGGTCGTTGGTAACAGTTCACCGGAAGTCCAACGGATTCTCAATCGCCATTTGCTGTTGATGTCTCCGTTGCCGGTCAAAGAAGCAGTTAAAGCACTGTCGGACGTCAGCCCGGAAGTGGTTCAAGTCGCGGCGCGAATTGTTGGCAAGGCCGGCGACAAGAAGAACGCCAAAGCGATCCAGTCCACTTTGTCGCAATGGTTAGAGAGATTTTCGGAGCACCATGACAACTTGCAGCGGTTGTGTCAGGAGCCGGATGAAAAGTTCGATGCGTTGACGGATGTCGTTGGCAAATTGATCTGGGCGGCTGGTCGAGTTGGCGGACTGGAAAAGGAGCTGCTGGATATCGCGATCAGCCATGGGAACCAGAACGGCTGGACACGCGTTCGCAGGATGGCGTTGCTCGAACTGCGATCAGGCAAGATTACGGCCGCGATGAACAAGAAGCTTGAAATTTTGGTAGCAGACTTTGATGCCGATGTCCGGGACCTGGCCGCCGAAATCGTTTTGCTGCGCTCCAGCGAGGATGTTGCTGCCAGCCTGACCGACAATCTGTTGGCGGATCGGATTGCGGCTCGTCATTTGGTTTATGCCGCCAAGCAAAGCGGATCAACACATGCCGCCGTTGATGAAGCTTCTCAGTCAATGCACTATCACGCTCGCGTTTTGAACTACCAGATTGAAGCTCAAAACGTAAAAGTGTTGGCCGATGTCGTGAAGAACAATGATCTTGCCGAAAAAACTCGTCTCGGAGCGATCGAAGGCTTGGCGCGAATGGGTGACATCGCCGCCGAAAAACAACTGGTGGCCATCGGCAAGGACAAAAATCTGGAAGATCCATTACGGAAATCTGCTTGGCGCGGTTTGAGACGCAGCAAGAGGTCACGAACGAAAACAGAAAGCGGTGGCAAACGTTAATGGCTGACGAGAAAAAGAACAACGAAACGGATCCGGTCGTCGAACATACTGATTTTGACGTTAGCTATGCCGGACAATCGCGAATGATCGCCGACGAGCAGACGCCTCGGTTAGCGCTGTTTGGGAACCTGCATCGGGATCCAGTCATGCTCGACGGGATCGTCAAGGATCCGTTACGGTTCCGCGAAGCATTGGCGGCGATCTATGCTGTCGTTGGCAGCGACTATCGCTATATCCCAAAAGACCGGACTGCCTATCACGCCTATCGCCGTATGCGTAACCAATCAGCAAACCTCGGCGCTTGGCAGGCACAGCAAGCGTACTTCAGCTGGCTTGCGCAGAATGATCCATTGGCGTTTCTGATTCTTGATCCGGTGATCACGGTACATCCAGACAAATTGTTCCTGGAAGTGTTTTCGAAAGACGAAGGAATGTACGCCAACCTTTCGGTGTCGATGGACAGTTTTGAGTGCGAATCAGCCCCCAGTTACGGCACAACGAACATTGACTTCAGTCCTCAGCTGTTTGGCGCGATTGAACAGTTTCGCAGTTATCGAGAAACTCGACTCGTGATTGGGCAACAGGCCGTTGCCGTTGAAACTGAAGGAACGGATTCGGTATTGGAAAAGAAAATCAAAGTTCCGGACTCCTGGTTGCGTGGATTCCTGCAAGTACAGTCGTCTGCGATGTTGCCTGGCTCGCGGTTTAAGATGTCCCCCATGGACCTGTACAACCTGCTCAGACATCTGCGGATGAACAAGGACGTGAAAGGGAAACGCCGAGGTTTGCGGATTGAGTTGGTGCCTGGCGAACCGCCGCGGATCGTCATGGAACCGTGGGAACAGGTAATCGAATGCAACGCTGGCAAGTACGAAGGGAGCCAGTCGAAAGTGATTCGTGTTTGGGGGCGACGACGCTTGTTGTTGCTTCGTCGTATGCTGCCGCTGATCGACGAAGTGGAAGTGCATTTGTCCGGCTCCGGATTGCCAAGTTTCTGGATCTTGCGGGCTAAGCAGATGACGTTCACGCTCGGGTTGACCGGGTTTACCGCATCCAACTGGTCACAGGCGGTGAATTTTGACCTGCTGTTACCGCGTGAGACGACGGCAGATGGAGCTGCCAGTGGAAATGACAAACACCTGAAGTCGATTGTCAAGACTTTGAGCAGTCGTTGGAGTTGCAGTGACGAAGAGCTTGGCAAGGCCAGCAAGATCTCAGGTGAAGATCTGGTGCAGCAGTTACAGCGAGGATGTCAGCGTGGTCAATTGATGTACGACATTGCCGATCGCGTTTATCGACTGCGACCGCTCGTTGATCAGCCGTTGGACTTGGAGCGGCTTGAATATCGCAATGCCGACGAACGGTTGGCATACGACTTGGTTTTGCGGCAAAGTTCAGTGACGATCAAGAAAGAGAATCGTATCTTTGGCCGCGGTCTTGAATTGACAGGCACGGCCAAGGTTGCTGCTGATCGCCGGGAATACGCTCCTCAGCTTTTGATTACCGAAGAAGGCTTTGTCAGTCGCGCGGAGTGTACTTGTTCGCAATTTCGACAGCAGGGATTGAAGCACGGACCGTGTCCGCATTTAATCGCTCTGCGAATCGCCCACGCGATCCGGGAGAAAGCTCGACGAGAAGGTGACGAATCCAGCGACTCGATCACGGTCGAAACCAGAACATTTTCCAAACGAGATGGTGAACGCGAGACGATCTACCAGGTGACCCTGGATGAACGGCGTTTGAAGGTTCGTTGGGGTGACAACCGACAGTCGCTGCGAGTTCAACAGTTCCAGTTCCCATCCGTAGGCAAGGCGCGAGCAGATTATCTTGATCGCGTTAACGAGTTGTTGGAGAAAGGTTACCTCGATGCAACGTAGTACCAAGGTTCGAGCGAATTCAAATGGCTAGAACCCGATCCAATCCCGAACAACTTTGGCGCCGTATTGAAGCGGCGGGCAGCATTGATGCGTACATCGAATCGCAATTGCGCGAGCTTGGCTATTTGGTTGAGCGACGTGAAACAGATGGCATGTCGAAAAGTGAGTTGGCGGCATACAAAAAGCAACTTAAGACGGAAGCGGCCGAGAAACGGAAGCTCAAGAGTGATGCCTGGCAGGCCTACCGGTCACAGAACATTGTTCATTTGGGTGATGGCGTTTATTGGAATGATCAGGATGACTTTGATCGCTGGGATTTGGACGAGCCGGAAAAGCGGGCGGCGGAGAATCAATTGCCCGCACTTGATAACCCGAAGCAGCTTGCGGAAGCACTGGGGCTGACGATCCCGCAAATTCGCTGGCTGGCGTTTCACCGCGACGTCGCATCGAAGCTGCACTATCGGCGGTTTACCATTCCCAAACGGGACGGATCAGAGCGAGCAATCTGGGCTCCGCTGCCACTGCTCAAAGAGTCGCAACAGTGGATCCTGCGTAACATTTGCGAACGACTGTTGGTGCATGGAGCAGCGCACGGGTTCTTGCCCGGTCGTTCGATAGCGACCAATGCGAAGCCGCACGTCAATTCACAAATCCTGCTCAAAATGGACCTGAAAGATTTCTTTCCGACCATCACGGTTAGGCGTGTGAAGGGACTGTTTCGCAAAGCCGGCTACCGGGAACAGATCGCGACTTTGCTGGCTCAGTTATGCACGGAGTCTCCGCGGGAGGTCGTTGTTCGAAACGACAAGTCCTATTTCGTTTCGCTCGGACCACGGTGCTTGCCTCAAGGCGCGCCGACGAGTCCGGCGATCACGAACGCCATCTGTTTGAAATTGGATGGAAGGTTGGCGGGACTAGCCGACAAATACGGTTGGCGCTTCACCAGGTATGCGGACGATCTTACATTCAGTTTGCCTAACCGAAAGAAGTCGAAACCGGAGCGGACGCATTTGGCTGTGTTGAAAACGTTGGTTAGCAAGGTCGTCGCCGACGAAGGATTTGTTTTGAACGAGAAAAAGACGCGCGTTATCCGTTCAGGTTCGTGCCAGCGGGTAACGGGGATGGTCGTAAACGGAACCGCAGGTCCCCGCGCTACGCGCAAGGTTCGTCGCAATTTGCGAGCAGCCATTCACAATCTTCATTCCGGCAAAGGGCTTCGTGAGGGCGAGACGCTCGATACGCTGCGAGGCATGGCCGCTTACATCAGTATGACTGATCGCGAGTTGGGCCAACGGTTGATGACTCAGGTTAACTCGATTGAACTTGAGTAAGATTGCGGCGGCGGTAGTACTTCAACCCCGACAGGAAAAAGCAAGTCGCCAGTGTGATTCCGAACATCAAGACTGCATATTGCGGGACGACCAACATCAGCCCGGCGCAGACGGCTAACGCCAACGCGTGAACGTAAAAGCTTCCGGAAAGAATCCCGGCTTTGATGAAAAATGCCATACTGCAGGAAACGGCCCACAACGGCGCGAGCGTTATAGGTTTCAGTTCGAGGAATGGCTCGAGTGCATTGACCACCAGAATGAATCCGAAACAGGCGACCCAGACATGAGCCAGTTGTCTTTCGACAAACGTCACCGGACCCATTCGCCTCCGCAGCCACCAGAAAACGACGCCCCACAAAACAAGTTTGCCGGTCCATGTGGCCAGGTACATCCGTTGGCTCTCGATGCCACCGTAGTAGTTCATATGCGTGGTCACACTGGCAAACAGCAGGATGAAACTGTTCCAGATCCAGATGATGCCCCAGTTGTCCAAAATGGCTGCGTGATGTGTTTCCCGCATCACATGACCGATAGCCTGAGTCAACCCGGGAAATGACAATGGTTTGTTGTTCAGTACGGCGTCGAGATCATCTGCGAGCGCCTGGGCGGACGGATACCGCTGTTCTTTGGTCTTGTTGACGGCACGTAGAACAACTTTTTCCAGGTCCCGATTCAGATCGGCTTTCAACGACCGAGGGCTGACCGGTTCTTGTTCGAGCACTTTCATCAGCACTTCAACGACCGTGCTGCCGGAAAACGGTGGCTGGCCGGTAAACATGAAATACAGCACTGCCCCCAAGCCGTAGACATCCGTTTCGATACTTATCTGATGATGTTGGCCAGAAGCTTGTTCGGGTGACATGAAGGCCGGAGTACCGACGATGGCTCCGCTGCGAGTCAGATCAGTCGACAGGGCTGATTGTTTCGCCAAGCCAAAATCGAGCAGGCAAGGTTCCCCGTTCTGGTCAACGATGATGTTCGTCGGTTTGATATCGCGATGCAGAATACCATGTTGATGTGCGTAGTGAACGGCGTGGCAGATCTTGCTCGCCAGTCGGCAAGCTTCTGGTTCGGACAGCGATTCGGTTTCCAGCAGCTCGGTCAGAGTCTTCCCATTGATCAGCTCCATGCAGATAAACGGAGTCTGGTTGAATTCGCCAACTTCCAACATCGGTACAATGTTGGAATGTTGCAGTTTGGCAACAGCTTCGCCTTCGACCAGGAATCGTTTGCGTTGAAACCCAGACGCAAACTCGCCGTTGAGAATCATCTTGATGGCGACCGGTAGTTGGTCCGCCTTGCGAGTCGCACGGAAAACCACTCCCATGCCACCACGCCCGATTTCAGATTCGAGCACATAGTCGCCGAAGTCGCATGGCAACGCCAACGCCTGCGAGAACCCGGATTCTTCTTCTAACAGCGCCGTCATCGCATTCGCCGAGAACGAACCGGCGGAATGAGTCACAACCAGCGTTCCCCACAAGTCGCGCAAATCCGTTTCATGCTGAGGATACATGCGACAGGCATCGTCGAGGCTGATTTCAGCACCGGAGGCAATGCGGTCTGCCAGTTCAGTCAGCAGCGGCGCGAAGTCGCTTTCTTCTGGTGACGGATTCGATTCGAAAATGTTCACGGGTGTAATTTCAATCAGGCCTTTGCGAGTTTGCTCGGTTCAATCTGAATGCGATGCGGATTGCTGACTCAGGAGTGTCTTCAACTTGCGCAGCGCGCGTGCATAACGAATGCTAGCCGCGGCTTCGGAGAGTTTCAGTTTTTCGGCGATTTCCCGATTGGAAAGCGCTTGGTAGTGTCTCATGATAATGATCTGGCCATCGGTTTCCTTGAGCTGCGTGATCGCGGCTTCAACCTGCAGCGAAATCTCCTTTTGCATGGCTATGGCGGCGGGAGTTAACGAGCAGAATTTACCAACCGCAGCTTGTCGCTGAATTTCACTGCCGCTGAGTCCAATTCCCTGTTTGGTTTCACGATCCATCGAACGATTGGAGGAACCTCGGTGCTTGCGGTACGCGTCAATGATTCGGTCGCGAGCAATTTGCCGCAGCCAAATTCCGAACGGCAGCTGTGGATTTTCCAGATACGTTCCGAGCCGTCGATAGGCGTCGACCAGGATTTCCTGCACCACGTCACTGACATCGATTCGCTGTTGAACACGTTTGTCGAGTCGCATTCGGACTAAATTGCGAAGCTGTTGTCGATTCTGCTCCATCAATCGGTTGACGGCAGATTCGTCCCCTTTCTTGGCTTCGGCAAGTAGAACGCGCGTAGCAGAGTCGTCCGGGTGGGATTGTCTGGCTATGCTGTTCGAGTCGTTCATCAAAAGTGGGGCTTTCAAAATTTAAGGATGGATCGCTTCAGGAAATCTAGAAAGCGATGCCTCAATTAAAAGCCCTGCGTATGCAGCATTCAACTCTCTAAACGTTCAACCTCCAACAAATGTTGAAAATGCGCGGGTCGCCAACTTGGAGGCTCAATTCATTGGATATGGCTTGCCACACGGAAACTTAACCGGACGACAAGTTAAAGTTCAACTGATTTTGTCAAACAAAGAATGTCCAATTGTCCACCTGGTTTTCGGAGTATTGCGTTGGACAATGTGGAATTAGGAATTACTTACCGCCCGGCTAACGATGGTGGTACCGGGTGACCTGAATCAGGACGGGGGCGTCAATTTGTTGGATCTTGATCCGTTCGTTGATATACTGCCAACGGTGGGTTTCAAGTTGAAGCCGATCTCAATCACCACGCCGTGTACTTATTGGACGTTGATTTCTTTATTGCTTTGCTCAGCTAGCCGGCCCGATTATCAAGGTGGACGCTGGCGTTGTTAGGCGACTAGAATTCCGTGATGTTGGCACAAATTCAATCCGATCCGTTGGTGGTCAAATCGTTTGTCACGTTCATCGCGATAGTTGCTGTTGGGATGGGCATCTTCTATTTATTTGCAACGGTAGACCAAGCGAGCGCCGCACTACGTAGAAAACGTGAACGTTATCGAAACGCGATCAGGTCACGAGCTTCGGCGAGTGAAGAAAACGTCCGACGGCAACTCAACAAACCCACTTTTGAGAATCGGTTGGCCCAGTTCGCGGACGGCAAGTCACGTGAGAACGAACCGGAATCCAAGATGCCCTACTGGGAAACGGACGGACTCGAATTGAAACACGTTGCCCCCAGGCCGATCGAATGGGTGCGGATGCTCTTGATGCGAATTAAGAAACGGTTGATTAAAGAGAAGTAGTGGTTGCAAATGTTGGTAGTCCCGCCTTCAGACGGAAAGCGGAATTTCAGCTTGGTCGTTTAGCAAAACGCAAGAATGTGAGCGGCTAAGCGCCTTGCCGCTTGCGAGTGCTGCGAACTGATCAGTCGTCTTTGGCTGATTCGTCTTCTTCATCGTCGGGATTGTTTGACTTGTCCAAGCTTCCATCTTCGAATCGTTTCAGCCAAGCTTCCAATTCTGGTCTGTCGTTGATCTTAATCTGCCGTTGGAAACTGTCGGCGACCGCAAGTAACTTCGCGTCTTCATCCAAATGTCCCGTGAACGTTACAGTCGTTGGCTTTTTGCCTCCGCCATCCAAATCCTTGTAAGATTGCGGAACGACGACTGACGGATGGCCGGTCAGGTTGGTATGGAAAATGTCGAACATGTTGCACAGCACATCGACTTGCCCAATGAATTGCTCAAATGATTCCATGATCCGAGTTCGCAGTCGCATCATCCGCAGGTAGTCGACTGCCGACATGTACTGAATCGAGCGAAACGAATTGGGCCAGGTATTCCAACCGTCGGTGTGCCCATCACGCAGCAAGCTGTCGAAAACCGAAGCTCCTTCGACGTCGATGATGCTGGCCAATGGCCGCAACGGGAACGGAGTCGGAATCTCGACGGGCACCATTTCACAACCAAGTTCCTGCAACGTTTTTAACTCCACGCGATCTTCGACATCCAGGCCCTTTTGGTATCCGACCTTGATAGAATTCATGTCCACCGCAGGCGGCCATTGGAATGCGGTGCTTCTGGTAGCACGATCCTTGCCATCAGCACCGTGAATCGCATCGAACACCAACGCGCAGTCTTCGACACTGCGACAAATCGGACCTGCCTTGTCCATAGTCCAACTGAGAGGCATGCACCCATGCCGGCTGACTCGACCGAACGTTGGCCGGAATCCGTTCGCTCCGCAAACTTTGCTGGGGGAAACGATGCTTCCGAGAGTTTCGGTGCCGATCGAGAACCCGACCAGTCCCGCCACGGTCGCCGACGCGCTGCCGGCCGACGAGCCACTGGAACCTGTTTTGGGGTTCCATGGGTTGCGAGTTAATCCGCCAAACCACTTGTCTCCCATCGCCAACGCACCGAGCGATAGTTTGGCAACCAGCACGGCCCCGGCGTCGGTCAGCCGTTGATAGATCGTTGCCGCTTCCTCGGACATTCGTTCTTTGTAGTGCGGGATTCCCCACGTTGTCGGATAGCCGGGAACATCCATCAAGTCCTTGGCTCCCCACGGGATCCCATGCAGCGGCCCGCGGTAGTTGCCGTTCGAGATTTCTTTGTCGGCTGCTTCTGCCTGCGCGTTTGCAAGGTCTTCTGTCAAGTTAACAACACAGCGCAGCATGGCGCCGAACCGCTTGAGCCGCTCAAGGTAGATTTTCGTCAGGCTAGCACTGGTTAGTTTTTTCGCTCGGATGAGGCTGGCGAGTTGCGCGACCGGGAGGAATGCAATCGCTTCGTCTGAATCGGGAAGATTCGTTTCGTCATTGACGCGCGGTTTCGCATCCCGGCGAGGTTCGATGCCAGCCGGTTTTTTGGAAAGTGTTTGGAATATAAACGCCGGTGCTTCGCTTGCATCAAGACGCGACTTGCGGAGGATTTTCATCGCCCTGACGTTACGTTTTACCGACGCGAGAATTTTGTCTGCATCTTCGTCGGCCAAATCAAAATCTGCGATCCAGGATGCTTGTTGCAACGTTTCTCGACTCAGTTCCTGCTTTTCTTGAATAAGCGATGCGGCGGCTCGATGGAACACAGGTGTGCCGATGCCGGCGGCAGCCAAAGTTTTCAAAATGGTTCGTCGATCGGGCATGGTTGTCCTACAAGTGATGATTGCGATTCTAATAAGAGTTTAGCAGAAACGAATCGTGAGGCACCGATATTAAGATTCATACGACGACATTGTCACGTGTATAAATGTTGTGCGCGACTCAAGACAACCAACCTCGATCCCATTCTCGATGACGACAGAATATGGTGTATCGAAATTCGTAATGCAATAAAAAAAGTTCTCCCCAAATTATTGGGGAGAACCTTCGCAACACTCGCAAATGAAAAAAACGAGTCCGTAATTTGATGGGTTAGACTAGCCCTTCATTTTCTGCCAGTTGGCGTTAGCTTTCTGTAAGTTTTCTGCTTCGTTCTGGCTCCACATTGCAACGCCGTCGTGTTTTGCGTTCTTGAGGAACAGCATGATTTTTCCATCGACGATCTTGAAATTTGTCGGGTCAACTGGGAATCGCTGGCCTAGAGCAACGCCAGTTGCACACCAACCTCCGTACGCCGGAAGGTATTTTTCAGGATCGGCAGTAAACATTTTTCGCACGTCATCTGAAACGAACCAATACGTGATGCCTTTGTAGTCGGCGGCGAAATTCGGGCTTCCTTTGGCAGCCTTATTGGCAGCGATGTAGCAGACGGGGCAGTAACCTTCCATCGCTACTCCGGTGCTCGGAACGTTGTATCCATTAGTAAATGCCCGTGACATTTGCTCTTTCTTCATCATTGAGCCGGCAGGCTTCTGCTCGCTTTGGGCTGTGGCAAAAGAAGCTTGGGCAGCCACAGCTACACATACGAACAACATGACGGCTTTGTCAAATTTCATCATCTCTTTATTCCAAATACCTTTTGTGAAAGTTTTGTTGCTGCAAGAGTCATTTGCAGTTTCAGAGGTTTGACATGGCGCTAGGTGAGTTCTTACTTTTGGTTCGCGCGGAATCGAATTTTTTGAAGTGTGCATTGAAATCAGCGAGGCATTGATTGCAACTTCTGCGTGATAGCATCCACAAATTCTCAATTCGAAATCTATTCGTGATGTGTTTTGGCAACAGCTACTGTACGCTCGCGAACATGTGTTGCGGTCTAAACAACTGACGACGATTGCGTCGCGGTTTGTCTTTCGTGAACCTGCACACAACGGGTTGGCATTGGTACAATCGCGAATAGTGCGGGCTCGTCTGATTCGTTAACGGCGGTACCGTAGAAATCGTCCGTTGTGCGGTACACAGGCTTTATTTACATGGCCACGTCAATTGAATCTCGAATTCGACTATTGCTTGGTGATATTACGTCGCTCGATTGCGATGCAATGGTTACCGCCGCCAATGAAGCTCTATGCGGTGGAGGTGGCGTCGATGGTGCGGTACATGATTCCGCCGGGCCTGAACTTGTCCGTGCTTCCATGAAACTCGCACCTTGTCCGGCGGGTGAAGCCAGAATCACCGACGGTTTCAATCTCTCAGCAAAATTCGTGATTCATGCCGTCGGCCCAATCTTTCGTGACATCGAAACTGACCGTGAAACGCTGGCAAATGCATACAACTCGTCGCTTGCATTGGCCGCCGAGAATAACGCCGCTTCGATTGCGTTTCCTTGTATATCGACTGGTGCTTATGGGTTTCCCGCGGATTCGGCATGCGAAATTGCTATCGACGCCGTTGTCCGTTGGTTGCGATTCAACAAACAACCAGAGTTGGTAACATTCTGCTGCTTCCTACCGGAGGATTTTGGCAGATACGAGGAACGTTTGACTGAATTAGGGTTACTTTCTTAGTTTAGGTTCTTGAATCAAATTCCTAATCGCACCGACTCAATTCCAAATGGAAAATCGTTTGAATCTAGAGCTCATATCGCTGATTGTCGACGACTACGACGAGGCTATTGATTTCTTCGTCAACGTTTTGCGATTTAAACTTATGCGTGACGAACCGTCGCTTACTAATGACGGTCGAGCTAAACGTTGGGTCGTTGTCCAGCCACCGGGTAGCGAAACCGGGTTGTTGCTTGCCAAGGCAGATGGTGAGCGACAGGTTGCTGCGGTTGGCGACCAGTTTGCCGGTCGCGTAGGTTTGTTCTTGCGAGTTGATGACTTCGACGACGCCTACAACCACATGGTGCGGCATGGCGTTACGTTCTTCGGCGAGCCTCGCACTGAACCGTATGGGAAAATCGTCGTGTTCCAGGACGTTGCCGGTAATCGCTGGGACCTGTTAGGCCCGGCTTGAAAGTTCAGCAATTGAAACGCCGAAGCACAAAGCGAAGAAAGTTTCGTTCCAGAGTGGGGCTGCGATCTTGAGCCAGAAATACTAGTGGTTCGACGTGTGCCATGTTTACGCGAGCGGTGGTGGTTATGTGTGCCTCACCGACCAAGCATGCTCACGCCGCGTTGACAATTGGCTCATCCATAGCGTAGGCATGCCGTTGCGGACAGTTGGCTTCTTGTACGGATGGCGAGAGCATGGCACCGAAAAACTAGGACACAAACTATGCAATTCAGCTTGGAAGGACCACTAGCGTGGGCGTAGTAGCTGGGACACTGCAAGCAAAGTTCCATTGACGCTGCGCGTGCCGGCCAGTTAACTTTGCCAACTGGTTTCAACAAGGAAGTTGGCACGCATGTTCTGGAAAAAGCGAAAACCTGATCAAGACACATTGGCCGCCGATCTTCGCGTGGCGCGGAGGTCTGGATTGAAAACAGCCGTACTGGTGACGCTGCTGGTGTCAGGCATCGTCCCCGCGCTTTGTATGTACTGGCGATCAGACGATCATCAACTTTCGTTCTTGCACCAAATGCAAACGATGCTTGCCGTGACGTTGCATACTTATCCGTTGACGCTTGCGGTCGCGATCATCGCTATTTCGCGGCGACAGAAGTGGTTTCATTTGAAGATCGGTAACTGGTGCTTCGCTGGCTCTGTGATCATCTTTTGTGCTTCGCTTGGGAACTTGATCAGCCTATCCACAGGGAGTGGATTTATCCCGCCGGCCGAGATCATGCAGGATCATCGCAATTCGGTTTGGGGAATCCCGGCAGCGGTCGTTAACACGATCGGCGGGTTCTACCAGGCATACGGGTTTCGGACGTTTGTTGCTTCGATTCTGATCGGGAGCTACGCCGGCGCAACTGCCAATCGGTTCATCAGCCACATCCCAAAATCGAAACCGGAAGCTGCCGAGCTGGCGCTCAAGTTAATCGAAGCACGCAAGAAAGCGGCTTAGCCAGAATTGGTACCGCGGAGCATTGACGCATTTTTCTGTTGGTGAGCGTCTTAGTCGCGATGTTCTGGATTGGGTTTGACCAGAAAGTAAGTCGCGATCAGCCCGGCCAATCCGCCCAGGTATCCTGCGTTGTGGATGTACGCGACTCGCATGAACGACCATGTATCGGAGACCTGCATCGGCGCAAGGGTGTTGTGCCATGCGGAGTAGTCACCGTCGGGTCCGCGGATCAGTCCGTACGCAAAGCCGCCGATTCCGAACAGGAATCCTGTCGCGAATACGATCCCGAATCCCAGTAAGATTTTTCGATAGGCAACGGAGCGGGGTTGGTTGGGCAGCATCCGACGGCACAGGATCCAGGAGACGATCAAGCCAACCCACCATGTCGCCAGGAAACCGATACAGGCGACGAAGATGCGATCCGGGAATCCGAGGTCTGCCCAGGAGAACTGATCGAATTTAAACTTTGTGAAATACTCCGGGCCGATCGAGTAAGTGATCTGGTCGTGGACGATGCCGTAGATGCCAGCGATTGCCGACCCGAGGATTGCGAATCCGAGCATAATCGGCAGGTCGCGAAGGGGGAATCTTGGAATCAGGTAATCCAGCAACTTATTCATTGAACGTCCCTTCGCGATGATCCGAATTTCGAAACACGATGTCGGTCACCGGGGTATGCGTGGCAACAACGGAATATTCAATCATAGAATTTTTCACTGCTTGAAGAGAGCATAAAGTCTCTGGAGTTCAAAATGCCTCAATTTTCGATTAGGCCAAGCCATTTTTTCGCTGCTTCGCTGATCCTTTGAGTCTGCGGTTTTTCGCTTCCATCGTCGCAAGCCTGGATTTTCCTCAGGAAAAATGA
This sequence comes from uncultured Pirellulaceae bacterium, assembly GCA_964641465.1. Taxonomy (GTDB): domain Bacteria; phylum Planctomycetota; class Planctomycetia; order Pirellulales; family Pirellulaceae; genus Mariniblastus. The sequence continues at coordinate 16,026 of CAZXLW010000002.1, read as the reverse complement.
TCGTCCGCAATGATGAAGAAATCGTCTGTGTTGACTTGAAAAAGAAGAGTTAACGGTGCTGGTGCACTTCCCGGCAGCCAAATTGCGGTACATCTGATCGGCGGCAATCGCTATTATTGGCATAGGAATATTTGATTTAACTAATAGTTCAAGCACGACGTGCGAGCGATTGATCCTGCCAGTCCGCCGATCACTCATTCGCGCCTCGACTTGTGTTGCCTCGTGCTCGCCGAGACGTTATGGGATTGCAAGACCGACAATATTATCAGGACGATAGTTCTTACACTTCGTCGTGGAGGCCCAGCGGGTCCGGAGGAGTGCCCGGCAGTCGCACGATCGTCACTACGTTGATCATTATCAACGTGGCGATCTTTGGTCTCGATGTCCTGTCGTCGATCTTCAGCACAGAAGGTGATTGCTGGTTGGGGCACTTCCTGGCGCTGAAGGCGGGATTGCTGAAAGAGCAACCGTGGAACGTGTGGCAATTGTTGACGTATGGTTTTGCGCATGCACCAATAGATTCCAAAGAGTCGATATTCCATGTCGGTGGAAATATGCTGGTGTTATTTTTCCTCGGACGTCCGATCGAAAGTCGCTTGGGCAAGGAGGAGTTTCTGCGTTTCTATATTGCTTCGATTCTGGCAGCGGGGTTGGTTTACCTGGCCGTGAACTTCAACAGTCCCCGGCCGATGTTAGGTGCGTCCGGTGCCGTGTCAGCGGTGGTCGCGCTGTTTATTTTCTTCTATCCGCATTCGAAGTTGTTGATGTTCGGTGTGTTTCCGGTACGTGCCTGGATACTGGGGTTGATACTTGTCGGAACGGATGTGTTGCGGTCGTTCAATCCAGAAAGTCAGATTGCCTGGGAAGCTCACTTGGCAGGATTCGCATTTGGCGCGGCTTATTTTTACTTCAAGTGGAATTTCGGATGGTTGACTTTTGGCAAGCTTGGCAGCTCATTCAAATCCAAGCCCAACCTGAAAGTGCATCAGCCAGACCGAGCCGAAAAACTGAAGGCGGACGCCGACCGAATCCTCGAAAAGATCAATCAGGAAGGGGAAGCCAGTCTCACTTCCCGCGAACGCAAAACGCTTAAACGCTACAGTGAACAAATTCGAAAAGGCCGAGGATAGCGTTTCTGCCGGTTCGTGACTAAAGTGTTGATAGTTCATTCGAACATTGCACTTTTCTCAGTTTCGAAATTTTGTTTCGAAAGACCAAATGCGCTTCAGCCTCAAAACCATTGCGATGCTGGTATTTTGTATCGCCATTTCAGCTGCGTGGTATGCAGATCGTTCGAGGTTGGCTGAACGGTTGAGACAAGTCAAACTGGACTTGCATATTGCCACACTCGAGTATGAGCTGGATGCCGACCGGGAGAAATCTGCTCGTCTGAGCGCTATGTCGCGACTCGAAATTCTGGCTAACTCCGAAGTGGAAGGGTTCGAAGCTCCCGAGATTCTCACGCGAACCATTCCCATGCTGATCAATGCCCTCGATGATCATGAGCTTCGAATCGCAATTGGTGCTCGCAATTCACTCGAAACCATTGCGACTCGACTCGATGCTCCCTTGGACGTAAACGAGGATGCTTGGGGCAGAGTGGGCAAGGACGCCGTCAACGAGTGTTGGATATGGTATGAGAATCTACTTGCCGAAATAGAACCGCGAAAGTGAAGTTGCGGTGTTGCTTACACAGACGTCGGTCGGCTTGCCTGGTTGAGCTGGGCGACGACTGACGTAGACCTTGGCAGCGATCGATGTCCGCCACGACTAATAAGCGAGCCCTCTTTTGACTCATACGCCATTAAGAGGGCTTCGCAAATTAATCCTGAATTGGCAAGCAAGTTGGCAGCAAGCCAGTGAAGTTAAGGTGCACCCAAAATGTCGATAAACGGCTGGACATCAAGTAAGTTCACCACGCCGTCGTCATTTACATCCGCTTGAAGCTGAAAACCTCCTGCTGACAAAATATCAACAAAGGGACCGACGTCGAGGAGGTTAACTACGCCATCCAAGTTGACGTCTCCCCTGATAATGGCAAAGGGTAAATCCTGAAATCCAGAATAACCGACTTTGTAATTCTGTGCCTTAAAGATGAAGTTCCCACCATTGTTTATAGTCTCTGACCAAACGATCTGCCCCGCTTGATCAACCTCCACCATAGTTCTAGTTAAAGCAAGTGTGATTAAGATGTTTCCGTTGCCTAACCTCTGAGCACCACCCATGAAAGGTGTACTGAAAAACGGGTTGGCAGGATCCCGCTCATATAAAACCACAGGAGCCGCTGGAAGAAAAGTCTCCCCATCATTGACAACATAATCCCCACTCGCATTGAGTGGCAGATCCAGAAGTAAAACTTGAGAATCGGCAGTTCCTGGAGTGTTATCTACTTGGTCATTGTTGTGGACCGTTAGCTGAGTCTCACCAGTAACCGGATCGACGCACCACCTTGGATCATGCGCCCTGCGGAGGAAACCTGGCTGCCCAGACCCATTATTAAAATCGTACACCTGAGGATTTCCCCAGCGATAAATTAACTCGCCACCTTGGCCACGGGCTCCCCCTGAAGATGTCGCTGCCTCTGCTGTGGTGGTGCTATGATCGATCACCCATAGCTCATCAATATTATTGGGACAAAGAACGATCTCATCCCGCTCTTCGTTGTAGTCTATCCCGCTAATATGAAAGTAATCGCCGCTTGCAATCCCGGCATTAAAGTTAATATCGACTCGTCCGCGTTCAGCACCGACGTCAGCAAAGTTCGCCGCACTTGCATTTGCATCTTGAGCAAGGTGATTCTCTAACGCCCACTCCCATACCACGGTCGTAGAACCATCCACCAGATTTGGCTGTAGCTCTTGGATTCTTTCCATCCAGACTCCATTGACGCCACCGACCGGTTGCCATCCTAGAGCCACCATTTCTGCTACCGGCAAAAACTCCCAAACCGTGACTAAGATATTTCCGTTTCCGACTGGCTTGAGATCGTGGTGCAATGTGATTTGTCCTGGGATCTGTAGCGTATATTCCCAGGCTACCGTTCCATCACTTTCCAAAAGCTGCACGGTGCTCCATGAGCCTGGTAGAAATCCGGCAGGAAGACCTCCAATCTGCCCGGCTCTTAGTAGTAATCCATCCTCCCTCAAGTACGAAGACGATCCACTGGGTGCATTTATATTCGATGGCCATGTATGTAGGACTGTCCCTGCAGAATCTATTACTTGCGACTGACCAGCACCGCCAGTGAGTTGAAAAACGGTGTAGTAGTCAGGGTTAGGAAGCTGCGCCTGACAGATGGCAGGCAGCAGGAGAAACGACAGAGAAAGTAAGAGACGAACATGCATAATTTAGGTCCATTAATAAGTTAGTTTCGCCAAACGAATTTTTTCGGTAAATCCAAATATACTCAATTCGGGTCAACATACCGCAGTTACGGTTAATTTTAACTAGAAAAAAGAGCCTTCACAAATAAGAAGTCGATTCTCACAGCCGTACAAAGTTACCTGTAATACAGTTCGCTTTTCTGTTGTGACAAACTTCACTCAAGAACCTATTGCCTGAGGAGGTTCATCTTATCCCGTGTTTTCCGGTTCAGGCAAAAGTTTGCATTTGCCATCGGGATGTCGTCCTGCCGCAGATGGTCGCAGTCGGTCTTCATTCCAATGTTGCGATAGCTCGACACCAGTTGGTTGAAGCCACTGGTAGCCAGAGCCGAGGCACGAGGAGCGAGGTACTTCTCTAAACTCTCAGAGGGCTGCCTTGATTCGGTGTTTAGCGCCGTCCTATCTGGTTCACGATTGACGTATCTTTGATGTTTTCGTCATCCGCCAGTAGCAGAGCTTTGCTAAGAATAATTGAGAGCAAGGTGTCGCCTTCGAATGGCAGCATAACTTTTCCGGATCGCACCCTTGGGACGATACAGAGGTACTGATCGTTCGGAGACATAAGGATATTGCCGCTTCCCAAATGGATTTTGTAGGTTCGAATGTTGCCGCGAACAATCAGGTAGCGATTGTCAAATGAACAACGCTCTGCGATTTTCAGTTGAGGAATGATTTTCTGTAGCACTTCCTTTCGAACCTTGCCAGTCTGCGTAAGGTCGCGCGAAGAGTAGCTGCGCCAATCAGTGGTTGCCTGTGACAAGGACAATAAGAAAGTGCCGATCATTTGATCGGACTAAATTCAATCGAAGCAATTGGTTACGAACACTACGATAGACAAAAGGGGCGCAGCATTGTTTGGCTAGGCAGGTAAGAAAAAGAGGCAAACAAAAAGAAAGGGTACGCAGCCAGTTTCTCGATGCGCTAAGCCAGGTGGTTACGCTCGCCAAGAATTATGGCACGACCTATTCCAGCAGTGATCTGGTGTTTGGTGGTTGATATAGGCGCTGACGCTGGCGCCTGCCGGCTTGTCGTTAAACTGGCTCCCGAAAGGGTGCGCAGCCAAAGAAAGGGTACGCAGCGAATCAACGTTGCGGTGCTACACAGACGTCGGCTTGACTGGTGGGGCTGGGCGACGACTGACGTAGGCTTGGCGGCCGCGATCGAATGCACGAGTCAGTACGCTGCGGCGCTTGCCGGTTACTAGCTGGTGGATCTCGTCGACTGAGTACCCTTTGGCTAGCAGCTCGTTGAGCAATTGGTTTTGCATTTTGGCCAAGGTGATGTTCTGCACCGTTCGAGTGATAGTAACGATTGAGATTGTCATCACTAGAAAGAACAGGATAGACGAAACCATAGCAATCGCGCCGAGCAGGTCCGAGTCGATCCGTTCAGCCAGTTGAAAGAATGATGATTGGGCAAGTAATTCTGTCGTTGCAAACATATGGTGCACCTGATCGAAAAGTGTTCAATTATCGACTTACTTCGAATACCAGTTCGGAATCTTGTAAAAAATAAGGGCAGATTCCTGAATCGCTTGCATTGAGCCCATTGGCTAATTTGCAACTCAACAAGCGTTGGGGATAATTCGGGGCTGGCGACCGGACGCTTTTGTCCGATAATCATCCATAAGCCAAGTGTTTACAATCTACTATGGCGGACATTCAAACATAGAGCCGAACAATTCGGACACGGAGACAAACTTATGCCACTTTTGCCATTGCGGGTCATCCTCGACCACGCCGCAGAAAATGACTACGGGGTCGCAGCCTTCAACGTCAACAATATGGAACAGATCCAAGCCATCATGGAAGCTGCCGACGAGACCGATTCGCCGGTGATCGTGCAAGCTTCTCGCGGTGCTCGTAAGTACTCACAGGATGCTTATCTGCGTCACTTGATGCTGGCGGCCGTTGAGCTCTACCCGCACATTCCATTGGTGATGCATCAGGATCACGGAAACAGCGTCGACACTTGTATGAGTGCGATCGATAACGGGTTTACGTCCGTCATGATGGATGGCTCGCTAGAAGAAGACGGCAAGACTCCTGCGGATTATGACTACAACGTGAACGTGACTCGGCAAGTTGTCGAGAAAGCGCATGCTCAAGGCGTGTCGGTTGAAGGAGAATTGGGTTGCCTGGGATCGCTGGAATCTGGCGAAGGTGAGCAGGAAGATGGCCACGGAGCAACCGGCAAGCTTTCCAAAGAACAATTGCTGACTGATCCGGAGGAAGCTGAGCGATTCGTCGCCGAGACGAAAGTCGATGCCTTGGCGGTAGCGATCGGAACCAGCCACGGAGCGTACAAGTTTACTCGGAAGCCTGATGGCGAAGTGTTGGCGATGGACCGAATCGAAGAGATTCACAAGCGTTTGCCAAACTGTCACCTGGTGATGCATGGCAGCAGCTCGGTGCCTCAAGATTTGCAGGACATCATCAACAAGTACGGCGGCAGCATCCGTCAGACATGGGGCGTGCCGGTCGAAGAAATTCAGCGCGGGATCAAGCATGGTGTTCGCAAGATCAACGTCGACACTGACAATCGCCTGGCGATCACTGGTGCGATTCGCAAGGTGTTGAGTGAAACTCCGGAGAAGTTTGATCCGCGGGATTATCTCAAACCAGCTCGGGCGGCGATGAAAGAAGTTTGCGTTGCTCGGATGACGGCGTTTGGTCAGGCAGGACATGCATCGAGTCTTCGCGATTCCATCAAGGTTTAAACAGACTTGTGATCGAACTTTCGCATCCGATTTTCGAACGTGAGCAGGCGTTGCTGGCTCCGTATGCAATGCACAGCGCTGATTCGGCTGGTCGCAAGTATCCGGAGCAGACGCATCCGTATCGCGGTCCGTTTCAGCGCGACCGGGATCGGATTCTGCATAGTTCTGCTTATCGCAGATTGAGCGGGAAGATGCAGGTCTTTACGGGCGAGATGGGTGACTATCATCGCACGCGGCTGACGCATACTCATGAGGTCGCCAACATTGCCCGGACCATTGGCCGGGTGCTGCGGCTGAACGAAGACTTGATCGAAGCACTGGCACTGATGCATGACTTGGGGCACCCGCCGTATGGTCATGCCGGCGAAGATGCTTTGGACGAGTGTGCGGAGGAATTTGGCGGTTTCTCGCATAACCAGTTCGGGTTGACGATTGTCGAAGAGATCGAATTCCGGTTCGTTGACTTTCCTGGATTGAATTTGACGCGTGAAGTCCTCAACGGGCAGACTGCCCGGATCGACAAGACCAGTTCCGAGCGTCCGTTGTTGGAAGTGCAACTGGTCGATGCGGCCGATAGTGTGACCTATGACGCTCACGATACTGACGACGCGATCAAGCTTGGTCTGGTTACGCTGGACGAAATGAAATCGTTGGGACTGATTGCTGAATGTGTTGAATTTGTGACGAACAATTACGCGGGCTTGAACGAAGAACTGATGCGACAAGCGGTCGTGCATCGGTTGCTTGACCGTCAGGTGACTGGCGTTTTGCAATATACGATGAACCGACTGCCGCAGTTCGGGTTTTCCGATGTGGCTGCGGCGACCAACAGCGAATTCTTGATCGAGCCCGATCCGGAACTGTCAGAAATGAAGGCGGAATTGGAGAAGTTCCTGCATCAGCGAGTCTACCGGCATCCGAATCTGGTGCAGGTTCGCGAGCGGGCGCAGGGGCGGTTGAAGAGAATGTATGAAGAATTTTGTCAGAATCCGGACTGGTTTCCTGAGAAATATCGTGAACGGGCAAGCAAAATAGGTGTCAAGCGAATGGCCGTCGAATACATTGCCGGCATGACGGACCATTTTTGCGAGAACGTCTACGGAAAGATGTTTACGGGTGACAAATGACGCCAGGTGGCGACCTACGTCATTAAGGGCGTTTAGGTCATTGGAGTCATGAAAAGCGGTTTCTGTGGTGCAGGCCGGAAAAAGACGGAATGAATTTGAAACTACTGTCTCTTCCGGTGGTTTGATAACGGGCGTGGGAGATCGAGCCAAGTTGCTCGCGGAATAAACGAAAGCTGAAACAGTATGGCACTTTGGATTTTGAGAGCGTGTTTTGTCCTCGTGGCGATGGGGATTGGTGGAACGCTCGCCAGCAGTCAGGTCGACGGTGAGTTATTGAGTCGACCGGAGCGGGTTGGGATTTTTCTCCTGTTCCTGATTGGTGCGGTCGTGATTATCGGTGCCGATTTACTGGTGAAGTCGAAACGGATCGACATCATTTCCAGTCTGTATTTCGGACTACTGGTTGGCTTGTTCCTGACGTACATCATCGGCTTGGCGTTGACGCCTTTGTTCAACAACATTGTCGATACAGCGACGCCCGATTCATGGATCACTCCGAATCTTCTGCAATCGGTCATCATGTCGTTTGTGGGGATCGCGATCTGTTACGTATGCATCAGCGTGCTGTGGCAAACCAAGGACGATTTCCGGTTTGTGATTCCGTACATCGAATTCAGCAAAGACGTCAAAGGTCTCAAGCCTTTTGTGCTGGATACAAGTGTCGTGATCGACGGCCGCATCGCCGATATCGTTGATACGGGAATCATCGACAGCCAGCTGGTGATGCCTCGGTTTGTGTTGGCGGAGTTGCAGGGTATCGCTGACAGCAGTGACAAGATGCGTCGCGCGCGGGGACGGCGAGGCCTGGATATTCTCAATCGTTTGCGTTCCAACGGTCGCGTGGATTTCAAAGTTTACGACCGTGAACTACCGGAGATGGAAGGCCAGCCAGTCGACATGAAGCTGTTGCTGTTGGCTCGGCATTTGAACGGGAAAGTGGTTACCGGTGACTTCAATCTGAACAAGATTGCCAAGTTGCAAAACGTTCCCGTAATCAACTTGAACGAAATCGCGAATTCGCTGAAGCCGGTGTTCCTGCCGGGTGAGGTGGTTTCGATCAAGATTGTGAAGGCCGGCGAAGGGCAAGGCCAGGGAGTTGGTTATCTGGACGACGGAACGATGATCGTCGTCGAAGAAGGCCGCAATCACATCGGTCAAACAATCGACATTGTGGTGACCAGCATGTTGCAAACGAGTGCCGGCCGCATGGTGTTCGGAAAATTCGAAAAGGCCTAGAAAGTCTAGAAGGCTTGGATTTCTATCTGACGAGATCTGCCATTTTCGTTCGTCTGCCAACACCTGCCGGACACCACATCCAGCGCCGTTAGCCAGCCTCCGCCGTAAGCACAGGTATCCAGGCAGATCGCATAGCCGTTGTTGGCCGGCAGGTCGTCTTGGATTGTGTGACCACATATATACGGCTTGCCGGAGCAATGTGGCTCTGCTTCGTAGAATCGGCGGTAGTAAAGAATTTCAGGATCCTGCTGTTCCAATGGTAAGTCCGGTTCCAGACCGGCGTGTACAAAGATGTGACTTTCAGTTTCAAAAAACAGTTCGGCGCTGGTGATGAATTGCCAATGCTCGTCAGGAATGTCTTCGAACGAACCGCCGTAACTGTCGAGTGTACCCTGCCCTCCACACAACGGAGACAGGAAGCGGCTCAAGTGTTGACCAGCCAGTTCCCGCGCTCGAATCATCTGAATTTCGTGATTGCCCATCAGATGCACTAACCGATGGGTACTCTTGAGCTTGAGCAATCGCTCAATCACGCCGCGGGAATCAGGACCTCGGTCCACGTAGTCTCCCAGCGTAACGATCAAGTCATCATCGCCAGGTTGGACAACATCCAGCATGGTTTCCAAAGCATCGAGGCAACCATGAATGTCAGAGACAGCAAGAATCATTGGGAAGAACTCAGATCATCAAAATCGTTCGATGTGGTGGTTCGTTGACCGACAACAGTGTACAGGCGGCGGAATAACACCGCATGGGGTGACAGGCTGTAGCCCAAGGCGTTTGACGGGTAAGCCATGGGAAAAATCGCCTGTTATATAAAAGCCCTGAAGGGGCGACATGTATTTCAAATAGCAAGGCAAAACGTGAAGAGGTTTTCCTGTCGCCCCTCTCGGGGCTCTCTCTATGCTTGGCTGAAACCACCCGCATGGCTTACGCCATGGGCTACATCATATCGCCACTATCGTGGCTAACACCCGTCAATTCCGGTCTGCCTTGGATGGGCTACTACGAACTTCCGACGCCAACACTATTCCGTTGGGTACAACGAAGTCGACAGATACCGTTCGCCCAGGTCGGGGAGAATAACCACGATCATTTTGCCTTTGTTCTCCGGTCGTTTGCCGACCTCAATGGCGGCGTGGGCAGCTGCCCCGCAACTGATCCCACAGAACAAACCTTCTTTGGTAGAAAGCGCCCGGGTCATTGCGACGCAGTCAGGGTCTTGCACTTGAAAGACCTCGTCGATCACGTCCACGTTCAAGACATCTGGAATGAACCCGGCACCGATCCCTTGAATCGTGTGCTTACCAGGCTGCAGGCTTTCGCCGTTTTTACGTTGAGTGATCACGGGACTGTTGGCAGGCTCAACGGCAATCGAAATCAGGTTCGGATTTCGTTTCTTGAGTGCTTCGCTGCAACCGGTAATTGTTCCTCCGGTCCCCACGCCGGAGACCAGGATATCAATCTCACCATTGGTATCGCGCCAGATTTCCTCCGCTGTTGTCTGGCGATGGATCTCGGGGTTGGCTGGATTGCGAAATTGCTGCGGCATAAAATAGTTATTTGATTCGGACAACTCAGTCGCCTTGCGAACAGCGCCTGGCATGCCTTCGGCCGCGGGCGTCAGAATGACCTCCGCGCCCAGTGCCTTGAGCAACCTTCGTCGCTCGATCGACATGCTTTCCGGCATGCAGACTTTCAGAGTGTACCCACGAGCCGCGCAAACATAGGCCAGCGCGATTCCTGTGTTGCCGCTGGTTGGTTCGATGATCACGGTGTCTTCGTTGAGCAGCCCGTCCTTTTCAGCAGCATCGATCATTGCTCGACCGATGCGGTCCTTGACACTCCACAGCGGGTTCATGTTCTCGACTTTGGCGACGACATCAGCCACGCAACCTTCGGTGACTCGGCGGAGGCGAACTAAAGGCGTGTTGCCAATACATTGGGTGATTTCATCGCGAATGCCAGGGTTCGTAGCAGTAGTCATCTTGTTTCCTTTTCCAACGTTATTCAATTGAAATCACCGGGCGATAGCAAACATGCTGCGTCGACATTCTGTCGAGGCAATAAAATTGAGGCTTTGAGGCGACTGGGAAGTATACAGATATTCCCGATTTTGGGTCAACATATCGCGCAGCTAGGTTCGAAACATAGCACTGATACGGCAATCGCTGGAAAATCAACTGGATGCTGCTGACCGTTGATTGGACGTCCGCAATGTTATTGCTGGACCACGTGAAACGCAGGAGCCATTGTTTCCAGTTCGCCGCGTGAAATCCCCGTGTCAGCCGCAACGTCGCGCCACCGCACATTATCAATGCCAATGGACTCGATTCCTTCCAAGCTCCGATGCGACAAGCCCCAGGAAACCATGTTCACCGACCGACAAACCCCAGCTCACCTGAAAGCGCTCACCGACTTCCGTACAGCTCATGCGGCGAGCCCAGGTCGATAAAAACCATTTGTAGTCCGTCGCCAGTTGGCTCTTTCCTCCTGCCCATGGAACGCGTTCTACGACACGGTTTCGAGTTCTCCTGCTTTTTTGGCAATTCTTGGAAATGGCTGAAAGATTGGCTGGCTGGGGCCGTGTAGATTAGTACTTGATGATCATTCTTGTCGGTTAGGTATCGTGAATCAGTCTCGTATCGTGAAACAGTCCCCTATTACGTCAGTCAGCTTGATCCTGCGGGTCGCGGACGAAAGTGACGTTGTGGCTTGGGAACAATTCGCGGAGATCTACCAACCGTTGGTTTACCGGATCGCGATTTCCCGAGGACTGCAGGCTACCGATGCCAATGATCTGGTTCAGGAAGTGATGACTCGTGTGGCACGTTCGGTTTCCGATTGGAATCCAGACGCCGATCGCGGAACGTTTCGTGGTTGGATCAGTCGGATTGCCCGGAACTTGATAATCGACTTTCTGCGTCATAAGAATCGCCTGCCGCGTACGGCAGACCACTCGGACTTCCGTCGAATGATCGAACAAACGCCGGACGATTCGGCGGAATCATGTCTGTTCGATTTGGAGTACGAGCGACAAGTTTTCCAGCTGGCGGCTCGCAAGATTCAGTCCAGATTCGCGGACAAGACCTGGCAGGCGTTTTGGAAAACGGCGGTTGAGAACGAACCGGTTGCTCAGGTAGCCGAAGCACTCTCGATAACTCCCGGCGCGGTTTACATTGCTCGCAGTCGCGTGATGTCAAAATTGAAAAGCACTGTGAAAAAAATCAACCAACAAAATCACTGAACGATATGGCTACCTCAGCACATTGCAATCCGAAACGACTTCAAGATGCCGTGGCAGGTATCCTGGATGCCCGTTCGCAGCAAGAAGTCGAATCGCATCTTGGTGAATGTGATCAGTGCCGGGAAGTGTTGAACCAGATCAATTGCAGCGTTGAAGACTGGGGCAAGATCAGTGACTATTTTGGGCCGGATTCGATGTCAACGAATCCGTACAAAAATGCTCCGACAGTCGAGATTCAATTGAATCGAGTGCAAGGCTCACCGTCGGCGTATCTGATCGAAGAATCGCCGCAGGTGGTTCACCCGAAACTTGATCCCGTTTTGGAACCGGCTTCTCACCCGGAGATGCTGGGTCGGATCGGCGGCTTTGAAATTGAAGAACTGATCGGTCGCGGCGGCATGGGGGTGGTCTACAAAGGTTTTGATACCGAGCTCAATCGTCCCATTGCAATTAAGGTCTTGGCCAGCCACTTGGCAAGTAACGGAGTGGCTCGGCAGCGATTCGCCCGTGAAGCCCGGGCGGCGGCGGCCGTGATGCACGCCAACGTCGTTCCGATTCACAGTGTCAACGCGACGGCGACTCAGCCGTATCTGGTGATGACGTTGGTGTCCGGCCGATCACTGCAGGCTCATATCGCTCAACACGGTCCGCTGCCTGTCAAAGACGTCGTGCGGATCGCGAAGCAAATAGCGGCGGGGTTGGCGGCGGCTCATCGAGTTGGTTTGGTGCATCGCGATATTAAACCGGCCAATATTTTGCTCGAAAAAGACGTCAGTCGCGTCATGATCACGGACTTTGGGTTGGCTCGGGCTGCTAACGATGCCGCGATCACTCAGACTGGCTGGCTGGCGGGAACTCCACACTATATGTCACCCGAACAAGCGACGGGAAAAGAAGTCGACTTTCGCAGCGATCTGTTTTCGCTCGGCAGTGTGATGTATTTCATGGCGACAGGGCGAGAACCGTTCCGAGCTGAAATTCCAGTCGCGGTATTGCAAAAGATAAATACGGAAACGCCGTTGGCTGTGCGATCGGTAAACAGTGATACGACGCAAACGTTGAGCAATATTATTGACCAACTGATGCAGAAACAACCGGGCGATCGTTTCGATTCAGCGAGTGCGGTCGAAGCTGTGTTGGCAAAATACCTTGCGCATCTGGAGCAACCACGGGTCGAACCAAAGCCAAGAATCAAGAACGCTCGACGGTCAAAGCTGGTTCGGCGAGTGGTGTTTGCGTTGGTGCCATTGCTGTTGTTAATCGCGGCTGTGTGGAACTTTCGCGACGTCTTGTTGCCATCGGGCGCGGAGATGGGGACGGAGATGGGGACGGGCACGGGAGCGAAAGTGGTTGGGGAAACGGTCGAGCCAACATGGCCGAAGGGTTTGCAGTCTCCGGCGAGTTGGCAGGCCGAGTTGAATCAGTTGAAAAAAGAGATTCAGGACTTGGAGCAATCGGATTGGCGTGGGCGTCCTGTCCCCGAGTTCGATCCGGTTCCGGCTGAACAGGGTTCCATTGAGATGGAAATCCAACGGCTCGAACGTAGCCTGGGTGGGGAGTAGTGCCCGTACCGATAAACAGGTAAGAGCCAGAGGGTCAACGCACCGCGCTGGAAATCCAAGAAGCAAGAAGCAAAAAAACAAATGAACGATTTTGTCTTACTACCGTTTAGGCGAGGAATTTCGAATGAATAAATTGATGATGGTTTTGGCGTGCTCGATGTGCTTGTTTCCAGTCTGGGCGACCAGCGCGTTTCAGTCCAACGCGTTTCAAGAATTGCCAGATCCGCCGAAGTTTCCATTGCCGGGTATTTCGCAACCAAATACTTCCAACGTTATTCGCAGCTTGGCCGCCAACAAGCGTCGCCAAGCGGATCCTTTGGCTCACGCGATCGAGTTGTTGAAGACTGCGGACGACAGCGATTCGGAAGATGAAGCAAAAGACTCGATTCGACAAGCGCTGGAGAATCAATATGAAGAATTCCTTGTCGCTAATGAGCAGCAGATCAAAGACTTGCAAACCAGATTGGATGAATTGCAAGATCAACTTGATCGTCGACGTCGAGCCAAGAAGAAATTGGTTGAACTGGAATTCGAGCGCTTGATCAATGAATCAGAAGGATTGATCTGGCCAGCCAACAAGCGTGCGAAAAACGCCACTGTTGGTGTTCCTTACAGCGATCGGAATGGAGAGAGCCGGGTTTTCCAGCGCAGCCAAGCCGATCGCTTCCCCCCAGCCGGTGTCAGGCGAACACGGAAGAGCGAAGATCCTTTCGGGAACCGTCGCAAGGGTTCGGCTTCCGCAAAATAGTGATTGTGCCAGAGTATCGAAGTCTTCTCCAAAAGTGAATAAAGGCAGGAGGCTCCAGCCGACACATTGCGGTTTCGTGTGTCGGCAGGAGTCTCCATTTCCCAGAAAAATCAAATTGATTTTTCCCTCTCCAGAATCAGTGAATTTTTGTTGTTGAACTTTGTTTCCTGAATCGATTGTCTTGCACTACCATAGTCAGTTTTCCAAACGGTGATTCGGAAACAACTGCATGGCTGACGATTCCAAGCGAGTAGATCAATACATTGGCAAAGCTCCTGACTTTGCCCGGCCGATCCTGGAGAAATTGCGGAAGTCAGTACACAAAGGCTGTCCGGATGTTGAAGAGGTGATCAAATGGGGCGTCCCCTATTTCACTTACAACGGAATGTTGTGTGGAATGGCATTCTTCAAGAAGCATGTTAGTTTTGGGTTTTGGAAATCGAAGGAAATGGATGATCCGGTCGGCCTGTTTGAAACGGGAACCGGCAAGAAGGCGTCGATGTGCAACGCCCATTTCCATTCACTCAAAGAGTTGCCGACTCAGAAGGTTCTGGTCGACTACGTCAAACGGGCGGTGAAGCTAAACGAAGCTTCGAGCAAGAAAAAAACGCCCCGGAAGAAAGCCAAAAAGATCGCAGTCCAAGTGCCAGCAGATCTGGCGAAACAACTGGCCAAGCACAAGAAGGCGAAGGCGTTCTTTGATTCGTTGGCTCCCGGGCAACGGCGCGACTACGTCGTCTGGATCACCGAAGCAAAGCGGGAAGCCACGCGTGAGAAACGACTTGCGACAACGATCGAATGGCTGTCAGACGGAAAACGGCGGCATTGGAAGTACGAAAGCTGTTAGGATCCTTACAACTTGCGTAGCTAACAGTAAACGGAAGACTTTTGGCATGCCGATGTTATACTTGTTCGATCGAGAACACGGATACACATTCAACGGAATCTGTATGAATAACAAACAAGCAAATTGCCAGGACTCGCGGCGAACCGGTTTCACGCTGGTGGAGTTACTGGTGGTGATTGCCATTATCGGGATACTGATCGGCATGCTGTTGCCGGCAGTCCAACAGGTCCGCGAAGCTGCGCGGCGGACTGACTGCGCGAACAAGCTTCGTCAGATCGGATTGGCGACTCAGATGTTTCATGACACGCAAGGCGCGTTTCCGCCAGCTCGTGTCACCGCGCCACCGAATGCCAGTGACGATGATTGTCGCAATGGCTGCGCTTCCTGGTTAGTCCATTTGTTGCCTCACGTTGAGCAGAACAGCATTTACCAACTGTGGGATTTGTCGCAGGACTACAGTGCCCAACCAACGGCAGCGATCGCGACTCCGATCCCATTATTTCTTTGTTCCTCGCGGCATACGCTTTCCAATGCCAATGCGATGGATACGGTCGTCGTAACTGGCGGCGGCGGGGGCTGAGGCTGAGGGGGCGGCAGCTCGACCATCGTCGTTGGCGGTGCAACAGGAGATTACGTTGGCAATCATGGCGATACTTCGCTGGGAGCCACTGGTGATCCAACCGACTATTACTTCCCGGGTAATGGGAATGGAGTTATTAACACAGCGTTGGGGGTTTGTGATCCAACTGGATTGCGAACAGCACGTTGGGAAAAAAGAACATCGTTGAACTCGGTGTACGACGGAACCAGCAATACATACCTGGCTGGTGAAATGCATATCGCGACCGGTAATCTGAATGAGATTCCGTTCAATGGTCCGGTCTTCAACGGCGAAGAGCTGGCATCGCATTCCCGAATTGGTGGACCAGGCGTTCCTATACTGACAGCATCGGATGAACCTGGAGACCTGTTTGGGTTTGGAAGTTGGCATCCGGGCGTGACCAATTTTGTGAAGACTGATGGGAGCACGGTAGCGGTTCGCAATTCGCTGGATACCGTCACTCTTGGTCGGCTTTGCAATCGGAATGACGGCGAAGTCATTAGTGATGACTAGTGCAACAAATGTTCTGTCAGTTCCTGCGGAACCTGACTCAACT
>CAZXLW010000001.1:180528-197878 GCA_964641465.1 uncultured Pirellulaceae bacterium | reverse complement strand
AAAGCAGAGAATTCTGCACCACAAATCATTCGATTGAAATCAAATGATCCTTGGGGTTCCAGCAGCCAAAAATAAATAGACACGGTAAAGCTCGACCTCGCAGGAATTGACCGACCATCCCCATGTCCCTTTTGAATCACATTTCTATCGTCAATTCATTCGAACCGCTAACGATTGTTTGTTTCAAACCACTCGTCTCTCTGCTCCGGTACTTTTCCGGAATGTCAGGGCGGTCGAAGTTGATGACTTCCAAGTCTCCACCGGGAGCTGGACGAACGGCAACTTCATACTCGCCGGCTGGCAACCCGTTGCCAGTGCCAGCCCTTACTTTAAAGCGACCGTCCTCGCCCGTTATTGCCCCGCGAGAAACACCGGGCCCAAAGAACATTACTTGTGCTTTAGGAACTGGCTTTCCATTGAAAGTGACGATGCCTCCAGATTCATGTCGAACTGGACCGGACGGTTTCGCGTCGTTGCAACCAGAAAGAACTAAGGCTCCAGCGGAAATCAATATCGCTATCCCGACACTCAGCAAGTGATAGCGGAGGTTCAAAACTCGTCTCCCGAAAGTACTTGTCCATCATCACGGTCAGCCAGATTGTATAACGTGTCTAACGATGCACTTTCACGCATGAAACGCGCCGATCCATCGACAAGCCCTACATTTGCACCTCCCGGGTGCGCTGAGGTAATCGGACGATTTCGTGCGCAATTCCCCACAATGCCTTCGTCAACGTCGTCTCGATGGTTAATCGGATAACGGACGACCGTTGTATTGAAAACACGTTCCCATTGCGGGTTGTAGCCAGCCAACACGGAGTGCGAACAATCGCTACGCAGATCCGTGCGTTCACCGTTAATGTCGATCAACCAGCCACTTTGTTCACCGACCAACATGGTGTTTGAAGATCCATCGTGGATGTCGCCCAAGGAAATTTCATCGAGTCGCGCAAATGCGCCGTGTTCGGACATCAAGCCCAAGCCCGGAGCGGTTACGTCGACTGCAAACTCAGGGCGAGCTGAGCCATGAATTCCAGTATAGAACGGCCTTGGGCAACCGGTACACGTACCAACCACACAGTGTTTACCCAGATCGCTTGAGGGGCAAATCAACGTCGGAATAGTTTCGTCTAGCAACGCTAATCTATTTTGTTCCGAAGCGCCGGTCCAACCGCGGTTTATATTGTCATGTTCAAGCAGCTTGAAAAGATTGTCCTGTTCCGCGAAAGGCAAAACGCGAATTTGCCAGGAAAAGTCCATTCTCAATTCGGGGAAACTCTTTATGTCATATCCACCACAAGACGGCAGCGTCTGATGCGAACTCTCGTAATTCAAACAACCAAGAGTAAGTTGCCGAAGGTTGTTTAAGCACTGCGTTCGTCTGGCAGCTTCGCGAACCTGCTGAACGGCTGGCAACAACATCCCAATCAAGATGCCTATGATCGCGATGACCACAAGTAACTCAACAAGTGTGAAGCCTCGATTGTTTCTATGCTTCATTCTGATACTCCAGCTTTGAAAAGAACAATCCAGCTGCCTAAAGCTGCGGTGCCTCAAGCTGCCGTCGTAATGCTGTTTGAACATACTCTACCACAGCTGAGCTTCGATCGCACTGCCAATACTGACAGTTAATCCAAGCAATTCATCCAAAGAGCAGCACAAGATTAACCCGAATTATTGACTTGCCGGCGTTGAGGTCATCCTTGGCAGTCTAATCACGGGCTTGTTTTGATCAGCCAATGCAGACTTCGATTGAATCCTTCACGATTTGAACCAGGGATTTAGGGCTTCGATAAGCATTGGTTTGTGGGACAATACAAATTGGCTTTGATGCCTCGTTAGAGTTTTAGCTAATACGTTACGGCGAAACAACATAACTTCCTCCGGAATATCTATGAGAACGATGAAGGACTATCTGAAATTTATATCGACCTGCTTAGTCATGTTTTTGTTTCCGTCAATCCAATTGTCTGGGCAAACGACTTTGCAAGTTCCGGCGGACTTCGCCACGATCCAATCGGCGATCGTAGCTGCTTCCGACGGTGATACTGTGCTGGTAGCTCCCGGGACATATGTGGAGAGAATTTCTTTTCTGGGCAAAGCGATTCATGTGATGAGTGAAGAAGGGCCTGAAGCAACAACGATCGACGCAAACCAGGAAGGAAGTGCGGTTCTTGTTATCGACGGCGAGGGACCTGATTCCATCCTCGAAGGATTTACGTTAACCGGTGGTACAGGGACCGAGGTGAACAATGGTCCTTCGGTTGACACGTTTGGCGGAGGCATCATTGTTTTCGAAAGCGGTCCAACCATTCGTGGCAACGTTATCACGGGCAACACCGTTGCACCGCAAACGCTGGGCGGAGGCATTGCTTGTCTGGTGAGTGATGCGTTACTGGAAAACAACACCGTCTCAAACAATTTGGGAGGCGGCATCTATGTGACCGGGGGAATCGAACCGACGAGAATCATTGGTAATACCGTCGATGGAAATCTGGGCGGCGAGGGAATTCAGGTGGTTTCTGCTATCAGTGGGGTAGTGGAAGACAATTTAGTGATCAACAACGGACAAGACGGAATTGATATGTCCTCCCTCGATATCGCGATCGCGTCGCGGAATGTTGTAATGATGAATGGCACGGAAGGGACCGGCCTGGACGGAATCCGAATAACAAGCTGCGATGTGTCTGAGGTTTGTGGCAATCAAATATTCGCACACGAATCGGATGGTATCGATATCCGGTCGTCAGGCATAGCGACAGTCACTGATAATTATGCAGAAGGCTGCGAGGATCGAGGGATCTTTGTTTTTATACTCGATGAAGCGTTGGTTGCGAGAAACTTTGCTGGTGCCAACCCAGGCACCGGGATGGTTCTTCGCAGCGTTGACGATCTTAGCTGCAACGACAATGTTGCCGTCCAAAATGGAAACGGCGGGATACAAGTTCGCACCAGCATTGCAATTGTCAGTGGGATCACCGCCGTTGCGAACACGGGAAGCGGCTTTATCAGCTCGGGAAATGATGTTCCGCTCGAAATCAGCAACTCGATTTTTCGTGATAATTCCGGCGTGCAGATCGACGAGAATCTCTTCGGTGAAGTTCCAATTGTGAATAACTGTAATGTCCAAGGTGGCTATGACGGAGTTGGAAACATTGACGTTGATCCGATGTTCGTTTCGCCTGCCGGACCAGATGGTGATCCAAGTACTGTTGGCGATAACGACTACCGGCTTTCGCCTGGCTCACCTTGCATTGACGCTGGTGATTCAACCAACCTGCTGTGTGCTGCCGTGGATGTTCAACAAAGCCCTCGACTGCTCGACGGCTTGCTTGATGGCAATGCGATTGCAGATATGGGAGCTTATGAATTCAACAACGTTTTCCTTTCGGTGATCGACGATGACGTACCAGGTGGCACTGTGAATGTTGTGACAACTGGTACGGCAGGCATGTCGGTTGAAATTCTGGTTGGCATAGCGCCAGCAGAAGATTGCACTGCATTTGGTCCGCTCTATTTAGAGGAAACGACAGCAGTCACCTTTGGGCCAGTAACCAGTCCAGTCGACATGCTAATCGAATTGCCAGCTGGCGGTGGTCAATTCTGGATTCAAGCCAGAGCTATCGACAACACGGGGATGGCCGGCAACACAAGCAATTTGGTTGAACTTGAGTTCGAGGTAGATTTCATCCTCGGCGACGTCAACCGGGATGGTGCTGTGAATCTGCTGGATGTTCAACCGTTTGTTGACTTATTGAGCTCTGGCGACTTCCAAGCTGAAGCCGACACCAACGGCGATGGGGCGGTTAATTTATTGGACGTTGCATCATTTGTTGAATTGCTTAGTAGTTAGAAATTTGGCGCCGGTCTGCTGGCCGAATTGAATGGGGAATCAATTGGAAGGGTGGCCCAAATGGCAGCTGCCGTGTCAGCCATTTGCAGGAAGTCGAACGATTCCGAATTGAGTCCGTTGCGGTTCAGCCAGAGCCGGACTGTTGAGTCCGTCTGATACAAGGTTCGCGATCCTGACTTCTTTTGCGATTCTGCTTTCGGACAGAATACACACCAACGGGGTCCATAGACGATGCAGGGCGGGAATTGTCGACCGGGAAAACTTATCGCCCTGCCTGTCCAGGATCGTCTTTCGGCGGGACGGTAGTTTACGTTTCTGTGTTGAAAAACGCTTCGCAAATAGAGTCGGTGCACGAGACTGAGTGTAATGAACTGAATGGTTTTCCCGCCGCCCAATCGAAACATTTTGACAATGTGCGTCGTTCGTTATAAAACACGTCATCCGTTAAAACAGCTCGTGAGAAACCATCGTTTTTTTGGCGATTGTACGCAGCAACAGGAAAAAGAGATCATGGGTCGCTTGGGAGCGGATTGCCGAAAAGGACCAACCGTTTCGAACTTATTCGACATTGGGCACGATAGACAAAGCGAAGTCTAATACAGTATCCAAGACTCCGTTTCGGCAATCTCCATCACGTGGTGTATGCGACGATAAAACAATACACGCAATCAAGCTCTTTGCCCCATTTAACATTCAGCTCAAATCGAAGGCTACTTCGAGAACTTTGATATGGAACGACTGATCCAGCGAAGAGGAATGGAGCGCGTGCTGGTCGGTTCCAAAATTCATTGCAAAAGTTGTTTGCAATGTGACCCATTAGCGGGATAATAAGCCGGTTGAATTTCCACCGTCATCTGGAATGCCCCCATGGATCTAGGCCAGCTAAAGTACTTTGTCAAGATTGTCGAACATCGTAGTTTTACCAAGGCCGCACATGATTGCTCTGTTTCCCAACCGGCGTTGAGCCAACAGATCGCGAAACTTGAACGCGAACTTGGGCAGCCCTTGTTCGAACGGCAAGGCCGAACGATCCAGGTAACGTCGGCAGGAAATCTGCTTAAGACGCACGCCGACAAAATTCTTCAATTGGTCGACGATGCCAAACGTCAGATTACTGATGATGGACAAACGGGCCGGGTTAGTATTTCTGCGATCCCGACCATCGGACCGTACCTGCTGCCCACGGTATTAAATTCGATTGCTGACCAATTCGATTCGGCCAGCTTCGCCGTAGGTGAAAATGTTACCAGCGAATTGTTGCGGGCCTGTAGCAATGGTGAAATCAACGCCGGGATCATTGCTTTGCCTGCAGAGGCCAAGTATCTCGCGATTGAACCTTTGTATCGAGAAGAGCTTTATCTCGCGTTACCAAAGAAGCATAAACTTAGTCGGGCAGCAGAAATTTCAATTGATGACCTGGAAGAAGAACCGTTTATCTTTCTCAACGAAGCCCATTGCCTCGTCGAGAACATCGAAACGTTTTGCAACCAACGCAGGTTCCAGCCGATCGTGACGACCAGAATTCACCAACTGGTGACGGTGCAGAATCTGGTTTCGCAGGGCCACGGCATTTCGTTCATTCCGCAAATGGCCTGCGATGAATCCAGAAACAGCAAACTCGTCTACCGCAGACTCGCTGGGCCGAAACCGTTCCGGACAATCGCCCTCTGCTCGAATCCGTACCGCTACCAAAGCCAGTTGTTGCAAAATGTCCTGAAAGCAATCCGTGAGTTACTGTCCAACACGGACAGCATGCCCGAAAATCGATTGCCGACAGTCGATTGTGCGGTGAAGTAGCGAATCGGGAAGTAGCGACTCGGCCGACCGAACGCAAACCAACACCCGATCGAATCAGTTTGAATTCGCTGTCGCGCGACGCGTTGCCATGTTTTCGACAACCGTCTTGATGTTAGCTTCAGGCACGTTGAGCGTATCCAGTTCCCCGGCATGATTGATCGCTACGAAGTAGGGAACATGCGATACAGGGCACCGTAAGAATATCTCGCTGGTGCGGCCTGGAGGAGGTCTGCTCTCGATATTGACCCAAGCCGTGTTCAGTTTGTTCGGAATCGAATCAGATCTCGGTTGCTCAACAGCAATCGTCACAATCCGAATTCCCGTCCTGCCGATCAGGTCGTAAATGTCATCAAGGTCCTTTAACAGAGCTGGAGTCTTTGGATTGTTGGGCGAATAAAACACCAGCAACACCGGGCGATCCGAAAATTGAACCAAGTCGACCGGATTTCCATCAGATTCAATGTCGCTTAAATCAAATGGCTTCCCGACAGCTCGATTGCGCAACAAGCCCCATTTGGCAACTCGCAGAGCCTGATCACGAACACGCGGATCCTGACGATTTTCGGCCGAAGCCTCCAACCTTTCGAGGATCGAGATCGCAACGTCGTGCTTGCGGCGAATTTCGAAAAAGCCAACAGCGTTGTAGATCCGGTTGATCATTTCCATTCCCGTATCCGACCGTTCAGCAAGTTCATACAGCTTGGGCAGGTATTTATCATAATTGTTCGTCGCAGCAGCCTCTCTCGCCAGCCCTGCAATTCCCGATTCACCCAGCAGAACCTCATCCTTCAGCGTGCTGAGCTGCCCGGAAACCCCTTGATTCGTAACTGGCTGAAGATCGTATTGCTCGATCACTTTCTTGATCAAAAGCTTACCGGATTCCACATCGGCCGAAGCCATCTTCAACGCCAACAACTTGACCGTTGAAGCAACCGACTCGTTGTTGGGATACAGCCGAATCAGCTCCATGAAATTCTCATTGATTGTTGCGGCCCTACCATCCAGCTCGCCTTCGCTGGCTTCATAAACCAGCGCCTTTAATTTCGAAAGCCGCGCTTCGCGAGACACTTCCGGATCGGGATCATTTACGAACGAGTTGCAAATATTCAGGTAATCACTAACCAACTTGCCATCCGAATCGATCTTTTCAAGATGCGCAATCCCGTAAATCTGACCCATCGCGTTCAAAATACGTTTCGCGTTTGCAATACGCTGTTCTTCGGTCAGGTCGTCGTGCCTTGCCACGGCTTGAGCCAAATCCAATCGCTTTTTCAATGTATCGAGGCGAATTGGCGTTGCGGCTTCTCGCGGCCATTCGTCCAGCCTCACCAGCAAGCTAAGCTGATTCTCCAGATTGCCGCCATCAAGAATGGAGGTGTAACCTTCGATGTCGTCAACTACGTTGCCTTCACCCATTGTTTTTTCTGCAACTGGAGAAGCCGTTGTCTGGGGAGGAACGCGCAAGAAATAGTACCATGCACCAAACAGCAGTACGAGCAAACCAATCGAGATACCCATGACGGTTTCAATGAAGGTTCGAATTCCGGTCCGTTTCTTCTTTACGTCGAAAGAACGTGATCGACTTTTCGAACGACCTGAGCTTCCGCTTCGGGATGATCTGCGCCTTCGATTTTCACTCATAATCCTGCACTGCGAACTAACAACGGCAAGTGGTCGAATTGCCTGCCTCGACAATCAGGCGACCTACAAACCTAGCTTGAAAAACTGACCCAATGCCCTTGCCAGGACACCAAACAACTAACTTCGACGTAGCAGCCAACAGCCACTAGTTTTCCACCAAGAGATTCTCAATCTTCGTTTTAATGTTTGTCATCGTCAAGTTGATAGAATCGACAATACCGTCTTTATTGATCAAGATACAATATGGTAGTCGAATCGTAGGGCATTGTTTGAAATAACCGTTTGGATCATCCGGCGTTGTGTGCAGGACAACCCAACGCGAATTTTCAAACTCTTCCATCCCTGAAATCGCATCGCCTTCGCCAACTTCGACTACAACGAAATCAACTGTTTTCCCAAACAATGCCGTACTCAAGTTCGACATGGAGCTCAACAAGTCTTTCGCCCCCGGATCCTCAGGCGCGAAAAGCATCAACATCACAACGCGTCCATCGAATCGTTTGGTATCGATCGGGACTCCCAATTTATCGGTTCCGTCAAATGACCACGGCTGGTTCAGCAGGGAGTTGCGTTTCACGCCATTGCTGCCAATTTCTATGGCCAGCTTCTTCGCATCTGGATCGGTCCTTTGCTCCGCCGTATCCAGAACCCACTGACTGATCTCCTTCGCAACGTCGTGCTTCCGCTGGCGTTCATAAAACTCAATCGCATTATCCAACTGCGTTACGACGGTCTCGCCAGTGTCCACGTTATCATTGAGCTTTTTCAACCGCTCTTTGAAATCGTCATCGTCCACGATGATTGAAGCGATGGTTTTCAAGTTCCCGATGCCAGCGTCGTAAAGAGCCATAATGTCTTTCATGAATCGCGAAAGCTTGCGGGTCTCGTCGAATTCAGATTGGTCAGCAATCGCAGCGATCTGCCCCGCCAGATCTGCTGAATTATCCGCGTCCATGGCTCGCAACTGCGTGAACAGGATTCGAATGTTTTCCAGGACGACTCGATCTTCCGGGTAATTGGCAATCAGATCGACGATCGACTTACCGACGGCTTCGAAACTGCCTAACGATTTCTGCAGGGAAGTTTCATAAACCAGAGCACGGGCGCGGGAAAGGTATGCGTCTCGGGCAACCAGTGGATGCTCATCATCCACGAATTCATCGGCAGCCCCAAAGAACTGCTCTGCAACAAACGGATCGTTAAGTCCGTATTGTAAATTTGCACTGTACATTCGCCAGATCGAATCAAGCTTCGCCCGAGCAGCCAGCACACGCTGATTTTCCGTTCGATCGTCATGATCGAGAATCTGCTGAGCCACCTGCAAGATTTTCGATGAATTGTCTAACTGAACCGGGACAGACTGGCGGTCGATCTTCCTCAGCTTGAGATCGAACATCAGCTTTTCCAACTGGGCCACGTTCCCTTCTGCGCGGATCACGTCAAAGTCGGCGATCGGATCAAACTCTTTGTTATCCAAACCCGTGGTTGGAACATTACCGACCCCCCAGGTCTGAGCGGTGAACCAGATCAAGCCGGCTGCAGCCACTACCAGGGTCAAAGAAATCATAAAATTGCGGAACCGGTTGGAACGCTTCTTCTTTTTGCCAAACCCTTCCGTAGAGCTACCGTGGAACTTTTTTGACAAAGCTCGCTTGGATTTGCTGCTGGCTTCTTGCTTGTTTTGTTTGGACACAACTATTCGTTTGGAATGCGAGGAATACTAAGGAGTGCTTGGAATTACGAGGCAATACCAAGGCAACTCGACTAACGAACTCAACTAAGGCAACTCAATCGTTGGGCTGGATGGCTGGTCATTTGAGCCACCAGCCACCGGTGCGTTTTCGACTGACACATAAGCCATTCTTAATTGGTGCACTGTCTCATTCAATAACTCGCCTTCTTCATCGGTCAGATTTCCCGCGGTTTTTTCCTGTAATATGCCTAATGAATCGATAAGATGCTTTGCGAGTGCCTTATCTGGCTCAGCTTTTCCGGTTAACGGGTTGGGGACAAACCCCATCGCTGAAAGGGCTTGTGTCGCGAAACTGGTCACAATGAAGCCAAATGAGGCGTCCGGCAACTGCTGCCCGGGAGCCGGTTCTTCGTCGTTTTGTTCGAGTTGCTCTTTTTCACGCTGAACCTGCTCTTTCCAGTCATCATCTACGATGATTTTTGGTTCTGATTCTTCACTCATCTGTGCCTCACTTTCATGCCAAAATCGTCACCCTCTATTATAACCGATCGAGGCGATGACCCAAGTTGCAACTTTTTTTTCATCGAAACAAAGACTCGCTCCGCTGAGACAGTCGAGCGGTTGGGCCTTAATGGCGGCCAGTAAGCCAAAGCACCAGATAATTGACGTCCCAAGCATTTGGAACCATTCTTTAAGAAACAGCCGATCGCCAAAACGTGAGATAACAATTGAATGAAATCAAAGTTGGAAAAGTAGCTTCCGTGGTTGTCGAAGATGTCGGCGCGCAGGTCAAAGCGTCAGATGGCACGCAAGGAACTATCGACAAGATTGAGTTCGCATGGGGAGCGCTGTTTCGATCGCCCAAAGATATTTTGAAAATCGGCGAGGAACTCAAAGTACTTATCTACCGCTAACGGTCACTACTACTGCTAACCGGTCGCAACCATCGCATCGCGTCCGGACTTCCGCGCAGCGGCTTGGACGAAACCAGAAAACAACGGGTGCGAAGCAGTTGGTTTGGATTTGAATTCCGGATGAAACTGCACCGCGACAAACCATGGATGATCTGGGATCTCGACAATTTCTACCAACTGTTCTTCTTCGCTGGTTCCCGCGATCATCAATCCGTGAGCCTCAAACTGATTTCGGAACACGTTGTTGAATTCGTAACGGTGGCGATGCCGCTCATCAATTTCCGTTGATCCATAACACTCGCGGGAGCGAGAATTCGGGGCGAGCGTAGACTCCTGGGCACCCAGCCGCATGGTTCCGCCCTTGTCCGTAATATTCTTCTGCTCATCCAGCAAACAGATCACCGGGTGCGGCGTATCTTTATTGAACTCAGTCGAATTCGCGCCTTCGAGCCCCACCACATTCCGCGCGTATTCGATAACGGCACACTGCAGCCCCAGGCAAATTCCCAGGAACGGGATGTTCTTCTCGCGGGCAAATCGAATCGTTTCGACCTTACCCTCGGTCCCTCGCTCACCAAATCCACCCGGAACAAGGATCCCGTCGTAGCCGGACAACAATCGTTCGGGGCCTTCCCGTTCAATCTCTTCGCTGCCAACCCGACCAATGCGAATCTGCGCGTGATTCTCCAATCCAGCATGGTCGATCGCTTCGTAGATAGACTTATATGCGTCCTTGTGATCAGCGTATTTTCCGACAACCGCAATACTGATTTCCGTTTCCGGGTTGCGAAGTCGGTGCAACAGATCGTTCCAATCCTTCAGATCAATTTTGCTGGACGGCAAACCCAACTTCTTGACAATCAGACCATCGAGTCCGTGCGAGTTCAAACTAAGGGGAACTTCGTAGATCGAAAAATCCTTATCACGTTCTTCAATGACGGAGTCGGCAGGCAAGTTGCAGAACAACGCAATCTTGTCCCGTTCTTCGGCTGGCAATTCACGCTCAGTTCGGCAAATCAATATATCCGGTTGAATACCGATTTGGCGAAGCTGTCCAACGGAGTGTTGCGTCGGTTTGGTTTTCAATTCACCGGCTACTTTGAGGTAAGGCACCAATGTCAAATGGATGTACAGACAATTCTCTTTACCAACCTCCTGTGAAAACTGGCGGATCGCTTCCAGGAAAGGCTGGCTTTCGATGTCGCCAACCGTCCCGCCAATTTCTGCGATCACAACATCCGTGGTCTCGTCCCCAAGCTGCAAAATACATTGTTTGATCTCGTCGGTGATGTGCGGAATGACTTGCACTGTCTTACCAAGAAACTCACCGCGTCGTTCTTTCTCGATCACGCTTAGGTAAATCTGGCCCGTCGTGTAGTTCGATTCGCGAGTCAGTTCGCTGTTAGTAAACCGCTCGTAATGGCCAAGATCCAAATCGGTCTCACTGCCGTCGTCCAACACGTACACTTCGCCGTGCTGGTAGGGGCTCATCGTCCCCGGATCCACATTGATGTACGGATCCAACTTCTGCATTCGGACCCGCAGGCCACGTTGCTCCAACAGCATCCCAACCGACGCACTGGTCAATCCTTTACCAAGCGAACTTACTACACCGCCGGTAACAAAAATGAATTTAGTCATGCCGAGAATCCTTATTGGCAACCAGAATGTGTCGGGGAACACACGAATACACTTAACACAGGACCCACCAGTCCTTGCGAAAGCAATTTTAGCGGCTGCAAAAAGAATTGACAAATGCCCAAATGCCTTCCGGTGAGCAAATGTGGCTTGCCCTGGAACTGCGAGGGCTGGAAGCGGAAACGAAAACACGATGACAATCGCGTGCGATCAGGCGATGGCCTTTAGATTCCGTTATCTCTGAGTCCGGCAAAATGCCTTGCGAACCGACTAGCGGTTACGTCGAAACTCGCCATTTTGCCGCATGGAATTGGCAGACATCGGACGCCGTATCACGCGTTCATTGCCGTTACCATTCTGTACTGGCGAGAAAACTCGCGGCATCTCCCCATGAGAGTTGGCATTCGCGTTATCGCTTGAGCTGGCAAATTGACCAGACTGACCAGGCACGGGAGGCGGAGTACCGGCATTCTGTTGACGTGCGTAAGATTTAAGGTCCATCCCTGGCCATTGAGAATCGAAATGATCATTCTGCACCTGCGTCGGGGCAAACCCGACCGGCTTGAACGCAGGCGACGTAGCTCCGCTCGATTTCATACCCGGATTGTCAATGAATTCGTTGTAAACTCGCTCCCAACTCTGCTCTCCCGGCAAGTGCCCTCGATCTCGAAGTGACGATTCTCGCATCCATCGCTGATAGGCTGGGTTCGACTTCCAATTCGAATTTTCGTCGTCGGCTGGCCGGAACGACGTCAGGCCCGATACTGTGCTGGCCGGGAGTTCTGATTGTCGCACGGGCTGATTCGCCTGCTCCCGTCCGGCAAACTGACGAGGCGGTTCGTTGCGACCAGACGCGAGATCTGTCGCCACAAACGCCCGTTCTTCGCTGGACTCCCATGGGATCGAAGCGGCAACTTCGTTGACGGTGCTGGGAGTGGCTTGGTCCGGAACGATTGTGAAGGGAACCGGTGCTGGTGCAGGCTTTGTCCGTGAACGCGTTTTGGTTCGGTTCGCTACCTGCCCTACCTGTGAAACCTCTTCGTTGAATTCTGCAATAAATTCGGTCTCGGACCCGCTGGGTTCGTCCAGCAAATCCTGCATGAATTCGTCATCATCAGTTGCAAGTTCCGTGGTCTCACTCGGTTTCATGATAGACAGCTCGCCGACATCCTCGGAGTCCATATCGTTGACCGCAAATTCGTCGATCGCCGGCAGCTGCTCAACCTCGATCGGTGCACTCGCCACGTCCTCGACTTCGGGGTGGAAGTCTAACTCCCAATCAGACGAATCGGACGAATCGAATGCAACTGAGTTATCTGGCAATTCCGACAACTCCAAGTCATATTCTTCATTGGCCGGGGAATCGAGCTGGCCTGCCATCGTCGACGGCTCATTATCCGCCACGACCGAATTTTCCGGCTCCCCAAATGGTTGCTCAAACGGCTGCTCCAGAAACCCTTCGTCGTCCGCCAGCTGCTGATCGACAGCGGGCACCTCATTGTCAACGACTTGGCCCATCGTTTCCGACGTATCTTGCGAAGCAAACAGACTGATCGCGTACTCATCCGCGCCAGGAACGACTGCAATCACACAACCAAGAATAACGACCAACAACGTAGCAAATTCGAGAATGGGTAGTGATGTTCGAGATGCCATTCGAATTCCTTCGAGTCCTATAAACCGGTAGATTCCAGTTGTAGTCTTCGAAACGGTTGCACCGTCTTCATGAGTACTGCATTGAATTAACACAAGCAACAGTTATCGAGAGTTTGACGGTCCCGAAACATAAGGAATTACGCACCCGCGCAGATGTTACCACCGGTGCGATTAGAACGCTTTGCGTCAACGTCAGAGATTAACAGCATCTGTCATGATCATTTCCGCCACCGCCCGGAAACTACGACATATCATCGTACAATTCAATAAAAGGCCATGGATGGGGCCTGGTTCCGTGTCCAAATAAGTGACTGCAATGATCGAAACAAAACTGCAACTCATGATCATCGCGATCTGCTTCACCGCAGGTACGATTTTCGCCGTTTTCGCCGCACACCTGAATTAAGCCAGAGTTCCATTGGTTCTGCGGCAGTTCGCAAGCCACTTAACTCTACATGAGCTCCTTCACCAAGGGCGGATACGACGTACCTTGGTTGATTGAAACAGCCTCTAGCTGAATTTATCGTCGAGAAGAGAATACCGTCAAAGCAATCTATTCATCATTGGAATCGGAAGAAGCGGCGTTCGATTCCAATTGTTGCAACAGTTCTTTCCAGTGTTCGACCTGAGCAGCGAACTTGACTGCACGAGGATGACTATCCCCCAAAGATTTCTGGGCTGCTTTTAGCCTGGGCTCAAAGACCTCGAGAGTATTCTTGATTCGCTCGATCGTGTCCGCATCGTTCGTGCCTTGAAAGAGCTCGATGCCAAAAACGGGTTGCGGATCATTTGCGGCGGAAGCCCCGTTCGGTTTGGACTGATCTGAAAATTCGTTGGGCACCAGTCTCTGCAAGTTGTTTTTGGCTTTCTCCATTTTCAATTCCGCAATTTTCAATGCGTTTCTATCTGCCTCGAATTGCTGCTGCGTGACAAAGCCTGTTCGGCGCAGTTTTTTGGTTTTATCAAATGCTGCACTGGCAGAGTTGAATTCTCCGATGGATTCGTGGTAGGCAATTCGAGCATCGAGGATTTCTTCTGTTCTCTCAAAGCTGGATTGGCTGTCGGAAGCCATCGGCCAGTTTCCGTCGCTGTCCTGCTTTTCAAGGAACTCGCTTTCCAGTTGGCGAATGCGCAACTGGGCTTTTTCGTTTTCTTGTAGGCCTAGTTCATGGTCTCCATTGTCACTGGCGAGTGAGGCCGTATTCAAGAGCGGTTCGACTTCCACACGCACGCGCTGTTGCATCTGTTGAATCTGATAGAGTTTGGCATACCGTTTGGAAATTGTGTGCTCAAGTTCTTTCATCTGCTTCGCGGCCTGATCGGCTGTTTTGTGGGCGCCGTCCAGGCGATTGGAAATCATGTTTTGTCGAAGTTCGTTCAATCGGGCCAGATCGGTGTCGCGCGATTTGAGTCGTTCAAGCAGTTCTCGCTCGATGGCGAGGGCTTTGATGAAGTCGCCTTCTTCCTGAACTTTCTTCAGCCGAATTGAGATCAATTGCAACTCGTAGTTGTCGTCGAGGTCTTGTAGCCGCTGTTGGCTACGTTCCATGGTAACCAGAAAGTCCTTCAGGTAACTTGGCCAGAATTTGTTGTCGGTTGTCGCCACGGACTGCTGCATTGATTCCAACTCGAGCGCCATTCGATGTTGCTCAGTAATCACGCCGAGCACATTTTGGTAGTAATCCAGGTCAGTTTTTGATCCATCTTCTGACTTGACTCGGTCAGCTTTCTCAGAAATCCGGATCAATTCCCTTTGAAGCAAGCGTGAATCGTATTCCCACCGCCGAAAGATAATTCGAATCTCGTTCTCAACCGTGAGCGACAATTGGGTTGGGTAAGATTCATTCAAGTCGGCTTCTACGATCGATTCCAGTTTCCATTGGCCGCGAGGATCGGTCCAAGCCATGGTCATCGGATCCGATTCGGAGTCAAAGCTCCAATCAATCTGTTGAACGGCAGGGGGCTTCTCGTTCTTCCCTTCGAGGTTGCGGATGAGATAGACATGCCGGTCGTGGATCATGATCCGATCCAGACCATCCAGTGCTTTTTTCAGTTTGTCAGAAGTGAACCGTTCGCCTTTTCGCTTTCGACCGCCGTCACGGATCGCGGACTTGAGTTCCCAATGTCCGTAGAGCATTTGATGCTTGATTGGTACATCCGCTATGTCGGTTCCATCGGTGAAGTTGGAATCCGGTTCTTGCTCTTTGGAAGAGAGGTCCTGATCTTGAAGGGTAAGAGGATTGGAACCCTGACCAGGTGATAGACCTGTATGGCCCAACCAGGCCGGGTTCATGGCCAGGCATGCCGATCCTACAATCGCTGCCATCGCAGGGATCGCCCAAAGCGATAAATTTC
The DNA here is from genome assembly GCA_964641465.1 of uncultured Pirellulaceae bacterium. Taxonomy (GTDB): domain Bacteria; phylum Planctomycetota; class Planctomycetia; order Pirellulales; family Pirellulaceae; genus Mariniblastus. Next base: position 182,331 of record CAZXLW010000001.1, on the reverse strand, counting down.
GCTTGGCAGGTTGGTTCAAAGACTTGGCTTGCTCAGGCAGTTTGACCGATGGATTTTGAAGGTGTGCCAGGCAGCCCTCCAGCAACCCTGCAAGTTCACTGGCGCTTTGAAAGCGATCCTCGCGTGATTTGGCGTGAAGTTTATGCACGATTCCGGCCAGCCAGTCAGGGATCTCGGGGTTCAGTTCGCGAATCGACCTCGGCTCGTCTTCGATGATCCGCCGCAGCACGCTGAATGGATTGGAAGCCCGAAACGGATTGCGCCCAGTGCACATGGAGTACATGACGGTTGCGAGACTGAACAAATCACTGCGCGGGTCAACGGTTTCTCCGCTGGCCTGTTCAGGTGACATGAATTGCGGTGTCCCCGAGATGTTTCCGGTTCCGGTCAAGTTGGAATCATCCACGGCGCGAGCCAGGCCAAAATCGGTGATCAGAACTCGCTGGATGCCTTCGGGCAGCAGTATGTTTGCGGGTTTTATGTCACGGTGCACCAAGCCCTGCTTATGGGCCGCAGCCAGTCCGGAGGCGATCTGGTGTGCGATCCGAACGACTTCCGTTGGAGACATTGGACCGTCTCGATCAATTCGTTTTTGCAGCGACTCACCGCGAATGTAAGGCATCACAAGGTACGGTAGCCCGGCGGCTTCGCTGACGCCATGAATGGAGATTACGTTGTCATGCACCACAGCCGCAGCGGCTTGCGCTTCGCGGGCAAACCGATTTCGAGCGGAACCGCGAGTCGCCAATTGGGGCGCGAGGACTTTGATGGCCTGGTACCGGTTCAACGACTCATCAAATCCTTTGAGAACGATTCCCATTCCACCTTGTCCAATCAGCCCGGCGATTTCGTAGCCTCCAAAACGGCCCATCATTCGCGGGTTCTCGGAGGGGTTGAGAAAAGAAAGCGTCTCGGCCAGGTCGACGGGCGCATCGGATTCGGAGAGAGACTCTCGGGCTTCGTCCCACCATTGGTCTTCGGCGGCTGCATGTGCCAGAACGCTTTGGCAGGAATCGCAATGAGTCAGATGCAGCTCAAAATCCCTGGCTTCGGCGGACGTCATTTGGTTTTCGAGAAACTTGTGGATGCGATCCTGGGGGCAGGCTGTTTTCTGATCGGTCATGATGGATCCATTTCAGTAAGTTGAAGTTCCTGGACTTTTTCTCTTAGTCGTCGCATGACACGGCTGCGAGCGGCGTAGATGGAGCCTGTGTTTTTGCCAAGCCGCTGCGAGGCGTCTTCTACCGAAACCTGTTCGATGGCGGTCAGCCAAAACGCTTGCCAGGTGTCAGATTGAAATTCGCTTTCGATTTCGGCGGCGGCAAACCGAAAGACTTCCCGCCGTACCTCAATGGTTAACAACTCGGATTCATCGGAAGCCGGACTTTGATTGAGCAGCTGCAATACTTGTGTGTTGCCTGATGCTCGGTCGGGTTTTCGACGAGTCAATGCGTTGACGACGGCGTTGTGTGAAACTCTTTGCAGCCATGTTCGAAAACTGGCCCGGTTTGCATCGGGTTCCCAACTTCGAATGCTTTTGGAGACCGACAGGAGAACCTGTTGAGCAAGGTCCTCTGCGTCGGCGTTCTGTAAGCCTTTTTGTTTGGCAAACCGTATGATGGCTGGCCGGTAGATACAGGAAAATTGCTCCCACGCCTCGCGATCTTTGCAATCGCGTATGCGAATCAATAAACTCGCGCTGGTTTTAGGTGGATTCATGAGCGTCGTCCTGTATTGCCGGCACTTAACACACACCGGCGAACGTTCAATCTGACACCAAGCGTTCCCAAAAATCCAGTTTTC
>CAZXLW010000001.1:139643-180428 GCA_964641465.1 uncultured Pirellulaceae bacterium | reverse complement strand
TTCAGCCAGGATTTTCGGCAAGCTTGCAAAGCGTTTGCCGAATGACTCCATTAGCATATGATGCTTGTATTGTATTCAGTCGGGAAGCTTTTCGAGGTGCTGCCATGCGTCAAACAATCCTTACCATTTTCGCAACGATCTTGCTGGTCAGCAGCGGTTGCTACCAGGAAGCGGCCGTGATCACTGCCCCGGATCCAGTTACCTCCAAGCCAGCTCTTACGGAAACGAAAACAGTAAGCTCGGCAATTTCCGACACGTCGGTCTCCAACCAGGAACAATCCGACGAGACCGAGGACGACGGAGGCCTGTTAGGCCGCGCCAAGAGTTTACTCAAAGATGCCGCCGACTCCGGATCGAAAGAAGCCGGGGCAGCTCAGAAGTGGATGTCCGACAAGTTCGGCGATGCCACAGATTCCGGTTCACAGATCGCCGACGACGCTGCCAAGTGGGCCAGCGAGGCGTTCGAATCGTTGCGAGACAAAGGCCTGACGACTGCCGACAGCGCGTCCGACTGGGTCACCGAAGACATTCGCAATATGAACGCTCTCAAATACAAAATCGTCAAGATCTCGATGGACGACCTGGAGGCTGTCGAAGACCAATTGAACGATCTAGGCAAGCTTCGCTGGGATTGCTTCCACGCGGTTGCGAAGGATGGCGAAACGATTCTGTTTTTCAAGAAAGAACGCCGATCTATTCTCAAAAACATCCCTCTCAAAGACATGCTGAAACTTGTCCCATTGATGGGCGACGGGGCAGGGCAGTAGCCGAGAGAAGAAGTTAGTCGGCCAACAAACAATTAATTGGCGTCAACTCGGTAACATCTTACCAATTGCCGAGTTGCCTCACACAAATCCTTTCGTGCGGATCGGTTTTCGCTTAGGATGCTGGATTGAATTCACTCCAATCCAGAGGGCGCCAAGATGGCAATGCTCGTTCGTCTTTCGATCATGATGTTTCTCCAGTTCTTTGCCTGGGGAGCCTGGTTCGCGACCCTTGCACTGGCAATGGGAACCAATGACCTTGGCGAATTCATCGGTGGTGCGTTTGAATCGGCACCGATTGCTGCGATTATCTCACCGCTGTTTCTGGGCCTGATTGCTGACCGGCTTTTCTCGTCGGAAAAAGTAATGGGAGTCCTGTTGTTGATCGGTGGCGTCATCATGTGTGGCATCGCCATGCTCGCACCCAACGGTGCCGAGTCAGGTAACACGATTGTTTGGCTGATGATTGCCTACATGCTGTGCTACATGCCAACACTGGGCTTGGGCAACGCCATCACGTTTACTCATCTGAAACCAGAGCAGTTCCCGCAAGCCCGCGTTTGGGGCACGATCGGCTGGATCGCTGCCGGCTTGATCCTGGGCTTCGTTGGCTGGTCTGACTCATTGAACATTTTCTGGCTCGGAGCCATCTGCAGCCTTGTACTTGGGCTCTATTGTTTTTCACTACCCAACACACCTCCACCAGATCGCGGCAAGCCACTCAACATTGGTTCGCTGTTGATGGTGGACGCTTGGAAGTTGCTGGGAAGCTTTCCGTTCCTGGTTTTCGCCATTTGTTCGATGCTGATTTGTATCCCACTCGGCTACTACTACGGCCAAACAGCTCCGTACCTGGGAGCGACCGGTTTCACCGAAGCTGCTTCGACCATGACGATCGGGCAGATGTCAGAAATCATATTCATGCTCCTGATTCCGTTCTTCTTCCGCAAGCTTGGCGTCAAAATGATGCTGCTGATCGGCATGGGCTGCTGGGTCGCCAGATACATTCTGTTCGCAATGGCAGCACCTTCCCAATCGATGTGGATGTTGCTGATGGGAATCGCACTACACGGAATCTGCTACGACTTTTTCTTTGTTACCGGCTTCATGTACACCGACAAAAAAGCCTCGACAAACGTACGCAGCCAGGCCCAAAGCCTGCTGGTATTCCTGACACAAGGAATCGGGATGTTCTTCGGATTCCGCATGGCGTTTGGCGGCAAGTTCCCGTTCACTGACATCGCACTCCCCAATCAGTGGCAACATTACGGCACTGCTCCCGGTGAGCCGCACGCGGAATTGATGGCGAACATTGAAAGCAATACCCCCGAGGCACAGACCACGTTTCTCGATCAGCTACTGGGCATGTTTGGTAAAGGCTACCCCGAAGGCATCAACCCCGAATTGGTCGAACCGGCAATGCGGAACTGGCACGACTACTGGCTCTTCCCAGCCGGCATGGCTGCCGTCATTTTCGTCGCGTTTGCGATCCTGTTCTGGGACCGAGTGCAAATGGACGACGACGAATCCAACACCAAGAGTGCCGAAAAGTGATGGCCCGAGTTAAAGTCGCGTTGCTTAGCGGATAATGCGAGCCACCGGCGGCCGTACCGCTACCCCCTCGACTACTTGCAAATTTTCAGCAGCCAATCGCTGATGATATCCAGCGCTTTCGGTGAAAACGTTTCTTCAAGCCTTCCATACTCCGTCACCAATCCCGGTCCTGTTGTCTCTTGGAACAGGTGGTTGAGATTGTCTAACTTATGAGTCTCGAAGTTTTCGTTCCTGCCTTCCTTCAAAGCTTTGGCAATTGCATCCACGTTCAAATCGACGAGAACTTGCAAATCCTTTTTGCCGTTGAGCACCAGGACCGGGCATTTGACTTTCTTCAATGCATCCCGAGGATCGTACTTCAGGAAATATTTAAACCAGGGATCATTCATCCTGGCAATTAGCGCCTCCACATCGGTACGTGAATCGGGACCATCCTTCACCAGGCTGTCGACAAACTCCTCCGAACACTCGCCGTTTTCAGCAATTTCGTCAATCACGGCACTCATCAATTCCTCTTGCTCCTGAAGGCTTTCCTCCGCCGCGCCGGATGCTTTGGCCATGGCACGCGACTGGCTGATTCCGATCTCCCGCCCATCCACGCCAGGCCCAGCCAACAGAACAATCATGCTAACATCCGAACGCCGCGCCGCGATCATCGGAGCAATCATTCCGCCCTCGCTGTGTCCAATCATTCCGATCTTGTCTTTCGCGATCTCATCGCGCGTTTTCAAGTATTCAATCGCAGCTTCCACGTCATTGGCAAAATCCTCGGATGTCGCACCGGGGAAACTGCCTGTCGATTCCCCAACACCTCGTTCATCAAACCTGAGAACAGCCATCGAATTTCGCGTCAGATGATCCGCAATGACGAGGAACGGTTTGTGCCCGAAAATCGTCTCGTCTCGATCTTGTGGGCCGGAGCCGGAGATTAAAATCAGCGCCGGGAACGGGCCGCCTTCTTTGGGCCGCGTGACCGTTCCGGAAAATGTGATGCTCGCATCCTTGTTCTCGAAAGTCACCTCTTCTTCGATGTAAGGATAAGGCTTCTTCGGGTGCTGAGGGCGATTTAGTTTTTCCTGGGCATTCAATTCCGTTTTCTCAAAAACCAACTCCATCGTGCCGCCGCCCTGTTTCCAGGATCCTTCGATTCGATCCTTCGTTTCATTGAATTTTCCTTCGTAGGAAGCACCGGCTGCCTTCAAGTCAAAATTACATTTCTCATCGTCCCGATCGAGCTCAACCTTCATCCCCATCGCACCTTCATTGATGCTGTCCAACTTGGCCGAAATCGAGCCATCCTGCTCCTTGAAAAACTTCAATCGGAAATCAAACTTCTGAACGCCCGAATCCAAAGTTCCTTTCCAGGATTCGAAATATTCCGACTTGGCAAACTCACCTTCGACACGGCGGAACTCCATATCAAACGCTTGCCCCTGTTTGAACTTCCCCACCAGCTTCTGTCGATCTTCAGAGTACTTACCGCTGAATTCCGCACCTACGCTTTTGAGCTTGAATTTAACAGTGTCCGCATCGCGTTCAAAAGAATCAAACTTCATCTCCGCGTTGCCCTGATCAACGCTAATGGCTTTTCCCGACTTGTAGGAATCTCCGTCAAACTCAATCAACAATTGGATCTTGAGCGTCGCTACCTTGACATCCAAAACGCCTTCCCATTTCTCAGTCGTCGACTGCGCCGTTCCAATGCCAACCGGAACCAGCAGCATCGCAACGATGGCGGCAAGGAGCAGGAAAGACTTCATTCGCGAGTATGCTGATTCCATAGTTTCCATCCGATCGACAGATAATTTAATTTGAGGGTTATGTGATTTACCTTATCAACCATGCTGGAGTTTCACCAAGTGAGTCACAGCGTACTTTTTATCGAATGAAAAGCGTCTGAAAGTCGCTAAACGAACCGCCAACGAACCGCTCACCTTGGCCCAGTCAATCGTTCGTTGATCTTCCCCAGAGATCGTTGCTCAACCGCTCCGCCATTTTCATTTCGAAACTTGCATGTCAAGTCGAGTTTTAAATTCAAGTTTTTTCGGCGCTGCGAATTTGATAGCGTGCGAAGACCGATGCGAAGCAACCTGGATTCTCATTTTTCCTTTGTGTTTACGAGGTTTTTGGTGTTTGTGATTCCGATCGAGAACTTTTTACAAACATCTATTGACCGATTTTTTGGCTTTGCATACTTTGCTCCAAACGAACACGGATTGAGTCGTTTTTGAAACACATTTGACTTGCGAACGGGTTTGCACAGGAGCTTGTCTCTGCGAACAGCATTCGTTTTTGTTTCGACATGGAGGTTGAGCACAACTTATGTAGTCGCACGTCGTGAACATCGGTGACATCAAGGATGATGTCACCGGTTTTCGTCCAATCGCTCTCGGATGCCGCGGATCCTCTGCCCCCCTGGGACCCAAAGTTGAAGAGAGCTTTTTTATGCGCTGATTTAAATTCGATTGAAAACCGAAAAGCGTTGAAAATCGAAAGGCAAAGCGAATCGCTTGGCTATAATCAAACCATGAACAATCGTTGGTCTTCACTCTGGTACCTCGCAGGTCGCAAAGCGCTGAGTCGCTCGCGGCACGGTTGGTGGACTGGATTCACCGAAGCAACGATTGCGTCGATCCTGATCCTGGCTGGGGTCATTTCGCTGGCAGTGTTCATCACTGTTAACTGGCTCAGCCCGACACCCACGGATTTCTACACGTGGATTTTGGATTATTTTCTCAAGCCACTGGTCGCCATCGCCATGGGAGCTATTGGCGTCACCATGGTATTCCGCGCCATCTGGGCGGTCGGAGTCTCGGCCGAACGCCGCGGCGCGCTGGTATCGAGAGCGAATCAGCTGGAGTTTCTGAACGAAATTCGCCAGCAACGCGGTGACCTACCTACCGTGCCGTCGAAATCGAACAGTCCGATAAAAGGCCGGAAACTGCCATACCGGATAGTCGCTTCACGACAAAGCATCTGGGGCCTGATTACAGCCGGAATCCTGTGCCTGATCTTTGTCACTATCGTGGCCGTCTTGCTCGTCACCGCGTACGTGAAATGGCACAACGGGCGCACCGATTGGGTCGCTGGGCTGTTGGCGTTTCCGATATCCGTTGCCGCCGCCTGGTCGTTTTACCGATTCCTGCGTCAATTCCTCAAAACGATCACCATCGGACCGACAATTGTCGAGCTGGAACAGTATCCTGTGATGCCGGGCAAGCCAAACAAGATCTTCCTTTCCCAGTCCGGACGGTTACGATTAAGATTGTTGGACGTTCGACTGGTGTGCGTTGAAGAAGCAACTTTCAATCAAGGCACCAATACGTTAACTGAGCGACGCCAGATTTATTCCAGCCGTTTGATTCGCAAACGAGGAGTCAGGCTGGTCGCCCGCGAACCGTTCCAACATCAAATTGAATTTGCATTGCCCGCCGGCGCGATGCATTCGTTCCAGTCTTCCAGCAATCGAATCACATGGCAAATCGAAGTTCACGGGCAAACGAAGGGGTTCCCGAAGGTCGTCCGAACCTTCGAAATCGTAGTCGTTCCAGCGCGCGATCTCGATCCGGAACGGACCGGGCGGGCAATTCTACAATCAGTATGAACCGCCCCAGCATTTTGATCTCACTCGACAAACAGGAAGCCCAATTCGAACCGGGCGAAGTTCTGGTCGGGCAATACCAGATCAAACTGCCACCTGACAAGACTGCGGTTGCGGTTGAATCGTCGGTGCTGTGGACAACGACCGGTAAAGGCGAAGAAGATTTCGGCGTGCACTTTTTTGAACGTCGCCCCAAGCAGACTTTGAGCGCGTCGGCGTTGCGTGAACCACACCGACTCAGCACGGTACTGCCTCGGAGCCCGTTGTCTTATGATGGCGTGATCATTCAGGTCCGTTGGAGCGTGCGACTGCGAGTCTTCATGGACGGGCAACAGTTCACAGAAGATTGCGCATTTACGCTCGGCCAAACCAGCATCGAAGAGTACAGTACGCTTGAGAACCCGAAGTCGGAACCATGAGTCTGAATCCGTTTTCAACCCGTTTCACGAACCCCAACAGTTGCCAGTTTGTCGCCGGCCCCGACCAGGCTGACGTCCATTCACTGGCTAAACGGTATGACAATTTGAAGATTGCTCAAATCGTTGGTCCACACGGATGCGGCAAATCAACTTTAGCGACCCAGATCACGCGTGCGTCTTTACCTGGATCGGAAGCCCAGGAACAACCACGATACATCACATTTCGCAGAACCGGGAATTCAACACTTGGACCATGGTTCCGGCCGTTGCAAATCGACGAAAGCGTTGCTGAGCCAATTCATTACGATTTTGCGAACGCACAAAACACCAATAACCAACGATCGCATCCCGGGCATTCTTCGCGTACTCAACGGCTAGTATTCGATGGTGTAGAAGAGTTGTCTTCCATCTATCGCAGGACGTTCTTTGCTAACTTGCGCAAGCACGCCGGGCAAGCGTTGGTAACTTCTCACCGAGAGCTACCTCAGATCCCGGTATTAGCCCGGCTCCAACCTAGCGTCGAGCATTTCCAACAAATCGTCCAGCAGCTGCTCGCCGAACATTCCCACCAGTTACCCAGCAACGATGTGGAAAATATCTTCAGGCTGCACTCAGGCAATTATCGCCAGGCGTTACGAGCTCTGTACGATTTGTGGCAAGATCTGCCAAACAATAGTCCAGGAACCGCTGTCGACGAACCCACCCACTGCTCAGTCTAAGTCAATCAAGCTCAGTTCAAACGCAGCCATTCCGGTAACGGCGTGACTTTGCCCTCATGATTGACGCAAGCCACGGTTGTTTCACCTTGGACCAACAGCTCGCCATCGCGTAGCACTTCGTAGCCATGCTGGATGCGAACTCCTTTGGAGCGCTTAATCGTGGTACGCAAGATGAGTTCATCGTCATAATGCGCAGGCTTGAGATATTGGCAATTCAGGTCGACCACGACCAGCATGAAGCCCATCTCTTCGAACTGTTTGTACGTAACACCCGAATTTCGCAGCATCTCGACTCGGCCAATCTCGAAATAGTTCACATAGTTTCCATGGTGAACGTGGCCCTGTGCATCCGTCTCCTGATAACGCACACGAATCGTAGTCTCATGTTGTCTGGGTACGGAAGGCACAGGATTGACCGTTTTCATTACTTTTTCTACATTAGCTGAAAGTCATGGATGTTGCTGGTCGATGGAGACCTTGCGATAAAGACAAAAAGGATTTGAACTGAAACACGTGAGATTGCAATGTCGTACGGTGGAGATTCCGGTGCCGATTTTGATTTCGATTCGGTCCGTGAACGTGAGTACCCCACGCTGATACAATTCACGGCGTTTCTGGAAAACCGAGTTGGCCGATTACTCGAAGTCATCCGCTGTTTCCAAAACACCAGCGCCCGGATTGTCGCGTTAAACATTCACGACTCGTCTGAATGCTGTCTGGTCCGATTCGTGACGACTCACCCCGATGAAGGTCGTGAGATCCTCCAATCGCTTGGCTTGAGCCTCATCGAGAGCGAACTGATCGGGATCATGTTGCCGCAAGCCAACCAGCCTCTGATCCAGGTTTGCGAAGCTCTGCTGCAAGCGGAAATCAACCTGATCCAAACGTACCCGCTGTTGGTGACTGATGGTGGCAACATGGCGGTCGCGTTGATGGTGGACAACATCGAACTCGCTCAACAGACGCTCGCCTGCGAAGACATTACCATGTTCGGTGAGCACGATTTGCTCGACATGCTATAAACTAACGAGCAGCGATCGTAACCTACCTCGAGACTCATCATGGCTTCTATACGTGTAACTTGCGCAAAGTGTCACACTCGTTTTGACGTCAGCGAAAAATTTGCCGGCAAGAAAGGTCCTTGCCCGAAGTGCAAAGAAACCATCCAGATCCCGACTGTTGACGAAGTAGTCGTTCACGCCCCAGAACACTCTGGGCCGACGGATTCAAAGGGGGAAGCGGTCCTCAAGCCAATTTCCCGCTCCGAGACGATACTGTCTGGCGTACAAATCACCTTGATTGTCGCCAGCATTCTGTTGTTTCTCGTAGCATCGTTTGTGCTGGGCAATGTCTACACGGACAAAGAAAACTTCCCGATCTGGATACTTGCCATCGGAGCAATCGCGATCGCGTTTCCGATTGCTTACGTCGCCTACACGTTCCTGCGTAATCAGGACGGAGCACCGTTTTACGGACAGGACCTGTGGGCCCGGCTGGGAATTTGCGGCGGGGTCTACGCGATGTTGTGGCTGGTCATGCCTTTGATGGGATACGCGTTCCCAGGCAACGGCGGGATGGGCGCGGTGTTTGGATTGGTCGCCATCATCGCTGCCGGCGGAGCCATCTGCATGCTCGCGTTGGAGTTCGATTATCTGTTCGGAGTCCTGCACTATGGGATGTACCTGGGGATCTGTTTGCTGGCCAGGCTCATTGTTGGATTGGATATTCTGCCGGGCGCGTTTAGTTCTACCGTCGACACACCTTCGACAGTCATTTCGATGTTGGTATCAACGCTGATCGGCTAGCGTTCAAGAACAAATGGGCGCATGATGATTCCTGAACTTCAAGCACTGGACGCTCGGCCCAGCGTGATCAGAGTCCCGCATCAGATCGACGTCCCGTTGACGGATCGGATCAAGAGGTTGATCGACACGCCGGCGTTCCGACGGCTGGCCAATATCAGTCAACTGGGCCTGGTATCGCTGGTCTACCCAGGCGCTACGCACTCCCGATTCGAACATTCGCTCGGAGTCTATCGCAATACGCTGCTGTTCGTTCGGAAGCTGCAACAGGATGCGAATTTTGTCGAACTTGTCAGCGAGCAGGACGTTGAGGCCTTGGTGGTAGCGGCATTGCTGCACGACATCGGGCATTGGCCGTATTGCCATCCAATCGAAGATATTGGACTAAAGACCATCCCGCGACACGAAGATGTTGCGGCAACGATCCTGAGTGGTCAGCAATTCACCGATTTGATTGATTCCGATTGGTCATTCGACGTTAGCTCGTTGACGCGACTGATTGGAAATCGACCGGAAACAGACGGCGAGAAAGTCCTGTGTTCGATCATCTCAGGACCAATCGACGTCGACAAAATGGATTACCTGTATCGAGACAGCCTGCATTGCGGAGTGCCGTACGGGATGAACTTCGACGCACCTCGCCTGATCAATTCGATCTGCCTGAACGGGAACCAAGACGGCATCGCGATCACTCCGAAAGGAAAAACCGCCGCCGAGATGTTGGTGTTCGCCAGATACGTCATGTTCAGCGAAGTCTACTGGCATCATGCGGTTCGCAGCGCGACGGCCATGCTGCAACGGGCGTATTATGTTTTTAATTTGGAATCCGAGAACCAGATTTCGCCGACAGCGCTCAGTCGGCTGACCGACCACTCGTTCACGACGACGATTGCGAAGGCCAAGTCGAGCGGTTCAGCTGAACCCACTCACGCCACCGACTCGGCTGATTTGATTAATGGACTCTTCGGTCCGCGACGTGAACTTTTCAAACGGGTGTTGGACTACAATGCGCATCAGAACCCAGAGATCTACCGTCAGATCGCGCATCAACCGTACACCAAACTGGTTGAACTGGGTGAAAGAATTTCGCAAGAGTTAACACGAGTATCCAATCAGACAATTCAACCCAACGAAATCTTGATTGATGCTCCTCCGACAGGGTTGGAGGTTCAGTTCAAAGTGGAAGTCAACGACGGAACGAACTCCGATTCGCTGGAGAACATCTCGCCAGTCGTCAACGCGTTAGCCAAGCAACAATTTGACGACTTCGTGAAACGCGTCCGCGTCTTCGTACACCCTCGTCATCGCAAGACCGTCGACCCAAAAATTGTCGAAGAATCGTTGCGAGCAATTTTGGCTTGATGAAACTCACTCTGCCTCGGGGAGGATGGTTATCAAACTGAGGCGAGTTTACTTCCAGTGAACAGCAATTACCGCTTGTCGTTCCGCCAAAGGAACCGTGCCGGGCGCGTCTGATGTCTACGCCCCGGCGGCCATCATCGACAACATCCGCTTCCCACGATTGCGCCGCGAATACACGGTATTCTCGGAAATCCCCATCCGAGCAGCCGTCTCGGTTACCGGCTCGCCTTCCAGTTGTGCCAACAGGGCTTCCAAGTAAACGCTGTCGCCATTTTGCAAACAACGGCGAGCCAGCGCATATTCCTCATCTCGGATCAACTGCTCGACGACCGCCGTGTGCACCTGACGTTCCGAATCCAGTAGCATAGCCAACTCCAAGCGGCCCAAGCGGCCCGTACGCGATGCCGACTTGCGAGATGCGTCGATAACACAGTTCCTGGCAATGCGGTACAACCATGAGACAAAATTACTGCCGTCGAACTGCTCACGAAATCTCCAAACCTTGGTCCAGACCTCCTGTGCCAACTCCTCCGCATCGGCACGCTGCAATCCACGCCGCATAAGATAACTCAGCATACGATCCGAGTGTTCGTCATAGAGACACTCGAAATACCTGCCAATTTCTTGTTCTTTGTTGAGACTAATCACTATTTGCACCCCACCCGGTCACGGCTTCTCAACCCTGACTCGTATTCATTGGAGCGTGCCCGTCATCGACGGTGATTTGTTTTGCGTGGACGCTCCTATCTTCTAGATGCCAAATCGTGCCGGTTTTGGTGCAAAATCAGGCACAAAAAAAAGAAAAAGCCGAAAGTCTCATCACGCCTGTCAAAATTGGCTATTCGGCGACTATGGCTGGATGGTTTTCACCTTCGAACACGGCACTGATCGATTCATGACGATGAATTCGCTTGATCGCTTCGCCCAGGATCCCGGCAACGGTCAGGATTTCAATCTTCGGCAATCGCTTTTGCGCCGGGAGCGGAACGCTGTCCGTGACCACAATCGAATCGATCGGTGCTGCCGACAGGCGCTCGATCGCTTGGCCGGCAAAGATTCCATGCGTCGCCGCAATATGGATTTCCCGCGCACCCTGCTTCTTGATAAGCTCAGCCGCTCCGCACATCGAACCGGCCGTGCTGATCATGTCATCAAACATCAGCGCGATCTTTCCATCCATGGGACCGCCGATGATGTTCTCTTGCGAAGTATCTTCCGCGCTTTTTCTTCGCTTGTCGATGATGGCAATCCCGCCACCCAACCGTTTGGCGTGACCAACCGCTCGTTTGATACTTCCTTCGTCCGGGCTAATGATCACCAATTCGTCTTTGGAGAAGCCTTTGTTCAGGAAGTGTCGGTTCAACACGCTGGCTGCGTACAAGTGATCCACGGGTACGTCGAAGAACCCCTGAATCTGTGCCGCGTGCAAATCCATCGTCAGCACGCGGTCAGCACCAGCTCGCGTGAGCAGATTCGCGACCAGTTTCGCCGTAATCGGAACTCGGCCTTCGTCCTTACGATCCTGCCGGGCATAGCCGAAATACGGGATGACCGCCGTGATCCGCTGCGCACTTGCTCGTAAGCAAGTGTCAATCATGATCAACAGTTCCATCAAATTATCATTGACGGGCGGGCAAGTCGGCTGCACCAGGAATACATCGCAGCCTCGCACGTCTTCGATTTTGCAGTGAATTTCACCGTCCGGAAACGTCGAGAATTTACACTCGTTCAAATCCAGGTTCAAAAATTCACGAATGTCGTCCACCAACCTTGGGTGGGCCCGTCCACTGAAGATTTTTAGTTCGCGATTCATAGAATCAGTTCGCAACCTTTTGCATTTCTGCTTCGACCAATTTCAAATGCTCAACGGTATTAACGCTAAGCGCCTCGATTGGCTTGAGCACTGCCAGCGCTCGAACATCCTCGCCATCCTTCAGCAAGATGCCCGGCAAGTCAGTAATGTAATATTCCTGTTGCTTGTTGTCAGCAGTCAATTTGTCGAGAGCAGCCAACATCTTTTGACAATCGAAAACATAAGTGCTCATATTCACTTCATTGATTGCAAGCTGCGCTTCCGTCGCGTCCTTGTGTTCGACAATACCGACAAACTTGTCATTCTCATCGCGGACAATACGCCCTAAACCCGTCGGATCTTCGTGAATGAGCGTGCCCAAAATACAACCGGGCTTGGATTTAGTGAAATCTTCGAGCAATTGTGAGATCGAGTCTGATTGCAACATCGGCGAATCACCTGCAACGACGACAACCGGACCGTCATGCGATGCCAGCTGTTCACGGCACATCATGACCGCGTGACCAGTTCCCAGCTGTTCCGATTGCAACGCGAACTCCATATCATCGTACGAAGCCAGCGCCGATTCGACTTCGTCAGCTTTGTAGCCAACTACGGCGACAATCTTGCCAACGCCGGATTTTCGTAACGAATCCAACACATACTCGACCAGCGGACGTCCGTTGGCCTGACACAGTACTTTCGGGAGATCAGATTTCATCCGCGTGCCTTTACCGGCCGCGAGAACAATTGCGATAGGAGGAGAGCTCATGATTATTTCGTGGGGACAGAATAGGTGTTTAACAGCTCCAAGATAACTTCGCTGTCCAAACCGTCAACGACGTGGTCAGCATGTGCAAAGTCCTGGCACGCCGTATGTTGATTTGGGACGGCAACGGTAATGGTTTTAGCCGCGGCAGCTGCGAAACTGCCAATATGGCTATCCTCCAAAACGAGGATGTTTGCTGGCTCCAAACCGAGCTTTTCCGCCGCCAGCAGGTAGATATCAGGCTCCGGCTTCCCCTTGACCACACTCTCGGAAGTCAAAACGAACTCAAAACGCGGGATCAGGTCAAAATGCCCGAGTGCGACTTCCGCAAGTTTTCGGACACTGCTGGTAGCCACCGCTTTGGGTAACTCACGACGCTCAAGCTCCAGTAACAGCTCGTCCAGGCCACGCATCTTCGCGATATGCTGAGTGAGTAAATTCAGGAAAATCGAATCCGATTCTTCCAACAAATCGTCAACGCTGTCATCAAGCCCGCAGGCGTCCCGCATTACCTCGATCGCTTTTCGAGTCTGCAGGCCCATCATCCGGAGCTTCAATTCCTTGGTAAACTCCATCCCACGCCGGCCCAGCAGCTCCGAGCCCGATCGGTCGTAAATATCTTCGGTATTGAACATCGTCCCGTCCATGTCGAATACGACCGCACGGACGAGCGGGGGATTTTTTGTCACAGACGAACCTTTTGACGAAATCGAAGTAATAAATGATGATAGTACAGTTGGGCGGGCTGTCGATCGGGGGCAATTCTGGAGCCGCTTTTCCTTTCCGGCCAACGATCCGTCAATTCGTATCTGTGAATGAATGCCACTCGTAAAATGAGGCATAGTTTATTTCACAAGACAAGCTGACCCATTAACACGACAACGAACACTTTCTGGCTTCACTCGCTTTACTGGCTTTACTGGCTTCCAAAAACGGCATGTCATTCAACGACCGAACAGAACTGCAATCCGATCAGGACCGCGTCCGGTCTCGTGAGCTGAGCCTGAAGTCGTCCAAGCCACCGGCAAAAATCGCTGGCTACACGATGGAGCAGTTCCTCGGCGCTGGGGCGTACGGGGAAGTCTGGTCCGGCACGGAAAAGAAAACCGGTCGACGAGTCGCGATCAAGTTCTATACGCGGCGCAGCAGCAATGACGTGGAGATGCTGGCGCGGGAAGTTGAAAAACTCGTCGCGTTGGCCGCCGATCGGTATGCCGTGCAGCTGGTCGACGTTGACTGGCGAGCCGACCCGCCCTATTTCGTGATGGACTACTTCGAGCACGGTTCGTTGGAGGACCTGCTGCGAAACGAAAAGGCGTTGCCGATCGCTCAGGCTGAAGATCTGTTCCGCGAGATTTCCACCGGCATGATGCATCTGCACGGCAAAGGGATCTTCCATTGCGACTTGAAGCCAGGCAACGTGCTGCTTGATGACGATGGCAAGCCGCGACTGGCGGACTTTGGACAAGCCAGGCTGCGGACTGAGAAAGCCCCTTCGCTGGGAACGCTGTTCTTCATGGCCCCGGAGCAGGCGGATCTCGATGCAGTTCCGAATGCCAAGTGGGATGTGTACGCGTTAGGTGCGATGCTGTACTGCATGATCGTTGGCAAGCCGCCGTACCAAAGTGAATCGTTAACCGAAAAAATAGAATCTTCGGTCGATGTCGAAAGCCGGCTGGCTCAATACAAGAAGTCACTCAAATCCGCGCCGCTGCCGACTGAGCATCGCAAAATTGCCGGCGTCGATCGGATGCTCGCTGACATCATTGACCGAGCCATCGAACCAAATCCAAATCGACGTTTCGATTCCGTGCAAAGCGTGATGTTCGCGATGCGGCAACGCGAATTGGCGAAAGCGCGCCGCCCTCTGATGATCCTCGGGATCCTCGGCCCGTTACTGTTGCTGACGGTGATGTCGTTATTTTCCTGGTTCGCCTATCGACAGGCCTACACGGACACACAAACAGCAATCAACGCCAAGGCCCAGGAGAGCAATCGGTTCGCGGCCCAACTGGCGGCGAAGTCGGCATCCTCCAAGATCGAGGAGTACTTCCGCGCCGTCAAGCAACTGGCCAGCGACGAAAACTTCATCGAAGATCTATACCAGGCGACTCAGAACGCCGAGTTAAACGAGCTCGCCAGGCAATTGGACGACCCCAACACCAACAACGATCCGCAGTTCGAAGAGCTTCGTCTCGATTACCGGTCCAATGAATCTCGTTCGAAACTGCAAAAGTACTTGCAGTGGCGAATCGACAAGGCGAAAGACGGATCCTACCCCGATTGCGCCAGTTGGTTTGTCAACGATTTGCGCGGAATGCAAATCGCATCCGTTTTCCAAACCGAGCCGGACAAGATTACGACCGGTCGGAACTACGCGTATCGTACGTACTTCACGGGCTTTGATCGTGACCAAAAGTCGGTCGATGGCGACGGCACCATTTATGAAGTTCAGCCGCTTGATGTTGATCGAAACATAATCGACCGACCGCATCTCTCGGCAGTCTTTCTGAGTAAAGGTACGAGCACTTGGAAAGTTGCCTTTTCAGTTCCCGTCCGCAAGGTAGACGCTGACGGCAACGCGGAGCTAATTGGGATTGTCGCCTGCACCTCGGAGATGGGGCATTTTGTTGAGTTCGACAACGGGAAGTACCAATACGCTGCTTTGATCGATGGCCGACCGGGTGACAATCGCGGGGCGATCCTGGAACATCCTTTCTTTCATGAAATGGTCCGGAATCCGGCCAACATCCCACGGGTTAGCGATATTGATGAAATCAAGAAGACCAATACGTTTGACGACCCGATTGCGATATTGCCGGAAGGCAAGTTGTACGACCGGGATTGTATCGCGTCGCTGGAATCCGTCGCCACCAACCTCGAGTACATCACCGTGGGCAGCAATGCGAACGAAGAAGATGAAGCGACCGATGTGGAGGTAGAATCCGGGCTGTACGTGCTGGTCGCCGAAGACCGCGCCTCCGTCATCGAACCAGTCAATGAACTCAGCTCGCGGCTGTTCCTGTTGGCGATGTTCGCGATCCTGTTCTTCCTGACCATTGCCGTTGGCATGTGGATCGTCGTGTTTGGCATGTTGAAAGAATCGCAAGGTCGACTCAGCCGTTCATTCGCTGGTTCCGGCGACTCGTCGTTGCGCACCAGCGCTGATACCAGCAGCAGTTAATATCAGCCGTCGGGCTGAATCGCATCACGCGGTTTGCAGGAAATTGGCGACTTGCTGAAAGAACGATTTAATCTCCAGCAACCGATTACCAGGCACTTTCACTTCCTCGATGGCTTGATCCATTAGCTCCAGCCACCGGTCTCGTTCCTGGACACCGATTTTGAAATCCATATGGCGCATGCCCAGTCTGGGGTGCCCGCGTTCCTGGATGTATCGGTCGGAGCCACCAAATCGGTAGATCAGGAAATCACGCAGTCGTCTTTCCGCGCCGTCCCAGTCTTCTTGCGGATAC
The DNA here is from genome assembly GCA_964641465.1 of uncultured Pirellulaceae bacterium. Classification (GTDB taxonomy): domain Bacteria; phylum Planctomycetota; class Planctomycetia; order Pirellulales; family Pirellulaceae; genus Mariniblastus. The sequence goes on along the minus strand of CAZXLW010000001.1, from coordinate 164,170 downwards.
ATCGGCCCGATCACATCATCGTTGCGAACGCGACGATAAAATGCCGCTACCATTGCCGTCACTTCGGCTTCACCAAATTCCGGGTTGGATGCGTCGTTATTCATTTCGTTGAGCTTGCGTTCAAATTAACCAATCCAGAATTGCAACTCGTTTTCAAGTTGCTCATGTTCGAGATACTCGTGAGCCAAAAGTGCGTCAGCAACAGCTGCGACGGCGGCCCAACATGTATCGTCAGACATTTTGCGATGCAGTTCAATGACCAGCATCTCCAAAAATGCTGTTCTCCGCTGGGGTGACGAGATCTGATCCTGGCATCGGATCCATGCTTGTTGCCAATCGTGTTTCCAGGGATCATGCATCGCTGGGTGCGGCGTTTCACCGCGGTAGATCATTTCGGCGACTGGGCCAGCAAGAATCGTAATTATTTCACGCTGAACGTGCCAATTGCAATCAGCATTGACCGCTCCCCAATTGATCAGGCAGTCCCCGAAATGCACCGCCACGTTTTCATCGGGTTCCCCGCCTAGCTGCACGTGTTCGATGCGACCGCCCAAGGCGTAACCGATCACGGCATGCCCCGCTTCATGGTACGCGGTCAGTGTCTCTTCGTCGTCGATATCAGGATCCTTTGCAGGCGGTTGGCAATACTACGCACCAATTCATATTGGATGAGGACAACCAGCGTTTCTTCGGGGTTATTCCAACATATCGGCATAGTTTGGAATTTTTCAGAGACATCTTCCAAGATTCTCGGACAGGCTGCGAATGACACCTCTGCACACGACGCAAAAAGGCGATTAGAGGCAAGGCGAGGCAAAAATGACAGTTACCTACCCACCGGTAAAACAACAAGTCAAATACATCGCGATCAGCGAATCCGATACGCACTCAAAAGTCATCGGCTACCTGCTTTGGCTGTTCCTGGGCATCGTCGGGGCACACCGATTCTACTATGGGAAGCCAGTCAGCGGCGTTATCTGGTTCTTGACGCTTGGCTTGCTTGGCATCGGCTGGATTGTTGACGCGTTTCTAATCCCATCGATGGACGAAGAAGCTGACCGTTCATTCCAACCGGGCACGGTTGACTACAACGTCGCCTGGGCGTTGTTGTGGGTGTTCGGACTGCTCGGTCTCCACCGCCTCTATCAAGGCAAGATCATCACCGGGATCTTGTTCGCATTGACGGGTGGCTTGTTCACGATCGGATTCGCCTACGACGTGTTAACGCTAAACGAGCAAATCAGTGAACAGAACGAAGAACGACAATCCCGATTGGCGTTCTATTAGAGTACTGCTCGGTGCTGGCTGTCATCCATCGTGTGCGAGCAACTGACTGGGCTATGCGTCGCTTGATTGGCAGCCTCAGCCGCTTCTGGTAAAACGATTAGCTCCCTCCGCGCTACAACTTAGCGAGATTCTCAGTCTGTTTCGTTGAGGACGGAAGATCTACAAACACCATCCGGTCTTACCATGAAAAAGCGACTCGTTTTGTCAACGTTACTGTTAATCGTTTTCACACCGCTCGCCTTTGCCCAGGATGACAACTCGAACATCTCCGCGGAACTTGAGTTGATCAAATCCTGGGTCGGTGTTTGGGACGCGGAATTCGAAGTTTGGCCGCAAGGACCGGAACAACCATCAATGAAATTCAAAGGCGTCGAAACGAATCGAGCTTTTGGCACGCACTGGATTGCCTCCGACCTCGATTCCGAGATGATGGGCCAAAAAATGACCGTGCATTCAATCGTCGGCTATGATCTGGATCTAAAGAAAATGGCTGGCAAAATAATTGACCAAGGACCTTACGCCGCTAAACTGATCGGTGAATACGACCAGGAATCCAAAACCGTCAATTGGACGACGACTTTCAAGGACCCCAGCGGCAAACCGGCGGTACAGAAAACTTCTATCAAGCAGATCAGCGAAACGGAACGATTGCTGGTACTTAACGTACCCGCGGAAGAGGAAGGCAAGTTTCGGAAGATGATGGAAATCAAATTCGTCAAACGGAAGTAATTGGTGCAGGAACAACGCGAACCTTGCAGCTGGATGCCTGTCAATTTCGGGAATTGTATTTCGCTTGCGTGTCCCGACGATCCCGTTTCCGTGGTACTGGCATGAATTTCCCCGAACCAAAGCAACTCGCTGAACAACTCTTAATCGACGTCTATGCCCTGTGCCAACCGGAAGGTCGCATGGTTGGGTCGCAAGGACACACGGTCGCAGAAGCATTCCTGTCACGGCGTCTGAGCGAGGTTGGTTGCGAACCATACGCCGGCGTCTCGTTTGCCTTGCCTTACATCGCCGAGGCGTTCAACGATGCTGGGGATTTGCACGAGCATCAATTCACGAACCTGATTGGCGTTGTCCCTGGTTCCGATCGCAACCTGCCACCGATTTTGGTAGGCGCGCACTATGACAGTGTGATCGACGCCCCCTGTGCTGACGACAACGGCGCTGCGGTTGCAATCACTCTGGCAATCGCCGAAGCTGCCGTGAAAGCGGGTGGATTGGAGCGAGACTTAATCGTGGCGATTTTTGATGCCGAGGAGCCGCCCTACTTTTGCACTCCTTCAATGGGAAGCATTCGATTTTACGAAGATCAACTTGATCAACGAGGCGTTCAGTTCGCGTTAATCTTCGACCTGGTCGGACACGATGTTTCGGTTCCCAAGGAGTACCTTCCGATACTTGACGGTATGCTGGGGCCGATCGGCAGAGACGTCCCACAGGCAATCATAAAGAACTTCGTATTCGTCATGGGATCCGAAAGCCACGTTGAACTGCCACGCATTGCCGCGCAAGCAACTGTACCCGACGATTTGAAAATGCTCGCCACTTTAAACAAATACGTTGGCGACATGAGCGACCACGGTGTGTTCCGCCGGAACGGAATACCGTATCTTTTTTTCTCCTGCGGAAGGTGGGAGCACTACCATCGAGTCACTGATACGCCCGAAAAATTAAACTACAACAAGATGGCTTGTATTGCTCAGCTTGCGGGTACGATCCTGGAACGCACGTCGCATGAAACGTTAACAGGTACAGCAGTTGGCGATCATTCGCTGGAGTTTGAAATCCAAACATTGAAGAAAGCGTTTGGAATGGCATTGCCGTTTATCCAACAGGTGCTTGGAATGGAGTCACTTGAGACGCGAGCCGACATCGAAAAGATCGTTGACGCGATCACGACACTGGGAATTTGACAAAATCGTTCACGCTGAAACGATTCACTATTCGTTTGGCCAGAACTTTCCAGACGAAAAAAAAGGACTTGCGATACAAATCGTACCGCAAGTCCATGGCTCCGCTAATCGAGGCGGGCGAAGTGGGGGCCCAAATATTAGCCACTTAGCAGAGCAATGAATCCATTGACATCGAGCAGGTTAACCGCCCCGTCGCCGTTGGTATCCGCTTCATAAGTGTACGCACCTGTCGACAATGCGTCCACAAATCCGGCTACGTCAAGCAAGTTGACCACGCCATCGCCATTGGTATCACCCGGTACAGCAATCTCGCCGTCTGCGATCTTGAACACTTCTCCACCAATGTCACAGATGTAAACATTGCCAGCCAGGTCGTCGCCAAAAGCGACAATGTTTGCAAGGAAACCGACGTCAGTTGTGATGTTACCGTTGAATCGCACGACTGGAGTCGTATTGTTCCCGTTGAAGCTTCCGGGAGCAGATCCGTCGTAGCGAAATCCCCAGAAGTTATTCGAGCCAAAATCAGCAAACAGGTAGACACCAGTGAGTCCCGCTAGTGGACCGCGATAGACAATACCACCTGTTACCGAGTTTCCACCAAACGGACCAGTCCGCGGGTAGTCATAAATCGGATTGACTCCATCCGCTGGCTGCGGCCCGCCGACGCCTGGCGTAGCAATCGTTCCTTCGCGAAGCCTCCAGCCCATGTTGCGATCCGGGTTGCCGGACGCAGGATAGAAACTGATTTCTTCACGTGCTCCCTGACCAACGTCACCGATGTACAGGTTTCCGTTTAGGCGATCGAAACTGCAACGGAACGGATTCCGCAGTCCATACAGGAATATCTCGTCGTCACCAGTCTGCCCAACAAAAGTATTGCCGGCTGGGATGGCGTAGTTGCGCAGGTTATCAGCAGGGAAGTCATCGCCGTCGACATCCACTCGCACCATCTTGCCGAGCAAGTTGTTAGTAATGTCCTGGCTGTTTCCAATTCCGGGGGTATGCCCTGCGCCTAAATCGTTTGCACCGCCACCGTCGCCGGTTGCGATATAGAGCAAACCGTCGTTCGGGCCAAAACCAATCCAGCCACCATTGTGATTCTGCTGCGGCTGATTCACCTCCAATACGACTTGAAGCGTATTCGGGTTAGCCGAATCATCATTGGTCCGAGTGAATCTGCCAATCCTTGTTCTAAACGAACCGCCGGAACTAATCGTGTAGTTAACATAAAACAGACCATTCTGTTGGTAGTCCGGGTGGAAAGCTAACCCGAGCAAGCCGCCTTCGAAAGTCGTGTCGACTAATGGAACGGTCATGAACGTTGTTGGAGCTTGTGAAGTATTATTCAGATCGAGAATCCGAATCGCTCCACTTCGCTGCACAATGAAAAGCCGATCAGCATCGCCAGGTGCATGCGTAACAAAAATCGGAGACGCCAAGCCAGCGGCAACGCGCTCCAAAGATAAACTCTGTGCATGAATCATTGCGGGAATGAACATGAACAACAGCGAGAATGTGATTCTGCTGATTCGTGACATATGTTTCTCCGTCTTGTGAGTGGGGCACTTGTGGTCCGGCCGTTGGCCGTAAGTTTTACCGTTGCTGGATTTACCGAACGAAAACTTATCGTTCAACATCCGATCTGGCATAGATCGCCTAGAAGCGGTTTCAAAACCGATCTTACGAAAGTAGCACGACCCTCCGAGTCGAAAACATCGTGATGAAACGACTCGGAGAGTCGTGTTACTATGGTTTCGAAACGACTTCTAGCCAAAAATCGTCCAGCAGATGTCCAGCGAAAAGCGATGACACAAACAGCGCACTCCGCTGAACTATCTCCAGTCTATACCCTGTTTTTTATTCTGATACGGTTAGCAGTTCAAAACCGCCGATTTTCGACTGTATTCCACGTCACGGAAAAATCGCACACTGACAAAAAACGAAATTTAACTACTTCGCGGCAGTCGGCATTCAAGCTGATATTGTGCTGCAATTAACGGGCACTAAAATTCAGGGACTTAACCCAATCTCAGTCGGCCAGCTAACCACAGCCGCCAGCTCAAACCAAAGAATGTTCCTATGCAACGCCTAAGCCGCCTAAGCCTGATCGCAGTCACCTTCGTCTTCCTATTCGGCAGCATTGCTCGCGGCCAGGCAATCGATTTGGTCGTCGACCAATCACAGTCCTCGGTTCTGGTTTCAATTCCAGCATTAGAAGGTTCCGACACGTCTTCGATTACGGGCAATGCAATCATCGAATTGGATCCTCCAAATGAGCCCTTTGGAACAGCGCATGTTACTGCGCTGAATCTCACTTTGCAGGACGGCTTTACGATCAGCCACCCACTAGTTGATGTATCGGTGATGCCTGGTGGTGCAGTGGTCTCGTTCATTCAGATTGGAGTGCCCGGAGCAGTAAACGCCAGCAACCAGTTTGATCAAGTTGGCAATCTGTTTGGCGTCACAGGAATGTCGTTCGTTGATCCTTTGATCGGCCCCAATTCGGAAGTTGACTTGGCGACCGTTAAGCCAGTCCCATTTGAGATTGTCGCTGCTCAACTTGAAACTGACGGAAACCAGTTAACCCTTACTTCCGATGTTTTCATTCCTTTCGAGTTCGAAGTCCTCGGTGGAATGGCAACGATGACACTTGACGGCGCTATTGTACTGACTGGAACTCTTCCCGAGACCACTTTGCTTGGGGACGTGAATTGCGATGGATCAGTAGACTTGCTCGACGTGGCACCATTCGTTGACCTGATCAGTACCGGGCAGTTCGATGCCAAAGCCGATATCAATGAAGACATGGCTGTCGACCTGCTCGACGTCGGCCCATTCGTGACACTACTGGGTGGCTAGGCAGGCAGCCCAGTCTGCCAGTTGAAGCTGATAGCTGATTTCCACCCATCACTTGAGTCGGCCGGCGATTCCAAAGATCAGCCGCCGGCCGTTAGGCCAAGGTTCCACCTTCAGTCCCGCCCAGCTGAGCGGAATTGCATTGGCGCGGAATTGCATTGGCCACCGGTGGCTACGCGTTGTCAATCTTGATGAACGAAAGATGATGTTCGCAATGTCTCAAGTGGAATCCGATCCACTCATCGCGAGTCAGGCGTCCGAGCACTGGGTGCGGTGGATGATCGCGATGAAACTGTTGAAACGTTTCAATCGCAGCCAATAGCCGTTCCTTCTGCTCATGGAAGTCCGCTGTTTCCGGAGGATTCAATTTCCGACGAATAGCCGCAGGAATCGGCAACCATGGTGGGAATCGATATCGCGTTACGACCCAGCGAAACGGTCGCACAATCAATCGAACGAGAAACGGGTACCCTGCCGGCAGTTGTTCCATTGAACCTTCAACCGCACTGGCCAAATGAAAGAAGTTCTGTGCCGCGTTCCAGCGTTTGGTTGTGACGTGGTTTTCAGTTTCAATTTGCTGAACATGCTTTTTCAATTGCTCAAGATCGGAAAACTGCATTTCATTGCCACCACAATTGAGTCCAGCGGGCCAGGCCAGCAGCCTCGCTGGAATTTAACCGCACAGTGCTGACAGCAACGCAAACAATCGGTTCTTTCCAACCGTTAGCGTTGAGCATTCTTTGCATTGCTCGCTTTGGCTGATTTCCGCTTGATGGCTTGGGCTTCCTTGGCCGCATCAAATTCGGGATTCGCGTCCAATTCGACGGGAGCGTTGGTTCGCTGCTGCCAGGATTTTAGCTCATCTAAAAGTTCCTTCGCTTTGCCAGGGAACTTCTTGACGACATTATCAGCTTCACCGATATCCGTTTCGAGATTGTACAACTCAAGCTCGTTCTTTTCGAAGTACTGGTGCAGCTTCCATTGGTTTTTGCGAATAATGCTGCAAGGTCGGGTGCGAAACAATACGTCGCGTTGTTCGTTCGCGATTCGGCCATACGACTGCAGATAGGCCGGGAAGTGCCAAAACAAAGACCGAGAGGCCAGAGCCTGCTGCTTACCCGTCAACAGACCAACCAGGCTAACGCCATCGAGCTCATGCTCTGGCGGTAGGTCCGCATTCGCCAGTTCGCAGAAGGTCGGAAAGATATCGACACCAGTCATTGGCTCGGCCGTTTTTCCCGGCTCGATTTTTCCTGGCCAATGCACGAACAGCGGGACCCGAATGCCACCCTCGTAGTAAGTCCCCTTGTACCCTTTCAGCGGATCCATATCGGTTGCTGGTCCGTACCCTCCGTTATCCGAATAGAACACGATCACCGTTTTCTCACGCTGCTTCAGCTCGTCCAGTGCGTCGACGATCCAGCCAACTCCTTGATCGACTGATTCGATCATCGTTGCCATGGCGACGTGATTGTGCAGCTTACCTTTGGCCTTTCGCTCGTATTTTTCGACCAGCTCTTGTTTGGCATCCAACGGCGTGTGGACGGCGAAGTGCGTCAAGTAAACACACCACGGTCGATCTTTATTTTGCTTAATGAACTTGATCGCCTCCCGACTCAAACGGTCGGTCAAATACTCATCGTCGGGAGCATCTTTCAAACCTGGCGCTGATCCGTGTGGCGGATAGTATCCTTTTGGCGGAGTTCCTGCACGAGTACCACCAATGTTCAAATCGAATCCGTAGGGAAGTGGATCTTTGCTTAAATGCCATTTGCCGATCGTAGCAGTCGTATATCCTGCCGCTTTCATTTGATGCGCCCAAGTTCGAGTTGGCTTGTGGAGCGTATCTACTCCTGGCACGTGCTGCAGACGCCGATGAACTGCTTTGCCGCGCGGTCGCGTATTGACGTTAAACATGCGATGTCGAGGCGTATACTGTCCCGACAACAAACAGGCCCGGGCCGGTGCACAGTTCGCGGCGCACGAATAGGCATCGGTGAACACCATGCTCGCCTTGGCCAGTTTATCAATGCGAGGCGTCTCGTAGAAATCCGATCCCATGTAGCCGGTATCTTTCCAGCCAAAGTCATCGAGATATATGAACAGTATGTTTGGCTGTTCAGCTTGCAGAGACAATGCCGAGCACACGCATGCGGCGAACAAAACGATCGTTGCTGTTATCCATTTCATTCCGACAGCATAGTTGAAATTCCATAAGATTAACAAGCAGCGTGCAATTTAGACTGTATAAGAATCGAGGACAAAAACACTGAAAAACGTCAAAACCCAATGCGGCACCTAAGTCTGGGGCGGGTATCATTCCAACGTCAAATCCCAGCTCTGCATCCAGAATTTTTGGCAAGAATCTTACTAACATGCCCCGGGAAACGCTGTGACTGGGTTAAGATTTTGGTTTTGAATCTTGGCAAGCGGATCAATCAAATGAACAACCGAACAATTACAGTACTCATCGTCAACTTGGCTCTCTGTGGATTCTGGCACGTCGCTTCGGCGCAAATGCCTGCTCCCAGCGAAGAGCACAACTTGCTCAAAAAAGAGGTCGGCAACTGGAATGCAACGACGAAAGTCTATTTTGGTCCGGCGGGGCCTGTGGAAGAGCCGAGCGTTTCGAAAGCGACTGAAGTCAACAAGATGATTGGCGGGTTCTGGGTGACGAGCGATTTCAAAGGTAACTTTGGCGGCGCGCCGTTCGTTGGGCACGGAGTCTTCGGCTACGACCCTGCTGCGAAAAAGTACACCGGCATGTGGATTGACTCGTTCGCGCCACACGGGACAAAAATGTTGGGAGATTATGACAAGGCTACCAAAACTATGACCTTTGAAACGACCGGTGTCGGCATGGACGGGAAGCCATCCAAGGGTAGGAATGTCGTTGTCTATCACAGTGACGATAAACGGACGATGACGATGTACATGACCATGCCCGGGCAAACTGAAATGACGAAAGTCATGGTGGTCGATTACGAACGCGCTGCCGAAAAGGAGTAACTTGGGCTGGTTTCGAAACACGAGTCAAAAAATTACGGGCATGGTTCCACTAAACCATGCCCGTTTTTTTGTCGACGCATTATTCGATGTTGGCGGTGGACGCAGTAATCGCTAACTGTCCAACACAGCCCGATTCAGCACTAAGCTGCTTTCGGCAACTCGAACAGGTTCTCCCAACCGCGACGCGTAAGATCAGGCCGCAACGCTCGTTTGATCTTGGCGATGTCGTACCGAGTGTTTGTTGTCTCGGGCGGTGCGAAGTGCTCGAGATTCAAACTCGAAAACTCGATTCCGGTAAAGCTGCAGATCTGACTAATCGTTCTGGGAATGACTTTCCCGTCACTCGACACCAATTGCTCGAGACGCAGCTCAAGAAAATTGGCGTCGCGCAATTGGCTCCGGACTCGATCAACCTGTTTCTTTAAATCTTCGATCAAGCCAACGGCGTCTTCAGATGGTATCGACGGAACTTCACACGACGTCATCAAGCTCGCCAAGCAATCCAGCGCGTTACTTCGGACGCAATGCACAACAGGGCATTGTTGTTGGCTCAGCCAATTGAAAACGGCGTCGCCCAGTGCTTGCGTCTCGAAACTGGAGGTCTGCTGGTTCCAGCTTAGCCCGTAATTCTCGAACAGAGCAGATTGCTGACCCGGCGAATCCAGCTCGGCGAAGTCCTCCTGACCGCCGTTTCGAAAATCCGCAGCGGTTCGGAGTACCGGTGACTGCTCAAATCCACGTTGTAAAAACTCGATACCACATCCTGCCATTGACAGGAAAACTACCGGCTGCCCTTCGCGAACTGACATTTCAAATCCTTGTGAAATATTTGACCTCCAATCCGAGAGGCCGTTCTGATTTTGATTAACAATCGGGTGAAACAGAATTCCGTCAGATGACATCTTCGGAAATCCGACTATTATTGTGTTGCCTGCACCCAACAGGGTTGAAGCCAACATTGTGCGTTATCACGCGTTTTGACTTCGGCTGACTACCACCCGCATTCGATATAACGGTATTCGGCAGCTTGTTGAAGACAGAACGTCCACCGATGCTAGCGAAGTTCATGCGATCGCTTCTCCACCCCCGATTTACAACGAGCAACTGATGTTTGACGACAGCACTCAATTTGACAGCACTCAACTACTAAGCCAGGCTCTGTTTATTCAGGTCGTAGGTTCGCTTAGTGATGGTATCCTGCTGTATGCTGATGACCAAAGCCTTGTCTATTCCAACGACTCGGCAAAATCAATTTTGCGGGTCCCGTCGTCGACCGAAATCCCCAAGGAGATCTACGGCACTCTTTACGAAATATTCCAATCGCAGGGCTCGCAAGGTTCGCAAAGTGAACGGACAGAAGTCAACTTGGCTTTTGGCGAGTCAGAAACGGCTTGGTTGGAACTGATTGCGAATTCGATCGTCGTTGAGGGCCAGGTTTTCAAGATGATCCAGCTACGTGACATCAGTCTGTTGAAAGACAAGGAGTCCATGCTGCACCGCGAAGCAAACACAGACTACATGTCCGGGCTTGCTAACCGCCGACAGTTTCGCCGCATGCTTGACGAACACGCTGGCAGCAATCTTTGCCTGGGCGTTATCGACGTCGATCATTTCAAGAGCATCAATGACGAGTTTGGCCACACGGTCGGTGACAGTACCATTCGGTTTGTCGCGGAACAATTGATTGAATATTTTGGCAACGAAGTCTGCGTTGCTCGACTGGGTGGTGAAGAGTTCGGCGTGGTGCTGAAAGTTCTGGACCATGACAATGTCGTACGGCAGTTCGAAGAATTCCGTTCAGCAGTTGCCAGTAGTTCGTTCTGCGAAGGCCAGATCAAATTGACCGTCAGCGTCGGTTTGGCATTTGCTTCGACTAACGAAAACGACATCTTCAATTTGCTGGTTCAAGCAGACAAGGCTCTTTACGAGTCCAAAAATTCTGGCCGCAACCGACTGACCGTGGCCACTTAATTGCGAAATTAAGACCCGCCAGCTGCAACGTGACTTCAGTCGCGTTATACTCATTCGCATCTTTTTCCATTGTATCTATCCGGGTGCTTGGTGCGCAAATGGGTGAAATGAATACTGGGCCAGTTGCTGGTTTGACGATCGCGGAATCGCCAGTCGAAGACCGTCCACGTGAACGGCTGTTGGATATCGGTGCCGAGAAACTCCGATTGGCGGAGCTGTTCGCGATTTTGATTCGCTCTGGTCGGAAAGGCGAATCGGCTTCTCAAGCTGGCGAGAAACTGGCGGCCGCGTATCGCGACTCGCTGGATCGCGTGTCAGACGCTCAACCAGCTGAACTGAAAGCTGCCAGTACCGTCGTTGCCAAAACGGCCTACTGCCAAATCATGGCCGGCATTGAACTGGGACGTCGAGTCGCCGAAGCCAAAGCTGCCAACAAAGCACCTAGAAAAATTCGCGGCAGCCAGGACGCAATCGAGTATTGCGAAGAAAGATTTGCCCGATTGATTTCCGATGCCAGTCGCGAAGAATTCCATATCGTCTGCCTCGACACGAAGAATCAAGTCGTTGCCTCACACCAAATCTCTGTGGGAACCCTGGATGCAAGCCTGGTCCATCCTCGCGAAGTCTTTCGCCCAGCGATCAAGGACGCGGCTTCCTCGATTCTGCTTGTCCACAACCATCCGTCAGGCGATCCCTCACCCAGCAAAGAAGACTATGCCGTCACGCGGCGATTGGAAGAAGCCGGCAAAATGTTGGGCATCGATGTGCTGGATCACATCGTCATGGGTTCGTTTCGCAGCGTCAGTATTCATGAAACGAGCTGAATCGTCCGCACCAAACAGCACGCCTTGTTTCACCAGAGCAACACGTTGCACAACTTCCGTATGTTGCACTATCGCCAGAGATTGTCGTCTGCAAACGGATGAGGGGACGCATCGAATTTGGGCTTCGGCATCGCTTCCAGGCATGCACCGGCCAATGCCAGATCCCGTTTGGTGGTGATCTTAATGTTCAAAGGGCTACCGTTGACGATGGCGACCGGGTGCCCGGCTTGCTCGACAACTTGCGCGTCATCGGTCGGTTTCGAATCACCAATTTTCTCATAAGCCTCGTTCAGCAAATCCTTGGCAAAAACCTGCGGAGTCAGCGCCTGCCATAATCCCTGGCGGTCAGTCGTCTTGTCGATCGACTTCCCGTCGCCAGAGCGTTTTAGCGTGCTGGTTACGGGCGTGGCCAGGATCGCGGCTCGGCTTTTAGCTGCCGCGACAAAGACGGATTCGATATCTTCGTCTGAAACACACGGCCGGGCAGCGTCGTGGATCGCTACGAATTCGGAATCGGCGTCGACCTTGGCCAGAGCATTGCGAACGGAGTCTCGTCGCTCTTCGCCGCCAATGACAACATCAATCCCCAGCACGGCCAGATTCGCACCAAACTTCATATTGAACGATTCCCGATCGGCTTCCGAGATCACAATGATCAATTGCTTGACGTCATCTCGTTTTAAAAACCGATCGGCCGAATGCAACCAGACAGCCTTGCGGTTGAGATTCGCAAAGGGCTTTTTGTAGTGATCGTCTTTGAACCGACTGCTTCTCCCAGCGGCGGCAAGAATGACTGAGTATTTCGGCACGGTTCCACTCGAATTTTTGATTTACGCGTTATCGTTCATCAGATCAACAACAAGCTTTCAAGCAACAATCGCATCTTGCGAAGTTCGCCCATGTGATCGACATCATCCTGACGCTGGATATCGACCACCAAGGTACGGTCGTATCCTTTCTTTTGCAGCTGATTGATCAGTTTGCCGTAGTCAATCACTCCCTGCCCAATCCTGACTTGCAAGTCATCCTTGGTCGAATCTCGCAGGTAGACGGTCTGGACGTAATCGAGCAGCTTGTCGTAATTCAATTCGCGTTCTTGTCCGTACACGTATTGCGACGGGTCGAGCGAAAGGCCGAGCCCTTTGACGTGACCGCAGATCACGGAAACCGTATCCGGATCAGCCGACAGATGTCCGGCTTTGCTGCGCATTCCAACCCGGACCCCGTATCGCTCGCCGATCTTGACCAGCGATTTGAAGCGTTCGACTTCTTCGTTGAACGGAGTACCATGCTCTCCCGATTCGACCGTCAACGTGACGACGCGGGTGGCTTTGGCCAACTTGCAACAGGTTTCGAATACATTCAGGTATTCTTCGCCTTCCTTGTCAATCATCAGGTTGTAGCCTGCGATGCTCAATCGGCGAGTCGCAGTACATTGGGCGATTCCCTTGTCCAGGTCGTCGACAAAGTCGGACGGGCGGATGTGATTTCCACGGTCATTCAGAGTCAGGTCGATGCTGGAAAATTCCAAGTCGACGATCTTTTCGACACAGTCTTCGAATGACAATTCGTGAAAACAATCATTTGAGGCGGCAACAAACACGCAAACTCCTTTGGCGTGATTAAGTACTTTGGTCTCGTAGTCTCGTAGGTAGTGTCGTCCCGAACGCGTATCAGGAACGTCACAAAATGCCGCCAGCAACCTGGGGCCATGGGGCACAGTCTTGCACAGAAGATTCGTTAGACGACAAGCCGTAGCTTAAAGTTTGAGCCGTTTTTACACAACACCACCGGCACTACGCCACGTTTGCCAACCTGGTTTTCACGGATATAGTTTTACTTGAACTGGTTTTGCAAGCGGAGCGTAGACAGTTCGGGGATTCTTCCACCTTTCGACAAATTTATATCTTGGATTTTTGGGGCAATATCATGAGACGATTCGCAACTCTGGCGTTCCTACTGTTCGGGCTTGTTTTGGGCCCAGATCAGCTACTTTGTGGGCAAGATTCGGAGGCCCAGATAAAGCAAGCTGATACCTCAAAGAAGGCCACCAAATCGACGCCCACCGATCCGGCTCTCCTGGCCAAGTTTGAGAGCGGCTTGACCAACACCAAATTTGTTGGGCAGTTCACGGTCGACGGACTCGACGACAAGCCGCCTCGGACGGAAGAGTACACGATCGTTGGGGTCAAAAAGCAGACCAAGGGTGACTGGTGGGAAATCAAAGCCCGCATCAAATACGGTGACCATGACCTGACCGTTCCCATGGCAATGGAAGTGAAGTGGGCTGGCAAGACACCGGTGATCACCGTTGACCGGCTTTTCATTCCAGGCCTGGGGACTTTTGATGCTCGCGTGTTGCTGCGAAAAGATAAGTATTCCGGAACCTGGACCCACGACAATGTCGGTGGTCATCTGTTTGGCAAGATTGTCAAGCTTCCAAAAGCGGATGAATCGGATGCAGAAGAGAAAGCGGATTCAAATCAAGACAAGTAAAGCAAAACAAAAAAAGGCCGCGACTCAGTGCCGCGGCCTTGCTTGTTTTCAACCTGTTAAAGTAGCACGACTCTCCTAGTCGTTACCTAAATGACTCTCGCCTGGGCGATCACTTAGTCGCGACTCATGAACAATTGCAGTACATACCAGAACAACAGGGCAACCGACGAGAATAACGACAACGAAGCCGCAACGTATTGGTCGGTGCGATAATGGTGCAATATGTTTGACGTGTGATAGAGAATATATCCACTGGCCAACACAATCATGGCCCATGAGAACCACGGTCCGAGAAAGTTAGCTTGCACGAAAAACGAAACTACGATCGCAGCCATGGCAGCCAACCCGCCCAGGTACAATGCGTATCGCATGAACGAAAAGTCAGCTTTCGTAACGAACACGATCGCCGACAATCCGGCAAACACAACCGCCGTAACGACACCAGCCGACATGATCGCGCCTTCGTAATTTTCCGAGGCGATATACAGAATCGGAATGAATATGATCGCTTCGGCCACAACGAACAAACTCAGGCCAGCGTATTGCATGCCTTTCGAGGTGTTCGACATCGCCCATTTTTCAGAGATGTAACTAACGGCAATGAATGCACCCAGTACGATCATCCAACTGTACTTTGTACCGAGCATCAAGCCGCACACTTTATCGACCAGACCTCCAGCCACATTAAACAGCAGCAGTTCGATCATCATGAATGCGAACACGGCACCAGCAAGGTGTAGATATGTATTGCGAATAAATGCAACACGTTCATCCGTAGCAGCCGCAGCAGCAATCGGATTCATACCGTACTGCGCGGGAGTCTGATACGGATTTTCAGAATATTGGCTCATCGTTGTCTCCGAATGATGTATTAGCGATAAAGAAGTATTGGTCGCCGAATTG
Organism: uncultured Pirellulaceae bacterium; assembly: GCA_964641465.1. GTDB lineage: Bacteria > Planctomycetota > Planctomycetia > Pirellulales > Pirellulaceae > Mariniblastus. Next base: position 148,905 of record CAZXLW010000001.1, on the reverse strand, counting down.
CTTCGAGAACCCTTCAATCTCTATGAAAAGGGTATCTCTTTATTGGTCGATCGTCAATCTTTTTGAAGTTTCACCAATGAAAAACCGAGATTTCAAGTCACCCCAGTTTATCGGGCATTTCCTACATAGATATACGAGGCAATCGAATCGTACATAAGGACTCCCGCTGAGGTCAGTCGAATTTTCCCTGCTGTACATTCGAGCAACCGCTCGTTTTCCAGCTGTTCCCAGGTAGGTCCAAGGAATTCGATCAAGTCGTGACCGAACCGCTGTTGAAACTCGCTTGTTGAAACGCCGGCGATTGCCCGGAGACCGAACACGATAAACTCAACCGGCTCTAACCACGCTTCAACCTTCTCGCTTTCAATCACTGGCGATTCTCCAGCTTCAATTCGATTGATGTACGTCGTTGTGCTGCGGTGATTGATTTCGCGAACCGAATCCACATAACTCGCTGCACCCGGGCCAAACGCCAGGTACTCGTGACCACGCCAGTACGCCAGGTTGTGTCGGCATTCCGAACCGGGTTTGGCGAAGCTGCTGATCTCGTATTGTTTGTAACCGTCCGATTCAAGAGCCCCGATCGTACTCTCGTACATATCTGCCGATCTCGATTCACCCGGTTGCCGCAACTCTTGTTTTTGATGACGGGACCAAAACGCAGTTCCTTTCTCGATCGTAAGTTGATACGTCGACAGATGCGTCGGTTGCAGTCCGATCGCCTGCCGCAGGTCGGCGTGCCAGGCGTCGAGGCTTTCATTGTCGACTCCAAAGATCAAGTCGAGCGAAATATTGCCGGTCAGCTCTCCACACAACTTCACTGCCCGCGCAATCTGCTCCGCATCGTGGTCTCGCTCCAGCATTCGAAGCTTTGCCGCGTCAAACGATTGCGCACCCAGGCTGATGCGGTTTACGCCCAAGTCCGCAAACGTAGCGATCTTTCGTTCGTCAATGTCACTCGGGTTGCATTCGACCGTAACCTCGGCGGACCCACCGGAACTCGTGGAGCTTAATTCAAAATTCTGCTCGACCACTTCAAACAGTCGCCGCAAATGCTGGTCGCCAAGATGACTGGGCGTGCCTCCGCCCAGAAACAAAGTCGACACCTGCTGCCGCTGCGACCGCATTCGAATCTCCGCTTCCAATGCAGCGAGGAACCGCTCGATCAAATCGTCTCGCCCGGCGACTAATGAGAAATTACAGTAGCCGCAGCGATGGCGACAAAACGGGACGTGAATGTAAAGGGCAGGGTGGGGCAGACCGGACAGCGTTGGCGATTCGTGCATTAAGCCACCGGCTCCTACAGCCACAATCGCAAACGGCCATCCAACATATCGGGCATTCGCTGCTTGACGATGCGACGGACCTGGCTGTCGTTGTAACGAGTGCTCAAATGGCCCGCGATAATCAAATCGTTCTTAAACTGATCCGCGCGTTCGACAATATCATCCAAATGGATGTGCCCGTGCTTGTGGATGATGTTCCTGCGATGATCCGGCGCGACGAAGGTCAGCTCGGTGATCAACACTTTGCAATCGTAGAAAATCGGATTGCGATCGAGTCCCGCCGGGGCAGTATCACCGGTGTACCCGACGTATGGCACGCGAATCTCATTGGTGACTTCCTCACCGGAAAGCTTAATGTCACGAATCTCCTCGCCGCTCAAATCAACATATTCTGGCTTCAGCTTGTTCCGGCGGCTGAAAACAATAAAGCCCAAACACTCGATCCGGTGCTTCACTGCAACCGCCCGCACGACCAATTCCCGTGACAACTCGAATTCCTGATCATGTTCCATTCCGATCAGCTCACATGGCAGCCGCCCACGATCCAATCGTTCGAAACTTCTGAGCATCTGTCGAACCGGATCAATGGCATACGCAGGCAGCAAGATCCTCGGCGGAGCCATCTTCATCAACCGCCGCCGCGCTACATACAACGGGATCGCAGCGATATGATCCAAGTGACAATGCGAAATCATCCACGTCGGCGTGCCCATAAAATCCCAAGGATGCGCGCCCAGGTCGAATCCGAGTTTCAACTCAGGGATTCGCCAATAGGTCTGCACGGCAGCCCGCGAGAACCCTTCGATGGTCAGGTCGCCATATTTCAACGAGCGTACGGGTGCGTTTTCGAGCATGAAGTTTCTTGAAGTAATTATTAAGAGTTCGAACAATAGACACTCATGTGCCATAGTTGTTCGCAATATCCCCACGCCGCCGATCGAATCTGTCTTTTGTAGTCTTCCGAGCAGCACACGCTCGCGGGCATCGAGCCTAATTTGCCTATTTCAGTGGCCGATGCAAGAGTAGATGCTTTCCGGTATCATCCTTCGTGCCGAAAGAATGTGCGGATTGGCAAGATTGGCTGGATTCGCAGATTCGAATACCTCGGCAGCAAGTTTGGCGTGGCAGCGGTCCACTGTTCCTCCAACCAATCGGTAAAAACGCAAAATGAACGATCGACCTAAAATCGACGAAGCTACTCGAGACGACATCGTGTCGCTGACCAGAATGGCCCTCTCCGAAGACCTCGGCAGTTCGGATCTCGAAATCGCCAGAGATTGCACAACGCTGGCCGTCGTACCAGACGATGTCAAAGCCAAGGCGTCCTTTGTAGCTCGAGAATCGGGCGTTGTCTGTGGAGTCCAGCTGACTCAGATTGCGATCGGCAAATTCGCATCCGAGTTGGGCCTGGAGATCCATCTGCAAGACGGAGCGCGGGTCGAACCGAAACAGCCAATCGCCACGTTTTCTGGTGAAGCCAGAAAGATCCTGATGATGGAGCGGACTTGCTTGAACTTCATGTGTCGCCTGTCAGGGATCGCGACCATGGCCGCAACGTTCGCCGATCTGGTCAGCGGCACCAACGCGAATATTTTGGATACTCGGAAGACATTGCCTGGCTGGCGACGGATCGAAAAGTACGCAGTCGCCTGCGGCGGTGGTCACAACCATCGGATGGGACTGTACGACGCCATCATGATCAAAGACAACCACCTGGCCATGTACGGCTCTCACATCGACAATCACAAACTGTCGGTTTCGCAAGCTGTTGAACTGGCCCGCAAATGGGTAGACGAAAACCAGCGATCGCTGCCCAACGGAAAAGACACCATCGTGCAGATCGAAGTCGATTCGCTGGACCAGTTGAAATTGGCGCTGCCGGCGGGGCCAGACATCGTGCTACTGGATAACATGAATTGCGATCAACTTTCCGAAGCTGTTAAGATCCGCAATGAGGCGAACAAAAGTGTGCTATTGGAAGCCTCCGGTGGCGTCAATTTGGATACCGTTGCAGATATCGCGAAAACCGGCGTCGAGCGAATCAGCATCGGCGCGATCACGCACAGTGCAAAAAATTTCGATATCGGGCTGGATTGGGAACTGGGCTAAGACAACGCGGCCCAGCGGCCGGCGCACAAGCGCATAAAAAAAGGCAGCGATCACGCGATCGTTGCCTTCTCGAGTCCCCTTGCCCCCAAGCGAACTCAAAAAACGAATTGGATTTTCATCCAAGTCACTGGTTTTCTGTTAGTTAATAACGAATGATTCAACGTAAGGATTAAACGTCCAGGTAACTTTGTTACCATTGGAGTCAGTCCCTTCGATGATCGCGTCTTGTTCGTTAGAAACAGGTGCGATTTCGTTTCCAAAAAATGGATTAGAAATTGTCACCGGGTTCGGAGCGATGATTTCTGCCGGAGCGATTCCTGGCGGCAGTGCAAACGGGCTGAATCCGTATGGTCGCGGAACAATTCCGTTGTAATACACTGGTGGGAATTGGGCGAAGTACGGAGGTTGTTCGCGAGGTGTAGTGCGAAAAAACCCGTTTCCTCCACCGAATTGAAAGCCGGTACCAAATCGATAACCGTCACGGTACTGAGCTTCGGCCGTGTCTGGAGTCAGTACGGCCATTGCTGCAAATGCGATTGCAACTGAAAGTAGGATACGCATCGAAAAGCCTTTCTATAACTGGATTGCGGTCTCTATGGCGGCTATTTTCAATCGTACGGATAATAAGCCGTCACCTACTTCCACGTTAAACAGACAAACAACGGTTGCAAGGTTTTCAAACTCAAAATCCGTACTGACTCCATTTACTGCAAAATGACCCCGTTAGAACTGACAAATTCGTTAAAAGCCGAATCAAAACGACTTGGATTCGGTTTGACAGGTGCCAGCCCGGCCGTCTCGCCGACGGGTTTTTCTCGATTTGAGGATTGGTTGGAGGCCGGTTTCCATGGCGAAATGGAATATCTGCCGGCCCGAAAAGAGGCCTACCAACACCCAAATGCTGTGATGGAAGGGGCGGTTAGCATCCTGATGCTGGGCATGAACTACTACACCGGCGAGCCTCATGAAGCCGAGCCGGGATTCGGCCGCGTTTCCAGATACGCTTGGGGAGAAGGCGACTATCACGACTTCATTCACAAGAAACTCAAGTCGCTGGTCAAGTATTGCCAGGAACTCCCGGTTGAACTGCAGGTGCGAGGAGTCATCGACACCGCTCCATTGCTCGAACGAGAATTCGCTCAGCTTTCCGGGCTCGGCTGGCAAGCCAAAAACACGATGCTGATCAACAAACAGGTCGGCAGTTGGTTCTTCCTGGCGGCTTTATTGTTGGACGCGGAACTGGAGTACGATTCGCCGCATGTGTCGAGCCATTGCGGTACCTGCACGGCCTGCCTGGACGCTTGCCCGACAGATGCATTCGTCTCTCCCCACGTGTTAGATGCGACCCGCTGCATCAGCTACCTGACGATCGAACATCGCAGCCCGATCCCGCGTGAGCTGCGGGAAGGTATCGGGAACTGGGTTTTTGGTTGCGACGTTTGCCAGGATGTTTGCCCTTGGAACAATAAAGCCACGCCCACCAACGAGCCAACTTTTGCTGCCAACGCGTCACGCAATCCACTTAACCTGATAACACTCTTCGATTTGGACGACGATCAATTTCGTTCAATATTTCGTAAGACTCCGTTGTGGCGATCGAAGCGCCGAGGGCTGGTTCGCAACGCAGCCATTGCACTGGGCAATGCAGCGATCGACTCCAACATCCCGGCACTGGCAAAGGGGCTCGATGACAGCGAAGAACTGATCCGTGGCGCCAGCGCCTGGGCGCTGGGGCGGCACAATCTCGAGTTGGCCACGCCTATCCTCGAACGCCGGCTCAAGGTAGAAGAGAACGCCAGCGTTCGCGAAGAGATTAAATTTGCTTTGAACGGCTTGAATTCGCGGAATCTGAATCGCGATTGACGTAGTTGCCGTAAACAAGAAAAATAACGCTGATTCAAAGGGAAATTACACATACATGCGCAAATATTTCTGCCTGCGAGGCTTCATGAAATCGGGTACCAATTGGCTGGGCGGCTTGCTGTCCTGCCACCCCGATGTTGGCTGCGTAGGTGAGTTTCACTGGCAAGACTTCGCCGAAAACCTTGAAAAGAACTTCAAGATCCTCCCGGTCTATGAAGACTTTTCTGATCGTGAACTGAAGGTTGCTACTCGAACTGCGTTCGAAACGATGGTGCGATCCTGCTTGAACCAGGCGATACCGGACAAATCGATGGTCGGTGAACGGAACCCCCACACGATCGAACCGTTGATCCTTCGCGATGCGCCTCACATCTCAATTATTCGAGATGGGCGTGACGTGCTGGTCAGTCGCGCGTTCCACTTGTTCAATTTTCCGGAAGTCCACCGGCTGTTCGAACGGATTCCGTCGATGGCCAAGGACTTTGAAAGATTTCAGCAGAACCCGTGGTTCTTCAAAGAGAACCCGCAAATGTTGTTGCGGCATCGAATGATGGTCAAAGAATCTGTCCGTTGGTGGTGTGAGCATATGGAGAAAGATCGCAAGACGATCAATGACCATCCGTTCCTGAAAATAAAGTTCGTCCGCTATGAAGATCTTCACGCGGATACGGAAGGCAAACGAAACGAGGTATTCGAGTTCCTCGGCGTCGACCCTGCAAAGGCTACGTCGATTGAAGGTGAATTGAAGGCCGGTTTTGCCGACGAACGTCCTGACCAGTTCTTTCGGAAAGGCAAGATCGGTGATTGGAAGAATTACTTCACCGACGATACTCGTAAGTGGTTCAAGGAAGTTGGCGGTGAGGAACTGATTCGCCAAGGCTACGAAGAAGACCTCGAGTGGTAAGCATCACTCAGATTCGACAAAGTTCCTTTTCAATCGAAATCGTAGTGATGCACAAAGTTTAACCGTGGTTTGAGACGACCGTCACGGTGCGGACATAAAACCGCCAGAAGCTGGTCGTTGTTGTCGAAGGCCGCAACTTTGTCTGCCTCCAGCGGAATCTGAAACTCATCGCGCAAAAACATGTGCCCGTTCTTCAACAGTTGAATCTGCGATTCATCGAGACGCACCTTCGCTGAGTCAAAGAACAACTCACCAGGTTCAATAATACTGTCGCGAAGCTCACAACTCTCCAGTTGATCAAGCGGAACAGATCGTTCAACATCGAACGGCCCCACCGCCGACCGAAGCAAAGCCGTCATCACCGCGCCGGAATTCAAGCTTTCCCCAATGTCACGGCCCAGGGAACGAACGTAAGTTCCGCTGCCGCATTCAATTTTCAATTTGAAGTCAGGGTAAGCAAACTGAAGCAGTTCAAGCGAATGGATCTTCACTTCACGCGGTTCCAATTCAACAGCCACACCTTGCCTGGCAAGCTTATACGCTCGTCGACCGTCAACCTTGAGCGCTGAAAAAGCAGGCGGGACCTGCGATATGGTTCCAACAAATGCCTGCAATGCCGAACGCATCTCGTCCTCGCTAATCAGCGGTGCGGAATCGACAGGCCGCAGCTCAGATTCAATGTCCTCCGATTCGCTTGTCAGCCCCAATCGAAATTCACCGACGTAAGTCTTTGGCATCTTCTGCACAATATCCGCCAACCGAGTGGCCGGACCGATACACATCACCAATACGCCACTTGCCAGCGGGTCGAGCGTGCCGGTATGCCCCACTTTTGCCGGCCGCACGACTTTTTTGACGCAATCTGCTGCCTTTCGTGAACTGATCCCGATCGGCTTGTTTACTGGCAAAATTCCAAAATACGACAAATGGTTATCCCTTTGTTTTCTGGGCATAAAAGTTCTAATTGTTTTTGTGGATTCGTAACGGGCTATAACGCTCGGGAACGACTACAACTTAATCCAAGGCCCGTTCAATTCTTAGAGCGATATGAAACAGCTTTGTTCGGACCAATCCAATATACCGCGAATAACATTTCCGAAAGAGGAATCCATGTACCATCTTCGTTCGATTAACTTTTTTCTTGCGTTGGCTCTGATCCCAGCGTCCTGTTCGTTTGCCCAGGATACCGACTTGGAAGACTTGGATACCGACGAGGACGGCAAGGTCTCGGTAGCTGAGTTCGAGAAATACGCTTCCGGCAAGCTGGCTGGATTCGACCGCCTGAGCGAATTTGCCAAGGCCGTTGACGCCGACGGAGACGGAACGGTATCGGAAGACGAATTTGCCGGGCGCCAGGGTGTGCTACGAGCCGTAGTGACTCGGGAAGCTGCTCCGGCAGCCGACGCCGCAGAGAAGCCAGCCGAAGGATCATCATCAGCTGCGTTTGCGAAAATCTCCAAGCTGCTCAAAGGTGGCAAGTGGGAAGAGGCTGCCAAGTATATGACTCAAAATGCTCAGGATGAAATCGTGGTCGAGCAAGTGATTTCTTCGGCGGGAATGCTCAAGATGGCTGGTCCCATTCCAATCCCCGAATTGGATAAAGCGAAAGATAACATTAAAGCGGCGATGGAAAAGCACAAGCTCGACAAATTGGACATCGATGTCTCTTCCATGTTTCGAGTAGAAACTCAAATGGAAGGAATGGACGATGAGGGCGACGATGAAGATGCAGACAAAGAAAAGGACTCGAAGGAAAAAATGTCTCCTGAAAAGACCATGAAAGATGCTCAACAGAAGATACTCAATGCTGTGAATAAATCTGGTAATCGTTGGGAGATCGTCAAAGACCTTTGGGACGCGAAAACGGATTCCCCTTTGGCGATGAGTGCATTGATTGGCAAAGTTGATGACGTGGAAACGAAAGACGACGAATCGTTTCTGCGGGTAACTCCGGCCCAAAGCGAAACCGACGGATCATCAGGAGTCATGGTCCAAATCATGAGTCCGCCAGTTGTCTACCGCATGATCGAGAAAGACGGGAACTGGATGCTGGACGGCCGAGACCAGCAACGAACCCTGAAATCAATGTCTGAGTTCATGAAGAAGCAAGGTGAGCGGATGCGAGGCGGGCAACCTCCTGCTCGCCAGGACTTCTGATCCAGAAATGCCAGTTACACGCGTAACTCTTGCAGTTACATTGAAAAAGCCCGGATTCCGTCCGGGCTTTTATTGGTTGGTGGCAAAGGTTGCCGGTTTTGACAGATTTCCGGGATTGCCGACCGAGATCAGGCTGTCACAACCGGCAGGTCCCTTACGACAACACGAACAGGTCTTACTGGGCAGCTTTGCCTGTCAATACATTTAGGTATCTTCCCTACGACTACCTGCCTTAGTTGCAAAAAACAGTGCCACCGGAATCTATCGCTCGACCATCCGATTCCGTATCGACGATGCGACAACAACGGAAAAGTAGTTCGATCCACGTTTAAATCAATCGATGGATCGTGATCGAACTTGCAGTAGTGTTTCCAAATGAGGAAGCACCCCCCCAAGGATGGTTCTATTTAGAAGGAGTCTAAACAATGGTCAGGAATAATCTTGCCGCCATTGCTGTTGTCCTCGCGTTTTCATGGCTTTCTGCCTCCGCAACCCAGGGACAAATGTACGGAAATGGATGTGATACTGGAGGATGCTACGCAGGCGGACAAAACTACGGTGGTGGTGGCTCCGGCGGTTGTGGCTCAGGAATATGTGCCAATCTCGGTACCAATTGCGGTCGCATAACAACACAAGACGGAATCAGCGCGTGGTCTAACTATTGCCAGGATTGTAGCTCTGGTGGCGCTGGTGGTGGATTTGGAGGCTGTGGTTCTGGTGGCTGTGGCTTGATTGGTGGACACGGCGGCGGATGCTGCCAGAAGCTCGGATTCCTCAGAAGGCTGTTCGGTGGGTGTCACTCAGGCCGAGGCTGCGGTCTCGCGGGTGGAGGCTTCGGGCACGCACGCGGCGGCTGTGGCAGTGGATGCCTCAGTGGTTGTCGTATATTCCATCGCGGCGGCTGTGGATTCGGCGGTGGATCGTACGGCGGTGGATCGTACGG
>CAZXLW010000001.1:96254-139543 GCA_964641465.1 uncultured Pirellulaceae bacterium | reverse complement strand
ATTCCGCGGCTGCGGCTGCAGCGGCGGAGGATTTGGTGGCGGAGGCGCTTACTCTGGATGCTTTGGATATCCAAGGCCCAACATTGGCGGAGCTTTCGGCGGAGCTTCTTCAGGCGGATGCGGCGCGTGCGGCGGATCTGGCGGATGCGGCTGTTGTGGTCTCAGGGGCATTGGACGCGGCGTGGCGAGGAAAGCCCGTGGCTTGGTTTGCAAGGTCGGCGGTCTGCTGCACGGACGATGCGGTTGCGGTTGTGGTGCTGGCGGCGGTTGTGGACATAGAGGCTTGTTCAGTTGCTGCAAAAGAAATCTGTCAGGTGTCGGCAACACGGGATACTCAGGCGGTTATTTTCACAACGCAGGTATCGCGACGGGCAACAGCTTCAACTACGCAAGCGTCGGCTGTGGTTCCTGTGATTCAGGAGGCATGGCAGCTGGATATGGCGGCGGTGGAGCCGGTGGCTTCGTCGGCAACGGCTGTGGATGCAATGGAGGCGGAAACGTCAGCAACGGATATGCCACCGATGGTGGCTTCAGCCAAGCCCCCAGTTATGGCGCTGGCAACTATAGCTCTGGCACTGGCTGTTCAGCATGCAACGCCGGTGTCCAGGCTGCTCCTAACTACTCAAACCCTGGAGCAAGCAGCTACCCTACTCCGTACAACGCTTACCAATCAGCGGTGAGTTATCCGTCGGATGGAAGCGTGTACAACCAGGCTCCAGTAGTAAACCAGCAATTCAGTGGACAGGCCTCGCCTATCCAGTCAACAAACTCGCTGGCACCTGTCGGAGAAATTCAAGGAGAAGTCGTCGGAGAAGCTATCAACTCGGCGGCAGCTGCGGTATCAGTTGAAGGCGGCTAAGTCCGAAATCAACAATTACTTTTCCGAGACTCTTTATAGCGCACAAAGGCTGGCAGATTTTGCCAGCCTTTTTTTATGCCTGAGTCTGAATCAGACCTGGTAGACGCCAGTCCGAAACGGTTCAGCATCTGCATGCCGGGTTACGATTCCGAGCGATTGGATCAAGACCGCCCGGGTGTCCTCGGGATTAATGATCCCATCAACCCATAGCCTACCCGCTGCGTATCGGATATCGGTAGAAGTATCATAAGCATCGGTGACTTGCTTGCGTAACTCCTCCAGCTCTTCAACATCAGGTTCTTGACCTGCGCGTTTCATGGCTGAGATGTTTATATCAAGAATCGTTTTCGCCGCCTGCTTACCACCCATAACCGCGTATCTCGCATTGGGCCAGGCAAAGATCAGGCGAGGATCAAACGCTTTTCCACACATTGCATAATTCCCCGCCCCGTAGCTTCCGCCAGTAATCACGGTAATCTTGGGGACCCGGCTGTTGGAAATCGCGTTCACAACTTTCGCGCCGGCACGAATGATCCCGGCATGCTCGGAGTCGCGACCGACCATGAACCCCATCACGTCCTGCAAGAACAAAATCGGCGTCCAGGTTTGGTTGCAATCCATAATGAATCGCGCTTCTTTATCCGCGCTATCATGATAGATCACGCCGCCAAACTGCATCCCTTCTTTGGGAGTCTGCACGACCGTTCGCTGGTTGGCGACAATACCGACCTGGAATCCTCCGATCTTCGCGTGACCACAAACAATGGTCTGCCCGTAGTCAGCCTTGTATTCCTGAAACGAATCTTTATCGGCCAGAAAAGTGATCAAGTCTCGAACGTCATAACGCGTTTGCGGATCGACCGGGATCGTTTCGTGAATCCTGGAATTGTCATTCCCCGGTTCCCCAACTTCATCCCTGTTAAACTCACCGGCCATTTCGTCTTCTGGAAACAGTTCGATCAGCGACCGCAACCGTTTGATCGCTGCCTCATCATCAGGCTCGTGGTAGTCAATCGTGCCGCTGATACTGGCGTGCATCTCGGCACCGCCCAGTTCCTCATGTTCGACTTCCTGCCCAATCGCGCTTTTCACCAGCGCCGGGCCGGCAAGATATAATCCGGAGCCTTCGGTCATGATCAGCTTGTCGCACAACACGGGCAGATATCCGCCGCCGGCAACACAGTTACCCATGATCGCCGCGATTTGCGGAATCCCCATCGCCGAGATCACTGCGTTGTTACGGAAGATGCGTCCGAAATCATCTTCATCAGGAAATATCTCGTCCTGCAGCGGCAGAAAAACACCAGCCGAATCGACGAGATAAACCAACGGCACCCGGCAATGCATCGCAATCCGCTGCGCTCGCAAGACTTTCTTACACGTAATCGGGAAGAACGCACCCGCTTTGATCGTGGCGTCATTGGCAATGATCATAACGGTACGACCGGAAACCAGGCCCAGTCCACAGATCACGCTGCCCGAAACGGTACCGCCCCATTCGGTATACATTTCGAAACCAGCCCAGCGACCAACTTCCAAAAAGAATGAACCGGGATCCAACAAATCACCGATCCGCTCACGCGCTGTCAGTCGGCCCTTCTTGTGTTGCCGATCAATAGACTTGGAACCGCCACCTTGCTCGATGACGTCGCTTTGCGATTGAAACTCAGAAATCAGTTCTTGCCAGGACATCTTCGGCCATACTCAGTCAGGGATGCAGTAAAGATTGTTGGCACCCTGTATACCTGGATCACGTTCAAACTTGAGATCCAGGTGTTTCGCTCAGCTGTCAGCCGACGTGGAAACCGTCAATCAACAACTAGACTAATCGTCATCCTTTTCTTGTTCAATGAGTACTTCGGGCTCGTTCAATTTTGGCATCTTTGGATCACTCTCATCCTGCTCGCCCTCAGACAGTTTCTTTTTGAGTTCTGCCTGCTTTTCCCGGTACGTCTTGAGTTCATTGAATTTCCGTGTATACGGGTCTCCGTCTGACTTGCCAGACAACCGATCTGCGACGTCCTGCGAAGTCGGCAAATTGTCATCGCCATTAGTAGCACGGGTGTCGATAAAGTCCTGGAACGGAAAATCAACCGGCCATTCGCGACCAGTCACTCGCAGCATATCGTAGTATTCACCACAAGCATCCATCAAATCGTCAACCATTTCCCCATCGACAAGATCCGCATCATCAGACGGCGAATCGTCCAAAACTTTCTTCCACTGGGAGAAAGCTTCTTCGAACAACTGAATGGCACCTTTTTTGACAATTTTCTTTTCGCCAGTCTTCGGATCAAACTTGTATTCATCGTCAAAAATCGAAGCCCGCTTTCGTTCTTGAGCCAACCACATCGCCTTGCGTGCACTGACGGTCCCGTTTTTTGATTCCGTCAGCGAACGAACATTCCAGTATTTGTAGTTGACCGTTCCCGAATACGATTCGACGAACTTCATCTTCTGCATCACTTCATCAATTCGCTTCGCCAGTCGTCGAGCATTCACAAGATTCTCAGGCGTTGCGTTCTCAGCGATCTGAGAATCGATACCGCGACTTCGCTTTAAAATAATTTCTTCCGCATTGGCAGCGATCAAGGCCTCTTCTTCCGAACGTTCATCCGCTGGAATGTCCAAGGCCACCAATTGACGCTCATCCAGACGGATTGAATCACGCAAATCTCTCATCATCTGATCACGACTTCCCCAGCCATCTGGATCTGCCGGCACCAGTTCGTCCACTTGCTTACGAAGCTCAACTAGCTGATTTTGCGATTCGGCAAGCCCGTCAAAAGTAATCGGCACACCAGTCGAGCTACGAATCTCACGCTTACCAAATTGCTTCCATTCCTTGTTCGCATCGCGCCAAATTTCCTGAATAATCTCATTGGATTCATATTCATTATTCAATCCACGGGCCTGACTCATCAATTGCATTGGCCGTTTTCGGTAGAACATCATATCGCTGAGATATTGTTCTCCGTACTTGTCGACTACTCGGCGGGATTTATCGTACCACTGATAGGCCAGCTTCCAGTTATCGTGGCCGTACTCACCCGTGTAATACAGATCCGGCTCGATACCTCGCTTGTCTTTCAAGAGCATCGCTTCGTGAAAATCGTCGTCTTTGCGGAACAGCTTTCGGAACTGCAGGTTTTCGTCCGATCGACCAATCTTCTGACCACAGAACCAACCGAGATTGTCTGTGATCCGATGATTACGGTAATTGTAAGGAATGCCCTCGGTCAGGAACTTGATACCTTCCTTGACCCAATGGTAACGATACTCGTAATCATCGAATTCAACGGAGATGTTGTACGACAAGTTATGCGCCTGATATTCCCAGACCTTGACGAAGTTCGGTTGGATCTTGACCAGAGCGTTCAGGGTTGTCCGTAGCTTGTCCCAATTTTCCTTCTTGCGGTGCTCCATGGCCTGCATCCACAGCATGTTGACAGCCACACCGCGCATACCAACCGAAGCCAGCTTCATCGTCTCACTCGCCGGATCGATTTCCATCAGCTTGGATTGCGACAGGCTATGCACATCACGAAGCTGAGCGAGCTTGCCACCCGGGTCACCCAACGACGGATCATACGCGCCATCGCTATTGGTACCACGAGCCGACGGGCGCGAGACCAGCGACAATGGGATCAGTAACACACCTGCAATCGCCAGGTAGATAATCTTGCGGACAAAAGTCGAAGACTTATTCATTTAGCAATCTCTCTCGTCTTCAGGCAAAAATACCCGAGTATCGTCAAGCCAATACAGAAACCAATTGCGATCGAAAACGCGACCAGGATTCTGTCAGTATCTATCGAATATCCGTAGGTCAGGAAATCGGAAAAATTCAGGCGACTAAAGTCAGGTGCCAGGTAAGTAACCTTATCCAACAAGTACACAATCAAGTTGTCACATTGTTCCATCAACGTGGTCGCCCACCCCGTTTCGAGCGGTGATTCCATATTATTCTGAGTAATCAGGCGGACAAACGATTCGATCGGTCCACCACCAGACACATCGGGTTTAGCCAGATCCCGAATGAAGTCTCCGAAAAAGCCAACGATCAAGGCCACGGCTACCGCCAACATCGTAACCGGAGAATTCAGGACCGTACTGAGCGAGACTCCCAGTGCGATGATGATCATCATCTGGCACCAGATGCCGAAATATCCTTTTACGAAGTTCCAAAAGTAATTGTCATCGTTGGCGCGGAAATAAATGTCACCGCGAGCACAGCCCAGGTACTGATTGGGATCCTCGCATCGCAAGAAGAGTTTGAAGTCACCATTCTTGCCGTAGTCATCGAACAGATCAAAAAACTCTTCTTTTTCTACCGTGCCATCAGGCTTCACCAGACGCCCCGGCTGAACTCGGCTGATCCACAACGTTTGGACGTTGAATTCGTTGGTTTCAAAAATGATAGGTTCTGAAACGAATCGGCTAGTAGTATCTTTGTCGACCGCGCTTTCAAAACGCAAACTGCCCAGCACACGTTTGTTAATATCACCTTTCGTAGTTCGAAAAACTCCTAACGTAAGTTCGATCGGCAAGATCTCTTTGCCGGCAAATCTGCCTTTGGGAAAATTCTCGAAAGTGAACATCGCTTCGGATAACGATGTAGGGTCCTGGTGCGTTCCACCGTCTACGTAGCCTCGGTACTCCCATTCCTTGCCAACGCTGATCCCCTTGGGCCTGGGTTGCCCCTTGCGATCGAAGAATGACAAAGCGCTGGAATACACTGGTACGCGAGCGCGGAAGTATCCGGTCGCACTACCAAGTTTGACTTCAGCGTCTTCACCTTCTCCATTTACCGTGACTGGGTGCACGTGCCCGGCACGCAACTCCGTCAGCAATCGGTAGTAAACGATGCGGCCGTCTTCGCGGACTTCCGACTTCCAGATGTTAGAATCGTTGACTGGTTCGTCGTCGTCAGCATCACGTACGTCCGTAACCACTTCGATACGATGCCGATGTCCGGCAATCGAATCCGTTTCAGCAGCCATCACAACGCCCGGGGAAACTCGTCGCCCACGTTTGTCGAGCATCGTTTCCTGATCGATTTCGTCGAACTCGGCCATCGTCTGCGTGTCCGCATCTCCAATCTGATGCGTGTGCGACAACCCGCGCCACACGAACACGAAACTGATAAGCCCCATCAGGGTCAGCAACAGTGTCCCCAGTACTCCAAAGCCGATGATTCGCCCGAGGACGACTTCGGTCGAACGTACAGGCTTGGTGACAACGGTGTAAATTGTCTTGTTTTTGATGTCTTCCGGGAGACTGAACGCACTGATCAGCATGCCCATCAGCAGAACCAGTAACTGCGTTCCCCACAGCACAAAGTTCACATAGATCCGGTCCGGATTGGTGGTACCGTAGTTCAAGAACCAGCCACCAAACAACAGCGTCAGCGCGAAAATTCCGAACGTAACCAGAATCACGCGTCGTCGCATCGCTTCTTTCATCGCCAATCGTGCGATTGCCCAAACGCGACGAAACGAAATACCTAGAAAATCAGGGATCGCACTCCCGATGACTTGTGCGACGACATAAAAAGCCTCAAAGGGACCATGTCGAAACGACGCGACCACATACCCGACAAAGATGCCGAGCAACGCACCAGCCAAGGCGATTCCTGCCAACACCAACAACGCCGGTTGGCTAGGCGTGTCGCCGCTTGAACCAGATAAAAGCCACTGTAAAAAATCAGGAAATTCTTCAACAACCATGGTTAGTCAAGCTCAGTCCTTTTTCCCAACGTTTGCTGAGCGAAGACCAGGTCGCTCTTCCCGTTCGCGAACGATGTCGAGGAACAATTGCTCCAACGTAGTTCGCGGGTTCTCCATGGAAATCAATTCGCCGCCGTGTTTTGCAATCACCTGACGAATCTCTTCTTGAGCCGCGGAGGACAGCCCCTTGGTTCGCACTTCTGTTTCGTCGCCGACTTTGAGCAACGAATCGACTCGCCCTTGCTCAGTCAATTCGCCCTGATAAAGAATCGCGATCCGGTCACAAACGTCCTGAACATCGGCCAGCAAGTGGCTGCAGATCACAACCGTTTTGCCTTGCTCTTTCAAGTCGATGATCATGTCTTTCATCTCGCGAGTACCGATCGGGTCCAAGCCCGAAGTCGGTTCGTCCAGCAAAATCAAATCCGGATCATTAATCAGTGCCTGCGCGAGACCGATACGTCGAGTCATCCCTTTGGAATACTCTTTCAGCTGTCGACGCTTGGCCCAAGTCAGCCCGACCTGTTCGATCAGTGCATCGATTCGTTCGCGACGAGTCGAAGTCGGCATATCGAAGAGCCGGCCATAAAAATCCAGTGTCTCTTCCGCCGTCAGGTACTTGTAGAGATAAGACTCTTCCGGCAAGTATCCGACCTTTTCATTCTTGGTGACTTCGGTCGCGTCCTGGCCAAAGACCAATGCTCGACCACTGGTCGGGAACAACAAGCCTAACAACAACTTGATCGTTGTGGACTTGCCGCTACCGTTGGGACCCAAGAGCCCAAAGATCTCACCTTTGCGAATTTCCAGATCGAGAGCTTTCAAAGCGCGGACTTTTTGCCGCCCCCAAAAGTCCCGATAGACCTTCGTCAGGTTCTGGGCTTCCACGACCACGTTTTCATCGTAGTCCGGATTGGTTTGTTCCAACTTACGTTTTTTAGGCTCTGCTGATGCCTGAGAATTCATTTTCGTACTGCTCCAAAACGAAAAGCCCGTTCCATGGGCCAACAATCACGCAGCGTATCATAATCGATAACCACCGGTTCTCGAAGGACTTGACACAACAGTTTCCGGGTTAAGCTCACCATCGTTGGTCTCGGGCTCAGGCCACATGCCGGGCCCACGAACTGAATAGAACACAATTTCTGGCAAAGGAAGCTGGTTAGATAAACAGGTGTGATCTAATCAACCATTTTTGATACGGCGGTCTTCAAGCAACGGTTCATTGCAGCAAAAAGCTCGGTTGTCCGGATATGAGGCCGGACAGCCTACCGTTTTGGGCTATTGGACCGGGCCAGATCGGGTATAAAATTTCGCCTGCTTTAGCTGACTTGGAAACTAAAATCCGTGGAAACACTTACTGATCAAACCGTTATTGATCGTCTTTTTGACCGCATCAACTACGAGCGGCAAACGCCGATCGCAGCCGGCGATTTCAAACTCAGCAATATGATTCGCCTGCTGGAGTGCTTGGGAAATCCACAACTCAAGCGGCCAGTCATCCACGTTGCCGGTACCAAAGGCAAGGGCTCGGTCTGTGCGATCGCCGCGGCGATCCTCGAAGCTGCCGGATATCGTGCAGGAATATACAGTTCTCCGCATCTTGAGCGAGTAAATCAACGCATCGTTTTCGGAGGTGCCGAGATCTCCGATACCCAGCTGATCAACGTACTGAAGGAAATCGAACCGGCAGTCCAGCAAATCGACGAAATTGCCGACCAACAGGGCTCCAAACGTCTAACGTTTTTCGAAGTCATCACAACCGCAGCGTTCCAGTTCTTCGCCACACACCCGATCGACGTGGTCATCCTGGAAGTCGGCATGGGCGGACGACTCGATTCGACCAATTTGTGCCAACCAGAAATTTGTGTGATTACGAACATTAGCCTGGACCACACCCGGCAGCTGGGCTCGACTGTTGACAAAATTGCCGCTGAAAAAGCCGGGATTATCAAGCCTGGCGTGCCAGTCATCAGCGGGGTACGCGATCCGTTGGCGCGGGAAGTCATTCGGCAGGTCGCCAGTGAGAAAAACGCTCCGTTGACAGAGCTCGACGAGGATTTCGAGTTGCGACAGTCCGACAGCGATGTCAACAGGTTCTCGTGTTTCGGGATGGAGAACCTCAGCTGTAATCTTATTGGCCAGCATCAACAAGTGAACGCGGCGATCGCGATCGCCGCCTGCCGCCAACTTGCTCAGTCCGATTCATGGACCATCGCTGAACCTGTGATTCGACAAGGGCTGGCCTCCGCGACACTGCCCGGGCGATGCGAGCTTGTATCGCTCCAACCGGGAAATCCCGGCTCGCGAACGCAAAACGGAGCAGCGCCAGCCGCAACAGCCAAAAGCCCAGTTCTACATGTTCTCAGCGTGCTGCTGGACATGGCGCATAACGAAGCGTCCTCGGCGGCATTGGCTGAAACGCTTTCGCAGCTGCCGGAACGCAAAACCGCGCAAAAACGAATCATGATATTCGCGGCAACGCGTGACAAAGACATTGAGGCAATGCTCCGTCCACTAGTTGGCCTGTTCGACCATATCATCTTCACGAAATATCAAGAAAACCCGCGAGGTAGACTCGCGACTGAGTTGCGAGAAATCGCGGAACAAGTCTTTTCCGCACAGGGAACACCCGAAAGCCGACCTGATGTCACCATTGCAGATTCGCCGCAAACTGCGTGGGCTCAGGCTCTGGAGAGTTGCGAATCCGAATTATTTATCTGTATAACCGGCTCCGCGTTCCTAGTCGCTGAACTCAGACCGACAGTCCGCGAATTGTCGGGATAACTCGTCAAAGACGGCTCGATTTCCGTTTGAACCTGTGTCGATTCTACGGTAGACTCTTGGATTCCAATTTTCCATTAAGAGAGATTTTCAATATGCCAGGCAGTGAACGTCGACGAGAACTTCGTCGCAGAAGACATCGCGCCAAGAAGATTCCAGCACTCAAGAAACGAGCTGAGAAAGCTAACGCTTCTGAAAAGAAAATCATCGCCGCCAAAATTCGAGCTCTGACTCCTGGCGCGGAATTGATTTTGAAAGAGCTGGGCATTTAGGCTGGCAGGGCAATTTGCTAGCCCTTCAGCCCCTCTAGCCTGATGATGCTTCGAATTTGATTGATTGCTGGATCCTTGCTGAATGAGCTTGGATCCACGAAACGCAATCATTCGTCTTCCAACCCAGAACCAACCAAGTCGCTCGCTCGAGCTGGTAATTTCTAACCGCACGTTTGTTTGCGCAGGAATCCCGGCCCCTTTGCCTAAAGCTTTGATAAAGCTTTCTGATTAGCGAAGAAATACCGTCTCCCTTGCCCGAAATCGGGCCAATCTCAGGGCAATTCAAGTCGCAATTGTTGGGCGTTCGTGATAACCGGTTTTAGCGGCAAAGTCTGCCACGATGCACTGATCGTTAATCGAATGATCAAGATAATCATGTCGCCCCATACTACCCGAATAACTGAACAAACAGGATGAATGCGTGCCACCGTGCGTAAACATCCAATCGATTGCTTGGAGACGACTTGTAATGTTTCACTCACCGGATCGCCGTTGCCTATTAGCATTATTGCTAGTTCCTGTCCTCGCTTCCACTGGATGCCAGTTCAACAACAGCAAGCATTGCCCCCCACTAGAAACGGTACCAGCCAACAGGGTTCGCAACGCCACCTGTTGCGACAACGGAGAGCCAGAGAAAATCAACTTCCTCACGCTGCGTCGTAAGCCGCCCGAGTCATATGTGCTTGGCGGAGGCGACACGCTGGGAATTTACATCCAGGGCATCACTGGCGACAAGGATACTCCGCCACCAGTTCACTTCCCGGAAGACCCGGGCCTGCAGCCAGCTCTTGGTTATCCCGTGCCGATTCGTGATGACGGTAATATCTCGTTGCCGCTGATCGAGCCAATCCAGTTGGAAGGCCTGACACTGGCGCAAGCGGAAGACAAAATCCGTGAGGCCTACACCAAGGACAAAGAGATTCTTTTGAAGGGTAGCGACAAGATCATCGTGACCTTGATCCAAAGACGAAAATACAACGTTCTCGTGATTCGCGAAGACGACGGAGATAACACCGAATTGTCGTTCCGGAATGCAGAACTAGGCCTGGATAACAACCGACAAGGCGAAACGTTCTCAATCGAACTGCCTGCCTACGAGAACGATGTCCTGCACGCACTCGCTGAAACTGGCGGGATGCCTGGCGAAGGCGCTGTCAACGAAATTATCATTATTCGTGACGGTGCTAACACAGGCTTCGATCAAGACGCGATCATTACGGCTGCAGACGACCAACAGTACTCACCTGGCCTGTCAACAGCCAACGTAACTCGGATTCCAATCGAATCTCGCAACGGTCAGTTGCAGCAACTTACCGAAGAACAAATCACATTGAATGATGGCGATGTCGTGTTCATTGAAGCTCGTAAACGCGAAGTCTTCTATACCGGTGGAATCCTGGAAGGCGGACGATTCCCGTTGCCAAGAGACTATGAAATCGACGTTCTCGAAGCGATCTCTCTGGCAGGTGGCTCGTCACGAGGAACACCAGCGGTCGGTTCGCGAGGCAGCGGAGTCCTGCCACCAACTCGAGTCCTGATCCTTCGCGAACATAATTGCCAGTTCTGCACCATCGAAGTCGACCTGCGATGTATCCAATCGGATCCGACACAACGAGTCATCATTCGACCAGGCGATATCATTCAACTGGACTTCCGTTCTAACGAATCATTCATAAACGCGGTCGTGTCTGCGTTACAGTTTGGCTCGTTCTTCAGACTGTTCAACTAAAAAAGAGCCTACGTCCTCTTGGAAGTCTCTTCGGGCTGTGATTCATTCACAGCCCTTTTTTTGCGCAAAGGTTAAGACAAGAACCTTCGTATGCGTCAAGAATATCAGCCGGCACGCGTTAGCGTCCGGTTCGACCGACGTAAACATCGTCCTGAAAAAAGGACCCTATTCAATACGAACGAACCACTAATGGCCAGGTTTGGCAGCTTCCGATTCTTTCGCAGGTGCGACTTGATCAACCGAGAACTGGATCTTCTCAGCATGATCATGCTTGACCGCCATGATCTCTGCCGTCGCACCGTCAAAGTTGATAATGTCGCCGACTTCCGGAATCTTGCCCGACTTCGTCATCAGCACGCCTGCAACGGTATCAACATCCTGATCGTCCAGGTTCAGTCCAATCGCTTTTTCCACCTCGGAAATCGGCGTGTTGCCGTTGATTAAAAACGCACCAATGCCGAGTGACTTGATGTTGGGTTCTTCGGGCTCATCAAACTCGTCGTCGACAGGACCGATGATTTTCTCCAAAACGTTCTCCAAGGTCACGATTCCAATAATCGTACCGTACTCGTCGACAACAAACGTAAGCAATTGATGCGACGTCTGGATTCGCTTGAGCACCAAACTGATCGGCATGCTCTCCGGAACCTTGACCGGTTTGCGAACGATTGTTCTCAGATCAAAGTCTTCTTTTCCATCGATGCCCAACAGATCCTTCATATGAACGACTCCCAGCAAGTTGTCCATCGAGCCGTCGCAAACCGGATACCGCGTGTGCTTGGTCTTCTTGGCAATGCTCATCAGTTCCGGGAACGGAAGATTGATATCGAGGATCTGCACATCGCTTCGAGGAACCATAACCAGGCGGCAGATCAAGTCATCGAACTCAAAAACGTTATCCAACAAATTGTGTTCGTTGCTGGTCAAGTTTCCATGAATGGTTGCTTCCCGCAACAACGCACGAATTTCTTCTTCGGTGTGCGGTGTATCGTGCCCTGAACTTCCGCTCAAACCTAACCAGCCAAGAATCACTTCGGTCGCCCAATTCAATACCCACATGAACGGGAACAACAGGTAGAAAAAGAATATCATCAACGGAGCACACCACCGGGTCATCTCTTCCGGGCGGCGGATCGCAAAGATCTTGGGTGCTTGTTCACCGATCACCAGGTGCAACGAAGTCATGATCGTAAACGCAACGATGAACGAGAAAATATGCAGCCAGGCTTCGGTAACTCCCATCGCCACAAACAGCGGTCGGAACATGAATGCGAATGCCGGTTCGCCAACGTAGCCTAATGCCAACGAAGCCATCGTGATTCCGAGCTGGCAACAAGACAGTGAATGATCGAGACGTTGGGCGAGCCACTTGGCGGAATTGGCAAACATTTTTTTCTGTTTGACCATCCTGTCGATCTGGCTTCCGCGGACTTTCACTAGCGCGAATTCGGCAGCAACGAAGAAGCCATTGAGAGCCACAAGAAACATGGCCAAGGCAAACATGAGCCAGGGACTCATCGCCGGAGCATGGGCGTCGTCCCCATGAGCCACGTCGGCAGCTGCCTCAGCGGCAACTTCGATTGGAAATGAAAACGCCAGCAGCTCAGCCAGCATTGGGGAGGAGTCAAATAACATGATATTGAATAGAAATGTTGGATCCATGGTGTAATCCTTTGTAGGCCGGGAGTTTGCACCGCTCGGTCGAGGTCAGCTCGACATTCTAGGGTCTTCGACCGATTCTGCTAAGTTTGGTTTCTAATCGTTGTGTAAGCATAGGTTGCACCGTTAAACGGCGACTTTCGATTGTTCCAAGTCTTCTGGTTGCAACGAGTTAATTGCCTTTGCCCCATCAATAACCGAGGCGATAGCACTTTTTCGATCAACATTGACCGTAATCGTTAAACCGAACACATTACCCGATTGGATGGTTTACCAACGAAATCAGGTGCAAGGATGCAACTTAAGAACCAATTAATATTCGCGTTTGCAGCGACCTTTCTACTGCTCAATGGCCAGTCAACGGAAGCACAAAATCGCTTCGATCCCAGCGATAATATCCGATCCACGCTGACCGATCAGGCCGATATCCCGTCGCGCCAGTCATTTTCAAATCAGATCAACGGTAAGTCTGATTTCCGACACAGCTTTAGTGACAGTCGGCAGACTCAGCCACCGCAGCAGCCTGACAACCACATCCCGACCCAGTCAGGTTCGTCCGGTTCGCCAAGTTCGATTTTCAACAATGGCCTGCGAGGCACCAGTGATTCTGGCGTTCATTCTTCCAGCGGACAATCATCTGGAAGCCAATCGATCCTGAATTCTCAATCCGCAACCAACCGCGCAACCAACCAGCCATATGACGCGCAACCGTTGCCGCCCAGACCACCGATCACATCCGGTCGCACAGAAACGACGATCCAATCGAATCCGACCATAATTTCCGGCACGAATGCTGGTACCTATCCTCGCCGTGAAAACCCGGCGACCCAGTCCGTTCCCATTCGTCAATTGAATCCGAATCGTGTCGTGCAAGGCGTCCCAGATTCACAGCCAGCCAGGTCCGAGCCAATCGTCGATAACAATCCGTTAGCCCCCGCTGGCCAAACTCCGCGAATCCCGACGAACATCTCCGTTGGCTCCGGCGTGATCACGTCCAGCTACTCCAGCCCGCAACAACAACAGGTGCAACGGAACTCTAGCATCCAACGAAACACGCAGCCGAATAATCAGTCAAACAATCAATCAGTGGGTAAGCTGCTGGACCGATACGACGTAACTTCATCCAATCAAGCTCTTCCCGGCATTCCCGTCGACCTTGAATCACTGATGAAGACGACTCCACTTCGCTTCCGCATGGCGATGGTTCAGCAATATTGGGAAACGTTTTTCGACTGGTCAACACTCCAAAATCGACGGATGCACTCCGGTTGGTTGGCTAAAATGCCTGCCCCGCGTTCCCAATCAGATCAAGCATTACTGCAAACCGCCAAATCAATGGCACAGAACGAAATTGTTGCTGCTGAGATCCAGCTTTCCAGATCCCAATCGAAGCTACAACAGCTGGCCCGCAGTACAAACGAACAACTGCTCCCATTGCCGATGGATCGCCCATTAATCACGAAGTACAACACACATTACGACTGGTACGCCACCCGGAACATGATTCCGCCGAAGCTCAAAGGCATTAACGAAATGCTGCCACGAACGCACGAGTTAATCACTAGTCGTTCCGCGACGGTCAATCAGGCAGAAGGAGCCCGCAACCAGGCAACTCAGGCTTACAACGGCGGTCAAGTCGCCTTGGGTGATTTGCTGGAAGCAGGTCGCGTTTGGCGATCGGCCATGCAAGGCTTTACAAGCACAGTCGTCAGCTACAACCAGGCAATTTCCGACTACGCTCTGACGATCACGCCTCCGCAAAAACCGATCTCAGCCATCGTTTCGATGCTCGTTGCCAAACCAAAACCAAGCAACGAAGTGGCTATCCAAAACAGTGTGCTGGCTCAGTCGCAGCCATCCGGTGGACAACAAAATTTTGCCCTCGGCAACAGGCCCGGTCAGCAAGCCAATCAACAATTTGGATTAAGCCGTCCAGTCCCTGACAACAGCGCTCCAGAAAGAGTCGCACAGCAAAATCAACCGTTCCGGGCAAATCCGGCAGCGGGCAATAACAATGCTTCCCTGTCACAAAGTTCGTTTGGTCAACAAAATCAAAGGCAGAATCAACTGCAGAACCCTGGCGGACTAAATCCTGCTGGACGCACAAACGACAGTTTTACTTCTCAATCCAATGCCAACACGCAATCGCAACCACAAAGCTCAGCCCAGCCGCCACGACAACCAAGGCGCCAACCGCAACAACAACCCAATGGCAGTTTCCGTGCTCCGGGCAGCGGTGGTCAGAACAACTCCGGCAACTTCAATTCACAGTTCCGCCAACCTGCTCGCCAAGGCAATCGTTCAACAAGCGAAAGCAGCAACAACGGGCAATTCGGCGGCGGAAGTTTCGGCGGATAGTCTTTACTACTCGCGAACTCAAAACGTCAAACCAAAACACAAGGCCGTCGGAATTTCTGACGGCCCTTTTTTTTGTCGATATTGATGATTCAAACACGCGCTACTCAAACGGCGACCTGTCGGCTGGAAAACCGCTCGACGATCGGTTCCGACAGTTGCTGCAATTCATCGGCATCTGCAAACAAGCCCAAGCTTCCATCCCTGATCGCTCGGCGCAACTTTTGGATGCGATCGGCTTCCATCGGCCGAGCAGCCAAGTCACGAATGAAGATCCCCTGAATCTGTTCCGGATAACGTCGGGCGATCTTTTGATAGATCTCAGGATCTTTCTCTCCCGAGTCACCGATCAGTATAAAGTTGTGCGAAGGCAGGTTCTGCACCAGTCGCTTGATCGCGGACGCTTTCCCCTGCCGCCGAATCATCACCTTCTTCAGGAACTGATCCCGCAAACGAAAGTTCCGCAAGTGCATGGTCCCTTGAGGGAAATCGCAATCGCCCAACATCTGTTCGAGCGAATCAAACAGTTGCCATGGACTGGACGAGACATAGTGAAACATGGCACCGGCAGCCTGCCATTGCCGATAAATACTCGCCATCCCGTCGACGCTGCGAAAATCTCGAACAAATGTGTTCATCAACAATTCTCGGCGATCGGAAACGGTCGATACTTTGATCGTATCGTCGATATCTGAAACGATCGTCAATCCATTCGATTGCACCAGTTCAACTTCGCACGCAATCGCCGTCGAGTCCTCATGCCCGGAGGCGATGGAGAATTTTAACACTCGTCGGTACTCGCCTTCCTGCGAAGCGAACTGTTGAACGACCGAATCATCCAACACCAACCAACAATCAAACCGTCCATTCCGACGACTCTTCTTCTTCAGCCGATACGTCTGGTCACCAATCTCTGCGAACAGCTTCTGGCCTTTGTCAGCTTCAAAAAAGAACGGACGAACCCGGTTTTGAAATGTATCTCCCTGCAATTCCGACTTGTCGGCCTTCATCGCACTGCCCAACAACCGAAGCAACATTTTTTGCCGCAAGTTCCAGGGCGGAGACTGGAACGTCAAACCCAACAAATTGATCAGCCAGCTCCCGCGCTCGGTTTGGTAACCGTAGCTTGGATAGCAGGTGATTTGAGGAGCCAGTTTTTCTCCGCCCAATTTGATCATCGTTTCAGTTTTTCATTCCGTGATTTCGTTTGCCGTCGGGAGGAAATATAACACAATTTGCAAAAAAAAAGCGGTGGTTAAATCACCCAATCGGCCGGTAATCTATTTTTCGACTGGCCGACCCTGTATTCCTCGGAAAACCTTCTTCAGCCCAGGCCAACGATCAAATCCATAATGGCACGCAAGCTTGCAGTATTTACGCACGTAATCAACCTTCGGAATCTGGAGCGTATTTTTCAAGCTGCGATGCAACTCCACTCGCTGCTCAAACACACGCCGCGGGCTCTCTTTTTGAATACTGCCACTATGAACACGGTATGAAACAAGCTTGCGACTTATAAAGAATCCTTTGTTCCGGTACAGCATTCGCATCCAGTACTCAAAATCCTCATAAGCGCGGAGTTCAGGAGCCTCGTTTACGAATCCAACCTTCTCGAACGCTTTCCGACTGAAAATCACTGCAGAGTTGCAGATAAAACCCATCGAATGAAAAAACATTCGCCAATCAATCGGACCGAAGTACTTCTCGTAGCAATTAGTGCGATCCAGCTCATCGCCATTCTCATCGATATAGCAGTAGTCCGTCGTGCACATCAAGTAAACCGACTCCGTCAACGTGGACAACTGCGACTCCAGCTTCCTGGACAACCAAATATCATCGTCGTCGCAAAACGCGAGCACATCCCCGCTGGCTTGACGAAGCCCTTCATTGCGTGGGATCGCCGGTCGACCACCATGTTCGGTAAACAGATACCGGGCGCGGGGATCGCCGAGTGAACTGACGACTGTAGCGGTATCGGGGTCGTCGCCATCTGCGACCACCAGCAGCTCCAGATTCTGATGCGTCTGCTCCAAGATGGATTTCAACGTCAGTTCCAAATAGTCGTAACGCTGGTACGTCGGAACGATAACGGAAATCTTCTTATCAGAGTTTGATACCACGGTGACCTGCAGGATTCTTAATCCAACAATCTAAAAAAGAACTTTGCTTCGACAACCGTTGCACACAAACTGGCGAAACATAAAGCAAACGCGGTTCCATTCAATCCATACAGATAAGTCAACAACGCGCCTGCAACGATCGCTACGATACCGAATGAGAGCTCACCCCAAAATAACCCTTCTGGGCTACCAAGAGCCGTCATGCCGTTACCTGCGATGGTCGAATAACTTACGATCAGGTAGCTAAGCCCAATTAAGGCGGATAATGCAGCGTATCCCTGAAAAGATTCGTCAAACGCGAATACGAGCAACCAATCTCCAAGAATGAAATAAACCGCGCACAACATGGAAAGTACTACGCTGAATACAACCACCGTTTCCAACAACACACGACACATCGCTTTCTGCCCCGAATCATTGAGCGCTTTGACTGCTCGCGGAAGAAAGAAATAGTTCGCCCCAAACACAAACATGTTGGAAATATTGGCCAAAGTAATACAGCCGCCCAGCGTTCCCGCTGCATCTTCGTCAATCAGCCACATTACCAACCAGGGCATCAGGCCCATCGCCAGGCTGGGAAAGAGCCGCGCAGTGACTAACCATTTCGAAAACGAAAATGTATCTCGCCAATCGGCAGCAATCCGACTGCGCTCAATGCGAAATTGTTCGGGGCGATTCAACAACCAGACAAGACAAGCAACCAGGCTACCGATTCCCATCGCTGCAAAGACTATCCGAATGTCCAACCACCCCAAACCGTAGGCCGCCAGTATCAAAGCAATCTGCAGGAACATCGCCGTCGCACTGAGCATAACTGCGTAGCCGTATCGAAAATGGGCGCAGCTGATCGCCCGCAAATGATCACGCAACAAGACAAACGGCGACGCAACCACTAGCACCAGCATGCAACCAACAATGCCGACTGGTTGTTGCCGGAAACCAAACAACATCGACATCAGCAAGAACAATCCACCGACGACCACCGCAAACAGAGCCTGGTGAACCAGACTACTGCCCAGCAGACTTGGCAGGTCTCGATGTTTCTCATGAGAGAATACGAAATAGGGTGCCGCCAAACCGCGTTCCTGGATCACTCGAAAGATATTGAAAATCGACCAGGCAAGCACGTACAGGTTCAGGTCACTGCGATCGCAGAGCTGAGCCACGATAACGAACGTGATGAAGTTGTTCAGGCTAACGAACGCCTGATCAACCAACGCTAACAAACCCCGAGTCAGATTGCGCCCGGTAGACTCGGGACTTTCATCCGAATTAATCGCCGCGTCAATATTTTGCTCGGAGGAATCTCCAGCGGCCTCTGTCACTTCTTGCTCCGATTGCGATTCGCAAAGATTTCGAGTCTTCCGCCTTACGTTCTTAAACACTGCTGAGCGGCAAGGCGCTACTCTGAGCGGCAAGGCGCTACGAACTGTTACGAGAGCTTAAGCAACCGTCTACTTACAGTCAAACCACGTCAATCGACAGCCATCTGAATCCAGACTGCGGAGATTGGCTATCGCTGCCAGTTTTGGTTGCTACGAGATGGTTGTCCGTATCGCTGCTGATAATTCGACGGCTGGCGACCAGAATTCTGTACTCGCTGGTTGCCCGAATTCGCGTTGTTTGAATATCGTGGATCCACCACACGTTGTTGCTGAAGCCGTTGTTGTTGAGCACGTTGTTGCTGATAACGTTGCTGGTGCATTCGTTGTTGCTGTTGAGCACGCGCCCGCTGTTGGTTCGAAACCTTCGCTTGACGATACTGAGGCTGCTGCTGCATGCGATTGCCAGTATCTCCAACGCTCAACCCCAACCATCCATTGGAAACCACAAACTGCGTCGCTTGCAGCGATTGAACGCGCAGCTGCCGACCAAGTTTCTCAGGCATCATTTTGATCTGGAATTGCTCCGGAAACAGCATTTCGCAAATCAGACTAACCGCTAGTTGGTCTCCTACGTTAAGCCGTCGGCCTTTAACTCGCACGCCTTCTTCCGCCTGATTCAAACCAAGATGAAACCCGTTTGTAATGTAGGGGTCATACGTCGCTTTGACGGTGAGGTTCCTCCAGCGTTTACCTTCGCCAATTCGGAACGATTTCAGGTTAATCGAAACGACGATTTGATCTTCTACAAACTGAATTCGGAACGGATCGAACGGTGCAAACACGAACTCCGCCGAACGCTTTTTTGCCGCCGGCGAAAGTTCAAGCATCGACGTTCCAACCACGCCGTTCAGATAATCAACCAGTTCCTCAGTCGTAAACTTCTTGCTCGCCATATCGAAGCGACTGGCGATATTATTAACTGCTGACTCGTGGATCTGCAGATTCATCAGTGATGACGGGACACCTTGGGGTCTGGCAGTATTGGCCGCCATCTGATCACGACCTGCCATCCGATACCGTAAATCAATTCGATCGGCCGTCGTTTTGATCTGCACCGGATCGGGCTCGAGGTCCATCGCAATCAACGGGTGCAGCAGATTCTTGGTCAGCGACGCCTCCAGGTCATGCAATGCCATTTCAATTTCTTTTTCAAACCGCTCTTCCGCTTGCCGTTCCAACTTCGTTTTCACAAGTCGCTCAGTCGCCGGAGCCTGTTCCTCAATTTTCGTTCTGGCGATGTTCCGCACCAGTCGTCCAATCCCGGGAATGTTGTCCACGCTCGATCGCAAGCCGACAACTTTCTGAGCAATCTGAGACGTAGTTTCCGGGCGATAAGCAAAGATCCCGTTCTGACCAAACGCCAGTCGCTTGATGATCCGGAAACGTGATGTACCGGCGTTTTCGACTGTGATCCCGTCTCGCATAGCAGTCGTTCGCGAGCTGACTTTTCCGTATGACTCCAACCGCATCGAAATCTGATTTGGATCGGGAATCAAACTGATTCGCATTTGGTTGGAGATCTGGTTCTGCCCCACGATCTGAGCTCCCATCAACTGATCTCGATAGGGCTCGCGAGTAGTCGGAATGCGAGGCACCATGCGATTCAATAACTGCTCCGAGATCGAAACCCTGAAGTTCGCGTTGCGATAGTGCGTTTGCATCACATCCGACAACGCGTGAAAACCTGGGTCATCCGCCCACAGCATGTTTTGGTAGGAATCGTTCAGGTAAAACTGAGTCGCGCCATTGTTGTTGGCTTCCAGCTTCTCCAATCGTTTGAGAAACTTGGCCAAGTCGACTGGGTCAGTGGCAGTCTTACGAAGCACGTTCACGGTGCCGTCGTCAAACGAATTTTGCAGGTATCCTTTTTGCGAGCTCGTCAAAGCTGGTGAGTACATGCGGGCCAGAACCGCACGAGCAGCTTTCTTTTGTTGGAATTCACTAGCCTTCATCGAATTGAATACTTTTGCCGCCGATGCGAGCTGCAAATATTCGGCCCAGCCTTGCTTAATCGCGTTCGTATTCAGACGATTTTGCGAAACCATCAAGAACTGCCCGACGTTGTATCCGTCGACTTGCTCGTCCGCTTCGGTCGGGACCTGTCGCTTGGCCAGTTGATGCACGACATGCCACACTTCCAGTCGTCGCTCAATCGAATACCCGATCTGACGCAAATGAGATGCGACGATGCCAGAGGCTTGATTCGCAGCTCGAGCGGGCGTGTTCGAAACCTGGACAATCAGGAACTCCAGTTTCTGCAATTGATTTTGCAGTTGCTCAATAACAATCGAAATGTTGGGATCGTCGAGTCCATCCAGATGATTCATCGCCTCCAGAATCTGCTCGGTCGTAACGACCCACCCAGCCGTCATTGCGTTTTCATGAAGCCATTCCATTTCCTTGACGATCCCGATTGGGAAAGTCCAACTTGGCTTCTCGTCCTTATCCGCCGCTGACTTCGTTGAACCTCGAGTTGAATTCAAAGTCGGCATCTGCTGTCGAATTGAATTTGATTTGGTCCTGGCAGGTCGCAATTGAGGTTCGTCGGGCGATTGCAAGGCAACTTGTTGAATCTGTCCCTGTTCCAACTGGGCAGCATTCGTCTCGAATTCCGGCACGAGTAGCTGGGAGTCTTGATTTTCTTGTTGTCCAGCAGCGGCAGAAACAAACTCTATTTGATCCAATTCGAATTCATCCACGACGGCGGCATCATTTGCTTCCGCTATTTCTGTTTCCATTTCGAAGGGCACCTCATCAATGTCTTCAAAAACGGAGACTTCTTCCGGGGCGACCAGCTTGTGAGTTCCACTCGTATGATAAGGTGCTTTGGGTTTGACAGGCGAAGCCGGCCCGACTGCTGCCAGGTTACGTGTGATGTATCTCGATTGCTCAAGGCCGCTAAGCTCAAGCTCGGAATCTTCCACCAGATCGGAATCCAAATCATCGGAATATGAATAAGACTGCGAGGAATCGTGCTGCCATTCATTACTGGTCAGCAGGCTGAACGATTCGACATCGTTTCGAGCAGCATCGCGTTGCAATTCGCCGGCATGCCCGATCGTCGGCGGGGCAGTCTCTGCCGGAGCCAGCATTGAGATGAGTGAGAAAGCTCTGGCATTCTCGAAATTCCCCAAGCGTTGCTTATGAGAAACCTGCCACATGCCCACCATAATAAATGATAACAGCGCAATAAATAGTACGCCGCAAACTGGCACCCAGCCAGTTCGTGAATCGATCACCATACAATCCTTGTTGGTCAGCAAAGAGGCGGCGTACATCTTGCTTTCGTGTTGTTTATTTGGTTGCCCGGATCCGTCCCGGAAAATGAGCCGTCTGGTAAGTGCGGTTTTTGGGTCGCGCACTGGTAGGGACTTTCCGTTTCCATGTCTGAAAACGTTGCAGCCGTACCGGCCCATTAAATTCATCGGGATGCCTGATTCGGCAAATCGAGACCGATATCAAAAAAGACAGCAGTTTCGGTGACAGCAGTGTTGGTTTGTTGTGAAGATATGCCGTCTCGAACAAACGTACCGGCAATTACAGTCTTCCTTGGTGGTGGTTAAAACCTCCGCGCTGCGATTCAAACAATCGTTTCCCCAAACTTCACCGGCCGGCAATTTGCCTGCTGCGACCATCCAAATCCGGAAAACGGCGCGGCCGACGACGTGCGTCACCAATCCCGAGAACCAGTGGTTCGTCAGACCTGAGTTGACGGGATGCCAAGTGAATTGAAGGGTGCCATGTTTACGCAAGCAGTGGTGGTTATGATGTCTGCCTTACCGACCAAGCATGCTCACGCCGCGTTGACCATTGCCTCATCCCTAGCGTAAGCATGCCGGTGCTGGAAATTGGCTTCTTGCTGGAAAGGCGTGAACATCGCACCCAAAAACCAAGCCTGAACATGGCACCGACCAAGGACGCAAACTACTCAATTCAACTTGGAAGGACCACTAGAACTTCTTGAAAATCGAAACCACGGCAGGTGAATACGTTCGCACTTCCCAGCTCTCATGATCCGGCAAACTGCTAACGTCCAACCG
This sequence comes from uncultured Pirellulaceae bacterium, assembly GCA_964641465.1. Taxonomy (GTDB): domain Bacteria; phylum Planctomycetota; class Planctomycetia; order Pirellulales; family Pirellulaceae; genus Mariniblastus. The sequence continues at coordinate 116,611 of CAZXLW010000001.1, read as the reverse complement.
CTTGTCGGATTCAACGACAATCAGACTTTCGTCAGGAGCGGCATCTTTGAATTTCTCAATGAGTTCGAGCAATTCATCTTTTGATTTAACGTACAAACCGTACGGCGGGCAAAAGAACACCAGCCATGGTTCGGTCGGCCAGGACGCAGGATCCTTCAGGAACTTCCTGCACCAGAAAAAAGAATCCGACGCATCAACCGAAGCGTTCATGTCCGGATCGAGCGTCTGCACATTTTCTCGAATGATCTTGACGGTCGGAAAATGACGCTCGACAAAAAAGCACTTCGTCGCACCCCGGCTAATCGCTTCTAACCCCATCGCACCCGTTCCGGCGAACAGATCAAAGACAATCTTTCCAGGCGTCCAGCCTCCGACCAGATTGAAAACGGCCTCACGAATATCGTCCTTCATCGGCCGAGTCACCGGGTCGCCGGAATAACCGATCTGTCGTCCGCCGTAGACTCCACCAACAATCCGCAACTTCCCCACATCCGAATCAGGTCGATTCGTTTTCCAGTGGTTCAGGTCCCGTCCTTTTTTGAATCTTGGCAATGTTCGCTCGCTATTATTTTTCTTGCATTGTGGCTCGCAGAACGTTTTTCGGAAGCCCAATTCTCCGTGCACAGGCTAATACTTATTGACATTCCATAACGGTTCATGACTCTGAGTAAAAGCAACCGTATCGGCATCGAGTTCGTGGTACACTTGATATCGCACCCTGCCCTTAGGCCAAACTGATGAAACGACTCTACACACACACCATTCTGCTTACTGCCGCGTTCGGACTTACGTACCTGCTTGCTCGAATAGACCACGAAACCAAGACGGCATGGGATGTGTTCACTAGCGAGAATCTGCCGGCGTTGGTGATCTTCACCATCGTATTCTACGTGGTTTTACTATTGCCGTTTCTCATGTTGCGCGCGGTCGCAAACGCATTATGCAAGCCCGACGACAGCCGGCCAGTCTATTGAAGCCGGGGTTTGACCTGCGCTTGACTACTGTCGAATCAACTGGCCGCCGACGGAATTCAAAACGCGCGACCCAAAGTTTCCGATCTGCTCGCTGGCTTTGCGACGTAATAATAACGTGTCGCCTGGAGCCACCAGAATTCGTTCGCGTGGATCGTTGATCGCTCGATTCAGATCCACACGAATGGCAACCTGGCGATTGCCTGGCAGCTTCCGAAGCACGATCAGTTCGCTGGGCGGAACTCCTCGACCGCCAGCACCCACTGATCCTCCAGCAATCGAAACAGCCTCCAACACATCGAGGTCGGTGTCGCGAGGAAGCGGCCGTTCGCCAGCATTCAGCAAACCGCCCGTATAGTAAACGGCCGCACTGCGAGCATCTACATGGACGATATCACCGTCGTTAAGTGTTATGTCCTGAGGTCGAATGTTGGAATTGGTTCCACCTGAGCTTCGGGTGGGCACCGAATAACTCGCACCAGACCTTCCCGTTGACCGCCGACTGCTGCCGTAAACTCTCGCATCCGAATTCGAATATGAAGGTCTAAACGCACGCTGTCTGGACGACGTCGACCTGGTTCCTGAGCGAGGAAACTCGCGATTGCCAAAACTCACACTAGCCGCTGCGGGAGCAACGCCAACCGCTCGATTGGCGTTTGCTTTTTGCACTCGAACGGACGACTCGGCATTCACGCCAGGCAAACCACCAGTCCGAATCAATGCGTTCAGCACGTCGTTCTGGTTGGCCGGCAGCTGTAAAATGGTTCCCTGCGATGACAAATCAGTCCGTTGATTGATTCCTTGACTCTGTTGACGCGACGTTCGCGCTGAGCGCGCAGAGCGCTGAAAATCAACGTCCTGTCGAATCACCGTAACGCGATAAGTCCTTTCCCGTAATAGCGAAACAAGAATTCGGTTGTTCGCGCGCAATATGGGTTGCTCGCCTCCGATGTACTTCTGTTTCAACAGATTCTCAACTTGCTGGACAGTCATCCCCTTCACGGTCAGGGCCCCCACATGCGGCAGTTCAATCTGGCCGTTTTCGCGAACCGGAACCGGGAACCCAATGGCTGGCGGCAAAGCACTACCGGCAGGAGGAATTTGCACTGGCGGATTCGAATCTAAGTCGCCGATCACTCCTTCAACAAATATCGCCAACGTATCGCCGGCATCCAGCGTGTACTTTGCTGGCTTCGTAAGCCTGAGATGTGAAACTTCCGGTTGGGTTTCCGCACGAGGCTGACGCAAAACAGATTGCGGCACCGCGTCTAACGGAATCGAATCAATCCGTTGGCAAGTGGCACCATTTGCGGCGTCATTCACAAACAGCAACGCGAGCAGAACTACAATTTTGGTTGGTCGTATCATTCAATTATTATAACCGCCCGAGGCTTGTGCCCATCCACTAATCGCAAATCGCGGCTTCCTCTAAGCTCCACCGATCGAATCGCAGCCCATATAGGTGCGGAGAGCAGTCGGGATAGTTACCGACCCATCCGCTTGTTGATGATTTTCCAGGATGGCAATCAAGGCCCGGCTGAGTGCAAAAGCAGTCCCGTTGAGTGTGTGTACAAAGTTGGTCCCTTTGACATCTTTTTTCTTGTAACGAATGTTCAGCCGTCGGGCCTGGTAGTCCGTACAGTTGGACGTGCTGGTCACTTCGCCAAACTCACCTTCGTCGCCTCGACCAGGCATCCAGGCTTCCAAGTCGTATTTGCGATACGCCGGCCCACCGAGGTCTCCGGTCGACGTATCAACAACACGAAAGGGAACTTCCAGTGAGTCAAACAAATCACTTTCGATTTGACGCAACTCCTCGTGCATCGCATCGCTCTGTTCCGGCAACGTGAAAGCAAACATCTCCACTTTGGTAAACTGGTGAACTCGATACAGTCCTCGTGAAGCGCGGCCGGCGGCACCGGCTTCCGTTCGATAACAGTGACTGATACCGCAAATCTTCAACGGCAATTCTTCGTCAGAAAAAGTCTGCCCGCTGTACAAACCGCCGAGCGTAATTTCAGCCGTTCCGATCAGCGACAAACCGGAGTCTTCGATGCTGTAGACCTGCGTCTCGGGACCCCGCGGCATGAATCCGATACCTTCAAGAATCGAATCTTGTGCCAGATCAGGCGTGACCATCGGCACGAAGCCACGTTTGACCAGCTCATTGACCGCATGTTGTTGAATGGCAAGATCCAATCGAACAAGGTCCCCTTTCAGGAAATAGAACCCGGCCCCGGTGGTTCTCGCTCCGCCTTCGAAATCAATCCAGTCCCACTTCTCCCCTAGCTCAACATGGTCCAGCGGTTTGAAGTCAAACTTCCGCTGCTCGAACTTATTGCGCCCCAGCTCCAAGTTGGATTTGTCGTCTTCACCAATCGGAGCATCCGGATGCGCCATGTTGGGAATCGACAACTGGATCGCCTTGATCTTCGCATCCAAATCGTCATGCTCGGTTTGGGCGGCGTCTTTCTGCTCACGAAGCTTCCGGCCCTGCTCCTTACGAGCTTCCCGCTCATCGTTATCTTTGGCAGACCCGATGGACTTGGCGACGGCATTAGCATCCCGGTTTAATTCTTCCGCCTGCTTCATCAGCTCCCGGCGCTGGGTTTCCAACTCGACAAGCTTATCGACATCGCACCCCACGTTGCGATTGGTGCAGTTCTGTTTAACTGCATCCACGTTTTCGACTATAAATTTTCGATCCAACATTTTTCAACTCTCGCCTCTCGCAGCTGCCCGCTCGTCCTCGATTTTACTTTTCCAGTTCTCAGGTTCTGATGCTCAAACCGTGATCTTACTAAGTTCTTCCCACAAACTGGCACTGGCCCGAATCCCACGTTGGAAATCGTCCAGCGAAAACTTCTCGTTCGGGCTATGCGGATTGTCGTCGTCCTGCCCCCAACCCAGCAGCAGCGTGTCGATCCCCAGCAATTCCTTCAATGAATTCACAACGGGAATGCTTCCGCCCGATCGAATGAACACTGGCTTGGTCCCGAACCCATGCTCGATCGCTTGCGAAGCCGCCTGCATGAATGGACTATCAAGTGGCAGCACGAAACCGGTCGCACCATGCATATTGATCAAGTTCATTTCAATCCCGGGCGGACAATTATCTTCCAACAACTTCTTCAACCCTTCGGCAACCTGCGCCGGATCCTGATTTGGCACCAATCGGAAACTGAACTTCGCACTGGCCTTGGCCGGCAACACAGTCTTGGCACCTTCGCCCTGATAACCACTGGTCAATCCATTGATATCAAAAGTCGGCCGCGCCCATCTTCGTTCCAGCGTTGAATAGCCTTCCTCACCAGTCAATCCTTTCACGCCCAGTTCATTCATATACGCAGCATCATCAAACTTCAGTTCCTGGAACTGCCCCCGCTCCAACTCCGTCAGAGGAATCACGTTGTCATAAAAACCAGGAACTTGGATCTTCCCTTGGTCGTCAATAATGGCAGACAACATTTTGGCCAACGCGTTCGCAGGATTCGTTACAGAACCACCAAACGCGCCCGAATGCAAATCCTGACTCGGCCCACTCAGCTGCAATTCGAAATAACAAATCCCGCGCAGCCCGTAAGTGATCGCTGGCATTCCCGGTCCGTATTGGGAGGTATCGCTGATCACCGCGATATCCGCCGCCAGTTTTTCCGTTACCGAACTTCCGTTCTTGTCGTACTTCCCAGCCAGGAATTCGTTCAGGCCTGAGCTGCCACATTCCTCTTCGCCCTCGATCAGGAACTTCAGCTGAACCGGCAATGAACCAACTGTCTTCATCCACGCTTCGGTACTATTTACATGCGTGATCAGCTGTCCTTTATCATCGGTGGCTCCTCGTGCAAACACATTCCTCCCCCGAATAGCGGGTTCAAATGGTGGTGTTTCCCATTCATCTAATGGATCAGGCGGCTGCACGTCATAGTGTCCATAAACCAGAACCGTCGGTGCCCCGGCGACTGGTGGAGATTCCGCATACACGATCGGATGCCCGCAAGTTTCGATTATTTCGCTGGTTAGGCCCATTGATTCCATGCGATTATGCAGCCAGCTTGCAGCCGAACGAACGTCATCCGCAAACGCGCTATCAGTACTAACGCTGGGCATCTTGAGCCAATCCAGCAACTCGGTTTCAAAACGTGAAGCGTTCTCGTTCAAGTAGCCGTCCAGTTCCGCCATCTTTCTTCCTTGGTTGATCTAACTAAATAGGTTTATCTGTGTTGTCCAGATTCCGCAAAACGCAGATCGACAGCATTGCAACTGACTGTCTTTTCTGGAAATGATGTCTAGAATAGAGCGAAGAGTATAACGTTTGAAATTTGATCCGCCTATCGCCGCAAGCACTTGCACAAAGGCACGATGCACAAAGGCACCACAAACGCACCACAAACGCACGATAGGCAATTCGGCGGGGCACTGCTAATTCGGGAAGCAGGTCCGGTCATTTTTCATCCAACAGATTGAGTGAGGAGCGGCAATATGTCCGAGCAAGGAACTGCGACAATTGAACCAACGGTCAAACGAGTTGTCCGACGAGACGAAAGACAAAAACGTCAGCCCAGGTACCATGTAATTTTATGGGACGATGACGACCATTCGTATGAGTACGTCATTTTGATGATGCGTCAAATATTTGCGCACTCTATCGAGAAGGGCTTCGAGATCGCCAAACATGTGGACGGCGATGGCAGAGCAATCTGCCTGACGACGACTCGAGAGCATGCTGAGCTCAAACGTGACCAGATCCATGCATTTGGCAAAGACATCCTCATCGACCGTTGCGCAGGATCCATGTCTGCGTCGATTGAACCGGTCAGCGAAGACTAGATGGACGACCTACTCGAACATGAACGAGACGGTATGAACCACGAAAGACACGAATAATACGAAAGAACGAGATCGGATGTTTCGTGTATTTGGTGTTTTTCGTGGTTACTCTATTTAACGGAACGGCGCTAAATCGTTTCCTGCTCAACGCTCAACCCCGGCCGCTTGAATTCTGAGTGTAACGAGCGTTCGGAATAGTCGACCACCGCTCGGGATTCTTCTCAATTTTCGTAGCTGGATGAATCTGCGACCTTTTAATCTGCGACTTTTCGTAGACAATCCGGGCATGTCTGCAAAACTCAAAACCGTCACGCTCGGCTGCAAAGTCAACCAATACGAAACTCAACTCGTCCGGGAAGGACTCCTCGGGGCAGGGTTCGAGGAGGCGAGCGAACAGGAACATGCCGATTTGTGCATCGTCAACACTTGCACCGTTACAGCGGAAGGCGATTCGAAAAGCCGACAGATCATCCGCAGACTCAACCGCCACAATCCGGATGCCAGGATCGTTGTGATGGGCTGTTATGCAACTCGGGATCCGGAAAGTGTCGCGGAACTGCCAGGCGTTGCCGAAGTCGTCACGGACAAGCGAGAGCTGCCGGACCTGATGGGGCGCTTCGGAGTGATTGACATTCCGACCGGAATCTCCGGTTTGTCGAATCGCCATCGAGCTTACGTTAAAGTACAAGACGGCTGTTTACTGAAATGCACGTACTGCATCATCCCGAAAGTACGACCGGAGATGTACAGCCGTCCTGCCGACGAGGTTTTGCGAGAAGTCCGCGCGTTGATTGACAATGGCTTTCGCGAGATCGTTTTGACCGGGATCCATCTTGGTCACTATGGCGTCGACTTCAATCAGGGCAAGCCAAAGGCCGACTGGACGCGACTGGCGAACCTGGTCCGATGGCTGTGCGAACTTCCGGGCGATTTTCGGATCCGACTTTCCAGTATCGAGGCCACGGAAATAACGCGTGAGCTGATCGCCGTGATGAAAGAGTATCCGGACAAAGTCTGCCCGCATTTGCACGTTTGTTTGCAAAGTGGCAGCGATCGGATCTTAAGCCGCATGCGACGTCGCTGGTCCCGCAAACACATCATTGATCGCTGCGCCTTGATCAGCAGCGAGTTGGACCAACCGGCATTCTCCACCGACGTAATCGTTGGGTTCCCAGGTGAAACAGAGCAGGATTTCGAAGACTCGCTCGATGCTTGTCGTCAAATCGGATTCTCCAAGATTCACATGTTTCCGTTCAGTGCGCGACGCGGGACTCCGGCGGCTGAAATGTCGGACCAGATTCCGAAGAAGGAAAAGCAGGCTCGCGGCAAAGTTGTCAAACAACTGGAATCCGAGCTTCGCCAACGGTATTTCGGAACTCTGATCGGTCGCCGATTGCAAATCATGGCCGAAAAGATCGATTGGGAGAACCAAACCGTATCAGGGACCAGTTGCCGTTACGCACCAGTATCAACCAAGATCGAAAATGCGGCCGAGCTGGAGCAACTTGAAGGTCGATTGCTCGACACCCAAACCGTCAGCGCCAATGCGGAACAGATATTCGCGGAATACAACTCGCCCTCTCACTGAAAGGGTCGGACAACCGCTACTGCGGTTGTTCCAAATCGAGCTTCTTCATCTTCTTGTACAACGTGGTTCGGTTGATCCCTAATTGATCTGCCGTCGCATTCCGGTTCCAGCTGTTTTCTTTCAGAACCTGATAAATGATCTGACGCTCAGGACCTTCCAACGCTTCTTTCAAAGTCTGCTTGCGATCAGGGTCAACGACCGGAGTTGAGATCACGGCTGATTCATTGGTGATGTTGTTCGGCAAATCAACCACACGAATCCAACTGTCTTTACCCAACAAGACTGATCGTTCAATTGCGTTCTGCAACTCACGCACGTTACCAGGCCAAGAGTACCCGGCCAGGGCTTGAATCGCTTCTGGAGTGAAACCGTCTACCTGCTTGCCAGTTTCCTTGCAGAACTTTTCCAGAAAGTGTTGAGCCAACATCGGGATATCGCCGCGCCGTTCGGACAACGATGGCAGACGAAGATTGATGACGTTGATTCGATAATAAAGATCCTGTCGGAACGTACCGTTCTCAACAGCCTGGGCAAGGTCTTCATTCGTCGCCAAAACCACTCGCGTGTTCACTTTGAATGTTTCAGTGCCGCCGACTTGCTCAAACTCAAACTCTTGCAGCACTCGCAGCAACTTGACCTGCAAGGCTGGTGAAGCCGTGCCAATTTCGTCCAGGAAAATGGTACCACCATCGGCCTGCTTAAATTTACCAATCTTGTTTCCGGTTGCTCCTGTAAACGAGCCGGCAACGTGCCCGAACAACTCGCTCTCCAACAGATTCTCTGGCAAGGCTCCACAGGCAATTTCGACAAACGGAGCTTCACGACGATCGGAACGTTGATGAATCGCACGAGCGATCAATGACTTTCCGGTTCCACTTTGCCCAGTCAGCAGAACGGTCGCCTTCGTATCCGCGATGCTATCGATGACTTCGAAAGTCTTCTGCATGCGAACGTCGTTGCCGACAATGTTCTCCATGCCAAAACGGCGGTCGAGCTGTGTTTTGAGTCGTTGGTTTTCTTCGATGACTTCTTTTTGCGACAGCGCCCGTTGAATGGACATTAGCAGTTCTTCGTCAATCAACGGCTTGGTGACCAAATCAAATGCCCCAGCCCGGATCGCATCGATACCGGTGTCGATGGTCGCAAAACCCGTCATCAGGATCACGGAAGTGTTCGGGAAATGCGAATTGCAATGTGCAAGCAAATCGAACCCGTTTTCAGCACCGAGCCTGACATCGATCAATGCCAGGTCGAATGTGGCTTCATCGAGGTACTGTTTGGCGGACGCAATATCCGCAGCCATTTCGGTCGGATACCCGCTCTCATTTAGCCAGCTCCCCATCGATTGCAGTAAATGTTGATCATCATCAACAAGCAATAGCTTGGGTGACTCTTCTTTTGCGGCGGAATTCATGGTATTTGCTCAGTTGCAGAATAAATGGATTGGGGTCAGATTCCAGAATCTGGTAGCGTAAATGCATCCAATTCGAGAAAATCCATATAGCTATGTAGGTCGCCAGCGAAGTCAGGTCAAAAACTGAGGCAAAATTTCAACAGTTCTGTTTTCGGATAGAAGGGATTAACCGTTATAATAGGATTCCCAAGCTTGGAGTGATGCTGGCTGGCTGCATTAGTGCAATTATTGCAACTCCCTCAAAAACCGTGATTCCAAGCCAAAGCAAAACCTGTTACTTTGCAGGCCTCGGGTAAACCCTACTTTTCAAATCCTACAACACGCATTCGTTCGTCCTGTAAACGGAAACTCCCTGTTTCCCAACAGTTTTGAACCCCACCTCGGAACGCGAATGTTGTTGGGATACAGTTCCTCAAACAGCGCAATGTAACTTATATGAGCATCAAAATTCTCTTGGCGGATGACCATCCCGTCGTCTACGAAGGAATCACAAAATCCAGCAATTCGCGCGTTGAGGTGACTCAACAGGTATCCCGTATCGAAGAACTGCTTGAGGCACTTCAAGGCGAAGAACCGGATGTCCTGGTTACCGAAGTTCGCCTCAACGGACAGGATGTTCTCAAAGCGGTCGAAGCACTTAAGAACTCCAATCCAAATTTGCGAGTCGTTGTGTTTTCCGGCTGGAACAACCCGACCTATGTTGCCCGTGCATCCTCGATCGGCTGCGAGAATTTCATTTTGAAATCCGAACCAATCGGTGAACTACTCAGTTCTATCGAACGCGCCGCCAAAGGCGAAGCTGCTCCGTACGACAGTCTGATGGCGGTCACTCAATCAAAAATGCGTCGCCCGCGACAAACGTACGATCATGACGTGCCACTGACCAATCGCGAAATGCAAGTGCTCCGGCACGTTTCGATGGGCCTGAGCAACCGGGAAGTCGGCAAGTCGCTTGGGATCAGTGTCGAAACTGTCAAAGAACACGTTCAAAACATCCTGCGCAAACTCGACGTGAACGATCGAACGCAAGCTGCCGTCTGGGCGGTTAAACGTGGGCTGGTTTAGTTAGCCTGGCCGTTGAAATCGTTGTTACCGAATAACAGCTGGCTGCGGAGGCGATACATCTGACGCGAGAAATTCTGCATTGAACCCTGCAATTGCTCGTAAGGCTGATACTGCGTATCAAACACACCTTTATTGGAACCGTCGTCGTCGGTGAAGCGGAACCAGTGGAACCCGACGCAGTGGGGCGTACCCAGCATTTGCAGGGCGAAATTTTCAAAGTGCAGCGTTCGCTCTTTTTGGCTCGGCACGATCCAACCTGCACCTTCCTTGTTCTGCATCCCGCTGTCGGCCGCTTTGGTGTAAAACTCCGTGATCATAAACGGCTTCTTCCCGATGCCACGCCACATGTCGAGCGACTTCTTCCGCGGCGCCCAGTTGTTGTAGAAATTGATACTGATCACGTCGCAATATTTTCCGGTTGCTTCGATAACGTGCGGATTGAATTTTGCCGAAGCGTGTAATCGCTCTCCGAGGACCAGGTGATTGGGAAGATGTTTTTTGAAAGCACTCGTGACGACCTGGTAATAACGCTCGGCGACAAAGCCGATGTATTCCAGTTCGTCATCCTCGGTGACATCCTTAGCATTTACCTTGTGACCATATTTGTTTTTCAACCACGCCGCCGCAGCCTCATGTTGAGCGTTGTCGCTCGCAAGACGAAGGCTCTCCTGGAGTTGAGTCGTTTTGTGGAACGGGATTTCATTGTCGGTGAAATGGCCCAGAATCCACGGGTTGTTTTTGTACTTACCGGCCGATTTCTTCAGACGGCGGTCAACGTAATTTGCAAAGTCAGGTTCAAAAACGGGCAGGATATTTTTTTCTTCGTAGTTGCGTCTGATCGCCGCTGACGAGTTTTGAAACCCAAGGACGAAGTTCCAGCGAGGCGTAAGCGGGATCTTCTGAATGGATTCGTCCGACCAGGATCCGAGGTGGTTGAATCCAATCGCTGTGATATCCTGCGGGACGTTAAGCGGACCAAAATCATTAACCGAATTAAGCCCAAATCCGAAGAAGGCGTACCCTTCCGGATCGACCAGCGTCCAATGGTCCTCTACGAACTGCGTCCGAAAGAATCCAGTTGGCTTCATCCGCCAGTTCTTCCAGCCGCCAAATTTTCCTAAACGTTGCTCGCCAGAGGTCTTACCTAGGCTTAAGCCGGCGAAGGTGCCGCGTTTGGTTCCGGTGTAGACAACCGACATTTTTAGAAGTTCTGCTTCCCTTGGGTTCGTTTCGATAATCAACTGCGGTCGCTGAGCGACGATGGAACTTTCGCGGGATGCCAGTCGCAGCGAGGCATCTGAATTGTCTTTGGGTTTCAGAACAAATGTAATCGCACGTTTTCCCGCGCGTCGGGCTTGCGCGATCACTTTGGTGACGTCAACGAGCAGCCTTCCACCGGCAAGCGCGGGGACGTCTGTGACCAACTTTGTTTTGTCAGGCTGGTCCTTCCAGCGTATCCGTTTTTCATCCCATTGTTCGAACGTCGATTCGACTCTCACCGCTGTCCGGCCAGGTTTGGTGATCTTGCAGGACAACATGGCAAAACGAACAGGTTCCAGATCATCTGGCAGCGTGAACTGCAGATAGCCATATCGGTCAAGTTCGCTACCGGGATTCTTCTTGAGCATCAATTCCATTTCGCCGCCGAAGTTTTGTTTTGCTTGGCGGCCAGATACGTAAGCATCCTGAGTCGCCTCAAGCTTGATCCGGGATTGGGCCGCAGCAACACCGCAGGTCAAAGCGATGGCGGTCCAGGCTATTGCGATAAAAGCAGCCGCGCGCAGGAAAGCGACTGGCAACGCAATTGACGGAATATTTTTTTTCGACAGCAACGGTAGACCTGAAAACGATGAGAACTCGAACAGTAAACAAATCATTTTAACATCAGTGCAATGGACGCGGATTGGATATCCTGTCCGGCCACGTAGGGCAATGTAGTCAATGCAGGAAATGGGTAAACGCTGGCATTGTTTTTATCCATCCACGAACTCCCGTCAACTCAATGCCGCTTGTTGCGCTGAATCTGGCACTACGCTCGCTTCCGGATCCTTGCGCCATCTTCGCAGGACAAGAAAAACCACCAAAGATGTTGTGGAAAAGACAATTGCGGCTGGAATCGGCCCAGGCCCATCACCACCAAAAATCTGAGTCGCCAGCAATACAATCGCAAAAACCAAAGCCAACATTGACGCCCACCAGCCAACGAAGTATCGAACAATTTTAAACACGACGTTGGTTCTTCGCCGCTTAAGAATCGCTCCGAACAAGGTCCCATACACAATCGGGATCGAGAATAGCAGCAACACACCAAATATGATTGCCACCGACATCAAGATGCTGCCCATATGCGCCATTCTGATTCGACTTGCTACCGCCCAAGCCCGTTCTTCGATCGGAATTTGATCCGTCCCTTCGAACAATTCATTCGCACGCCGAATCGCTTCTTCCTGGTTTTCTTCTGACGCCCAAACTGCATCTGCCAAAGTCCGTATCTGGCGGTCAGTATGAGCCGACGCGTTATGCAAAACGACCATCCAACCCAACAATGGCAACAACACGAGCGAAAACAAACTTGATACGAACAAACCCTGCCATAATGAACCGCGGACCGTTTTGGCATCCGACAATGAAGCATTCAGATATCCAATCGCCGGCCAAAAAACAAACAATATAAGCATGACAATACCTATACCGAGCCACGCTGGCACCTTTCCAAACCGGAAAATCAGTGGGAATTCCGATCTGGGAAACCAATTGCTGGAGTCCTTCTCGTCTCCTGCAAACGCCAGCAGAAACGGGAAGCTGAACATGACACCAGCCAACAACCCAAACGCGACATAGACCAACTTGCGGTTGTTGCGAAACCAACGACCAGCGACTGCCCCCAAAGTAGGCGGCTTGATGCTGAGCGATTCGCCAGCCAACCAGGCTTCGAGGTCTTCCGCCAACCCACTCGCAGTTTCATATCGCAGTTCCGGTTCGCGTTCCAGGCATTTCATGCAGATCAACTCGAGATCCCGATCAACACCTGGCCGGATCTTGCTGGGAGCCATCGGAGGTCCGGCCAAAACCTGCATCACCGTCTCAATCGTGGTTTCGCCCTTGAACGGCGGTTGCCCAGTTAACATCTCGTACAAAATCGCACCCAGCGAATACGTGTCAGAAGCCGTCGTCGCCAACGCGCCGGAGGCTTGTTCGGGAGGCATGTAGCTTGGCGTTCCGAGCACGGCACCAGTGTTCGTCAAATCGCTGCCACCACTGGTACTTTTCGCCAGGCCCAAATCCGTCAACAACGGCTGGTCATCTTCATCCAGCAAGACGTTGGCGGGCTTTAAATCGCGATGCAAAATCCCTCGCTGATGGGCATGGTGAACAGCGCGAGCAACTTTGGCCAACATCGTGACAGCCTTTCGCGGATCGCCAACCAGCGAATCCATGCGATCTGCCAGCGATCCACCGTCGACGTACTTCATGGCAAAAAATGCCTGCCCGTCTTCTTCTCCGACTTCGTATACCGGCACAATCCCCGGATGGTCCAGCTTCGCAGCTGCCGCAGCTTCTATATGAAACCGTTGCACCTCTTCCTGAGAAGAAAACTTGCCGCTCAAAATCATCTTGATCGCTGCGATTCGATCCAGTTTCCGATGCCGCGCTTTGTAAACGACGCCCATGCCACCACGAGCAATTTCTTCCAGCAATTCGTACTCGCCAAAATCGCTGTCAAACGAATTACTCGTTCGCGGCGAGGCAGAGCCAGTTAACGGCGTCGGCGGAACAGTCGCATCTACATCGGCTGGCTCACCCTGCGTGGACTCCGGCGCAATGGTTTGGGCATGGCGGTCCCGGCATGAATCGCAGGTTCCATTGTCCGGCGATTCCAACTGTCGGCCACATTCGGAACACTTGGGCGCTACGTTCATGTATTTCCTTGAAACGGTTGATCACTGACGTCTAGTGTAACATGTCATCCGCTACGGAAATACGATCTCGTCGACTGCCATCGATTGATCCTTCACCGCGATCGGCCGCCAATAAAAATCCTGCCCGTCGATGAGCTTCTCGACCGGAATGAAATACTGGCTGATCGCAGCGACCTGTTTTTTGGTCAGCTTCTTGTCGGGCTCGTTACGAGTCTTGGAGATGACCAACAAGTTATAAACGCCTGGCCGGGCGAACAATTCGAATTTGCCATCAATATTGGCTCGAACCACTGATCCGCCCTGCGACTGGACCCAGTTGATCGTCGGGTTCTCCAACGGCTCGAAACTGTCCGGTCTAATCGTGGTCGGATCTTGACGAACGATTTCGGCTGGCGGGTCTGGCAACAACAACACAACGGCCCCGGCGTTGGGTTGGCGGCCTTCGTCAAACGCCCGCTGTACTGTCCCGGTCACCAAAAATTCCATGTCGATATTTCGGTCAACGGCCGAATCTCCAGTCATCGAACCGACCATTAACCCGAATATGAAACAGGTAACTGCAGTGATCCCCAGCAGCGCCGCCTGAAAATAGACGACCCATCGTGGCAGCAATATCGAGTTTGCTGTCGATTTTTCGGATTGTTCACTAAACGATTCGTCGGTCATATTTCGATAATGTAAGCTTTCACTGGCAATCAACCTGCGATCTTAGGCCGCTATATAGTAAACCACTGGTTTGATCTTTGGAGTTGCCACGCAAGAATAATTATTTGCCGGGGCTAAGACGGTATTGAACCAGAGGGAGATTGGGGTGTTGCAAATTCGACCATGTGACCATAAAGCCATACCAGTTACTCGGCCCATGTTGTCAATGTTGCTGCTGGCGTTTGTTCTACCTACCGTTCCCTCGGCCGCAGTCGCGCAATCGACGCCGCAGAAAGTAACCATGCGAACTGGCACCGAGATTGTCGGGCAGATCGCATCAGTAACCGGATTCTCTGTTGAACAACCTAACCCATGGGGCGCGCAGCAGATTTGCCTGGTCGACGATGGCTTGCGACGCGTGTTCTTCAATTTCCAATCGGCGGCGAACGTTACGCCATTGGATGACTTGCACCCAATGGCCAACCCGACCGAGTTCGAAATTTGGCAACGACTGTACGGCGGTCGCACGGAAGGCTCTGGCAATCTGATGCTACAACCGTTTAACGAATTCGGCCATCGACTTGTTCGTTCGCGAACTAAGGAAGGCATCGACACATTCATCCAAGGCATTACCAGGATCACTCCGCATTTCTGCGAAGTGGCGACCTTGACGAGCCCGGAGAGCAAACGGTTAAAACAATGGACCATGTCGATCGCCACCAGCAGCGTTTCGCCCGATGTACTTCGCAACCTGATGGATGGCCAGATCCGCGACCGCGACAACCCGTCGGACTACCTGACGATTGTCGATTTCTTTCGCGATAGCCAGCAATACAAAATGGCCGAAGACCAACTGGTCTTTATTGGTCAAAAGTTCCCGGACATGGCCGACGTCATTGATGAACAAAAGCAACGGATCCGACAGGCCCGGGCAAGACAATGGATCCGCGAAGTCGACACGCTGATCGAAGTTGGGCAACCTCAACTGGGTGGCCTGATGCTTGGCTCGTTTGACCGCACAGGTATTGCCGGAGAGATTCTGGCAGAGATGGCTGAGATACAAGATCGACTGGATGACGAACAGGACCGAGTTGAAGCCACCAAGAAACCGATCATTGATTTACTCGATAAGTTTATCGAAGGTGATTTGAAATCTGAACTGGAGCCAGAACAGCAACCGATGGTTGCTCGCTTCAAGCAGGACCTGGAAAGCGAACTGAACCCAAACAACGTTTCTCGTTTGGATGCATTCAACCGCTTCGCCAACGACCCCAACATGTCAAACCTTGAGCGACTATCCACGGCGATCAGCGGCTGGTTCTTAGGCACCAACAAAGCGACCGAATTGTTCGCCGTGTCGCAGTCGTTTTACACCGTAAGGGATTTGGTTCAGGAGTATTTGACCAAAGCGGACGCAACGCGACGCCAGGAAATTCTGGAAGAGCTAACAAACTACGAAGGCGGCGAACCAGAATATCTCGCTCCGTTGATCGCTCAGATGACGCCACCGGCAGCACCTGATTTGACCAAATTGGATACGCGTCTGCCTTTGTCGTTTGAATTCACAATGAGTGGTTCTAAAGCGGACGAGCAGGATTTGAAGTTCCAATATCACGTACAGCTTCCTCGCGAGTACGATCCGCATCGCCGCTATCCATGCGTGGTTACACTGCCTGGCGACAAGAATATCGAACGGCAAATGATGATGTGGTGCGGCCCGCTAAACGAGAAGCTGGGCACTCGATTTGGGCAGGCGATGCGCAACGGATATATCGTAGTCGCGATCGACTGGAAGCTACCCGGACAATTCGAATACAAATACACGGCACGTGAGCACAACACGATCATGCGCGCCTTCCGCAAGGCGTTGACACAATTCTCGATCGACACGGATCGAGTCTTTTTGACTGGGCACGGCTTTGGAGCTGATGCTGCCTACGATATTGGGATCGCTCATCCGGAGCACTGGGCCGGCATCGTTGGCGTCTCTGGCAAGATTGACAAGTACCCGGATTTGTATCGCGAGCACGAGCATATTCGCCTGCCGATCTATAGCGTTGTCGGTGAAAAAGATACTGAGTCGATCAAGCCGAGCCAGGATGCATGGAATAAATGGCTGCTCAGCAAACAGCGATTCGAATGTACCGTCGTCGAGTACAAGGGGCGAAGCAATGAATTGTTTGTCGAAGAAATTGTCGAGATCTTCAAGTGGATGGCGGGCCATCGTAGACGATTGCCGGATTTGGGCGGATTCGCGTTCAAGGGAAAAATTCGCCGACCTTGGGACAACTATTTCTGGTTTTACGAATTGCACGACATTCCGCGTGACAAAGTCGTCTGGCCTGAATTTTTTGGACAGCGACATCCGAAGCCAATCACTATGACGGCAAAAGTCACCCAGAAGCAACCGGATGACAAGAAGAGAAAGCCATACACTGAATTTCGTGTCGGACCGTCGAGGCAAGGCAGTGGAGCAACATTGTGGTTGTCGCCTGAGTATGTAGACTTTCAAAATAAGATCGTCGTTGAAGGGCGAGGTAAATTTAATGATTTCGTCGTTCCTTCGCGCGAAGTAATGCTGGAAGACGTTCGTCGCAATCGCTGCGATCGCCAGCACCCGTATTGGGCCAACATTCAATGCGAAGGACAACGCTGGGAAGCAAATAAGATTGGCGAGTAGCAAACACACAAACTAAAACATCTGAGCAAGGTGCTCGGGTGTATTAGAAAAACTCGCCGACATCAGACAGGGACATAACGGATTATGGTCGATTATTCAAAACGACGAGGAGCAGTTCGCCGCAAGCTCAAACAAGAGGGCTTAGACGTGCTGCTAGTAACGGACGAAACCAACGTCACGTATCTGACCGGGTTCACCGGTGATTCGAGCTACCTGCTCCTGGCCAAGTCTGCCAGCGAAGACAAGCTACTCAGCGACTCCCGCTACACCACCCAAATCCGCGACGAATGCGCTGACTTGAAAACGCACATCCGTGATGCCAGTTCGACGCTGCTCGATTCGATCACTCGCGTCTGTAAGTCCGCCAAATCCAAATCGGTTGGATTCGAATCGAACCATGTCAGCAAATCGTTGTTTGACAAGCTCGATGCGAAAGTCGAGTCGGAATTGGTTGGCACCGAAGACTGGATCGAATCGGTCCGAATGATCAAAGACAAAACCGAGATCAAAAAAATCAGGGAATCAATCCGAGTCAACCAAAAAGCGTTTTCCGTGATCCGCGCTCAGCTTTCTGGCGAGCAAACGGAACGGGAAATTGCTCACAATCTGGAGCATCAGATCCGCCGTTTTGGCGGCAGTGGATGTTCTTTCGATCCAATTGTGGGAGTCGGCCCTCGCAGCGCGCTGCCTCATGGCCGGCCGTCTTACACGCGAATTGAGGAGCATGGATTCGTGTTAATAGACTGGGGAGCCAAGGTCGACGGGTACGCCAGCGACTTGACGCGTGTTTTGGTCACGGCTAAAATCCCGCCGAAAATACGTAAAATATACGAAGTTGTGCTGAGCGCGCAATTGGCGGCGATTGCGAAGATTCGCCCTGGTGTTTCTTTCAAAGCTGTCGATGCGGTCGCTCGTAGAGTCATCGACAAAGCTGGCTTTGGCAAAAAGTTTGGGCACGGACTAGGGCATGGTTTCGGTTTGCAAATTCATGAATCGCCTTTCATGAACCCGGTTCGTGAAGGAGAGTTCCAACCGAACATGGTTGTGACTGTCGAGCCTGGAATTTACCTGCCGGATGTCGGCGGAGTCCGCATTGAAGATGATGTGCTGGTTACGAAAGATGGCTGCGAAGTTCTCAGCGATCTGCCGAACTCGCTGGACGCCAACGTCGTAGATATTTAACACACAATAACGGTGCTCGAAATTTGAGCAACGGGAGAATATGGATGTCGAAAGATAAGGCCGATGAACAAGTCTTTGATGTAAAGCGCATCGCTGAACTGATCGAGTTGATGAAGGAACACGACTTGAGCGAAGTCGATCTGCGTCAGGATACGAAGCGGATTCGATTGAAGCGGGGTCAGGATGTTCCGATGATGGCGATGCCTGCCGCAGCCCCAATGATGGCTCCGGCCGCTGCTGCCAGCCCTGGTGCAGCCGAAGCGGAAGCCAGCGAACCGGACAACGCGATTTACATTACCAGCCCAACTGTCGGTACGTTTTATTCCAAGCCAAAACCGGACGCGAAGGCTTTCGTAAAAGTCGGCGATATGGTTTCGCCAGACACCGTTGTATGCCTCGTCGAAGCGATGAAAATGTACAACGAGATTCCGGCTGGCGTTTCTGGAAAAATCGTCGCGTGCCTGGTCAACAATGAAGATCCGGTTGACGTGAACAAGCAATTGTTCCGCGTCGAGCCTGTTTGATTCCTGTCTGGCAAGTCATTTTCTTTACCGCGTCCGGCATGACTGATGGAATGCCGCGACCGGTGGTCGTATTGTTGGCAACACTGAACCCATACGAGTAATTCATGTACAACCGAATCTTGATCGCAAATCGTGGTGAAATTGCACTTCGAGTGATTCGGGCCTGCCGGGAACTTGGTATCGAATCTGTGGCGGTATTCAGCGAGTCCGATCGCGGTGCCGAGTATTTGAGTCTGGCGGACGAAGCGTATTGTATTGGCGGAGCAAAATCAGCCGACAGTTATCTGAAAATCGACCGCATCATTAGTGCGGCAGAAGTCAGCGGTTCGGACGCGATACATCCTGGCTACGGGTTCCTTGCCGAGAATTCGTACTTCAATGAAGTCTGTCGCGATTGCAACATTGATTTTATCGGTCCGTCACCTGATGCGATGCAGCAACTGGGCGACAAGAACCAGGCTCGGGATCTGGCCAAGAGCGCGGAAGTACCGGTGGTGCCTGGCAGTGACGGGCTGATCGAATCTGAATCAGAAGCAATTACCATCGCCAAAGAAATTGGCTTCCCGGTGCTCATCAAGGCAACGGCTGGCGGTGGCGGAAAAGGGATGCGGCTCGCTGAACGCGAAGAGGACATGGCGAACGCTTACAATCAGGCAGTCACTGAAGCCGGAGCGGCGTTCGGGAATGCAGGAGTCTATCTCGAGAAGTTCGTCCTGCAGCCTCGCCATGTTGAAGTTCAAATCCTGGCCGACACACACGGCAACGTTGTGCACTTGTGGGAACGAGATTGTAGTACGCAACGCCGTCACCAGAAACTGATCGAAGAAAGTCCTTCTCCGAACCTCCCAGCCAAGACGCGCGCCGCCATTTGTGAGGCAGCTGTACGTTTGGTCAAGAAAGCCAATTATTACAACGCGGGAACCGTTGAGTTCATCGTTGATAAAGACAACAACTTTTACTTTATCGAAGTCAACGCGCGGATTCAGGTTGAGCATCCCGTCTCCGAGATGGTGACTGGTATCGACCTGATCCAGCAACAGATCAAAATCGCATCAGGCAGTAAGCTTCCGTTTACTCAGGATGAGATCCCGTGCAACGGCGCGTCGATTGAGTGCCGCATCAATGCCGAAGACGCAGCGCATAATTTCCGCCCATGCCCGGGCAAGATCGAGCACATCTTCGCGCCGGGTGGACTGGGCGTCCGATTCGACTCGCATGTCCACACAGGTTACGTCGTTCCTCCGCACTACGATTCGATGATCGGCAAGCTGATTGTGCACAAACCAACTCGTGCTGAAGCAATCGAGTGTATGAAGCGGGCATTGCGCGAGCTTAACGTAAAGGGAATCGCAACGACTGCTGACTTCCACTTGAAAGTTCTCGATCATGAGGACTTCGTTAACTCCACCGTCGACACCAAATGGGTTGAGCGGGTTTTCTAATCGACTAAACGACTAAGCAAGCATCAAGTAACACACGCTTTCGCACAGTCAATCTCTTTGCGCCCTCGCGCCTTTGCGTGAGCAATTCGTACGCAATTC
>CAZXLW010000001.1:84601-96154 GCA_964641465.1 uncultured Pirellulaceae bacterium | reverse complement strand
GCAATTCGTACGCAATTCAAGCAGCCAAGATCCGGCCAGCAGCAGCTTGTACTGTTTCTCAAGCACCCCCGCCGTTAGCTGTTTTGAATTTCACCTGTTTTGAATTTCACAAAAGGCCCGCATGCAAACAAGTCGGCATGCTCATTACTCGCCAGCGAAACAGCCACTTTGGTAGCACCTATTCCAATGTCTGCCAACAGCCCGCAAACAGCCGCTAAGGGCGTATTACCTGAGCGGTAAAGAAGTAAAAATCGGACTCAGATCAACATTCGTTTTGCGGTAGCCGCAAGTGGTTTGGTGGAATAAGCTTTCCCTCAATAGTCCAACGGGAATCACACCCAAATCGTTTGGATTCCAACTCAATTCGCGACATGAATCGTTGCTAATTAAAACACACGGAGCTTTGAATTGGCCAATACGCTTTCTCCACCACCCAGGCCTCAACACGCGTTTGAGCGAGTAGCCATTTTGTTTGCCGGCGGTCCTGCACCAGCGGCGAACGCGGTCATTTCGGCGGCCGCCGCTTCGTTCTTGAGATCAGGCGTCCAAGTTATTGGAATCAAACACGGCTATTCAGGTTTGGTTGAGTTTTCATCGGAGCGTCCGCTGATCGAAGGTCGTGACTACATTCACTTGACTCACAAAGTTCTGGCTCGTTCACGAAACACTCAGGGCATCATTATTGGAACTGCCAGGACGAACCCGGGCAAACACATCAATTCTCCGGAAGACTTGCAGTCCAGCGAAAAGACGGGGCTGTTGCGACGCGTTTGCGAAGGCCTGCAGAGCATTAACGTGGACGCGTTGATCTCAATCGGCGGAGACGACACGCTTAAAACGGCCAACAAGCTGAAAAGATACCAGGAGCAACTTACCGACAAGACAATCCCAGTCGTCCATCTACCGAAGACAATCGACAACGACTATCACGGTATTGATTTCACGTTCGGATTCTTTACCGCGGTTGAGTTCATCGCTTCTGAGATTCGGAACCTGATCTATGACGCAGAAGTAACCAAAGCGTACTTCATTGCTGAAACGATGGGACGGAGCGCTGGCTGGCTTTCGTATGGGGCGGCGATTGCGGGTGAAGCAAGTCTGGTGATCAGCGTCGAAGACATCATGGCCGATTACCTGATGGAGGAATCGAACACCGACGGCGACGGCCAAACGTACCAACGCAAGATCATGGATATCGAACGCGTGGTCGATCGGATCGTTAAGACCTTGGTTGCACGCGAAAACGAAGGGAAAGAGTTCGGCGTGATTGTTCTGGCCGAGGGCTTGGCCGAATATTTGCCTTACTCGTACGTCAAAGGCGTGACCCGTGACGAACATGGACATATCTCGATTTCCGATATCAAGCTGTACGAGATCTTTTCGGATCTGGTAGCGAATGCATACCACAAACGAACTGGCAAGGAACGGAAGGTCAAAGGCTTGCAATTGGGTTACGAGTCGCGATGCGCGAAGCCGCATGCCTTCGATGTGATGCTCGGCAGCCAGTTGGGCGTCGGGGCGTTTCGAGCTTTGGCTGAAAAGCAATTGAACGGCGTGATGGTCAGTGTTTCCGGGCAACTGGAACTGCACTACGAACCGTTCGACAACCTAATCGATCCTGAGACCCTTGTCACCAGAGTCCGCTACATCGAGCCGACGAGTGATTTTCATCGGCTGGCCCGATTCCTGGAAACTCACGTCAACGATTGACGGCTCGCAAGGATTCTCACGAGTGAATTCAGCGAGGTGAGGCCCCAAAGCTCGATTGCATTCCCGGTGTTGCAAAATAGAATTAGACCGTCCGGAATGACGGTTTGAGGATCATGAATTGACTGAGCAAGAGTTAATTGAAGCTGCCGCACACGTACGTGAAAATGCCTACGCGCCTTACTCGCAATTCAAAGTCGGAGCTGCATTGTTGACAACGTCAGGCGACATGTTCGTCGGCTGCAATGTCGAGAACAGCTCCTACGGCCTAACAGTCTGCGCCGAGCGAAACGCAATTGCTGCAATGATCGCTGCCGGTCAGACGAAATTCGAGAAAATCGTCGTGGCGGCATCTCCCTTGGCTTCCCCCTGTGGCGCGTGTCGGCAAGCGATTGTCGAATTTGGGGCCGACACCGAAGTCATCAGTTTCGATCCTGCGGATCCCAAGCAAATCAAACGGTGGCGAGCATCCGAGCTGATCACCGATCACTTCCGATTCAATCGCTAATGCGAGCTGCACGTAGCCGCAACAGGTGCGACGGCGTTTCCCAGAACACGATCTGTGATAACCATTCGGGAATACGCTGACTTTACCGCACGTTCGACAGCGTTTTTGACGAACGTGACTTGGTCGTGATAACATGAGTCCACTAATCTTTGGAGGCTAGAGACAAAGTGGACAGAATTTTATTCATCATCGTTACTGCGATTTTGCTCATTGGCTATGTTTGTCAGCCGACTTGTGGGTCGGGCCTGACGAAAGTTCTCGACGAGGATTTTTCCGTTGGCGACCAAGTCGAGTTTGACTTCATGGGCAGCACACGGACTGGCGAGATCACCCGGTTTACTGGCACTGACTGGCCGTACGTTGAATTCGAGTACCGCGGGGAAACCAAAGAACGATTCTTCCCACCTAATCGGCTCAAACTCATCTCACCAGCGGAGCCGGAAAAACCCGATGCTAAGATGCGTGTCTGGACTGACTCGACCGGAGACTTTACCGTCAAGGCAAAATTGCTCAGCGATGAAAACGGCAAAGTCGAACTGAAGAAAGAAGACGGCCGAATCGTGACGCTGGCGCATGAGATGCTGAGCGACGATGACAACAAATTCCTTGCCAGGCTCGCCAGTGAAGCGGATGAAGCTAACCCATTCGCGGGCGGCGTGATGGCCGATGACGACAACCCGTTCGCAGGCGGTGTGACGAGGCCCAAAAAAGGCACCAAAGCGAAAGAAAGAAAAACTCCAGCCGACAAAAAAGCACCTCCGCGAAAACCTAAGCCGAGTGCTTCAAAACCAAGAGTTGAACCGGAGTTTGGGACCAATCGACTGGGAATTGCTGCAGGCGGCTGGAATGTAAAACCGATCGCAGCGACGCCCAAAACGGCTTTGAATCGTGCCGTTTCGTTTCGGAGCCAAGGCCGTCTGTTTGCGCCTAGCTCGCAATTTTCACTGATACCGGGAACACAACAGATCGCGGCGATGTATGGATCGTTCGGCAAACTGGGGTTCATTCTGGCCGATCTTGAATCGGGCAACGTTCGTTCGCTGTCAATTCGCAAAGAACGGGCCGAGCTGTTTGCCTCCGCACCTGATGCCGAAAGCGTGGTTCTGAAAATTGACGGCCGCGGTGGCGCAAGTGATTCACTGGAATTTTGGGATGTGTCGGGAGGACTGAGTCGAAGCAACGCTTCCTGGTCTCTAGCAAACTTCCACGACCGCAATGGCTTCGATCCTGAATTTGGTGCTATGCTCGACAAGAACCGAATGCTGACTTTTGGGCGACGGATCATTTTGTGGGATTGCGAGACAGCGACAGATCAATACACGCTCGACATCAAGACCAATACGGCTCCGGTGTTCACACATGACGGCAAGCAGTTCGCGTGTGCCGTTGACGATGGTATCGTCTTCGTTGAAGCTGCGTCTGGCAAAGTGCTTGGTATGCTGAGCGACAAGCAAATGCAGGCGGATGCGATGGCGATTTCGGAGTCGGGTCAGTTTCTTGTTGCCGGATATTCGAAAACAGAATTGCTGGTAGTGTGGGACTTGAACAGCGGGCAGCCAATCGCAGAATTTGTTTCGCCGGACAGGCGAGTGAGTTCTCTGCATTGGGTCGGTGATCGCCATTTGCTAGTCAACGATCGACATTTGATGGACATGTCGTTGCAGACCACCGTTTGGGAATACAAGTCGAATCCTACCGGCAAAGTCGTCCAGTCGAATGACGGGCGGTTCTGGTTTTTGACTTCTAAGAAGGTAACTCCGATCAGTCTGATGACGCCGGAGATTGAAGAGAAAACTGCCGCGATTGATCCCGATGAATTGCTGGTGTTACAGCCAGGTGATTCGGTTGCTGTGGAGATCAAACTGCCTTTCCCGCGGGACGAAACACAACGCCTGCGCAAAAATGTGGCGAAGCAACTGGAAGACAAAGAGCTGATCGCCAAAGACGGATCTCCCATTCGATTGGTCATGTCTGTCGAGCGTCTTAAGCCGGAAGAGCTGGAAGTATCTTCGTTGCACGACCCATTCGGGCGTCGAGGAACGGAGACCATCAAGTACACTCCTTGCCGCGCAAAAGTCGAACTTATGCGCGGCGAAGAAGTGCTCTGGAGTCGTTCGAACCGGTACGGGCCAGGACGCGGGCACATCATTCATTCACAACAGGGTGAGACCACGCAGCAGGCGGCGAAGCGAATGTGTCAGCCGGATGTCAAGTTTTTCCAATCAGTTTCGGTCCCACAATATTTGCGACAGCTACCGCCAGGTATGAAAGGTGAATCGACAATTTCCGAGTCGGGGATTCAATAGGCAAATGAAACCAGGCAACTACCTCATCCTGTTACTACTGATCGCGATTGGCTTGCCGGTCCTTTGCCCGGCGCAAGAAAGGCAGAAGCCGCTCAGGTACCAGTTGCAGCCGGGCAATCGCTATGACTATGAGTTTGATGCTCGCATCGATGTCGATGGAGAGTGGCGTGACACAGAAGGCTTCGTCACGATCGAAGTGGACAAGACTAATGTCGCCGATGATTTCTCCGGGGAACCGCTCGAAGCTTTTGAAGAAGGGGAAGCCACCTCGACTGCTTTTGCCGTCACCGAAGATGGATACTTGTTGACATGTGCTCACTGCATCAATGGTGCGGAATCGGTACGGATCATTTCCGACGAGCAGGAATGGGATGCGAAAATAATCGCCAGCGATGTGGATCGAGATCTGGCAGTTTTAAAAATTGAAGCGGAAGAACTACCATTCCTCTCGCTGGGCAAAGACGCCAAAGTTGAATTGGCTCAGGACGTTCGTGCGATCGGCTATCCGCTCAGCAGCTTCCTGGGTGAAAGCGTAAAAATCAGTCGCGGCAGTATCGCCGGGTTTGTAACTCAGGGCTTCGGCAAATCGTATCAGTTGGACGTTGCCGTGAATCCCGGCAACAGTGGGGGTCCGCTGGTCAACGAACAGGGAGCGGTAATTGGTGTCGTCAACGCCAAGCTCGATGGAATGGATATCGCCAAGGTCGGGTTTGCGATTCCGATTGACGATGCCTGTCAGCTGCTGGAAAAAAACAAGATCTCCGTTGGTTCAAAAACAGCGAACAAGCCTCTGAGCGGTCCCGAGTTGGCTCGCCAGGTCACGCCCGCCGTGTTCTTTGTCAAAGCGAAGCTGGGGCCTGGTGGCAGGAAGGATTTTTCCAATTTCCAGGTCGCGGCCACTGGCTCGATGGACACAGAAGGTAAACGCGAGATTATTCAAAGCCAGGCCATTTTCAAAATGGACGGAAGCCCGGTGGCAATAGAAGGCGCAACGAACTTGCCTCTGCTGCTCGACCCGGTCATCCAAATGCCTTTCGAGTTCCTCAGTGGAAGTGTTGCACGGAATTGGAAATCCGCCAGCACCGTAAGCTTGTCGCTGCCGTCCGGAAAGGCGAGGCGGCGAGGCCGAGATCCGTTTGGACACCTCCACGATCCGTTTGGTCACCTTGATCGCGATCCCTTTCGTCATCACCGTGAAATGATGCGCGGTTTTGGTCCGCGAGGAATGTTTGGTGGAGATCGCGAACCGGAATACCAATACCAGCCGGTCATCGCTCAGCAGGAAATTCAATACGAGATCACAGACATAAATTCAGAAAGGGTGAAAGTGACTAAGTCGTTCACTCTGAAAACTGTCGGTGACCGGAACGCATTTTGTTCGCTGCGGTTTGACTACGACAGTAAGCTGACGTTTGATTTGAGTAAGGGAGTGTTTTCGCACTGCAAATTGCGAGGAACGGTTCACGTGAAGCTGGACGGTGAAGAAGTCTCCATACCATTGAAATTGAACTACGAATTGGTTGAGGCGACGATCGCCAAGTCTCAGCCCAAGCCGTCGAAAAACACTGTACCTGCCGCAACGGAGTTCCAGGCTACAACTGAGCAATTGGATGCGTTTGTGCAGAATCATAAGTCCTACGAAAAATCGCGACTGACATCGGCACTGAGCGTTTTGAAAACATGGCAGCCGAAGAAATCGCAAATGGTGAAACCTGAATTGATCAAAACCGTTTTGACGCTTGCTCAAACAGAGCAGGGGCCGACGCGAAAGTTGGCACTCGATGCGCTGATCAACCTCGATGGCTCCCAAGCCGCACCGATGCTGGTCCAGAAACTCAAGTCCGCCAACGCTTTTTCCAAGCGAGGATGGATCGTGAAACTTGGCAAGACAGAAAGCACAGCCGCCGCCGAAGCTTTGGTTGAGCACCTGGAATCGCCCAGCACCCAGGTCGCGACTCGGCTGGCATTGATTCGCAACGGAGCGGCGAGTGAACCGGCTGTGATCGAGCTGCTGAACCGAAAAGCTGACGACGACGCGATTGCGACCGTCTGCCTGGAGATCCTGTCAGAAGTCGGCGGGCAAAAATCGGTCGCTGCCATCATGGAACTTCTCAAACGAGAGAACTGGATAACGGAAGAGAAAGCGCGGGAAGCGTTGGGGCGACTGAACAAGTAGACTCCGAGCCTGATTCATTGCCGTAAAAACAGCTCTCAAAACGTCGTCTGTTAATTTGAAACGGATGATCGGTTCGTAACAGATGCACAGGCAACTGGTGAATCTAAATTGAGATTTTCCTTGTTGCGGATAAGTAAACGGCGAACGTCTGGGGAGAGATTGCCGATACCTGTTATCAGCAACCTTTGTCAATGGATGGCATTGGACGACAACGGATGGTCGATAGCTTGCTTCCAAATCGATCCGAGGTCGTCCCCATGAGCACAACCGCTCCCCATTTTTTGCTATTATCCGACACGAACGATAGCTCCGATATCGTCGGCAGTTGGAGTTTTGTCCTGGAACGAGTCGATGGTTCCGGGCGAATTGAGGTTTCCGACGTGGAACCAGATGTACGCGGGGAGCGGTTGAAATTACTTGCCGTTGTTCGAGGCCTTGAAGCGCTCGAGCAACCTTCCAAGGTCACGCTGATCACACCCAGTCGATTTATCGGTCGAGGATTTCGCAAGGGTATGTCGCTTTGGAAAGAGCAAGAATGGCAATGGGAACGATTCGGCGTCATGGTGGACGTCAAGAACGCGGACCTCTGGAAACGCATCGACCGAGCACGCGAATTCCATCAGGTGGCTTGCCGCGTGTGGAGATTTGGATCGTTACAGGAAAGCTTTGAATCCAACCAACAAATCGGGCAAGCCAACATCTTGTCAGCTCTTGAACCGATTGTTCGGCCCCTCGCACCGGCCATCCGTCCGCCGCAAAAACGGCGTAAGCAACAACGGACAATTTCGTGGACCGATTTGGCCGCTGCCGTAGCCAACCAGCTAATCCCCGCACAGCAGGAACAACAAGCTTTCGGCTGTGCCTAAACAATATGTAATACGCTCAAGCCAGCACCAACACCAACACTTTTCTAGTCTCGAATAAATTCGGTTAGATCCACAACAAGCCTACATAGTTTCTTATATTCACAAACTCAATTGATTGACGTCATCGAAAGGAGTCAACGATGGTTACAAGGACGCTCGTTTGTCCCGAAATAAACTGCGACCTGGATTCGTTCCACCAAATAACGGTAGGAGCAAGCGAGAATCCGCGTGAACTGCTGGGCCCGCATTTTTGCAAGTCCAACAGCCCTTCATCGAGGATCGTCAGGACAGTTTGCCCAGGTGCTCAAAAGGCATGGATTGTGTCACCAGATGGTTCGAACACGCAACCGATGAACATGGTCCATCCGGATGGCCTGTTCCAGGTGGTTTGCGACAACGGAGTCTTCTCAACCGATAGCGGCGAATACCAGATTCGCTATAACAAGGGTGACTCCGAGATGAATGTCCATGATCCGTATGCATTTCAACCGATGTTAACCGACCTTGACCTCCACTTATTCGGTGAAGGTACTCACCAAAAACTGTACGACTGCCTGGGTGCTCAGCTGAGGACCGTGGATGGTGTCGCTGGTGTGAACTTTGCTGTTTGGGCTCCGAATGCCAAGGGCATCAGCCTGATCGGAAGCTTCAACGACTGGGATGGTCGCCAGCACCCGATGCAAAAACGAATCCCCAGCGGAGTTTGGGAACTGTTCGTGCCGGGAATCGGTGTTGGTCAGCAGTATAAGTATCGCGTCACGACCGAGTCTGGTCACCAGATCGACAAATGTGACCCCAACGGCTTCTTTGCGGAAGTTCCCCCGCTTACGGCTAATATCGTGGCCGATTTAAATTCGTATGAATGGGGCGATACTGATTGGATCAGTGAGCGAACAGAGACCGACCATCTTGCGAGGCCTATGTCGGTATACGAAGTTCATCTTGGCAGCTGGCGGCATAAGGAAGGCAACCACAATGGCTGGCTGAATTATCGGGACCTGGCAGACCAATTAGTACCGTACTGCCTGGAGATGGGTTTTACGCACCTGGAATTGATGCCGATCAGCGAACATCCGTTTACGGGTAGCTGGGGATATCAAACCGTTGGTTATTTTGCGGCGACAAGTCGCTACGGCACGCCGGAAGACTTTATGTACTTCGTCGATCAGTGCCATCAAAATGGGATCGGAGTGATTGTGGATTGGGTTCCCGCTCACTTCCCGAAGGACCCTCATGGGCTGGCCAAGTTTGACGGGACGGCGCTTTATGAGCACGCGGATCCGCGGCAAGGTGAGCATCCGGATTGGGATACACTGATTTTCAATTACGGGCGAAATGAAGTTCGCAACTTCCTGATCGCCAACGCGATGTTCTGGATCGACAAGTATCATATCGACGGACTTCGTGTTGATGCGGTCGCTTCGATGTTGTACCTCGACTACAGCCGTGAAGATGGCGAATGGGTTCCAAACGAGTTTGGCGGCCGAGAGAACCTGGAAGCCATCGACTTCTTGAAGCAAATGAACGAGACGATCCATGCGGCGCACCCGGGTGTGCTGACGATTGCCGAAGAGTCGACTGCGTGGGGCGGCGTTTCGCGGCCAACGTACTGCGGCGGGCTCGGATTCAGCCTGAAGTGGAATATGGGTTGGATGAACGATACGTTGCGTTACATCGAGAATGACCCGGTCCACCGAAAATACCATCATGACGAGCTGACGTTCAGCTTGATCTATGCGTTCACGGAGAACTTCATGCTGCCATTCTCGCACGACGAAGTGGTTCATGGAAAAGGCTCGATGTTGGACAAAATGCCGGGCGACACGTGGCAGCGGTTTGCGAATCTACGGTTACTGTATGCCTACATGTGGGCTCACCCGGGCAAGAAACTGTTGTTCATGGGTGGAGAGTTCGGGCAGTGGAACGAGTGGGATTGCAACACTTCGCTCCAATGGGATCTGACGAACTGGGAAAACCACCAGGGACTGCAAAAGTGCGTCGCCGATTTGAATCGGATGTACCGGCAAGAACCGGCATTGTACGAAGTGGACTTTGATGGCGATGGGTTTGAGTGGATTGATTGCACCGACCATCACGCCAGCATTATGTCGTTCGCCAGGTTCTCGCGTGATCGCAAAGAGATCATTGTCGTCTGCTGCAACTTCACACCGGTTGTCCGATCGGACTTCCGCCTGGGAGTTCCGCAAGCCGGATACTATCGCGAGATCTTTAACAGCGATTCGAACTTCTATTCGGGCACGAATGTTGGCAACGGCTCAGGAGTCGATAGCCAGGCGATCGGTGCCAACGGGCGGGAACACTCAATTGCCATCAACGTGCCGCCTCTCGGCGTAACGTTGTTGAAACTGACGAACCACGCGAATTAGGCCGACCATGAAGAACGACTCGACTCTCTCCCTTCCCTTCGGGGAGAGTCGCTCGTTCATTGTGCGGCAGGCAATGCGCCGGCAGCCAAGTGCAGCAAACAGACTCTGTGTGTCTGATGCATCCTTCTCTCTGGATTAACAATCATGGACTTAGATTCGTTTTCGGATGTTGCTGCCGAGTTGAGAACGCTCGTTCTTGAAGGTGCTTCTCGGGAAGAAGTGGCAAGCCAGCTAAAGCAAAATGGATATTCCGTCATGCAGAGCATCAGGGTGTTTCAACTGGTATATGACTTACGTCTAGGCGATGCTAAGTCGGTACGGCACACGTGGGTACGGCACACACCACCCTTCGCGTAAACATGGCACCCGTCAATTCAGGTCTGACGGACCACTAGCCGTCGAAACTAACGAATCCGACGGCTAGATTGTTCTCAACGCCCGCCGCTTACTGGCCAACGACATTGACGTCCATTGACTTACGGAACTGACGTGACCAGTCAAAGTTCATTTCCTGGCGATACCTCTGCTTGGCAGTCATGACTTCACGCGGGATTTGACGCGTTTGGAAGAAATGCTGCTTGAGATACTCAGACGCGATCTGGTCAGTTGACTTTTCGACCGGCGTAACGTTCTGAACAACGTAGGCAATGTCGCGGAGGTCATTCATGGCAGCTCCGCACTCATTTGACTTGAGCTCAAAGGCGGTTGCCATGAAATCTTCACCCGGCTGAGTAACACCAATCGGAGCACCATACGAGAACCTGCCAAATTTTGAGAACCAGGCAAAGCTGCCGGTATCAACTGCTTTCTCGGGGTAAGCTGCAGACAAAAGCTTTTTCTGATTAGTGGTTTCTTCAGCAATCTTTTCAGCTTCGATCATCGCCAAATCAATAGCTTTGTTTCGCTTCCAGTATTCAAGCACCGATTCTCTCGCTTCGTCGAACGACGGAACCTTCGCTTCCGCTTTCTCAGAGAACCAGTACAAAAATCGCGAACTGGTACGGAAGTCATCAGCGGACAGTGGCTGGTATTCCGCAAGGTTGTCGAAGTCAAAGAATAGCTGCTCGCCGATTTGAATCGCCTGACGGCTTGCCATATCGAACACGACGACTTGACCGATCTGTTCGTCACCGATCGTAGTCTGGTCAACCCAATCGGTTTCCGCGAACTGGATTCCGTATTTGTCCGCCACTTCCTGGTAGTTTGGCCGTGCTGGCTCTTCCGTTTCGTCTTTGTTGCCTTCAAGATCATTTTCCCAACGATCGTAAAGCATTTGGAATTTTCGGATTTCGCGTTCTGCCGAATCGACAGCTTTATCCCGTCCAGTTCTGGCATCTTGCATAACCATTCGACGCTTGATGTCTTCAGCAACGTCCTTGAGTGGCTTGGGCTCACGTTCGATTTTTGGACCATCGTCGATTGAAGGGTCGTCAGAACCATCTGCAACTGCCGGAGTACTTTCCGTGGGATCTTCTTGAACAGGAGGATCTGTTGCTGCCTCGTCACCGGCCATCTCAGCTCCTGGAGCCGCTTCGACAGGCACTTCAGTCGTCTCAGCCTGAACGGCATCAACTTCTACTGGAACTCCCTCTACTGGAACTCC
>CAZXLW010000001.1:27225-84501 GCA_964641465.1 uncultured Pirellulaceae bacterium | reverse complement strand
ATCAACTTCTACTGGAACTCCCTCTACTGGAACTCCTTCTACTGGAACTCCTTCTTGGACTACTTCTTGAACCACAGGCACTTCGTCCTGAACTCGAATCGAGGTATAGCCACCAGAGGTTCCACCCGCTCCTTCGGTATTCTCGCGGAGTGAATTGCCCGATGTCTCGTCAATCACCGGCTCACCCATCTCGGGAGTTCCCTCGACAGCTTCAACAGGAGTCTCGACAGGTACCATTTCGCCACCCGTACTTTCACCCGCCTCGGTCGCATCGGCCGGAGCACCTTCGACAGGCGTTTCCCCTGGAGTATCAGAGGGAGCGTCACCTGGCGTTTCCGCAGGGCTATCGGCGGCGTCACCTTCTTGAGGCTCTTTAGGCACCACCTGCATCACCAAATTGTCTTCAGCTTCAAGCAGACGATCGTATTCCGCTTGAACTTGCTCGTCTGTTATTTTCGCCATTTCGTTCTGAACGAAAGTTTCCAATTCGGCGATGAAATACTGGAGCTTGCCTTTCTTCAGGTTCTTGAACCCGGGATCCTTCAAGTCGTAGCTCGGGTAATCGAATTTCCCTTCCTCGTACAATTCACGAAGCTCAGAATCACTCGGTTCTTCGGTAACCTTGCTGACGTAGTCGTCAACAGGAATCGCCAGGACTTTGCATTCGATCTGTCGGCTCGTCCGGGCAAACAACTCGACGGCTTCGGTTGGATTGATTGCCGAAACACCTTCGCGTGAGGCCGTGTTGAACGCCAAACCGCCATTGGCCATCGACTCCATCTGCTGCCAAAGCATTTCAGTTTGCAACTGACGAATAACCGGAGTCAGCGGAACTCCCGGATTGGCTCGCTTATTCAACGCCTTCAAGATGTTCTTGCTGATGCCCGCATCACCCGAGAACTGAGCCAGATAATCCATCACCATGTTTTCATCGACAATGAATCCCTCTTTGGTAGCTTGCTTGGCCATCCAGTAGCGATTCATGACGTCTTCATTCATCTGTTGCGTGCTTGGGTTGGTACCAGGACGAATGATCGGCAGGATCCGTTCGACACCGGGACGGAACGGGTTGTTACCATTTTGTTCCAACGCGTACTTGTAAACTTCCTCGATCAGTCGCTGACCGGCGAAGTGCTTTTGGCGTAAATTGAAGACATCGCTTTCTTTTAGTTCGCCACCTGCCCACTCGGCTACGACTTTATTCTCTCTGGTGGAACTTCGAGCAAGGTCACCCGGGTTCAAACCGGTCACGACTGACCCCAGGCCAAAAATGGCCATTAGCAGTACGCCGAATACTACGATGAAGAAGTAAGAGTATTTTCGAAACCAACGAAGTGGGCTGGCCATTTGTCGCGCCTATTATTAACGGATAGTATTTTGTTTGTGTTCTATTCTCGATCGAAAAGCCGATCTCGATTTTATTCTGACATAGTGCAGACGAAACCGCACAAACATGCCTGCTATTGCGGACCCCCACAGCGTGTGGGGCCTTGACAAAGTTACGCGTCAGCGATTAATCCTTGTCGCAATCAAGTGGGTGATAGCGATACAAACGATATCAGCAAATCACCCAATTTCGACAAATTTATAGGTGTTTTCGCCGATTTACAATGCCAAAAGCCAGCGTGTCACCCAACTGAACTCGTCGAAATGATCGTCCAGAAAAACAAGAGCTACGATTTTTGCGACAACGTATTGACCTGATACGTTGTCCGCAGCTAATCATCTTCGCGAAAGTACAAGCGCGGAGGGAAGTTCAGAACATAGGCTTGGAGCCAAGATGCCAAAAACCCTTATCATTGCCGAAAAACCGAGCGTTGCCACAGACTTGGCCCGGGTTCTGGGCAAATTGCCCGAGGTTGGCAAGTTCGAAAAAAAGAATGATTACTTCGAGAACGACTTTGCCTATCTCTCCTCGGCGATCGGCCACTTGGTCGAACTGAAGATGCCTGAAGGCCCTAATGGTAAGAAATTACCATGGGGAATGAAGCATCTTCCTATCATTCCTCCACGTTTCGAATTGCAGCCGATCGAGCGAAGTGTCAGCCGTTACAAGGTGCTTCAACGCCTGTTGAAGAAAAAGGACATCGACACCGTGGTCAACGCTTGCGATGCCGGGCGTGAGGGAGAGCTGATTTTTCGGTACCTGTTGCAGATGGTCGATATCGCCAAACCGCTGACGGTTAAGCGGATGTGGATGCAGTCGATGACCGACAACTCGATTCTGGACGCTTGGGCGAATATGCGGGACGATGCAGAAATGATCCCGCTGGCCGAGGCAGCTTTGTGCCGGTCGGAAAGTGACTGGTTGATCGGACTCAACGGTACCCGGGCACTCACCGCATTCAATTCACGTAACGGCGGGTTCAATGTGACGACTGCCGGGCGTGTGCAAACCCCGACTTTGGTGATCCTGTCAGAGCGCGAAAAAGCGATTCGAGCTTTTGTCCCGGAAACTTACTGGGAAGTTCGCGCTGATTTCAAGATTCAGAAAGGAACTTATTCCGGTCGCTGGTTTCGAGAAGATTTCAAAAAGGACGAAGACAAGCCCCACGGCCGCGCTGAACGTATCTGGGTAAAAGAAGAAGCTGAAGAAATCGTCGCTCGCGTCGAGGGAAAGTCAGGCGTCGTTGACGAGACAAAGAAACCTCAGAAGCAGGCGCCGCCGCTGCTGTACGACCTGACCAGCCTGCAACGGGAAGCTGGCAATAAACACGGTTTCCCGGCCCGACGTACATTGCAACTGGCCCAGGCGTGTTACGACCGATACAAACTTTTGACCTATCCGAGAACCGATTCGAAGTACTTGCCCGAAGACTATGTCGACGAGGTTCGAAAAACAATCAAAGGACTCGCCAAGGCAAAAACCAGCGAGGCCCTGACCGGATCACTGACTGCTTGCGCGAAGTGGGTGGCAGACAACGATCGAGTCGGCCCGACGAAACGAATCTTCAACACTGCGAAAGTCAGCGATCACTTTGCGATTATTCCAACGGGAAAGGTTCCGCCAGCAAAGCTCGAAGATGGAGCACTGAAGATTTACCAGCTGGTATTGCGTCGTTTTCTGGCGATCTTCTATCCGCATGCGGAATATGAATTGACGCGTCGTATCACGCGGGTCGAGCAAGATTGTTTCTTGACCACTGGTAAAGTTCTCGTGGTTCCCGGTTATTTGGAAGTTTACGGCCGGACGCCTGGAACTGGCGGTGACAAGGACGAACTGGTTGCCGCCACAGATGGTGAGTCCGCCAAGGTCATCGAAGTCGAGCTGAAGGAAGACGAAACCCGTCCGCCAGCGAGATACAACGATAGTACGCTGCTGTCGGCGATGGAGACGGCAGGAAAACGAGTCGACGACGATGAATTGCGTGATGCGATGAGCGAACGTGGACTGGGAACTCCGGCGACTCGTGCCTCGATCATTGAGAATTTGATCCGCCAAAAATATGTCTTCCGCCATGAGTTGCAAAAACGCGATCTGGTAGTCTCGAACAAAGGGCTGGCACTGGTCGACTTGTTGCATGAAATCGGGATCACCGATCTTGGCTCGCCGGAAATGACTGGCGAGTGGGAATTCAAACTGAAGCAGATCGAACAAGGCA
Source organism: uncultured Pirellulaceae bacterium (assembly GCA_964641465.1). Taxonomy (GTDB): domain Bacteria; phylum Planctomycetota; class Planctomycetia; order Pirellulales; family Pirellulaceae; genus Mariniblastus. The sequence continues at coordinate 80,899 of CAZXLW010000001.1, read as the reverse complement.
ACCTCGATCGTGATGCGTTCATGAACGAGATCAAGGATCTGACGACGAACATCGTTGAAGAGACACGCAAGTTCACTGACGAAATCGTTAACCGGCCGTTCCCGGACCTGGAAGCGCCGTGCCCCGAATGCAACGCTGGTATCCATCGCCAGACCGACGGCTTGTTCGCTTGCAAGGATCCGGAATGCGGGTTCAAAATCAAGAAACACATTGCCAGTCACGAGTTGACTGAAGCAGAAGCCCGTTCGTTGATGGTTGATAAGCGAGTCGGTCCGATCGAAACATTCAAGAACCGATTCGGACAACCATTTTCAGCTGACCTGGTTTTGGAAAAGAAAAAGAAGACCTGGAAGATCGAGTTTATCTTCGAAGGCGACACGCTTCGTGAAGAAGAACTCAAGAACCTGAACGACGAGATGATTATCTGCGAATCACCGGTCGGCGACAAAAAGATCAAAGTCTACGAAACAGAGACTGCATTCGTTGCCCCGGATATGGCGAAAGAGGCTGATGAACGTGGCGTTCGTATCAGCAAAACGATCAAGCAGAAAGAGATTCCGAGCGAACAAGGTATCAAGCTGTTCACTATCGGCAAGACAGACCTGATGCCTGGGTTCATCTCGAAACGTGGCCGCCCGTTTTCGGCACACCTGAAGCTCGATTTTGTATCCGGCAAACTGGAATTCGAGTTTGCTGAGCGTAAGAAGAAAGCGGCCAAGAAAAAGGCGGCTAAAAAGAAGGCGAAGAAGAAAAAGGCGAAGAAGAAAAAAGCTGCCAAGAAAAAGAGCGTGAAGAAGAAAAAGAAAGAAGAGTAGGCGTCATCGCCTCCCTGCGACCGATCTGATTGGCAACGTGAATTGTGGATAGCCAGAATCCTTACCAAGCTCCATCTGCATATCAACTGCCGGCCGAGGATGTCGAGGAGCTTGGCGATTTACCGTTGCAGCCTGCCAGCCCTTTGCGTTCGTTGGTTCGATGGTCCTTCGTTTGTTTCATAAGTGCCGCACCAAGTTTCTTTTGGGGCATGGTAATCGCCGACGAAAATTTCGCTATGAAAGGCGCGGCGATGGTTACCGGCGTTCTGATATTCGTGGCAATGTACACGGCGGTCGATTGCACTCGTCAAATCCGCAAACTGATGACCGATCGCACCTTTCGACTGGTTGCCAAGATCGTATACGGGACACGGATTGGGATGTCTATCCTGTTCCCGATCGGTCTCTATATTGACATGATCTTCGGGCTGTTCAGCATCGCAGCCACGACCACCGTGTTTCAGATTGACCACCAGCAAGGGCCACTTGCGCCACTTGCCGACAGCTTTTGGGCGTTTCTCGCGACCACTTTGTTCCAAGGAGTTCTTCTAAACTTCTTCCTGTTCGCGTACGCGTTGGTTGTGCTGGCGTTTGTCTTGGCAATCAAGTACATCCGTGCTCACTGAGTCGAACGGATTGAATTTTTCCTCGGTGACGGATGCCCGTCTTCAACTCGGCGTGTTGGCGTTATACTGTTGCAAGTCAGTTGCCCATTCAGGATTTCAAGTTGCCGCATCGTCAAATCGAACTACGTGGAGTTCGGGTACACAATTTGAAAGAGATCGACATTGACATTCCCCACGGTCAACTGTTGTCGATTTGTGGAGTGAGCGGGAGCGGAAAATCGAGCCTTGCATTCGACACGCTTTATGCAGAAGGACAACGACGGTACTTCGAGAGCTTGTCGCCCTACACGCGGCAATTCCTGGAACAACTCGACAAACCAGATGCAGACCGGCTTGAAGGCATCCCGCCGGCGATCGCTATCAAAGCCCAACGCGGCAGTGTAGCGGCCAAAAACGCCAACCAGTCCGTTGGCTCGGCGAGTGAGATTCTGCCGTACCTGCGATTGCTTTTTGCCAAGGCAAGCTCGCCGACTTGCCCCGCTTGCGAACTCGAGATCACGCGTTTTGACGCCGCGGGAGTTGCCGATTTCACCGCCCAAATGTCGGCCGGTACCAAATTTCAAATTGCGTTTGAGCTAAACACCGACGATATCTTTGGCGATCCCATCGAAGACCTGAAAGCCCGTGGTTTTCGCCGATTTGTTTGTGACGGGACCGTGCATTCGGTGGACTCGGCACCACAACTTCCGAACAAACCAATCGCAGTCATCGTTGATCGTCTTGTTGCCGGGAGCAGTTCAAACGAGCGACTGCTGGACTCACTCGCGACTGGCTTTCGTAGCGGCGGTGGCAGCGTCGTGCTTTTCTGGAAATCAGACGGCCCGCCAGACACAAAAACGGAAGTTGTCGCAATCGACCAGCAAGAATGGTCGATTCGACGATTCAGCGATTCACTTGTCTGCCCAAAATGCCACCGCGTCTTTGAAGAGCCTGTCCCCCAAACTTTTGATCCAACCACTCGTATCAGCACCTGCACCACATGCGATGGAACTGGCTGGCAAGCTGACGAAGTCGGCTGTGAATCGTGTGGCGGCAGTGGACTAGATGACAATGCGTTGGCGTTTCGAATTGCCGGGAAAAACGTTCACCAATACGGTCTGCTTGAATTGGACCAGCTGAACGATTGCATTGCCGTCATCGAACAGCAAGCGTCACATCGCCGTGACACGACTCAGCTATGTCGTAAGATCCAGGAACGATTGCAGTATTTGAAAAAGATTGGCCTGTCCTACCTGACGTTGAATCGTCCAGTAGCTTCCTTGAGCTCTGGTGAATTGCAACGCATTGCGTTGACCAAGGCCCTGGGCTCGACACTGACTAACATGCTTTACGTCCTGGACGAACCGAGTAGCGGATTGCATCCAGTCGAGGTCGAATCGCTTTCGCAAGCGATCGTTGGACTCAAGCAACGGGGCAACCTGGTCGTCGTCGTCGATCACAATCAGGAATTGATTGCAGCTGGCGAGCGAATCGTCGAATTGGGCCCTGGTGCCGGGGTCGAAGGTGGCTCCATCGTGTTTGACGGCACGTGCGATGCGATGCTGCAAGCCGACAACTGCGTCACCGGCCAATTCCTGGCAGTCCGCGCCGGCCTGCGCAACCCTGATCGGCCACGACGCAAGGTTTCGAAGAAATTGAGACTGGACGGCGCGACTGGGAATAATTTGAATGACATCGCTGTCGAGTTTCCGCTGAGGAGCTATTGTGCAGTCACCGGATTGAGCGGTGCTGGTAAGAGCTCGTTGGTAGAGCAAACTCTGTTCCCGGCAATCTGCAACAAGTATGATTCGAGTGCGAGCACCGGGCTGCCGTTTCGTGAGCTGACAGGTGCGGATCACTGTGATGAAGTGGTACTCGTTGATCATTCGCCGATTGGTCGTTCCTCGCGCAGCAATCCTGTGACCTATGTCAAAGCGTTCGACGACATCCGCAAATCTTTTGCTGAAACCGTCGACGCCAAGCTAAAGAACCTGACAGCTGGGCACTTCAGTTTCAACGTCGACGGCGGGCGATGCGAAAAATGCCGCGGCGAAGGGCAGTTGGTGATCGACATGCACTTCATGACCGACATGGCTATTCGTTGCGATCAGTGCCAAGGTACCCGATTCAGGGATTCCGTTCTGGACGTTCGCTACCGCGCACAGAACATTCATGAGGTGCTCAACATGACGGTCCGCGAGGCCTTCGTGTTTTTTCGCGGCAAGACGAAAGTGCAAACGCGACTGAAGGCATTGATTGATGTTGGATTGGATTACATTCAATTGGGGCAACCATCGTCGACATTGTCCAGCGGAGAAGCCCAACGACTCAAGCTGGCTCACTATTTGAACGCCCCTAAAAGCAAGCGAGTGCTGTTCCTCATTGATGAGCCCAGTTTTGGCTTGCACCCTCAGGACATTTTGAAGCTGGTCGATTGTTTCGATACGTTGATCGCCGATGGGCATTCGTTGATTGTCATCGAACACAATCTGCAATTGATCAAACACGCTGATTGGGTCATTGATCTCGGGCCGGGAGCTTCGAAGAATGGGGGAAACGTGGTCGCTTCGGGTACGCCCGAACAAATTGCCAGTTGCGAAGAGTCGGTGACTGGAAGATATTTGAAAGATCTGTTTGAACGAGAAAAATTGTCGTTGGCCTCATTGGCTGAACAAGAATCTGTGTGAGTCAGTCAATATTGCATGTCCAACGAAAACCAAAATCCTGAAACTCCTCAAGCGATTCCGCCTGAGTTTCAACGTTATTCCAAACAGATTCGATTTCCGAGGTTCGGGGTTGAAGGGCAGGAACGACTAGCGAAGTCCCGAGCGGTCGTCGTTGGATGCGGTGCTTTGGGAAGTGTGATTGCCAACTTGATGACTCGGGCCGGGGTAGGGGAGTTAGTGTTGCTCGATCGCGACTTCGTCGAGCTGGACAACTTGCAGCGTCAGACCATTTACAACGAGTCGGATGTTGGCATGCCGAAGGCCAAGGTTGCCGAGCAGAAATTACGAGCGATCAATTCCAGCATTTCAATTGAAGGTCGAATCGTCGATGTTGACCATCGCAATATCGAGCGGCATCTGCTGGAACCTTCGCCGGCGCAGATTGTGCTGGACGGAACTGACAACTTCGAAGTTCGATTTTTGATCAACGACACTTGCGTTAAACACGGGATTCCATGGATTTACGGTGGTTGCCTGGGAGCAGAGGGGCAAGTGATGAGCATCTTGCCCAAGGATACGGGGTGTTTGAATTGCCTGATGCAGGATGGACCGCCTCCACCGGGGACGACGGCGACATGCGATTCTGGTGGGATCTTGTCGACGATAATCAATGTGATTGCGTCGATCCAAGTCAACGAAGCGCTCAAAGTGCTAACCGAAAACAGGCAACAGGTTTCTCGGAAGCTGCAGGTTTTTGATATCTGGAACAATCGCAATTACGCGATGGATTTATCGAACATCCGCGAGAAAGTGGATTGTCCGACCTGCCAGAACGACAAATTCGTTTGGCTCGACGGCAAAAGAGGTAGCCACTCAGTTGTTCTGTGTGGACGGAACGCGGTTCAGGTGAGCTACCCGGAACGATCGTCCATGGACTTGGAAAGTCTCGCGAATCGGTTGGCGGCGTCTGGCAGAGTCGTTGCCAACGAATTCCTGGTCCGCTTGTACGTTGAGGACTTCGTGATCAGTACTTTCGAAGATGGTCGGGCCATCATCAACGGAACAAACGACATCGTTGTGGCAAAGAAACTGTATGCCCAGTACATCGGTGCCTGAGCATAGTTTCGCTGATTGTGTCTATCTATCGGAAGACTTCGAAGCCGAACGAGAGCCCGTGGAACAGGACCGGTTCGTTGTTCGTGTTCAGGTTGGTTCCGGTAGCAGGGTTCAGAGAAGGACCGCCACCAGGAATGGGGAACCCGTTGGCAAACTCTTGACGCGGAACATTGTTTTCGATGGTGAAAGCTCCCCACAACAAGAACAAGTCATACCCCAATCGGAATCTGGACCTTGGGCTTAACTGCAAGTGAGAAAGGAAACCGAGCTCAAATGTCGAAGCAAATGAACCTTCTTGTGTTTCCTGTGAAAGGACTTGTGCACCGGCATTGAAAACATTGGTGTCGAAGTCTGCGCTGTTGACGTAACCGCCGACTTTGGTTGTCAGCGATGCAGACGTTCGATATCCAACATCGTAAAACAACTCCGTGCCACCGTGTATACCGAACAGATTGTTTGTGGAATCCATCACAAACAAGCCGTTGGTACCGCCAGTGTTTGTACTGAACAGGCTGTAGCTGTCATCGAAGTAAATGTACCTGACGCCAACAAACGTTTTGAGAACGTCCCAACCCCATTTGATTCGATTGTATTCGAGGCTTTGCAGCTGAGTTTCTTTTGTTTGCGTTTGTGAAACGGCATTGAAAAACCCTGCCGCTGGAATACCGCCGGCTACAGCAAACAAAGAAGTCAAGTTACCGGCCGCACTGGTCGCGGTTTCTTCTTCATCCAGATCACCAGTACCGAAGAATGTCAGTTCCTGGCCCTCGGTCGCATTTTGGCGATAGCCAAGCGTAAATCGGTAGCCGCCGACAAAGTTGAAGTCTGTCAAACCGAACGAGCTTGATAGCTGAACGTCGCCGTCTGTGCGGGTCCAGAACAAAGCATCGGCGAACAGGTAGTAACCCGCATTAACCACGGAGCCACAGCATCCGTTTTGTGTCTGCACTTGAGCTGGGTCGTAACAGCCGCCAGGACCGCACGACGAACAACCTGTGTTGACGCCGCCAGCTTGTGAGTGCTGTGCTGGCTGCGACGGAAGGGGCTGTTCGAAGAAGTTGTTTGTTCCTGGAACGCCACTGTTGACTGACGGAAAATTACTTGGCGGTGGTGCGAGCGGTGTTCCTGAAATTGTTGGTGATTCAATGACCGAAGTTCCTGGAGCGTCCAGCTCAACTTCTGGTACCGCTGGCAGATCGCCCGGCGATAGCGAAAAATCCTGAGAACCCAGGCTCGGTGACGGGGGGAACGGTGAAGCACTTTCCGCTGGAGCCTGAATCAATGGCACGCTTCGACTGCCGCTGCCTTGGAACGACGATTGTCCAAATGGATTCGACGGTCCTGCAGTTTGTTGTTGAGTCGCCGGACTTCGCTGATAGATCGGCACCCCAGCACTGGACCGCTGAGGCACTGGCGGTGCCTGAGGTGACTGAACAAACGGTTGTTGAAATGATGGTTGCGTTGGTCGTATTGTTGGTGGAGCTTGACTAGCGGAACTGCCAGACACAATTGGCGGCAATACTGAACCTGACGGCGCAGTATTTGGTTGCGAAATCACCGGGGCGGTTTGCCGGACCTGTGGAGCTGGAGCCTGCGATTGAGGTTTGGATTGCCCGTAAACGAACGGAGCCTTGTACTGAGGTGGAGCAACAATCGGTGGCAGGTTCCCAACATTGGAAGGGATAAACAGCCCTTTAGAGGCTTTGTTGCCAGTTGCCTGAGCAGAGGAAACGATTGGAGGCAACTGATTCAGCGGAAGCTTACTTTGCGCTCCGGCACCTTGCCCCTCGTAATACTGTCCGTTGACGATGTCGGCGGATGCGAACAGGGTCAAGGCACCGATTAACAGGTATCCACAGGTTTTTTCAAATGCTAAACGCTTCATCGGATCACACTGGGTACAATTTGGAGGCACGGGTCTCATGCGTGGAAGGCATGCCTTTTTCCATTTTCGACTTTTCGGTAGCAGGACTTTTGACGATTTTGCTGATTTTCTTGAATGCACTAGTCCAAACGGTTGTACGAATATTCGCGGAAATGCAACTTGCCGAAACACTTGCGCAAAGATTGCCGCGCAGAATGCCCTCAAAATTACCTCATTAGCTGAGGAAAACTGGCCGGGTGGCGGACGGATTTATGCCCTACAGCCGTCATTTTTGGTATATTCGATGAGAACGGATATTAGGATCGGATTAGCTCAACATTGGCACTCTCAGCCTGTAGTGAATTCGATCTGCTCTATTTATGCTAGGACAGAGGTGCAGGCATTAGTGCTGGCACCTTGGCTACATTTTCCAAGCCGACTAAATCGCGTTTAAGGTGTAATTATGTCATCCACAGTAATGCAAATCCTCATTTGGGCCGTTGTCATCATCATTGTGGCGGCGTTTCTTCGATGGCAATGGAGTTTCATTCTTGGTTTCTGGCAAGACGGCGGTCGCGGGCAGTTTCTTGTCCTGGGTATGCCGGCAGTGATCTTCCTTGTGCTTGGTGTCACAGCGTTGAGCTTGGCTGCGTTCAATGTAGATAACTTGGACGCCCATTATCAAAATCTCGTTCAGGGTGCGAACGATAAAGCGAAACAGCTACGCGAAGAGATAATCAAGGAACAGGAATTGATAGACAAAACCCGCTCCGGGCGCGCGACCTCTGAAGAAAACAAGGAACGCAAAACACAGCTCAAAGGGGAGATGGAAAAGGAAAAGATCTTCCTGCAAAAACTGATTTCTCTGAACAACGAGAATCCAGAATACATGTTTGACTTGGCGATGCTGGCGTTTCGAGAAGGCGATCCACAGCGAGGCTTGAGTTTAATGGAGACGATCTCTCCATTTAACGAACCTGGTTACGCCGAAGGACACTTGTTTCTATCTCAGTACTTCCTTCAAAAGAAAGCGACTTCTCAGAAAGAACGGCAGGATAATATTGGGCGAGCGGAAAAGCAGATCAGGAACTGCCTGATTGCTGATGAAGCCAATGTTGATGCTAAAAAGATAAAAGCATTTATCCACGATCAAAAGTCGCAATATCTTCCTGCATACGAAATTTACAAAGAGCTGTTTGAAGATGATCCGAAACATTACCGGGACCTACTTCGTCTTGCGGACATTTTAAGCAAGACTTCGGACAAACAATCCTTCCTGAGTCAGGCAAGTATTAAGTTCCGACAGATGACTAACAAGTCTTCGGACAATGTTGCTGAATGGGTCGACGCATGGACGCACTATGTGATCTGCATGAAGCGGAAGGGCGATCTTAAGAGCTTTTCGGATGCCGAAAATGCAATTCGAGGCGAATTGCTTAATTACGGTGATGACATCGCCAAGAAGGTGTTTCTGAAACGTCAGTTATCACGAGTCTATTCTGATCGAGCGATCAGTCGCGGACGCGAGGCACCTACGGATGTAATGAAATTGCAGCTCAGCGATCTCGCCAAAGCAATCGAAAACGACGAGAAGAATGACTCTGCACTTCAATGGCTCACGATTTTGGGGGATCGACCTGAGATCGCTGATGAAGCTCGAAAGATTTACGATCCGCGATACGACCCGAACACTCCGTGGGTGGTATTGTCTGAGCTAGGCCACCAGGCACTTCGCAAGCAAGATCACGAAAATGCCATCACGTACTTTGAGCGAGCTCGAAAAAAGAATCCTCGCAACCCTCAGGTTCTGAACAACCTGGCGTTCGCGTACTTGAAGGCAGAAAACCGCAATCCGGAACAGGCGTTACTACTTGTAGATCAGGCAATTACTTTCCTGGCGACAGCGGCGAACTACCGTGACAACCGTCAAGCGATCGTATCAAGCTTTTTTGATACGCGTGGCGTTGCTCTCATGCAACTAGGACGCATGGAAGAAGCGGCGGCAGCGTTCGAAGTTGCGTTCCGCAACCGTCCCAAGAGTAAGGAAATCATTAAAAACCTGATTATTACCTACACAGGCAAAAACGAACGGCAGGCAGAGGCATACCGCCGACGCCTGGAAAAGCTCGAACGCGAAGAGCTTAGCGAAAATCGCGAACAGAAATGATCAAGTCTTAGAAAAACGGGTATCAGAAGTGTTACAGGCTATCGGTAACTTTTTTCAGCTAGGTAATTCCTTCGAGGATCAGTCTACTGGCGAACAGCTGGGTACGTTAGTTGCGCTGCCATTTCGTCTGATTTGGGGGTTCCTCGTTTTCATGGTGTTCGGCTGGACGGCGTCCCGAAATGGTCGGGCGTTCATGTTCGCGATACCGGCGATGTTATTCATTGTGTTTTGTGTCGCGTTGGTTTGGGTAGCCAACAACAAGGCAGCAGAAAAAGCGAAGGGCGTATCGAAAGCCTACTATTATCTTTCGGTCGAAGAAGCAAGTCCGTTCTACGACTTGGATGCTGCCTTACTCTATGCGAAAAAAGTAGTCTCTGAAGAGCCTGAGAGTTCATACGGCAAGTATGAACTGGGCCTTTCCTACGATCGCATAGAGGAATACGATCGCGCACACGAAGTTATGAAATGGCTGTCGGAAGAATCACAGGCCGCTGCGATAAACGATGACGAAGTTGTTTCCGATAAACAATGGAAAGGATATTCCGAAGCACATTTGTGGCTTGCTGGCTATTACTCGAACACAAAGAAAAGCGAACTGGACGAGAATCTGCGGCAAGAAAAGTCTGACCAACAGGTGCGACTGGCATACAAGGCCGACCCAACCAATGTCTTTGCTGTTCTGGCAATGGCTGGCATACATCGCCGGATTGCAGAAGAACACCAAGCAGAGGCCGATAAGTTTCGCGAAGAAGGGAGTTCGGGGCAGGCAGCTGAAAGAGACAAGATGGCTTTCACAAGCACTCGCGAGTCCGTCAAGTTTTTTAACGAAGCGATTGATCTTCCGTTGAAAACAGAACGACAACTTTATGCATCCATTGCTTTGATTGAAATCCTGCAAGAAGAGAATCGTGATGAAGAAGCGAGACTAAGCGGGATGAGATTCATCGCCAAACATCAAAAGAATGCGCGTGATTTCCCCAACGTGTTGCCGTTCTGGGTCAGCATTGTCAAAACTTGTATGCTGCTCGAAGACTATGACCGAGGCGAGAACTACATTTTGCAAGGTTACCAACTCGCTCAAGATCCTGAAGTTCGACAAACGTTGGCTCAACTGGCTGCCCAAATCGAAGTCGAACGCGCTAAGTCGCTGGAAGACATGGACGACGAAGAACAGTTCATCGATAAACTTTATGCGTTAGCAACAGCAATCAAAACAGACGTACGCGTTCCTGAAGGCTACTCGGAACTGCTCTACTATGTTGACGGCTACGACATGGAGAGTGAGCAGGACTTGTGGCTGCGAGATTCCGTCCTCGGTGGTTCGTCTAAAGCCGATGACGCAAATTTCAACCTTGATCCGCGAGTACCGGGAGTTATCCACATTATCCTGGGCTTGCGCGACATTGTTAACGGAAATGTAAATGACGGACAAAAACACTGGGAGATCTCAGGGCAACAATTCCAACTCGCCCCGTTCGCGATCAACTACTTCATTCAGGTTTTTGCAGAAAAACGCGAATTGAATAACGAGAAAAGAAACGAGTTGATTTCGATCGCGATTGAAATGTTCCCACAGTCGCCGCATTTCTATGCTACACGTGGTCGTTTTCTAATGGAAAACAAAAAACACAGCGAAGCCATCGAGGATCTGAAGTTCGCATCAGCTCGAATTCCCGACAGCAAGACGATCCTTGGGAATTTGGTTGAATGCTATGAAACACTGGGCGATTCCGAAAAAGCCAATAAATACCAGAAAAAAATCGACAAACTCATAGCAGCCGAACAGGTAGACCGCATATCAAGCGGTTTCTCCAGTGAACAACCTGAAAATGAAAAAGATAAAGATAAAGAATAGTGCCTGCCAAACGGCTCGGAATAGTCCGACAGAAATTCGTTCAAGCCGATCTACCAACTTCCGTGATTTGGCAATTGTTGTATAACGATTAGTCAACAGCCAACTCTTGCCGGTAGGCTGATTAAAAGCCCCCGTAGTTTAACGGATAAAACGGTGGATTCCTAATCCTCAGCTACAGGTTCGATTCCTGTCGGGGGTATTCTTTCTTGTTGCTGAACTGCCAGACGGATCACAGTGATTCTTAGTATCTTGGGCTCATTTACAGTTCCCTTCAGTTCGTAGAAACTGAAGTGATGGCAAAAAAAGCAGTTACCAATAAGACAAACGCGCCCACCCTGTTTGATGAACAAACGGAAAAAAAGCTTTTCCTGCTCGACGGGATGGCTTTGATCTACCGCGCCCATTTCGCGCTCATCCGCAGCCCTCGGTATACATCTGGCGGGAGGTGTACTTCGGGCGTTTTCGGGATGGTGAATACGGTTTTCGACATCATAAATCGTCAAAAGCCAACTCATCTGGCAATTGCATTCGACACCTCGGAGCCCACGAAGCGGCATATTGAATATCCGGAATACAAGGCACAGCGGGATGCGTTGCCGGAAGATATCGCCGATCAAATCCCACTGGTCGATCGGTTGATGGAAGCCATGAACATCCCTGTCCTTCGTTGCCCCGGGTATGAAGCGGATGACATTATCGGAACGATTTCCCAACGTGCTTCCAAAACTGGTTTTCAAGTTTGGATGGTGACGCCGGACAAAGACTTCCATCAGCTAGTCAATGAAAACGTGCGAGTCTACAAACCGGGACGTCAAGGAAACAAGCATGAGATTCTGGGCATACCCGAGGTCCTGGAGAAATGGCAGATTGAGCGAGTCGACCAAGTGATTGAAATTCTCGGTTTGATGGGTGACTCCAGCGACAACATTCCTGGGGTCCCAGGTGTGGGAGAGAAGACTGCGCAGAAGTTGATCGCCAAGTTTGGAACCATTGAATCGCTGCTCGAGAACACAGATCAGTTGAAGGGCAAACAAAAAGAGAAAGTCACCGACAACGCAGATATGGCCCGTCTGTCCAGACGATTGGTCACTATCGACACGGAAGTTGAGCAGGAGTTTGATGTTAAGGGCTTTGCCTGGGATGGCTACGACGAAGCCAAACTAAAAGACCTGTTTATGGAACTTGAGTTCGACGGTTTGGGGAAACGCCTGTTTGGCAAATCGTTCACATCGGCGACCTCCCGGGCCAAAGTTATCCGTGAAAAACGAGAACAAGAAATCCAGGCAACGTTGTTCGATGAGCCAGTTCAGGAAACGACGATCCAGGACGTCGAACACGACTACCAGATTTTGACCACCAAGCAGTCACGCGACGAACTGATCAAGCAAATCAAAGCCAACAAGTCGTTTTGCTTTGACACCGAGACGACTGGTCTCCACGCGCGGGCCGCTTTGCCATTGGGAATTGCAATTTGCCTTAAACCTCATGCAGCGCACTATGTCGTGGTTCCTGATGACAAGAACAAGGCACTTGAGGTACTGGAAGAATTTCGCGACGTTTTTGAAGATCCCGAGATTGAAAAAATCGGTCACAACCTCAAGTACGACATAACGGTTCTCAAGTGGCACGGGATCCAGGTGCGGGGCCCCTTGCTCGACACGATGCTGGCTCATTCCATGAAAGAGCCGGAGATGAATCATGGCCTGGACTACCTTTCGAAACTGTATCTAGGATATCAACCTGTGCCGATCAGCGACTTGATTGGCCCCAAAGGACCAGATCAGAAGAGCCTGCGAGACATCGACATCGAACGCGTTGGTGAATATGCCTGTGAAGATGCCGACGTGACGTTGCGGGTCAGCAACGTATTGCGACCGGACATTGAGAACCGTGGAGTCAGCCAGGTCTGCTATGAAATCGAATGCCCGTTGGTTCCAGTGCTCGTGGATATGGAGTTCGAAGGAATCCGTCTCGATAGCGAATCGCTGGAAAATTACTCTGGGGTTTTGGAAAAGGAAATTGAAGCGTTGCGGGCCGGGATCTTCACTGCTGCTGGCCGCGAATTCAATATCGACAGCCCGAAACAACTGGGGGGCGTCCTGTTCGATGAATTGGAGCTCGACAAAAAACCGCGGAAGACAGCAACCGGACAATACTCGACCAAAGAATCAGAATTACTCCGCTTGGCTCCCAAACATCAGATCGTCAGTGATGTTCTGGAATATCGAAACGCGGTTAAGCTGAAATCCGTCTATGTTGACCAACTGCCACACAGCATCAACCCGGAAACGGGCCGACTGCATACCCATTACAGTCAAACGTGGACGGCAACGGGTCGAATGCAATCCAACAACCCCAACCTGCAGACCATCCCCATCCGAAAAGCTCGGGGCAAAGAAATCCGCGCCGCGTTTGTTCGTCGCGATGAAAATCACTTGATCCTGTCGGCGGACTATTCGCAAATCGAATTGCGCATCATGGCTGAGTTAAGCGGTGACGAATCCATGATGGAAGCGTTTGCGAGTGGTACGGATATCCATCAAGTCACGGCCTCCAAGGTATACAAAGTAGAACTCGACGACGTGACGCGAGAAATGCGTGACAAGGCGAAAACAGTTAACTTCGGCATCATCTACGGCATTTCAGCTTTTGGGCTTCAGCAACGCTTGAACATCCCTCGCTCGGAAGCCAATGACTTGATCAACAACTACTTTGAAAAATACCCGGGCGTTCGCGAGTATATTGATCGCACCATCGAGTTCGCCAAGGAGCACGGATATGTAGCGACGCAAACTGGTCGCCGGCGTTACATCCGGGATATCAACTCACGCAATCACACACTACGCAGTGCAGCCGAACGACTGGCCATGAATAGCCCGATCCAGGGCACGGCGGCAGACATGCTGAAACTGGCTATGATCCGCGTCTACGAGGTTTTGGAATCACAACAAGCAAAGACCAAAATGCTGTTGACTGTTCACGATGAAATCGTATTTGACTTACATGAATCGGAAGAACCGACCATCGTGCCACTCATCGTGGACGCCATGAAAACTGCTTTGCCGATGAAGGTTCCGATTGTCGTCCAGACGGGTGTTGGAAAGAACTGGCTGGAGGCACATTAGAGGCACTAAGAACAACAAACAAGATGCAGTAAAAACGCGGCGATGGAAAAACGGCCGGCGGCTGACCGAAGAACGAAAGGATCTGCCCAAGCCGTTCTCCAGCGAGACACGCACATGAACTGCAACAAAAAAAGCCTGTGCAAACCGATTGGCTGGTTCGCACAGGCTTATGTTTTCAGCCTTCTAATTTGGATTGAGTTTAGCCACCGCGTCCACCACGCCCACCGAGACCACCGTCACCGAATGGATCGTTCTCACCATCGTCGTCGTCACCACCTCGATTCCGGCTTGGCCTGCGTCGATTGGCATTGTATTCCGACGTCTGATCTTCCTGGAACAGCCTGTTCAGGTATTCGGCTCGATCGTTTGAAGAATTTCGCACCGTAAAATTGCCCTCCAGATCCATCATCAGGATTTCACCTGGTATCCGGTACTCCGCAGGCGACAGACGGTAATCAACCCGCTCACCTCCCATCAAGTCCAGTACCAATCGGTCCGAATCGACAGTCGCTTCATCTTCATCAAGCGGTTCATCTTCGGAATTCTCGAGTTTCTTGACAACCTGCTCTACCAAGCTCAGCAAATGAGTGACCTCTGGTAACTGGAACGAAAGCAAATCCCCTTTTGCAATCGCTTTGTGCGTCGTTAGCAAGGTGTCAAACTTTCGAGACCAGTCGCCCAAAACGGCATCGGCTCGTATATCACCAAGCGTAAACTCTTGCCCAGCGGAATTCCGAACTTGCCGACGGGCGATTTCCCCCAAGACAGCATCCGCGCCCTGTTCACCTGGTACTGTTACTTTTACTTCCACCCAGTCAGTAGCACGGCTATAGCGAAGATCAAATTCCAACAACTCGAATATTTTTTTATAGAAGTCCTTCAACTGCTCATCGTTTTCATACAGATTCTTTTCATCATCTATTCGACTCCGTACAGAAATGTCCAGCATGGATGGGGTGATCGGAATTTTCACATACTTTTTCGGAGCATCATCGTCCGACCCGTCACCATCCTGGCCTTGACCGCCTCGACCGCCTCGACCGCCACCAATGCCGCCCAAACCGCCACCGCCAGGTCCTCCGCCTCGACCGCTACCGCCACCGAGGCCACCAAGACCACCAGCACCACCAGCACCGCCAGCGCCACCAACGCCACTATTACCAATGCCTCCTGCACCACCAACACCGCCACCAACACCGGCGTCACCGCCGCCGCCTCGACCACCGTTGCCTCGCCCTCTGTTGCCTCGGCCACTACCAGCCCCGACTAACTCGCTGGCGGCCTCGTTATTAGGATCATCGCTCCAAACGCGAAAACGGTATTCATATTCCGTGTTACTACTAACTGCGACGTCAAAGAATCGTACTACCTTGAAATCACCAGACGGGCCATCTTCCATGTCAGGAAGACCGTAAAGCGACTTATCACTGCCGCGACGCGGAGGAGTGTCAAATGGACTTATTTCCTCCTCCTCTTCATCTTCTCCGTCGGATTGGCTTTCTCCAAAAGGATCATCATTTCGATTGTCGCTTCCTTCGTCACCGTTTTCCGCATCCGATTCGCTCATTTTCCATTTAAAACTTCGCAATCCAACATCGGGATGACTGGCAAGTCGACGGTAGTCAAACATGCCAATCGGAGGAATCGTACCGGTCAACGCTAAATCGTAATTGACCGGAGGTACCACTTCCGGTGCCGATTTCGCAAACCGTTGCTGAAACTCCATCAAACGGGTCGTGATATTCTCCCATTCTTCATCACCTGATTTACGCCGTTGAATTTCAACGAGCTGAAACCCTGGTCGATCTCGTTCTGGATAATAGCCAAACGAATTCTTGAATTTGTTGTCGTACTCTTCCCAAAGCTGTTTGATGTTCAGCAACGCACGAACAGAAACCAGATTGACAACTGCAGAGTCATGCCTGCCGGACCCGATACCGGACACTTCTGGCTGCAGACTGCTGACAACTAAATCCTGAAGATCAGTAAGCTGTGAGCCATATGGAAATTCCGCATCGTCGTTAGTTGTATCGTCGGCTCCTCGAGTTCGCGCGGCAGTAAGTTGCTCGACAGCTGTTGGATTCCGATTGCTGCGATTAACAAAAACTGGTACTCGAACCACGTCGACCTTGCTCTTCGCAGGAATCGCAACGGCCAAGTCCGGATCCAATCGCAGCCCCAGTGATTGGGCGGGTTTTCCACGCAACGCGCCAAACGGATAGCCCTGGGGTTGAAATAATTTCGTATTGGTAATGATCGAGTCTGCTTTGTCTCGCGCAACACGCAATTCAGAAACCTTGGTCCAGCTGTCGCTACTGTTTACGTGTTGGCCCGCTCGATCCGCTTTCTGCGAAAGCGCGTCGGGACCAAACTTGCCAAACGGTTTGCTGGAAAAACCCAACCAGAAAAAAACGATCAGTCCTACCAGTGCGAAAAGCAGGATTAGCTTTTCAACGTGGTGCAAAAAGAACCGCTTAATTCCATCTTTGCTCAAGTCGATTTTTGGCTTCTTCATTTTTCCACTACTTCCTTTAAAAATCCCTTAGCCCCTAAGGAGTCGAAGTTGCTTCTTCTGATTTCTTGCCGGTGATCAATTCAGCATTCACCGGGTTGTAAATTTTAACGATCCCATAAAACTCGACACCTACGTCATGGTCCTTTCGCAAGGCGACTTGGTCCGTACCCGCAATAGCACCTGGACTGTCTCCACCAAATCCGCCGGCTTGACCACCGGAGGTGATTCCGTAGTTCGGACGGCCAGAATCACCTGAGCCGCCACGCAATGCAATTGCTTCTTCGGGATCGTGCTTGTTGACACGCACCTGCCACACTTCGAAAGCGAACGGAGAATTCGCACAAGCAGCAAGAAAATTTGGAATTTCCCGTTCATCCATCTGTACCGCCAGTCGAACCGGTACACGCTTGGCGACCACCAGCTCTAAACTGTCTGCCGGCAAATTAGTTTCACCAAAGACTTTTTGAATATCCTCGGACTTAATCGGCTCCAGAGTCGAATCGACGTATCTTCCATGGAAAGCCGGTTTTCCGTAATACTCAAAACCAGTATCGTTGGTCTGCGTGCCACCACGTCCTGAACCGCCACGCCCTGAACCTCCACGTACTAGCGATTGACTCTCACTACCTGCAACATCCATAATTTCGCCGAGCAAACCGAGAGCTTCTCGACCAAAAACGACGTGATCAATTTTTTTAACGGCAGCGAGATCGTTTGCCAGAACCATCACAGGTTTACCGTCATCACCAGTAATCGGATTGCCATCGCTATCTTTCTGAGCATTAACGACTCGGATGATTTCAAACATGGCTTCCAGCAACCACAAGTCCTGCTGCAACATGTAAACCTGAGATGGTGACGGGATCCTTGTCTCAAATTGATTGTCATCTCGGTTTCGAAAATTGGTCAGCTTTTGCAGCCACAATCCCTGGTTAAGCTCGCTCCATTGGACAATCTCTCGTTCCTTTGATTCTTCGGGGAATCCTGTCGCCGAGCGATCCTCGTCATCTTCGTCATCGCTGGCCGCTGCTTCACCATCACCTTCGGGAGCATCAGCTGCCTCATCGGCCTTATCAGTTCCGCGAAACGCCTCACGATCGAGTTGCTCCTGGTGGATCCAGTCGGTTTTGATGATCGAACAGATGTTTTTCATCTGACTCGGGATCTGTTGCTTGTAAAGTCGCAACAACGTTTTCATTTCGTTGCTTTGCCCCGTTTCATCGGCAGGCAACGTTTCTGGCGGATCGTACTTATTGAACGCAGTCATGAAACCTTGCGTCAAAATATCTTCCGGCCATTTCATGGTGTCACGCTGGGCATCGTAACGTAGCTGCCATGCGCGAACGACGGAGTCAGCCAGCTTGTCAATCTTCTCGTTCATCCCTTTTTCAGTTTCCTGATTAGGATGAGCCTTCGTTCCTTCTTCCGCCTCCGAGTTCTGAACCCCGTTAACCTTGCCATCCAAGCCATTAATCTCTGATTCGCGGCTCGCGGTCGCTGCCTGCAAGGCCCCGGTCGCGTAGAACCAGACACCGATTGCGGTCGCAGCTAACAAGAAACTGCCGATCCAGAAAATGTTCTTTTTCAGAAAATCCATAGCAACCAATCGTTATTGAGTTTCTTCTTTGGCGGCAGCTGCTGCTTCCGCCTCTTGTTGTTTCTTTAATTCTTCTTCGCGTATCACCTTGGCATCGAATCGCTCTTTAGGAGAACGAGGTACCCAAGCCATTTGAATTACGAAGTCATATCGAATCACTTCTTCGACATCAGTTGAATCTTCGCTGCCACCCAGGTTCAAAACCTCCGGTTCCGGATCGACATTGGTGACAATTGTCGGCGTGTAGATTCCGAAGTCTTCGAATTTATACAGTCCACCACCAACAACACTGTTCTCATCGCCTGGGAATTCGACATCCTCAAAGAAGTTCGCCAAAAAGTTCTTGATCAAGAATGTTTTCCCCGAGTTGCGTTCATAAACAGCCTTGGGACTATTGTGGTAGTGGTATCCGCGAATTTCAATCACCCAGCCTTGGCCCTTCACATCGTCTTCTTTTTCGGCTCCAGCCTGACTAGCTTTCTTCTTGACGTCTTCTTCCTCGGAACTGCCTCCACTGCCAAACTGTGAATCGTAGCGAGGTTTGTTTTCCGTGTACCAATCACCGATCTCTTCGAAGAACTTGCTTTCAATACTGTCGAGGAAAATCTCTTTGCGATCGTTAAATTTGACTTTTTTCGGATCGACCGTTCCACCTTCAATTCGCTCGTCCTGGGGCACCGCCTGATAGATCGCAGACAACACTTCGACCCACCCCGATCGTCGAGAAAACGAAGACGTAAGTTCACCAGAAAGCCGATTCAGTTTCTCCAGCTTGGCCTTTTGTTCATCGTCCGTCTTTTTCTTTCGTGAACTATCGTTCGCGACACTATCGACCCTTTGTTTCGCCTGGTCCCAGCTGACGTTGTTGACCTGAGCGTCCGGACGAACAGCCGCATATGCCTTCTCTTTAAAGAAGAATCCGAGCAACAGGCCGAGCATGATCAAACTCACCGATGCCAGCACCCAGGGCTTCTTGGCCTTGATAATTCGCTCCGTAACAATTTCGGTTGGCAACAGATTGGTTTTAATCTGACTGCTGCGTAGTCCCTGCAGGCAAAGGCCATACGACGGTGCGAACGATAACTGGTTCTGGGTGAATGATTTTTGACTCAGTACTTCGGTGCCAGTCAGCTTGTTGAACTCCTGCACCTTGGCGATATCAATTTCAAGTTGCTTGCTCAGGTACTGTCGCAGGCCAGGCAATTTGGCTGCATTACCGAGCAATGCCAATTTCGAAATCGTGGCCGCCTTATCCATGCTGCCAAAGAACGTCAGCGAGCGCTGAACCTCGTTGACCAGATCCGAAAAAACAGAACGCATCGCACGGAATACGGATTGCGGATCCTCCGCCTGACGGGCGTTTCGCTTCAAATGTTCGGCTTTGGCATGCGTCAACTTCATTTCACGCGACAGCTGCTTGGTAAAGTGATTACCGCCGATTGGAATGTTTCGCAGCCATAACTTGACACCGTTCGTGATAATCAAGTCAGTCGTGTCCGTTCCCATTGACATCAGGACCATCGAATCGGGTGGATTCTCCGGATCGAAATCGTCGAGGTTCGGGATCTCTTCGAGGATGTCGAAGCAAACGACGTTAAAAATCGCCAGCGGTGAGAGCTGAATAATATCAACATCAATTTCCGCATCGTCGAACGGCTGCAATGCACGGAAGACAGCTTCTCGCTTCATCGCGAACAAACCGATTTCAGCATCCATCGTCCGGCCGTCGACGATCGTTCCGCCTAATTGCTGCCAGTCCCAGATCACGTCTTCGATCGGAAACGGAATTTGTTGTTTGACTTCGTATTTGACGATATCCGGCAGCGTCTTGGCGTCGACCGGTGGTGGTTTGAAGAATCGCGAAAGCCCGGCTTGGCCAGGAACGCTGATCGCGACCTTGTCCCCTTTGACTTCGTTTCGAGAAAGAAATTGCTCAAGGGCTTCCTTGACGAGCTCTTCAGGCTCGGCGTCCGCCTGACTCAACAATTTCGGATATTCGATAAAATCGTATTTATCGACTTCAACGGTTTCACCGTCAGCAGCCAGCGTGCATCGCATCGCTTTAAGTGCACACTGTCCTATATCGATGCCCCAAACGGCATTAGTTCTGGCCATTTCTATTCCTATTCCTAATCACTCTTACGCCCGAACAGAGCGCGGTGGTATGAAGGCACGAGTCTCCCGAGGCACGTGACACTCGTCTGGAAGAGGTTAGAAGCGAGACAGTAAATCCTTCACCTATATAGATTTTCTTAACGCGTTCCCATTTTGTCAACGTTTCGATTGTGCCGTCACGCCGGGAACTCGCAATTTCACCTTGAATTTGGTACTTTTTTGCGTTTTCCACCGAATTTAATAGCTTACTAGACGGCCAGCCACCAATCGCACTCGATGCCCAGCATATCCAAACTCGTTGTCGTCTTGCCATGCCACTCCCTTGAGGATTTTCCAGTCCACGAGATGGGTGAGGAAGCACACAGTCTGCTGGCCTGCTGGACCGCCATCTGGCATCCGGCACTTATCGCCCACACGGGCAGCATGCCGACCTGGGTCAGCCGGGACTACGTCGCGGAAGATCTGGATAATTCCCTAATTCTGGCCCCGAAAAGCTGCCAGGCCAATTTGCCGGAGGAAATCACCGAGGCCACGGAAAGCGAGAAAGCCGTGTTGATCGGAGGGTTTGTCAAACGAAGCGAAGCCCTCGCCGCGAGCCCGATTGTTGAGCTTGTTGGCCAGCCATCCGCCGAGCAGGCGAAATTCGTGCCGGACTTCTTTGCCCTCGGATACGCCTACCTGCAAGTCCAACTGATGACCAGACAGCTTCGGTATTCGACGACGTTGAACGAGGATGAGTTTGAACGACGCGTTTTGGTTGCTGCTGAATCCTATTCAAGTTTCAACGCCGACGAGCTTAGCGAAAATCTCAGCGCGTGTTTTGACCAGTTGCTGGAAGAGCGCAATAACTTCTATCCGTCCGAGCCGAATTTACTGAACCTCGTATTGGTCCCGCCAACGACCAGTAAACTTGCCAGGCAATTGGAACAGGAACACGATTTCAATCTGCTTCTCGATGGCAACACCCTGAGAGAACTGCACGACAAGCAACCAGAACAATCGTCGACGCTGCGAAAAAAGCTGGAAGACAAACAAGTCAGCGTCTTGATGGCGGGTAGACACGAACTGCCACCTCAATTGGTGTCGATGGAAAATGTCACGAATCAAGCCGGGCTGGCTCGAAATGATTGCGGCACCATTTTTGACAAGTCGTCTGAACCAGTTGCTTACGGTAGCTTCCGATTTGGATTGAATGCTCAATTGCCGAACGTGATCGACCAAATTGGCTTTCAAACGGCGGTACACACCGTTTTTTCCGGCGGCAAGATCCCGGTCCCTTCGTCACCAGTAATCAATTGGCAAGGAACCGATGGGACAACGATATCGGCATTATCTGCAACGCCAATTGATGCCAACAGCGCTGAAGGGTTCCTCAAGCTTGCAACGACCATTGGTGAAATGCTCGATGGCTATCACCATGCCGAACTGCTATTCGTGCAATGGCCCGGCCGACAATCTGAATGGTTTGACGACCTGATTCGAATCGAAAAATACGGCCCGTTATTTGGCAAGTTCAAAACTGTCAGCGAATTTTGCGAGACGATCTACGACTCAGGATTCAGTGACAATTACGCATCGGAAGATTACCAATTCCAATATCTTTCACATGCCTGCGATGAAAAACAAGTGAATCCAATTTCCCGTTGGGTCGACTTCTGGAGCCTGAACTATCGTTTGCGAGCAATGCAAAAGCTAGTCGCCACAGCTGGTATCGCATGTCCCGAACACACAAATTGGGAGCAGACATCAGAACAACTTGGCGAGTTGCAATGCACGCTTGAGCAAGCAGCAAGTACCGGATCACCTTTCGAGACCGTTGACGACGGCCTGTCGGCGATTGTCAAAGACCAACTGAAAGTTCAAGAGTTCTTGCCAACCGAAATCTGCAACGACGCGGAACGAGTGAGCTGGATCAACCCCAGCGAACAGCCCACCATCACGCTTGCTCAGAATACCGGACAAGCAACAACCAGCTCCATCCAGCCGTTTTCCATCGCAACATCACATCAAGATCTCGTCAAAGCGAATGACCCGGAACTCGCGTCGCAGTCGGACGACGGAGAAGTTTCGGTTCGCAACGAATTCTTCGAAGTCCGGTTCGACCAGGAATCTGGAGGAGTGAAAAGCGTTTGCCGTTACAAAAACAAACGCAATATGTTTTCGCAGCAATTGGCTTGCCGACTAAGTCGCAGCGGCGAACAACAGGGCTTTATTCGGCATTCCAGTCGCTACACCAAGATGGTCTCGACTGACATTGCCATTTCACCGAGCAGCAACCGGCACCAGGCATCAGTCACAAGCTCCGGCTACCTTCTGGATGAAACGCCAGTTCTCGAATCCAGCGAGACGGCAACCGTTGTCGAGTTTCAACAGACCGTGACCATCCGTCGAGGCGACGCGTGCGTGTATTTCGATGTTGAACTCGATCCTAAAACCACGCTTGAGCCAAGCCCCTGGCGGAATTACATTGCGTCCCGACTCGCTTGGTCCGACGAAGACGCGACGGTCTATCGTTCGGAAAATGAAATCCCCGATCGAGTCTACCAGGAAAAGATCGTCGCCCCGAATTACATCGAGGTGCTCTCGGGAACCGGCAAGCTATCTTTGCTGACATGCGGGCTGCCGTTCCATCGCCGATCCAGCCGCCGGACGCTGGATTCGCTGTTGGCAGTCACTGGCGAGCAACAAAAACGATTCCGCTTCGCCGTCGCTGTTGATGCGGCTTCGTCGATGGCCACCGCAAGTCTCGCCAACTCACCGGTCTACGCATCGAACTCGCCGGCAATTGCCAACCGACCGGGCTGGATGTTCCATCTGAGCAGCCCCAATGTGATTGTGACTTCCATGCGGCCGGTATTCGAATCAGGTAAGTACATTGGAGTCGTTTTAAGAATCCAGGAAACCGAGGGCCGCCCGGGAGAGCTGAAAATCCGCTGCCCTTTCCGACTCAAGCGGGCGACACGACAAAAGTTTAATGGCGAACCGCTATTCGAATTGCCTGCCGACGACGACACTGCGACCTGCAACTTTTTGGAGCTGCAATATTTTGAAGTCAAACTCTGCTGGTAAACTTGGCGGCTCTTCAAAATTTAAGCTGAATTTTCACCGGGAGGTGGAGGCTCCTGCCGGCACAAGAAATCCCAATGTGTCAGCAGTAGTCGCGACCTCCCCAAATCGACTCTTGGGAAGCCTTGGCTAGAATGATTATCACTATTGACGGACCGGCTGGAGCCGGCAAAAGCACCGTTGCAAAACTTGTCGCGGAACAACTTGGATTTGAGTATCTGGATACAGGGGCGATGTATCGAGGGGCGACTTGGGCAGCGTTACAACAAGGAACCGACCTGAGCGATACGCAGGCAGTCGCGAACCTCGCATCAGAAATGTCGCTGCAGTTCTCAGGCGGAAAGGTGATTGTCAACGAGCAGGACGTTACCGATGCGATTCGCGGCGAGCAAGTCACCACGAATGTGTCACACGTGGCTGACAACCCACTGGTTCGAGCGCATTTGGTGAAATGGCAACAACAGATCGCTTCCACGGGAAACTACGTCTGCGAAGGCCGCGATCAAGGCACCGTGGCTTTTCCAGATGCCGATTGCAAAATCTTCCTGACCGCATCCAACGAAGAACGAGCGCGGCGGCGATACGAACAGTTAGTTTTGAAGGGCGAACAAGTCGAATACGAATCGATTCTGCAGCAACAAAACGAGCGTGACCAACGAGATCAGAGCCGACCAGTTGGAAAACTGATCAAGGCGGATGACGCGGTCGAGGTTAACACAGACGGATTGAGCCTGGACGAGGTCGTCGAACGAATCACAGAGATTTTTCGCGCTCGAACCAATTAACACCAA
The DNA here is from genome assembly GCA_964641465.1 of uncultured Pirellulaceae bacterium. Taxonomy (GTDB): domain Bacteria; phylum Planctomycetota; class Planctomycetia; order Pirellulales; family Pirellulaceae; genus Mariniblastus. Next base: position 56,602 of record CAZXLW010000001.1, on the reverse strand, counting down.
CCTCTACCAGGGCAATTCCATCTGCCCGGTAATTTGTTGTGCGATCTTTTTCATCAACTCCCGATGGCTTGAAGCCAATGACTGGCCACCTTCGGGGATGAATTCCACGTCGTCTGAGATCGTCAAATTTCTCCGCTGCATCAACGGCGTACCATTTCGATCAACCCATTCGACTTCAACAGACCAATCGGACTGCAAAACACGGGGCTCACCAAAACGATCGAGCGTTCGAGGGCGCTTGTAGTCTTTGACAATCCTTCCTCGCAGAATACTTTCAGCAAACGCAGGATCTGCGATTATCAACGGGGTGTCCTGTTCAATCTGCTTGATGACCGCCTCGGTTATCTGTTGGCCCAGGAATCGACGGTGTGATTCCGACTCAAAGATCGGTACATGAACCGAGCGAATATCGTTTCTAAAAAACGCCTGGTTGCCAACTTGATACGCGGCGCAACCGCCGATCAAGGCAATCAGGAAAGGTATCGCAAATCGACTGGCTGTCAGCATTTCTATCTGATCAAACTGGTGGGTCTGGACGCGACAACCGGCTTTGCTTCTTCACGTTCGGGAAACATGTTGACCAACCACTCCGCCTGTTGTTTTGGCTTGGCGGGCAATTCCTTAACACGATTCAACTCGGCACCAACCTGTTCGCCAAACTGGGTATCGCTGAAATTGGCCGCGACCTGCTCGTAGTAATACTGCGCCGCCTGGTTCTCGCCCAGGTTGGAAAAATACTCTGCCATCCCCCATTCACGTTCAGCAAGCAAATGTCGAATCATACCTGCTTCTTTTGAGAGATACTCATCTTCTTTCCGAGCTTCATTTGGGAACTGTTGAACCATTTGTTTCAGCAGCTTGTCTGCTTTGACCAATGGAGCATCGTCGTAGCTACGGCCTTGATACGAATTCAACCGCGCCTTCAACTCAAACATGTGCGCGTGAAACTGGTGCTGGCTGCCCGGATAGTTCCGACGCAGGTCTTCGTAGGTATCGGCGGCATCAAGCCAATTCCCGGCTTGAAAATACGCATTGGCAAGTGCCAGGGTCGCATCGTCGGCAAGCTTACCGGTCGGGTCATCCAGCCGGATACGATGGAAGATACGTCGAGCCTCTTTTGCCAGCCCGGTTTTTGGACGTGAAGGATCGTTCAATTTGATCGCCGGGCCGACTTTTGCAAGTTGCAACCAATATTCGGCGATCGCAAAACGATGTGCTTCGGCGTTGTCCAGGTACCGCGACCCGGCATATCGGGCGATCAGGTTTTCGTAAGCCCGGTTAGCCTGCACGTATTTATTAGCAAAGAAAAACGAGCGACCTTCAAAGTAGAGCGAGTCTTGTTCCAACTGGGAATCTGGATAGGTGCCGGCGGCCAAACGAAATTTGTTGGCGGCACTCAGAAAAATGTCAATATGTCCGGTGCCTTCAGGATTGGCTTCCAACGTTTCAATCGCTTGATGATAAAACGATTTGCCTTCTTGATAGGCAGCTTCGGCTGCAGCCGGATCTTCCTTATACGTGGTCCGAACCTGGAACGTTGTGGCCAGATTACCCGGCGACAAATCATCCACCAACAATCGATTGTAGCTGCGTTGACCCAACGGATCAGAATTCTGAACCAGCTGGTCTTGAAAATCACGTTCCGACTGATCTCGCAAACCCAACAGATCCTTGAAGCTCCGACTCCGATCGGGCCGTGACTGGATATTCTGACAACCGCTCAGGCCAACGGTGATCGCGATTGCAATCACTGGCACAATGAGCTCAAGGTATTTGCTCGCGCAAACCTTTTTCATTTCGACTTCCTTGTCGTTATTTGTAGTCCTGCCCGTTCATTCCAAACGTGCAAGGTTTAGCTATCTAATTCGCTTGCCTGATGGCTCGGTAATGTACTTCTGCAGTCGTGGCCGGTACCCCAGATGATGGCTCATGTAATTATTCAGGAATTTCCGCAGTTCCATGCGGCAGTCATCGCCAACCGCATTTGCATCCAACTCCTTCGCAAAATTTGCCAGTGTCTGCCAGGCTTCCAAAGTCAGGCTGACCACGTTCGTTTTACCTTGGCGGCAGGAATCACACAGAATTCCTCCCTCGTGCAAACCAAAGTTCACTCGTTCGGTTCGCAGTTTTTTTTCTCGACCACAACCGACGCAATTCTCCAGCATCGGTTTGTGACCGAGCAGTTTTAATGCGCCAATCTCCAGTCGAAATACCTGCTCGCAAACAGATTCACCTCGATCAAGCTCACACAAAACATCGTCAGCCAGTTCAAACAGACCCGGATGTGAATCAGCTTCATCAGTCATCGCGTTAACCAACTCGGCTACGTAATATCCTGCATACAGCCGATTCAGATCACTCGACGCGCTGCGAAATCGTCGTTCTAATTTCGCTTCGGTCAACAGATCGAGGGCATCGGACGTTTTGTGAAGGAACACTATTCGACTGACAGAGAGCAAGTCAAGGGCACCCTCAAACGGGCTCTTACGTCGTCTCGCACCTTTCGCCAAAGCCGTTATCTTGCCAAAGTCCTTAGTCAACAGCGTGACTATGCAGCTCGATTCACTGAACTCGACCAACCGTACGATGATCCCAATCGTTTTCTCTGACATCGTCGTACCGGTCTACGTTGAGCCATCTTTATTGTTCATCGGTGACAGCATTCAGGTGGTCGTGAACTTACATACCGTTCCACAACCTCGCTGCGACATTATGTGACAGCATACCGATTGCTTGCAAAATGTTAAACAGGAAGACATGAAGTCAACACGCTCCAGCGGTTTCTCGGTCGTCGAGTCGAAATCAAATTTCCGGCCGATGCTGCGCCTGGCGGTCCCGGCGTTGGCTCAGGAATTCTTGGTCCTGGCCGTCACATGGACGGATTGGTGGCTGACCGGACACTACTTTCATGCTGATGGTGACGCGACCAAGACCGCGATGAGCATGATGGGCTACATGATGTGGCTGATCCCCAGTCTGTTCGCGGCCGTGGCCATTGGTTCGACCGCGTTGGTCGCGAGAAACGTCGGAGCCGGGGACGCCTTACAGGCCAACCGGACAGCGAACCAATCATTTATTGTCGGCGGCTGCATCGCGGCGATTCTGTTCACCGCCGCGATCCTCTTTGGAGATCAATTCCTGACGCTGATGCAGCTGACGGGAAGCGCTGCTCAGTACGCTCGTGAATATTTCGACATCGTCATCTGGTCGATCCCGCTAATCATGTTTTCAATCGTGGGAGCGTCTTGTTTGCGCGGGGCAGGGGACATGGTGACGGGGTTTGTGGTGAAGTGCGTGGTCGTGCTGACGAATATCGTTATCAGTTTTTCGCTTGTGACTGGCTGGGGACCGTTTGAAGCGATCGGCTGGAAAGGTTTGGCGATTGGAACTGCAATCGGGCACTCGCTCGGCGGGCTCATCATCCTGGTGCTATTCATCCGTGGACGAGCCGGTTTGCAGCTGAAGAAGAAACTACTGGCACCCAATTTTACGATCATCAAGAACCTGTTGCGGGTCGGGCTTCCCGGCGGCATGGATATCGCGGTGCTGCTGTTCAGTCAGATGATCTTCCTGGCAATGATCAACGCCATGGGAGTAACCGCGGCAGCCGCGCATGGACTGGCAGTGCAAATCGAGGCCGCATGTTTTCTGCCTGGCGCAGCGTTTCAGGCAGCGGCGGCGACGATGGCTGGCCAATTCCTGGGAGCCGACATGCCCAATCGAGCGGCGAGGTCCGGATGGTGGTGCTTGCTCGGTGGAGGGCTCATCATGTGCGGCATGGCCGTGTTGATTTATTTCAACGGGCAATACTTCGCGTACTTCTTCACCGGTAGCTGGGACGATCAAACAACCGTTACCACGACCCAGCTTCTGAAAATAATCTCAGCCGTCATGCCGTTCCTGGCCATCGTGATGATATTGACCGGTTCGTTACGTGGCGCCGGCGACACCGTTTGGCCGTTCCTGTTCACCATGTTCGGGTTTTTCGTGATCCGTATCCCGCTTGCCGCATGGTTCGGATTCGAACAGCTAACCTACCTGGATTCAATTCTCGGACTGGAAATCCAAGGATTGGGTTGGGGAATCGTCGGAGCCTGGTACGCGATGATCATCGACGTCGTGATCCGATCGTTACTGGCACTGGCAAGATTTGTACATGGCGGCTGGAAAGAAATTAACATTCGCTAGTCGCCATCAAACAGGATCACAAGTTTCCATTCACTGATCGCATTCCAGCAGCAGCTTCAAGTATTCCAACTCTCGCGAAATCCCGTCGGACAGTGACGACGAACTCAACTTGTGTTCGGCGGGCAACACGTTCCAGGCATACGTTTCGACTTCCAGATGCGTTGGCAAATCGTGATGCGGTTCGAAACACTTGACACATTCAGCAATTTCGTTGTTCGTCGTTTGCAATGGGCCCACCTGTTCCAAATAAATCGGGACGTGGAAGTGCACTCGCCAGGTTCCTGCCGGTTCATCAATTCCCGGCAACAGCGTTGATAAGTCTTCATGCAGAGTGGTGCCAGATTCATCGTTTCGAATCGATGTCTGATGGAGGTAACGTTCTTCCGCAAATTCACTCAGTGCCTCCATTTGCGACTGGCGAGATTGCTCGTTACAGCTCACAAAATCAGCTTGTATCGCAGATGAGATTTGCATCTTGCCCACGTGAATACCAGCTTCCCGGTAGGTTCGCAAAGCAAGGTCCTGCGGCTCAAACATCACCGCGCTGTGGCAAACGTCATGACATACGCCCACGAATTGTCGGACGATTTCTGCGTCCACATCTGAGCTGCTAAGCAAATATCGTTCAAAGAACGCCACCAATTTTTCGCAGGTATCAAAATGGCACCCAGGCTCAGGTTCAATGCACAGGAAAATATGCCGACTAGTCGACTCACGGATCTTGATGAGTCCTCTCACGCATTCCAGGAGATTCTCGCCACAAGATCGCAGGAAACCATCACTGGTATCGTTAGGCCAGCCCAAAGGCAAAGTAGAAATCGTGCCAAAGTCACCGTCTCGCAACAAAGTTGATTGCAGCTTGGCAATTGAAAGCGTGTATTGAAGCCGTTCTTTCTCAGCCCACGTCGGCAAGTAAACATTGTGTTTGACGACGGGTTGATGAAAGTTGTGAAACGGGAACGCGTTGAACGTGTACGGATACAATGCTCGCTCGCTCAACCATTCCGCAAAAGCCTCGGCCTGTCCCCCGTTCAAAACTTCCTGACACGCAGAATGACATAGCCACAACCCAATGTTCATCTGCTGGTCGGGAAAGACGTTGGCTCGAATTGGCAGAGCGTGCTGTTCGAGATTCGTTTTTACTTCTTGCAGCGAGACGCCCGCATGCACGTTGGTGCAATATCCGATCTTGTTACTATCAAACATCTGTGCTGGGAACCTTCCTGATTCGTCTGGAAAACAATCCTGTTGCCAGAGTCAGCCAGCCTATGATCATGGCCAAACCTCCCAGCGGCACAATCGCACCCAAAATCTTGATGTCCGTCAACGCCAGGACATACAGTAACCCAGAGAACAAAACGATCCCAACCACGAACAATACGCCAACCACATTAAGCCAACGGGCGGGCCCAACAACGCTGGCCAGCATCCCGACGATCACCAAACCCAAGGCGTGGTACATCAGGTAACGACTGGCCGTTTCCCACGTGGCAAGGTTCTTTTCCACGTTTTCCACATGCCCTTCGATCGCTGAAGGCAACCCATGAGCACCAAATGCGCCCATTCCAACTGAGATGGCTGCCAGTAGCGTACCAATGGCAAGCCAAATGCTGACTGGATTGGAATTGAATGTATTGGATTTCGCAAAGTTCATAATGTACGCCAGCCTTGCGACCGGGATTCGAGGTACTTACCATCAAGTCGACAAACAAAGCCAACATTGGAAGACAAACATGACCGCCGTGAAGTTACTTGCCGCATCATTCGTCCTTTTTCTAGTCTTTGCAGCCTCGATCAATTCGCTTGCCGGCGCTATTCAGGAGACGGTCAAACTGTCGGAACTGACGACGGTGGCTGAATCGAGTGATTTTAAGTCGACAAGCACTTCTGCGCAAGTCGTCGAGTACATGACTAACTGCTCATCGCAGGCCGATCACGTTCAACAGTTCGTATTCGGCAAAACGGTCGAAGATCGCGATATGGTCGGAGCTATCGTGGCGACGAAGGCGTACGAGTTAGGGCAGCAGGACGACCGCGTTGTCACGCTGGTTTTGGGCAACATTCATAGCGGTGAGTGTGCGGGGAAAGAAGCGATCTTGATGATGTTGCGAGAGCTGGCATCCAATCCGAACCATGCCTGGCTGAAAAACATGGTGCTGATCTTTGTTCCCAATTACAACGCCGACGCCAATGATCGGATGGGCAAGAACAACCGCCGCGGCCAAATTGGACCTGAAAACGGAATGGGGCGTCGTCAGAATGCTCAAAATCTCGATCTCAACCGGGACTTCGTCAAACTCGAATCGCCGGAAGCCAGGTCACTTGTCGCATTGATCGACAAAGTGAATCCGCATCTGTTTATCGACTGCCACACGACTAACGGATCGAAACATCAGTACGCGTTGACGTACGACGTACCTCACAACCCGGCCACCGCCGAGCCAATCCGGAACTTCCTTCGCAAAAAATTAATTCCCACAGTCACCAAAGAGCTGGACCAAAAAGGCACCAAGACTTTTTATTACGGCAATTTCAATCCGGAGCATACAGCCTGGACGACTTTCGGTCATGAACCACGATTCAGTACCGAGTATGTCGGACTGCGTGGCCGTTTGGCGATCCTTTCAGAAGCATACTCTTACATCAGCTACAAAGATCGAATTTTCGCGACCAAGGATTTCGTCTCTCAATGTTTGGAATATGTTCACCAACACGCCAACGATGTACGGACGCTGTTGGACTCGGTGGACAAGGACCTTGTCAGGATTGCAGGATCGCAGCCCTCTCGGATTGCAGTATCACTCAATGCAAAGGTCGAGAAATTCGACGAAAAGGTTCCAGTTCTGGGATACAAAGACGACCAACCGCATAGCTATGATTGTGATTTCCTCGGCAATTACGTGCCGACTCGCAGCGTCCCGCTTCCGTACGCGTACCTCGTGCCGGCCAAACTGGCTCGCAGTGTTGATCGAATGTTGATGCACGGAATCTCAGTTGAGAGCCTGAATCAGGATCAAAAGCTGGAAGTCTCGATCCAAGTCATCAAGGACCTGAATCGGAACGAAAGAGTTTTCCAAAAGCACCGCATGCTCCAAGCGCAATCGCAGCAGGAGAACGGGACTCGAGAATTCAAGCGAGGCACGTTTGTTGTACGAACGGCTCAGCCGCTCGGCCGGTTGGCTGCGTATTTGCTGGAATGTGAATCTAACGATGGGCTGGTATTCTGGAATTTCCTTGACCGCGAGCTACAGGTCGACAAGGAATATCCGATCTACCGACTCGACAATCGTGTCGATTTGGATGTCAGCAATGTCAGCAAGGCATCGCAAACTGGCAGGATTACGCTTGATATGATTGGCGGAAGTGAATCCGTCATTCCCAAAGACGATCGTCCAAGATGGATCAACGGTCAGTTTCTTGAGGCGGAACTGTGGGGACGTAAGCTCCTGCTCGAACCCGAAACCATGTCATTCACTGCAACCGCACCTCCTGCATTCGAATCAGAAAAACTGGTCGAACTGCTTACAAACGAAGGCGTGCCTGAAGAAGATGCGAAGTTAATTGCAGATTCTAAGCCCCGAAAATCTGAGGATGGCAATTGGCTGGTATTCGATACCAGTAAACACGATGTTGTGTTCAACGTTGAAAAAGCCCAAGTCCGGTTGATGGGCGACAAAGCCAACAACGCCAAATTGTTCCGGTTTAGTCCGGACTTTTCGAAACTAGCCTATGTCAATCAAGACGGCCTGAATGTACTTGACCTACAGTCAATGAAAAGCGTCTTGTTGAGCCCTGAAAATCCGGAGACGGAACTTCTGGGCAAACTGGATTGGGTCTACCAGGAAGAACTCTACGGGCGCGGAAATTTTAAAGGGTTCTGGTTCAGCCCTGATTCGAAACACATTGCGTTTCTCAAGCTGGATGAGTCAAAGGTCGGTAAATTCACGATTAGCGACCATGTCCCAGTGCGTGGAGAAGATGAGTTCCTGAGCTACCCGAAAGCCGGCGACCCCAATCCGCTTGTCGCAGTCGGGATGGCTTCGACCGAACAACAAGGTTCAATCGCATGGGTCGACCTTAGCAAGTACGATTCGGAAATTCTGGTTTCCAATGTCAGCTGGCGGCCCGATAGTTCACAAATGATCCTGCAGGTACAGAATCGCGAGCAAACGTACCTGGACCTGGTCGCTGTCGATGCGATGGGCTCGGACGCGAATTTGCTTTTCCAGGACAAGACTCCAGCGTGGATAGATTCGCCAGGCGAACCGCAGTGGTTACCTGACGGCAGCTTCGTTTGGCTTAGCCCCAAGAACGGCTACCGGCACCTTTACCATTTCAATGCCGACGGAACGCTACAAAAGCAGCTTACCAGCGGCGAATGGGAAGTTCGCAGCATCGCTGCCTTCGATGCCGAAAACCAAAAAGTCTATTTCATGGCAGCCAAGGAACAGCCGTACAACCAGGACGCTTACCTGGTCGATATTCCGTCAGGCGAGATTTCGAAGCTGACAACCGAAGACGGGTTCCATCAAATCTCTTTCAACGAAGACCAGACATTCTTTATTGATTCATACAGTTCGGCTGTCACACCGCCCCAACATCGACTGTACAGTTCCGATGGATCTTTCAAGCAAAAACTCAATGTCTCGTCGGACGATCGTTGGAAATTCACCGGGATGACGGAACCCGAATTCCTGACAGTCAATGCAAAGAACAACCAGCCGTTGGACGCGATGATTATTCGACCGCCTGGGTTTGACCCGAACAAAAAGTATCCCGTCTTGATCCATGTCTATTCCGGCCCACAGGCTCCAACAGTCAGAAACCGATTTGGCAATGAATGGACCATGTGGCACCAGATGCTGGCTCAACAGGGCGTTGTTATTTGGAGCTGCGACAATCAATCGGCCAGCTATCGCAGTGCCAAAAATGCGTGGCCAATCCACCGGGATTTGGGGCGAAACGAGCTGGCCGATATTGAGCTTGGCATCGAATGGCTGAAGCAACAATCGTGGGTCGATGCGGATCGGATCGGAATCTGGGGCTGGAGCTACGGAGGCTACATGGCATCGTACGCGCTCACGCACAGCAAGTCGTTCAAATTGGGAATTGCCGGCGCTCCGGTTACCGACTGGCGAAACTACGACACAATTTACACCGAGCGATTCATGGGGCTGCCGCAAGACAATCCTGAGGGCTACGACGCGTCATCTGTGGTTAAGGCAGCTGCAGACTTGTCCGGTAAGCTACTGATAATCCACGGCTCCATCGACGACAATGTCCATTTAAGTAACACCATGCAACTGGCATTGGCGTTACAGAACGCAGGCAAACAATTTGACCTGATGATCTACCCTCAGAATCGACACGCAATTCGCAAAACGGACCAAGCCGCACATCTCAGAAAACTGATGTACGACTTCGTGATGGAGAACCTGTAGGCGGTACGGAATCACTGCTTTTTTTGGCGGTACAAAGAAGGATCGACCGCCTGCACCATTTGCTGCATTGATAGTTCTGCGGTTAAGAACTCCTGCACTTTTGCTGCTGAGGCTGTTGGATCCTTGATCGTTTCGTGGTAGTCGATTTCACAATATTGAATGCCGTTGAGTTTGAGCAGGTATCCCAGCGACCGAATCTGAGCCAGGAACATCAATTTGAACTTTTCCGGGGTCAGATCACCGCCGGTCTTGTTCAGGTTCTCAAGCATCACGCGTTGTGACTCCACAATTTCGTCGAGGTCACGTGTCATGTAGACGAGCTTGTAATTGAAGCCTTGCGGCAGATAGGTGATCAGTGGAGCCACCACTTTCATCACTTTTCCTTCGGCCTCGGGAACCCAATTGTTTTGATAAGGCAGCTTTTTGACCTTTTCCGATTCGTAGTACCCTTTTGGATTACTCTCGTCCGGTTGCCGCGTCTCATCCGCGAATGCTTCCAGACCACCAGAAGTCAGCATTTGCATCATCATGGATGTGCCGGATCGCGGCAGTCCCGTGACGATAACAATTTCGGGCTTATCCTCCGGTTGCGTTTCTTCCTTATCGAGGTGCTTCATCAACCGCTTAGGCTGTCCCAGGCAACGGAGAAATTCTGCCGTTTCATCTGACTCCAATCGAGGTAGCATTTTCTCAAATTCTTCCGATCCAACCGGATTCAATTCAATCGACTCCGATTCCTGCAGGTATTCCGCCTGATCGGATTCCAAGGCAGTGGCGGCATGCCGATGCTCGGTAGCCAAATCGTTGTCCACCAGCTTGGTCGAGTAGATCTTCTCAAGTCGATTGTGGGCTTCGACAAAATTAGGATTCAATTCAATCGCTTTGTCATAGCTTTCAACCGCCAACTCTGTCTTGCCTGCTCGTGCTAATGCTTCGGCAAGGTAAAAGTGACCGACCGGAGAATGGAATTTGACCCCGATTGCCTGACGACCAAAGTCAATTGCTTTGGTGAGCTTCCCCTGCTGCAAAGAGGCACGACACATTCCCAACAGGGAATTCGCATTCAAATCGTCAATCTCCAACGCTTTGGAAAACGAGCGTTCGGCTTCCTCATTTCGCTTCAATTCCAGATAGAAATTACCCAGATGATTGTGGAACATTGGGTTCCGTGATTTGGACGTTTCCGCATTCTCCATGTGCGTAATCGCCTGTTCGAAATCGCCTTTGGAAGCCGCAATCGTTGCCGACAGGAAATCGAGAATTTGCGGGTTTCCGCGAGCGACCGTGCGAATTTTACGAATCGCCTGAGCTTCTGGCGGACTGAACAGGACCGGCTTACCGCGGGCGTCCAGCTGAGCCAGTTTCGGAGCATCGCTATCCTTTTCCGCGTTCTCTTTGTCGATCTTCTTCAACTCGCGGAATTGCAGTCTTCGCTCCTTGGCAATCTTGGCCACATCGCCAATCTTCGCCATCGCGATTTTCTGTGCACTACGCCAACGGGAATTCAAATCAGCAACAAGCTGCTCCAGCTCTTCCGTACGATTCATGGCCTGCAAGCAATTCGAAAGCTGCAGCCCAAATCGAAACTCCAGCGGGTATTTGTTGTACATTTGATTGAGCAGAGGAATCGCTTCGCCAAAACGACTGCCATCCATAAACGCTCGGGCCAGATTGTAGTCCAACTCGCGTTGGCATTGCTCGACAGCAACCGTGTTGTCTTTGTCAGGACGGTCGATGTAGCCAAGTGCAATCAATTGCTCCATCGTCTCCTTCGATTCCACAGCCCCCAGACTCGCGCCTTGTTCGTGTTGCCCAGTCTCGCCGGCAACATCTTCCCAACTGGGGATCGTCGAAACTTCCTGCTCTTCCTCGAACATATCTAACAGCGGTTCACCGTCCATATCCTCCCCGTATGGCAGGCCGTAAATCGTGAGGATCGTGGGGGCTACGTCCAGTAAATTCGCACCACCAATCACGTGATCCTTTTTTATACCGGGTCCACTGGCCACAAAGATTCCCAAGTCACGATGCTCAACCGCTGGTCCAGCCGGTTCGGTGGGAATGGACTTGGGACGTAAATGATCCGGATGGAATCCGTGATCAGACATCAATATGACCGTCGTATCTTCACCCGCCAGTTGGATCAGCTTTTCCAGAATACTGTCATGATAGATGTAGGCGTAGTTGATCACGTTGTTGTAGATCTCAAAATCCTCCTCAGAAACAATGTTCTGTCTGGGCGGATGGTAACGCATGAATCCGTGGCAAAAGTGATCAATCGCATCGTAGTAAACCGCTGCGAAATCCCATTCTTGTGTTTGCAGCAAGGTGGACGCAGCGCGGTGAGTCGTCACGCACTCGCAAAGTGTGCGCATCACAGCTGAAAGCCGCGAATCCTGATTCTGGTTAATTTTCGCAATGTTGGGGACAAACGGCAGTAGATGTTCAGCCCGTAGCTGCTCCGGATGCATCCGAATTTTGCCGATCTGTTCCTGCAACTCGGGCGGATGCACGCAGTTCTTCATCAGCTTCCAAGGGTCGCCGGGCTTCTTGGGGACTTTGTGAAAAAAGTCAGACACCATCGCGCCGTTGATTGGCTCGGCGGGATGACTCGGCCACCAGCCAACAACGATCGACCGCATGTCTTCCTGATTGAGAATGTTCCAGATCGCTTTGGACTTTCTGGAAACGCTGGTCATTGGCTGCACGCTCATTTTGTCCGGCGTCGGTTCCGTAAAACCGTAAATTCCGTGTTTGTAAGGACGTTTCCCGGTCGCGATCGAAGTCCACAACATCGGCGACAGCGGTGGAAACAGCGTCGCCATGTTGCCCATCGTCCCGTTCTCAACGAGACGTTGAACAGCCGGCATCTTGCCTTCATCCATCAACTTGTGAATGACTTTCCAGTCAGCGGCGTCCCAGCCGATCAACAAAACTTTTTTGGAGTTTCCCATTTCAGTCCAGCTTCTATTACAAGCAGTGCACGTTTGAGCGAATTAACCGCTTAGTTTACAATACGGCATTCCGGTTCAAACACTCTTAGTTAGAAACTTGGCGACAAAATGACTGGTTACAGGATGAGCAATTTCTTTGGCCTGAAGCTCACCAACTGTGCGATCCGCATAGTTGTTTTCGTCATCCTCATTGGGGTTTGCGGATGTGACCAGGCAACGCCTGGCAATGCCATAAACAACGATACTTCGGATGAAACTAAATCCACAGCGGCTGCCGAGAAGCCTCCAACCGTCAAACCAATCGCCAAAAAAGCTGGGGAAATCACGCCAGCGGATTACGTCAGCGGCACCGGTTCGACGGGAAAGTTTGTCGAGTTAGCACCCGCTGAGACGGGGCTCGATCTTGTCCACATATGGAACCCTCCCCCAAAACATCGCAGTCTGATCGTCGGTACTTTCGGATGCGGAGTCGCCATCGGGGACTACGACAACGATGGCTGGCAAGATGTTTTCGTCGCTCGGCAATCCGATGCGGGCCGGCTTTACCGAAACTTGTCGGGCATGAAGTTCGAAGATGTCACCGAAAAAGTCGGCATCGACCCAGCCGGATTCTGGGCGGTTGGCACTACATTTGTCGACGTCAACAATGACGGTCTGCTGGACCTGTACATTTGCGGATTCGACTGCCCAAATCGCCTGTACATCAACCAAGGCGGTTGGTTCTCGGAACAAGCGGCCAAGTATGGGCTCGATTTTTCCGGCTCGAGCATCGTGATGAACTTTTCCGATTACGATCTCGATGGCGACCTCGATGCCTACCTGGTCACCAACTTTAAAAAGCCCGACAGCGTAATTCGCAAAAAGCAGCTGATACGTGAGCCAGGCAAACCACCTCGAGTTGCTCCTGAATTTTTAGAGCGATTTTTCCTGGTCAAGCATCCCGACGGCGGCTTTCGAAGATCAAAAGCTGGCCAGTTCGATCACCTGTACCGGAATGACAACGGCAAGTTCGTCGAAGTCACCGAAGAAGCCGGAATCGGCTGGCAACCGTACATCGGGCTGTCATCAAACTGGTGGGATTACAATTCCGATGGTTGGCCGGATTTGTATGTCGCTAATGATTTCAAAGGTCCCGACCTGCTGTACCGAAACAACGGCCGCGGTGCGGATGGGAAAGTAACGTTCACCGAAGTCAGCAAAGACTCGCTTCCTCATACTCCGTGGTACTCGATGGGGTCGGATTTCGGCGACATCAACAATGATGGCCGCTTCGATTATCTCGCGTCTGACATGGCTGGGACCAATCATTATCGAGACAAGCTTTCGATGGGCAGCATGAGCGGGCCGGATAGCTCCGCCTGGTTCCTGAACGCGGTCGATCCTCCTCAGTACATGCGGAACGCTCTGTATCTGAACACGGGGACCGAGAATTTTGGCGAAATCGCGTTCCTGTCGGGCCTCGCCAAGTCCGATTGGACATGGACGGTCAAACTCGCTGACTTTGACAACGACGGCTGGCAGGACGTTTATTTCACCAACGGCATGACCCGAGACTTGTTTAATAGCGATCTGAAAAACGACTTGAGCAAGATCGTTGCCGACAAAAAATCCAAGGCCGCCGCGGACGGTTCCCAAGTGCTGCCTGCTCAAATTGCCATGGATTTCTGGAAAAAGCAGCCGCCGTTCGAACTTGAAAATATGGCGTTCAAGAATAAAGGGAACCTCAAATTCCAGGACGTTGGCAACGCCTGGGGCCTCGATCAAAAGAGCGTCAGTATGGGAGCAGCGGTCGGCGATCTGGATAACGATGGAGACCTCGACATTGTTGTCCAGGGATTCGAAGAACCGGTCCGTTTATTACGCAACGATCTGGAGCAAAAGAATTCGATTCGATTCCAGTTGATCGGCAACGAGTGCAACCACAACGCATTTGGTGCTCGCGTCGATTTGCGGACCGCGGGCAGTGATTCGATCCAGACTCGTTATGTCAGCCCGACGCGGGGCTTCATGTCGACCAGCGAGAGCATTCTGCATTTTGGACTCGGAGACGAAGAAGCGATCGAGTCGGCCAGGATTCACTGGCCCGGTGGCAGCGTCCAGGAACTTACCAACCTCACAGCGAATCGAACGTATCGCATCGTCCAAGCCGAACAACCGGCTGAAATCGCGGATGCAAACACGGCCGCCAAACCGATTTTCAAAAAGCTGAACAACGAAATCAGCAAGCTAAAACACTCCGAGCTGAATTACAACGATTTTGAACGACAGCCACTACTTCCCAACAAGCTTTCTGAATTGGGCCCGGGTATCAGCTGGGGTGACGTTGATGGCGATGGCGACGATGACCTGTTTATTGGCGGTGCGGCATATTCGCTTGGCCAGATCGTCATGAATCTGGGCGATGGAAAGTTTGAGCGAAAACGCCAAAGCGCGTTTGAGGCAGACCGCCGCAGTGAAGACATGGGTTCTCTGTTCCTGGATGTCGATGGTGACCAAGACCTGGATTTGTATGTGGTGAGCGGCGGTGTCGAGTGCGAACCTGGCGATGCTGTGCTGCAGGACCGGCTCTATTTGAATGATGGCACCGGCAATTTCGAGAAAGCAAACGGATGGGTTCCGGAGTTGCTCGAAAGCGGCGCTGCTGTTGCCGCCGTGGACTTTGACAAAGATGGCGATTTAGACCTGGTCGTTGGCGGCCGAGTGATTCCCGGCTCGTATCCGGAAGCTCCTCGGTCGGTGCTGCTGCGAAACCAAGGCGACAAATTTGAGGATGCGACAGACGAAGTCGCCCCGGAACTGGCTAAAGCCGGGATGGTGACAGCGCTGGTCTGGAGCGACATCGATGGCGACAGTTGGAGCGATCTGCTTGTTGCAACGGATTGGGGCCCGGTCCGAGTCTACAAGAATGATTCTGGAAAATTGAAGGAACAAACCGAACAGGCAGGTTTGTCTGATCGACTTGGCTGGTACTCCAGCATCTGTGCCGGCGACATTGACAACGACGGCGACACCGATTTCATCGTCGGTAACACGGGCCTGAACACCAAGTACAAGGCAACGCCAGAAAAACCGGAACTGTTGTTCTACGGTGATTTCGAAGGCGTCGGGCGGAAACGAATCGTCGAAGCGAAATACGAAGGGGACGTCTGCCTGCCGCGTCGCGGACTGAGTTGTTCCAGCCATGCGATGCCCATGGTGAAAGAAAAGAAACCTACGTATCACGAGTTTGCGATTTCGTCATTAGTTGACATCTACACCGATGAAAAACTTGACGAAGCGACTCGATTCGAAGCAAACAATCTGGAGTCCTGTATTCTGATCAATGATTCGGATGAATCGTCGATCAAATTCTCATACCGGTCACTGCCCAATCTGGCCCAGGCCAGTCCGATTTTCGGTTGCCAGTTGGTCGACGTCGATGGCGACGGAAACCTGGATTTGTACGTCGTGCAGAATTTTTATGGGCCGCAACGCGAAACCGGGTACATGGATGGCGGCGTCAGCCAGTTGTTCAGCGGCAACGGAAAAGGTGAATTCTCCGCAGTATTTCCCGCCGAAAGCGGCTTGCTGGTTACGGGCGACGCCACCAGTCTGACAGTCGTCGACTTCAATGGCGACAAACGGCCAGACTTCCTGGTTGGAAAGAACAACAGTGCCTCGGAATGCTTCGTCAATCAAACCGAAGAAACTGCCTTTTACAGCTTGAATCTGGCTAGAGAGGCAAAGGAGGCAAATGATGCCAAAGTCATCGTTGGTACGAAGGTAGTCGCCCAATACCTCGATGGCTCCAAGCGATTGCATGAAGTGCGGGCCGGTGAAGGCTACCTTTCTCAATCCGCCCCGGTTCTATTCCTCGGAATGGGCACGGAGAAAAGCCGTCTTTCAAAGTTGAGTATCCAATGGCCCGACGGTACGACTCAAGATCGCGATATCCAACTCGAGTCGTCGGTTTCCGCGAAGTAAATCGCGCAGTTAAAAATTGCGTACTTCACGCACTCTACTTCACGTACTCAATAGCCATCGGTTGAATGTGGCAAGAATCGCTTCCTAGCTAACCTAACTAACTTTAACTGCTTGCGATTCGCTGGCCAACGCAAACCAGTCTATGGCTGGATCCAATTCCGCTTGTTCGTATTTGACTCGCGCCAGGATCGGCGTCTCAGTCCTCTTGGCGATTTCGTCCTGATTGCTGTCGACGCTAATGTCGCCGTCAAAAATCTGCGAGTCGTTCAAAACGATCCCGGCGACGTTCAAGCCCTCTCGAAAGCATGCAGCCGTAATCAACGTCTGCAAAGTCTGGTTGATCGCACCGAGAACGTTTGGACTCACCAACACCAGCGGGTAGTCAAAATCAAAAGCGAGGTCAGCGATGTACTCGTCATCGGAAACCGGAGACATCAGTCCACCCGATCCTTCGACAATCACAATGTCACAACAGTCAGCCCACGCCGACAACCCGGTTCGCAGCAATTCAGAATCAATCTCTTTGCCTTCTGACTTGGCAGACAAATGAGGTGCGATCGGAGCGCGGAATCTTTGCGGGCAAACGGATTCCACATTCAATGGTCGACCGGCCGCATCCCACAACGCAATCGCGTCTTCGGCGACCAGCTGGTTACCGTCGTAAACGCAGTCACTCGCCGTCGGCTTGTAGACTCCAACCCGATGACCCGCTGCCACTAAAGATTTCGCAATCAGAGCGGCGACATATGTTTTTCCAACCTCGGTATCTGTTCCCGTTACGAACAATCCGACGGGCGGCTTCTTGAGCATTACATCTATCCAGTTTTAAAAAGCCCATCGCAACACTATCGACTGCTAACGGGGGAATGAATGGTGTTATTCAACAATAGATTAAAATCGCCAGGCACGATACCCCGAACACCACGAGCGGAAAATAGCGAATTCCATTAAAACAGGGGAATGACGAACCAACAGCAAAACACCGTAAAAGTAGCAGCCATCCAGCACGCCTGCGGTTCAAATAGTGAATTGAATCAACAGCTTGCGATCGAGGCAATTCGAAACGCTGCTGCTCAGGGTGCAGAAGTCGTTTGCCTGCAGGAGCTATTTTCCTCACAGTACTTTTGCCAGACCGAATGCCACGACCATTTTCAGCTTGCCGAGCCAATCCCTGGGCCGACGACGGAGCGATTTAGCCAGCTGGCGGCTGAGCTGAACATTGTGATCATCGTTTCCATGTTCGAGAAACGGGCGGCCGGGATCTACCACAACACGGCAGTCGTTTTGGATGTGGACGGATCTCTCGCCGGCAAGTATCGCAAGATGCACATCCCGGACGATCCGGGCTACTTCGAAAAATTCTATTTCACGCCGGGAGACCTTGGATTCCAATCCTTTAAGACTTCCAAAGCAAACATTGGGGTGTGCATCTGTTGGGATCAGTGGTTTCCGGAGGCCGCTCGTCTAACGGCGATGGCTGGAGCTGACATTTTGGTCTATCCGACTGCGATCGGTTGGCTGCTGGAAGAGAAAGAACAATACGGTGCCAGCCAGCGTGAGCGTTGGCAAACGATGATGCGATCGCACGCGATTGCGAACGGAGTTTTCGTGGTCGCACCCAACCGAATCGGCACCGAAGACAACATTGAGTTCTGGGGCTCGTCTTTCGTTGCCGATCCTTACGGCGACCTCATCGTCGAAGCATCCACATCGGATGCCGAAACCATCTTTGCCGATTGCGATCTGTCGCTAATCGAAACCGCGCGGACACACTGGCCGTTCTTTCGCGATCGACGCATCGATGCTTACCAGAAACTCAGCCAGCGATTTTCCGCTTCGGAATAACATTGAATGGACAACTCCGCATCTGGAATTCGAATGCCGGCCGAATGGGAACCGCACGTTGCGACCTGGGTTTCCTGGCCACATAACTCGGACACCTGGCCTGACAACCTGGCCCAGGCACAAGCGGAGTTTGTGCAACTTGTTGCCGCGATCGCTCGGTCGGAACCTGTGGTAGTCCTGTGCCCTGAGAATCAGCGGGCAAATTGGGAATCGCAATTCGACGAGTTCTCCACGACATTGGAAAACCGCGTTCACACCATCGAAATACCAACTAACGATGCTTGGATTCGCGACTACGGACCGACATTTGTTTTTGAAAACGATCAAACCGTTGCGGTTGACTGGACCTACAACGCGTGGGGCGGCAAGTATCCACCGTTCGATGACGATCAACAGGTAGTCCAACGTAGTCTGCAGAAATTGCCAACCACGTTAACCCGTGGGAATACGATCGAACGCCGAATCTCGCGACTCTGCTTGGAAGGCGGAGCCATCGAAGTGAATTCTGATGGCACCCTGCTGTGCACCCGTTTATGCGTGCTCAACGAGAATCGCAACAAAGGTTGGACAATCGACCAAGTCGAGGCAGAGTTTCGAAGACTGCTCGGAGTACGGGAATTCCTGTGGATCGACGGAGCGGGAATCGAAGGCGACGATACGGATGGACACATTGACCAACTCGCCAGATTCGCACCGGGCAACAAAATCGTCTGTGCCTCAGCGGTACGCACCGATTCTCAACACTTACCGCTACAGAAAAACATCGGCGAACTAGAACGAGCG
This sequence comes from uncultured Pirellulaceae bacterium, assembly GCA_964641465.1. Lineage (GTDB taxonomy): Bacteria > Planctomycetota > Planctomycetia > Pirellulales > Pirellulaceae > Mariniblastus. The sequence continues at coordinate 37,428 of CAZXLW010000001.1, read as the reverse complement.
ATCGCCGAAAAAAACTTGCCGTACCATTTGGTCCCGTTGCCTGTACCCAAACCGGTCGAATACCAGGGTCGCCGGATGCCCGCCAGTTACTGCAACTTCTTCATCACCAACCAACACGTCCTGGTTCCTCAATTCGGCGATCCATCCGCCGACGCGCTGGCCATGGAAACGCTAATCAATCTGTTCGCACCAGATCGCGAGGTCATCGGCTTACCGTCAATCCATCTGGTAACCGGGCTAGGCTCATTTCACTGCCTGACTCAACAACATCCAAAGGCCTAAGCCGGCCCGGCTCCAATTACTCGGCTGCCAATGTGGCCATTGCTTCGTCGTCGATGTTAAAATTGGCGGAGACGTTTTGTACGTCGTCGTGATCGTCCAGGTCCTCCATCATCTTCAACACCTTGCGAGCATCTCCCACGGACAAATCGACCGTGTTGCTGGGGATGCGAGTCACTTGCTTGGAAACACATTCGATCTCGGCAGCTTCCAACGCTTCTGAAAGCACCGTGTAATTTTCTGGCACGCACGTGACTTCGAAATTCCCGTCCGAATTCGCAATATCATCCGCGCCAGCTTCCATCGCAACTTCCATTAGTTTTTCTTCATCAGTCGCTTCGTTGGAAATCAGAAACAGCCCTTTTCGCTCAAATAGGTAGCCGACGCACCCGGTGGCTCCCATCTTGCCGCCGCTTTTTTCGAAAACTTTTTTCAGTTCCGGGGCGGTACGATTTCGGTTATCGGTCAGGATGTCGCACATCACAGCAACGCCACCAGGCCCATATCCTTCGTAGACAATTTCTTCGAAAGCAACCGTTTCCAGTTCGCCGGCACCTTTTTTAATCGCTCGGGCGATATTGTCTTTGGGCATACTTACCGCCCGGGCGTCGGCGACAAGCGTTCGAAGTCGCACATTTACATCCATATCGCTGCCACCGTTTTTAGCGGCAACCATGATGGCTTTGCTCAACTTGCTCCACTGTTTACCGCGTTTTGCGTCAGTGGCAGCTTTCTTATGCTTGATGTTTGCCCATTTGCTGTGGCCGGCCATGAATTTCTCTAATCTTGTGCGTTATGGATAGTTAGCCGATTCCGGTGCTGATATATCGGCACTCGAATTATAGACATTTCCAGACATTTCGCAGCGCGGTTGAGAACCGCCGTAAAATGTACCCCTCTTATTGAGACAACAGGGCATTGTCTCCTACAATGGTTCGTTTTGCCTGACTCTCTGAGCCCCTGATCCAGCGGCTCAGAAACCACCAAGGACTCGGAACAACGAACTATGCCTGACTCTGACATCGTGATCAAAGGTGCAAGGGAACATAACCTGCGCGACGTCGATTTGGTTCTACCCCGCAACAAGTTAATCTGCCTGACCGGCGTCAGCGGCAGCGGCAAAAGCTCGCTGGCGTTTGACACGTTGTTTGCCGAAGGACAGCGGCGTTATGTCGAGAGCCTGTCCAGCTTTGCGAGGCAGTTCCTGGGCCAGATGCCCAAGCCGGATGTTGATCTGATTTCCGGTCTCAGCCCTTCGATTTCCATTTCGCAGAAATCCGCAGGCAACAACCCACGCAGTACCGTCGGTACGATCACCGAAATTTACGATTACTTGCGAGTACTCTACGCGCGGGTCGGTCAGGGTTACTGCCCCAAATGCGACCAGCCGATCGCAGCTCAGTCTCGCGACCAGATCATTGCCAACATCCTGCAGCTTCCCAACGGAACCAAGTATTCCGTGCTGGCACCGGTGATTCGAGCCCAAAAGGGTGAGCACCGGGATACTTTCGTCGAGCTTCTGAAGCGTGGCTATTCGCGAGCTCGCGTCGACGGTGAAATCCGATCGCTTTCGGAAGACATTCAACTCGATCGACGCCGCCGTCACGACGTCGAAGTCGTCATCGACCGACTGACTCAATCCTCCAAAATCCGCAGCCGACTTTCCGAAGCCACCGAATTGGCACTGAAGATCGGTAAAGGGACTCTGGTCGTTGCGTTAGAAGAAGACGAAAAACCTGAAGAAGTGAAGAAACGCTCCAAGTCATCCAAGAAAAGCAAAAACAACACAGACCGAGTTTATTCTGCCGATTACGCGTGCAGCAATTGCGCGATCAGCTTCATCCCGCCGACTCCGCAGATGTTCAGCTTCAACAGCCCGCAAGGAATGTGCGACGGTTGCGATGGCTTGGGCCGCGTGTTCACGTTTGATCCCGGGTTGCTGCTCCCCGACACCAGCCGCTCGTTCCAACAGGGCTGCATTGAGCTGCTGGGCAAATGGGCAGACCTCGGTCGCTGGCAGCGCCATATATATAAGGGAGTTGCGGAGACGGTTGAGCGGACGTTGGAGCTGGAACCGGGAACGATGTTGGAAACGGCTTGGGAGGAGCTACCCGAGAATCTGCAGGAAATGTGGTTGTATGGCACCGATGACATGCACATTACCTACACCTGGAAAGGTGGGAATTCGCCGATGAAATACGGCGGGACGTTCGCAGGAGTCATCCCGGAACTGGACGACAAGTATCGCCAGGCCAAAGGTGCGGCCAAGATTCGGGAGCTTGAAAATTACATGGACGATGTCCATTGTGCGAGCTGCAATGGCGAACGTTTGAATCAACAATCCAGGCACTACCGACTATTGTCAGGTAGCAAGAAATTCGCCAACAAAAAGCCCAACAAGTCCCTGTCGGAGGTCTGTCAGCTTTCGATTGCCGACGCGGCTGAGTTCTTCACCAGCCTGGATTTGGATGAGATTCGCCAGTACGTTGCCACCGAGCCACTCAAAGAGATCCGTAATCGGCTTGGCTTTTTGCTGAACGTCGGCTTGGATTACCTCACACTCGACCGCACCGCGCCGACACTATCAGGTGGTGAAAGCCAACGGATTCGATTGGCCGGCCAGATCGGTGCGGGACTGGTTGGAGTGCTTTACATTCTCGATGAGCCTTCGATCGGGTTGCACTCCAGTGACAACGATCGCTTGATCGGAACACTCGCCCGACTCCGCGATTTGGGAAACACGGTCGTCGTTGTCGAACACGATGAAGACACTATGCGGGCAGCCGATCACATGATCGACTTTGGGCCTGGGCCCGGTTCTCGCGGCGGCGAAGTTGTCTTTGAAGGCACGCCGGAAGAAATTAAGAAATCAAAAACGAGTGTCACCGGACAATTCCTTGGCGGCCATCGTACGATTGAGATTCCCGAGAATCGGCGCGACCGCGATCCGGAAAGAACGCTGACAATCCATGGCGCTCAGCATAACAATCTGAAGAACGTCAACATTGAAATTCCGCTGGGCATGTTCGTTTGTGTCACCGGAGTCAGCGGCAGCGGTAAGAGCTCGTTCGTCAATGACATTTTGGTCGAAACGCTCCGTGAGGAACTCAACAACGGGATCGGTGAACCGGGCGAGTTCGAAAAGATCGAAGGAGTCGACCTGCTCGACAAGTTGATCGCGATCGACCAATCGCCGATCGGCCGCACGCCGCGCAGCAATCCAGGCACGTATATCAAGTTATTCGATGAGATTCGAAAACTGTATTCACAGTTACCAGAAGCGAAACGGCGAGGTTACAAGCCGGGCCGTTTCAGCTTCAATGTGAAAGGTGGTCGCTGCGAGGCTTGCGAAGGCAACGGTAGTAATAAGCTGGAAATGGACTTCCTGGCTGACGTTTGGGTGACGTGCCCTGTCTGTATCGGGAAACGATTCAATCGTGAAACGCTACAGGTCAAATACCGCGACAAGTCGATCTCTGAAGTGCTCGAGATGGAAATCGAAGAAGCACTACAGTTCTTCGAGAACCTGCCCAAGATTCATCAAAAGCTGATGACGCTGCAAAACGTCGGTTTGGATTATCTGCAGATCGGGCAGCCGTCGCCCACGCTTTCTGGTGGCGAAGCACAACGGATCAAACTGGCTCGGGAACTGGTCAAGAAAAGCACCGGGAAAACGCTGTACTTGCTGGACGAGCCGACCACCGGTTTGCACTTCGCGGATATCCAGTTACTGCTCAACGTTTTGCAGGACTTCGTCGCCAAAGGCAACACGGTGCTGGTCGTCGAGCACAACATGGACGTCATCAAGACCGCTGACTGGATCATCGACATGGGGCCGGGCGGAGGAATCAACGGCGGAGAAGTCGTCGTTTCTGGACGGCCGGAAGAAGTCGCGGCCAGCAAGAAATCCAAGACCGGCGAAGCACTTGCCAAAGCACTCGGCATGGAAGAGAAACGACCGGAAACGGCCAAGAAGAAAGTTTCGACCGAGAAGAAGTCCATCACCAGAACGACCGAAATCAAAGTTCGCGGTGCTGAACAACATAACCTCCGCGGACTGGACCTGAACGTCCAACGCGATCAGATGACTGTCTTTTGCGGGCCTAGTGGTAGCGGTAAAAGCTCCATGGCGATGGATACGATCTACGCGGAAGGCCAACGGCGATACGTGGAAAGCCTCAGCTCGTACGCTCGGCAGTTCGTCAATCAACTCGAGAAACCCAAAGTTGAGCAGATTGACGGCTTGTCACCCGCGATCGCAATCGAACAGAAGAACCTTGGCTCGACACCGCGATCAACCGTCGGCACCGTTACGGAAATCTATGACTACCTGCGGATTCTGTTCTCCCGTTTGGGAGCCGGCCATTGCCCAAGTTGCGATATCCCGATTGGAACGCAAACCAGCGATCAGATTGTCGACAAAGTGATGGCTCGCCACGATGGTCAACGCTTGCTGCTTACGGCCCCGGTTAAGCCGGAATCCAGCCAAAGCTATGAGAAGATGTTCGAAGATTTCCGCGCCAAAGGATACACGCGGGTTCGCATCGATGGCTACACTTTCGAGACCGATGACGTGCCGACGCTCAGCCGTCGGACGTTGCACCAGATCGAGATCGTGGTCGATCGTGTCGAAGTCAAAACCAAAACGCGCTCACGAATCGCCGATAGCATCGAAGGAGCCCTATCGCTCGGCAACGGAGTGATGCGAGTTGTTGTTCCTGAAGAAGGAGTCCCGGAAGAGCATTGGGCGGCAACCATTCACAGCCAACACCTGGTTTGCGAACAATGTAGTCGCAGCTTTGAGCCGTTGTCGCCGCATAACTTCTCGTTCAACAGCCGACTGGGGTGGTGCGAAGATTGCGAAGGACTCGGAACACAAACGGGAGCCGATCCCAAAATCGTCATCGAAAACCCGCAGCTCTCGTTGGAAGAAGGAGCAGTTGCTCTCTGGCCGGCCGCTCGGAACGATGTCGCCAAACGGATGCTTCAGGCATTTTGCAAGACGACTGGTATCCCGTCAGACGTTCCGTTTTCAGAACTGGATGCTCGTCACCGAAGAATCATTTTCTATGGCTTCTCAAGTCGCTGGATTGAAGTACCACCCACCAAAGCCGGTAAGGGCAAGAAAGCCACGGCAGCACTGCCCGGATTTTCGTTCCAGTTCAAAGGACTCTATCCGACGCTGGACGAAGCTTCGCGTTTGTTGCCATCTTTGCGGGTCAAACTGCATTCGTTCATCGGCAACGTCGAATGTGGAGCGTGCGGAGGAAGTCGTTTGCGTGACGATGCGGCGGCAGTCCGATTCCGTGACACGGTGATCGACGGACTGTGTCGCATGCCGCTGGGCCGGTTACAGGCAGCGATTGATAGCTGGAAGCTCGAAAAACGCGAACAGAAAATTGCTGGAGAGCTGCTGCTCGAAATCAGGAATCGCATCGAGTTCCTCAACGACGTGGGACTCGAGTATCTGACGCTTTCACGAACCGCGGCTTCGCTTTCCAATGGTGAGGCTCAACGGATTCGTTTGGCAAGCCAACTCGGTTCCGGCTTGTGTGGCGTTCTGTACGTGCTTGACGAACCGACCATCGGACTGCACCCGCGCGACAACGAACGCTTGATCGGTGCCATGCATCGGCTCCGGGATATTGGCAACACGTTGATCGTGGTGGAACACGATAAGGACGTCATCAACAGCGGGGACGAAGTGTTTGACTTTGGCCCCAAAGCGGGCCACGGCGGCGGCGAAATTGTTTCCAATGGCACTCCGGAAAAAGTCTCCAAAACCAAGAAAAGCGTCACCGGACCGTACCTCAGCGGGGCAAAGTCGATCCCGATCCCCAGCAATCGCCGTCCGACACTGGCGCCCAGCCATGGCTCTGCCAAGAAGAAAGTCAAAAAGAAAACAAGCAAGAAAGCCACAAAGAAGAAACCAACCGTTGTCGAAGCGAACACGATCGACATCCTTGGCGCTCGCCATAACAACTTGAAAGACATCGACGTTCGCCTGCCGCTCGGAGCGCTGACGGTTGTTACAGGGCCGAGTGGTTGCGGTAAGAGTTCTTTGATCAACGATATTCTTTACAACGCTCTCGCACGTAGGCTGCATCGAGCATCCGCCTCGCCAGGCGCGCATCGCGGATTGAATGGCCTGCACCACATCAACAAAGTGATCCGTGTCGACCAAACGCCACTCGGCAACAGCCCGACCTCTAACCCGGCGACTTACACCGGCGTGTTCGAGCAGATCCGCAACCTGTTTTCCCAGCTACCAGACTCGAAGGTCCGTGGATTCACGGCACGGCGATTCAGCTTCAACGTTCCCGGTGGTCGCTGCGAGGAGTGCTCAGGCAACGGGCAAAAATGTATTGAGATGCATTTCCTACCCGATGTCTGGGTCCAGTGTCAGACTTGTGGCGGCAAACGGTACAACCCAGAGACGCTCGCGGTCAAGTATCACGGCAAGTCGATCAATGATGTGTTGACGATGCAGTGCGGCGAAGCAGTCAAACTGTTCAAAAACATTCCGCGTATCCGGCGAACGATCCAAACGCTGTGCGATGTCGGGCTGGATTACTTGACGCTGGGACAGAGTGCTCCCACATTGTCCGGCGGTGAAGCGCAACGTGTGAAGCTATCGGCCGAACTTGCCCGTCCGGATACGGGACGAACGTTGTATCTGCTGGACGAGCCAACCACTGGCTTGCACTTTGACGACTTGTCCAAACTGCTCGAAGTCCTGCAACGACTCGTCGATCTTGGCAACACGGTTGTCTTGATCGAACACAACCTGGACATCATCAAAGCCGCTGACTACGTCATTGACCTGGGCCCGGAAGCAGGCGGCGAAGGCGGCCAAATTGTTGTTCAGGGTACGCCCGAAGCGATCGTTGAATACGCTGACGAGGCACTGAAATCTAAATCGAAAACCAAGCCGCGCAGCTACACCGGCGAAGCACTGGCACCGGTTCTTGCGGAAGGCAAATACAAGGCTCGCAAGCCTTACGATGATTCTTCCGATCGCTGGAAGAAAGATGACCTCGAAGTCTGGGAAGTCGGCCAGGACATCAAGATGCCTTGGGAGACTGATGGTCGCAGGTGGCACATTCACGATCGTGTTGGTCGAAATGGAGAACCGGTAAATTGGGACGGCAAAGTTCTTGAGACAATCGTTGACAAGATTCAGGAACATGAAGGGTTCGCGGAAACGATTTGGACAGATCGAACGGTCGTCGAAGTTGCCGGCACGTCGAAATCGCAAGGATGGTTTTTGCAGGCAAACACCGGCGAATCGTGGCTATTGAAACTGAAATTCCGGGTGCGAGCGAAAACCTTCGACGCCGCTAAACTCAAGGAACAAATCCCGCTGGCAACGCCCAATGAGATGGATGATATGCCAGTGTACGGTAACCAGCCACGAATTCGGCTGATCAGCCATCGAAATCAATGGCAGGAAGTCGAGCTTCGAGCAAGCACTTGGCATGAGATCAATATTCCTGGATTCTGGGAATTCCTTGATACGGCCATCGCAAGTTTCCTGGAATGCACACAACCAGCCGGTGAAACGAAAATCGAAGACCATTCGCCGTGGGTAAAGCTCGGACGTAAGTGGCATTTAATGCGGAAGGGATTTGCGGAAAGCGGTGAAGTCCAGTGGGAGCAGGATGTGCTCGAGAGCCTGCAGGAAGTCATCGAGGCAGTTGCTCCGAAAAGCGAGTTCACATGGAACAACCAGCAAGTCGTCGACGTCCACGTACCCGATGTCAAAGATCCGTGGCTTGCGATTCAGACCAAGAAAACGGATGGAGTCTGGTTGCAACTGAACGGTCCCAAAGACTCGGTCAAGCTGGAGCGGGTCGAAGATTTTTCCGACGAACCATCGGTGACGGCTCAAGGTGACTTGGAAGTCGTTCAGATGCGTTTCCAATCATCGGATCAGGCAAACGATCCTGAATTCAAACAATTTTTGCAAGAACATCTCGCAACCTTAACGGCGATGAAAGTATGACCCAGTCTGTTGTCTCTGAAATTTCGAACAACTTGATGTTTCGGTATCGCATGCCGTGCTTGCCGATCAAGCAGGACGCGAAAAAGCCGGTTCATTTACCGGCAACGCATGATCTTCCAGATTTTTGCAGCATGGATGGTGGTGGCTCAATCGCCATGTTGCGTGCTGCCTGGGGTGAGTCAGGCATGTACTTTACGGTGGTTGTCGAGAACAAGAAGCAATCGCTGTGGTGTAAGAGGACTCAGCTGTTGGATAGCGACGGGATGCAGCTATGGATTGACACCCGTGATACCCATAACCTCCATCGCGCCACCAAGTTTTGCCACTGGTTTCTAGTCTTGCCGCAAGGTGACGGTCCGGGTGAAAAGCAACCGTTGGCAACGATGTTGAAAATCAACCGCGCCCGTGAGCACTCCCCGACAATCAACCAGGCGAAGATCCCTACGGACTCCAAAGTAACCAGGACAGGCTACACGCTTTCGATGTACATCCCCGGACCAGTGCTGAACGGTTGGAATCCTGAAGAGCACAAACATCTCGGGTTTTGCTATTCAGTTCGTGACCGGGAACTTGGACTCCAGCATCTATCTGTCGGTTCAGAATACCCGGTCGCCGAAGATCCCAGCCTCTGGCATACCTTAGTTCTTGGTTAAGCCTGTTCTTTGTACTTGGGCAATCCAGCGGTCCTTCCAAGCTGAATTGAATAGTTTGTGTCCCTGGTTTTGGGGTGCCATGTTCACGCCTCCCCAAATGCCTTTCCAACAAGAAGCCAACTCCCAGCAACGGCATGCTTACGCTAGGAATGAGACAATGGTCAACGCGGCGTGAACATGCTTGGTCGGTACGGCACATGTTAACCGCCAACGCTCGCGTAAACATGGCCCCTTCAACTCAGTCAGGTCGCACGAACCATTAGTCTTCAAAGGTCGTGAAAACTGAACGAGCCGACGACCGTCGAAGCAATGAGGGTGGACCGAAATCGCCAGACAAGATAAGTACTCGACCAACATTGCATAACCTTTACTAATAATCCACCTCGCATTCCCCTCGCTTTTGGCGTACCTGTTCTCAATTATTGGCACAGCTGACAAACCGCCGGACCGGATCTATTGGGCAGAAATTCTCTGTCGGATGCCTTAAGGGTGCCGAGTCCAACATCCGCCCAACTTGCCTTGCTGACGGCAATTGAGAGACCATGCGGCCGTTCTTTCATGCCGACAAACTCATGGTTTTTGCGAGTTTCCGGGAAGATCTCGGCATCGAAAACGTTCCATTTTGCCATTGTTGACATACCTACATAACCCGAATATTTTAACGAGTTCATCAATGTTTCAGTTACTCAGTAACTTGTATTACACAAGAGGAGACTCAAGAAATGCGAAGGTTTATTTTCTCAGTTGTTATGTTGTCGTTCATGCTTGCGCCAGTAATTGCGGACGCTTGCATTTTCCGACGATGCTGCCGAAGCAGTTGCTGCTCACCCAGCTACTCTTCATGCGGAAATCATTGTGGTTCTTCATGCGGAAGCTACTGCGGTGGATACACATCTACTTGCTGCACACCATCCTACAGCAGTTGCGCCACACCTAGTTACAGCAGCTGTTACACTCCAAGCACAAGCTGTTGCTCAACCCCAACCTGCTATTCAGCTCCAAGCACGAGCTGTTGTAGCACATCCTACGTAGCACCAACTTGTGCAGCTCCGACCTACGTAGCTCCAACTCCAACTTACGTAGCTCCGACCTACTCGTACGGCTCAAGCTGTTGCGGTTCGTCATATCCAAGTTACAGCTCTAGCTGCTGTAACAGTTCGCCTTGCAATTCTTATTGCGGATCATCTTCTTGCGGATCTTCTTGCGGATCTTCTTGCGGAACATCTTGCGTAACGTCTTGCAAGACGTCTTGCAGTACTTATTGCG
>CAZXLW010000001.1:0-27125 GCA_964641465.1 uncultured Pirellulaceae bacterium | reverse complement strand
TCTTGCGGAACATCTTGCGTAACGTCTTGCAAGACGTCTTGCAGTACTTATTGCGGAACGTCATGCAACAAGAGCTGCAACCGTGGATGCAACACTCGCCCCCGCACTTGCTGCAGCAAGAGGCGTTTTGGCGGCCTATTCCGTCGCTGCCGCTAATAGATAGACAACACGAACGACGATTGGTTCTAGCGTAAGTCCTCCTTGAACCAACCAAGAAGAAGATTAGAAGAACCGCTGACTGTTGAGAAACGTCAGTGGTTTTTTCATGCGCCATGCCGCATGCTGGCAGTCAATGCGTCGCATACTTAAACCAACCAACATACATACTTACTTAAACCAACCAGGATCGCAATCGTTTGCGGAGGCTGACCAATCTATCAAAGAAAAAGGCTGGCGATCAAACGACCGTCAGCCTTGAAGTATCATTCGTTATCGAAATCGACTATTCGATAAAGCTGGACACTCGAATCGCCCGTTCAATGTTGTGATTCCTACCAGGTTCGAATGCCACTGGAATCGAACGGTCAAATATGAAGAATCCACGGTTGCGAGTCTCCCTGCCGATTTCGTCCACGATCTCGGCTCCTGGCAGTTCGATCGACACCGCCTCGTCAGTCTCTTCGTTCACAGCCATTGCCGTTTCTACCTCGAAGTACCCAACGGTAATCCAAATCGCAAATACACTTGAGCGATTGGTCGTCAGGTTGGCTAATCGGTTTCGCATGTGGTACTTGAAGAACGCATTGCGAGAAGTGTGATTCGCCGGATCTATCCCATCAGGTAGATTGAGATCCAACAACGGCATACCGTTAGCTGCTCGGCGGAACAAATTCGTTTCCGCCGAATTGGTCTGCACATCATCATCAACACGGTTAGCTCCTAACGGCGAACGCACCGGATTATCGGCAAGCGACGTTCGCCATGCAGCGAAGTCGACAGACATGGCATACTCGCCCATCAAGGCATTCCAAACGCGTTCGTTTGAAATCGTATTGATATTGATTTTTCCCGGATCTCGAAAATTGGACACGTAGTCAAAAGGTGGTGCGAAGCCACGTGTGACGTGATACTGCACATTGCCTGCATTCGTAATTCCGGCATCATAAAAATCAGCAGGATTTAAATACTGTCTGGTACCCGCATATGGTGAAGGTACTTCGACATAGTCAAACAACCGATAGAGTTGCGGAGCGTTGCCACCACCGGCTAATTGCTCGGCATGAAAATTGAGTAGATGTGGAAACTCACCGGACAATGCACTGAACCGAACGTCCGCTTCCACCGGGTTCAACGGCGATGTCGGATTTTCTTGAGACGGCGGCAACATGATTTCATAAGGATTGGCCAATACACCCGCCTCAACAATTGACGTATCAAAACGACTGGTGAGGAAGTAACTGGAGGTATACGGAACAAGTGTCAGTTCGTAAGCATTGGCGAACGGACGGTTATTCCAAGTGAGCCACGCAAACGGAGTTGGAACACCACCTGTATTAGCAACATATGCCTGATTAATTCGACCCAATGAATGGACCAATTCAGTCGTGACAAAATGCGTCGAATCCACTGGTAAGGCCATAACATCTTCTTCAGTCGGTTGCAGGCCCCGATAGTCTGTTTTCCAAAGCGTGCGGAACCGATCATCACCATTCCCAGCCCCATCGGCCATCTGTTGGTTTGGTCGACGCTCATTCGTACCTGTAAAGAATGGCAATGCATCAACATCACTATTTGGCTCGTTGGCAGCACCATTAAAGGCCAATACATCACCAGCAGTCGAATCCACGGTGCGGTAAGGATTGGTAACCGGGTCCCAGTCCTCTTCCGGATTAGCCAATCTTTGCAGCATCAAAACAAACACGCCACTAACCAATTGATCTTTGGCCAAGACACCGTTCCAGAAATTTGGATCATCAGATGGTGCTACATATAACTGTTGGTCAATGGGTTCGTCCAAAGCAAATTCAGGATTAGTTATATCGCTGTTGATCAAACGAAATCCATCGCCATTCGGGATCTCCTCTACATTGGTACCGAGCTCCAGCGTGACCATCGTTCCTCCAAATTCTTCCACAACTGTTCGATCAAAATAACCGTTGACCGGGTCCGTCGTGCCAAAAGAACGGCGTGGGCTCGAACCTGAAGTCATCACAGACGCCAGCGGGATTGCGACAGCTTCATTCTCCTGAGCCGGTTCTCCATTGCCGGGGACAACGGTTACCATCCCGTTGCTTGGATCCAATTCGATACGTCGTGTGGCCGTCAAATTCAAGGAGTCATCCGATTCTCCAACTCTCCGACCCAGATAGGTTGTGTAAAGGTTTCCATTATTGATGCCACTGGAACCTGCCACAGCGTATCCACCAGGCTCAACGAGCAGGCTTCCACTGGTCACAACCGGGGCGTAAGCTTTTGGCCCGTCAAATTCTACTGATTGGCCAGTCGGCGGCGCTGTGAAGTAAACGTAGCGTCGAATTGCCCCCTCGGGCAGGTTTGGACCGTTGGCATTGGACTCATGTGGGTCATTTCGTAACCAATCGAATCCACGACCTGCATCGAACAGGGGGGTACCGCCAGTGCCCTGAGCGGAAGCACTGTTGGCAACGACCACACGCCATACCGGCTCGCTACTTTTGGTCGTCTTACTCAAATCTACGCCGGTTTGACTCGCGTCAAATTCGGCAGGGAAAATCTGGTTGTTGGATACCGAAGGATTGTACAACTCGAAGAATGCAGACGCATTGGGAAGCAATCTTGTATCAAATTCACCATCAGCCGGACCACCAATATCAAATTCTTCCAGGCGTCGATCATGAATATTGAGATTTTCTGTAATCAACAATTCCGGGCGTTCAGTCCCCCATAAAGTTGCGTACTCAGCAGCAGGAATTGGATCATTCCCAGTTGACTCATCGGTGGTGAAATCTCCATCAACGTCCCAACCATCCCAAGGATTCAAGTCGACCTCGAAAGGCGACATGGTCGCATCCGCATCCCGAAAATCGGCAACGTTGATCGCCCACTGAGCAATCGCGCGACGATAATTCAAACGAGCTTGAGCAACAGATCCCGCTCCTGCAAAACCTGGGTCAAAGAAATCTGCGTTGTCGGTAACACTTCCGTTGCCATTGCGATCGACTAACTCAGTCGCCAATAGCGTCAGGATATACAACTGGCGGGCAAACACTTGACGAGCAGAATTGCTGTTACCTGGAGTTCTTATCCCATCATTTTCATAATCAAAATCGTATGCAGTACCATTAGGATGAGTCAGTGCATCCTCTTCGCCAGGGTTGTCGACGATGTTGTCGGTACCACTATTGTCAATTCCATCGCCAAAGGGGCGGTTGATATCGAATTTGCGACCGGCTCGAATATCAGCCGCCAACATACCTCGATACATATTGTCCAGTTGGAATGTACGGTCCGTATTCACGTTGGGAAAGAACCCGGAGAGATTTGCCTGGATCACTTCTTCGCGTAGCACAATGTCTTCTGGCTCAAGATCGTCCAGCGAACTCGCCCCTCCAGGCAAGTCAACACCGAATCTTAACGTAGCTCCCGCGGCAGGTTCAGAACTCAAAACTGCGTAGAGCTTCCCAGTCAATGTTTCGAAATCTCTGGATGCCCCCGCACCGATCATCTCTTGCGGTAACGTTGGTACTTCCCAGCTATCGGTGGTCACTAACCCACGATCTGGTCCTTGGAGTACATTGCCAGCCAACACGGAAATTCGATCTGCCCCACGACCGACCAAGTCGCTGTCATTACGGCGGTACAGAGACTCCAGTTCCGCCGGAGTAAATGGGCGATCGTAAATCGACGGAATGGCAAGATTCGCCTCATACGGACTATTCACAATTTCAGGGTAGAGGCTAAGCGTCGATTCACCGACTTGAACAACCGGCATGCCAACCGGCACTATACCAGTGTCATCAAACACAAACGGGAAGCCGTGGCGGAATCGACCGTAGACATCCAGCGGCGAAGATTGGAATGCTTCACCAAAGACTCCAGGAATCCCCATAACTTCTTGCGGATAATCGAACAGCTGGTAGGCAGAGAATAACTCTTGCCCCCAATCAGATGGATTAACATACCCGCGACCAGCGACCGGACCTCCGCCGAACAGTCGTCGAATATCATTTTCGCTCGATCCGTATCGCCCCGGAGTAATCACTCGATTTCCTGTTTCGAGATCGCCGACTAACAAACGTTCAGTGGGAAGCTCTCCAAACACGGAATGGAGGTTAACTTCCGCAGGCCCCCATCCGAGACCAGGTGTCATCCGGGCATCCACCGGACTCAAGAATTGCACCTGTGAATCATCAACCGAAAACCCCATGTTTCGCGTCAGTTGGGAACGATTCCCATGCGCGTTGATGTTCAGCTTCGAATCCAAGTCAAGCACGGTGTAACAGACCATTGGCTTGACTCGACGACCATCTCGGTTCGTAAATACCGGAATCCCAAGATCCATCCACAAACAATCCTCCTGACCGCTTCCCATTTGGTCAACACCAGCGGACGGGAAGTTACGACTACATGTAGATGTATGAGAGAGTTCACCTTCATCCGTTGCGTCAGCACTGGGAAACCAACCACTGGCATCCGTTGGCAGGCCACGCCCAGCAAAACTTTGGACAAATTCGCCGGCACTATTGAATCCTGCCAAAAACGCGTTTTGCCGATCAATGGCATCGTAACCCTCATTAGTCGAGTACGCGTTGGGCCGAACGATATCGGATCCATCCGGTGACTGACCGAGACGGGCCAGAAAAGTGTTAACGAAATCCTCCCGTCTAACTCCGACCTGATTTCGGAAAACATTAATGTCTTCGTCACTCGGATCATCGAACGACAAAGCCGACATACCAAGAGTAGCGTCCGGATCAAATACACCCGCGCCGACACCAGCAAAGGCTCGACCATTGATCACAACGCGAGTCGGCAGATTACCGTCGTCAAAGCTATCCACGACATTGGCAAGATTCGCAGGAGACAACCCAGTCTCCTGATCAAGCAACATCAACACAAATCGGTGTTCATGTCGAATGTCATCAACAAATTCATCGTCTTCAATCGTAAAGACCTGATGATCTACGATCCGGCCAGTCAAACCGGTTGCTGCTCCACTGGCAAACGTCAACAACTGACCGTTGAATCGACCTGGAGTCTGAGGAAACCTCTCGTAAGGTGGTAGCTCACCCGGTGGCGTAGCTGTAGGATCCGTCGCGATTTTCTCGGTTATGGACGCATAAATGTTGGTGTCAGCTCTCAAGATATCGTTGCCAATCACTGAGTCATCAGAGAAATCGCTCAACGCAAGCGTCGGTCCTGGAAGATCTACATTAGGTAGCGGCGAATAATCTCGCCCAATCAACTCCAAGCGGATGAACTGCGGTTGCGAATCGCGACCACCATTGGGTGTCTGAATCAATTCCGTTTCGATTGACTTCACGTAGCTGGTCATTCCGTAGCCATACATGTCGGCCAAAATCGACTGGCCACGCATTGGCGAATTCACATTGTCCAGATCAGGACCACGTAGCAGTTCAAACAACGCCTGTTCAACGAACCGTTGTCCCTGATGCTCACCGAGTGATTCAATCGATCGCGTGGTAATCCGACTTCGAGTCTTTGCGGATTGCAAAAAGTCATTGGATGCCACCATAAAGGCCGTTCCCATCAGCAGGAACAGCACGATCATGCTGACGACAAATAGCAGAGTTACACCGTTTCGATTGTTGTTTTGAAGGTAATTCATTTTGTCACTCGGATAGAGAATTGTTACAACCGGTGGAAAAGTGGAGAGACGGTTATTGGATCGCAAATTAATTAGGTTCAAGCACCAACTGACGCTGATAGACGTTGACGACATCGGTCAAGAGAACCACAAACGTAGTGGATCTATCGACTCCGGGGTCACCGATGGCGAAGTCGGCTCCGGAAATTGATAAGCCGGTGAAGTCATCAGACGTGTCACCCGCGTTACCAGTCTGGGGATCGGCAGCCAGGACCTGGAAAAATCCAACTTGGGCCTGCCCGTTCGTATCATAGTTGACCAACATCACCCAA
The DNA here is from genome assembly GCA_964641465.1 of uncultured Pirellulaceae bacterium. Taxonomy (GTDB): domain Bacteria; phylum Planctomycetota; class Planctomycetia; order Pirellulales; family Pirellulaceae; genus Mariniblastus. Next base: position 21,047 of record CAZXLW010000001.1, on the reverse strand, counting down.
TTATCAGGGCGAACGTCCATCGCATCGGCCAGGTATATGGTTCCAGAGCCGTTAATCATAACCGGATTCGGCGGTGTCCCTGTCTCTCTCAGTGCCGTGTACAGGTAACGCGGATCCCGAACTTGAAAGGTCATCGGATTCTCAAAACTTCTATCCTTGTAAGCCAGGATAAAAAAGTCGTAACCATCGGCTCGCGCTCCGACAGCTGAGCCAGGGGTCAAGTTAACTTGCCCAGTAGGTCGCTTGGGAACAGCGATCGCACTCCATGAGATTTCACCACGAAACTGACGTCTCAAGTTGTTCCCAGCTCCATCTATATCGACATAGGGTCGTGGAGGACTGAACGCATCCAAAGGTGTGCCGTTAACTGGATTGTTTTTCGTCGCAAACTCCAAGTCGTCTCGCCCCTGGAACATCCGTGCTGACACACCAAGTGGCAAAGCATTAAAATCCCCAGTGGTTGCATCTACCGGATTTGCCAAATTCAACAGATTAAGTAATTGGGGCTGGAACGGTCGATTTCCAAAATTGTTTTGACCATCTTGAAGAAAATCGTCATCCAAATTTGCCTTGTCAGTATTTGGCAATGCAAAGAACATCTGTCCAAACGGCACGCCTACGGCTTCTGCCCAAAGTGGATCGATCCAAAACAAACCTCTTTGATCATTGACATTGATCAGGTTACCTGAATTTTCATCAATCCACGGCAACGCCTCATCGCCTCCGACCCCAACCCGGTTGTAACCAGCAAGTTTAAATAATGCTTCACCGTTTTCGGCAATCGTGGTGGAGTCATCCAAGTCAATTCCAACCGAAGCTTGACGGATCGCGAATGGGATCAATACAAGAACACCCGCCACGCCAATCACCGCCACGATCACAGAAGTAAGCACTTCAACAAGCGAGATAGCTTCTCGACGATTCAGTTTTCTACGTAGTTTATTCATCACGACAGTTCAAAAAGAGGATGTTATTGCAGGGCAGAGGTTCGGTTGCTCGACAAGGTCCGAGCATTCAAAACCATGACATCGAGATCAGCTGGTACAACTGGTGCGCTGTATCCGATGCTCACCCCACCATTGAGTCCAACGGTTACCCACAGGCTTTCCGGATTGGACAGTAACGTTTCGGCCATCGCCTGTGTCCCCAGTTGCAATCCGGGATCAAATTCATTGATAAGCAAACTCAGCGACGCACCGACCAATTCAGACTCACCATTGAGCAACACCTTGTCGACCGAACCTAATCGATCAAACACCACTCGGATTTCGCTATTCTGAGGCAGCGTCTGATCAGCATCGGCAGCCAAGCCGCGCCCAAATGTGGTTGCTGTTTCAGCATCGTTATCAAAATCGTCCGGTGGCAACGCTTCGATTGGACCTGAATAGCGAAGGTCGATGATGTAGCCAGCCGGAAGATCTACCACGCTCGATTCGATTTTTCTTGGTTGACGCTCAATGGAGAATTCAGCCATCAAACCGTTCATCGGTGCCGGGGAATTGGAAACGAAATCCGTCCGCGTTATATCAAGAGAATTGTCGAATATTCTGTCGTTATCCCAATCCAGGACCAACAAGATGCTGTCCACATCATCAGGGTCTGGGGTGATTTCAAATATTTGATAACGAAGAGTTCCTATCTGAATCGAGTCACCAGCAGAGATAACTGGGGGGAACGCATCGTTAAAGTCCTGCTCGTCCGGAAACAAAAACTCTAAAGGCTTGTCAATTTTCGCAGAAATTGAAACGACATCAGGTTCTTCATCGGCATCAGGACCATCGGGCTCTATTTCGTACTCAATTTCGACCTGAGCATCGAGAGCATCGCCGATGTAATCGGGAACGCTCCGCATCTGAAATAAACGCGTACCCGCAAAGAAGACTCGATTGCCACTACTGGTCGTCGTCGAAAATCTCAAGTTGCGTTGAATAATAACGCCAGCAGTACCTTCTGCAATCGCACGGTCACGGGCACTTGAAAACACAGATCCCGCAACACGAGCTGCTTCACGAATTGTTCGCTCTTTATTGATGACGCGAATGCGAGGCACGACCAATGCAGTAACGATCGTCAGTATCGTGATCGCCACCAGCAATTCGACCAATGTCAATCCGCGTTGTAGTTTTTCAAAATTCATAGAAAGATCTTTACTGAACAATGTTGGAGATAAGCTCACCGCCGTTCCCGCCTGACACGAGCAACAGGCGAACGTGACGAACTGAAATCGCGGACCCATCGGACAGAACATAAGCAACATCCAGAGAAGCCGGTTGCCCGGTGGCGGCATCCAGCACTAACCCCTCAGCTGGATCATACATAGCGAACTGAAAGCCAATGGGATCACCCCATGAATCAAGCACTTCCATGAAGCCATCGCCATCGGTGTCACCAAAGGCACTCGTCCCCAACGACGAAGCACCAAGCAGCCCGTCGATTTCGGTGCCTTGTAAAATCATGTACAAATACTCACTGCTGGCTCGGCGACGGTCTTCAATATTATTGCCATCGTGATTAAGACCCTCTGGATACAACTCCAGACTCGAATTGGGATCAATCGCACCGTCAGCGTCATACTGAATAAAGCGAGTTGAAGCGGCGGGAGGATGCTCAGCCATTACATCCACAATCGACAAGCCATCGTCGTCAGAGATAAAATCCATTTCATTTTCGACCCACGAAACAAACGCCGAACTTGGATAGGTCGCTTCGCCACTACCACCAAACGCTCCTGCTTGAAAAGAAATATTTTCCCAACTGCGAGGCATTTCAACGTTAAGAATATCCAACAAAATTCGTCGCCTCAGGTCACGGGCATCAAGGGCCGGATCTCCATTGTCATTGGCAACGGGGTTGTTAATGACGTAGTCAAAAATATCCCTAAGAGGCAAGCGACGCACCAACAAGTTTTCCATCCGCAATTCGAGAATGTTGCTGATTTGATTGATACGGTTTTCCGTAGCTCCCCGGCGAGCATCCGCCTGTGCTTCAGCAACAACCACCAACGCCAGTGACGAAAGCACTGCGATAACGGCCATCACCAATAGCAACTCGATCAGCGTAAACGCTGCCGGCTTTGGCGATTTTGAAAGGTTCTGGGTATACATAAGATTTGAAATAGGCTCAGGCAGGTAGGATTAATTCAGTTGCAACTAATTCGACTCCAACACAACAGTTTCCAGCTTCGTAATTCCTTCACCACCGAAATTAACGAAGTTGTCAGCTCCCTGCGATCCACAGCGGGAAATGTCGTTGGGAACTGGTGGAAGTTCACCGTCATTGCCCACACCAAAAGGCTTTCCGTCCAACCCAAACGAAATCAATTGGAACGAATCGGGATTAGGGTAGATGGCATTAAACACAACTTGATCGTTGACAGCATTTTGCACCTGTTCTTGTGTCACGCCTCTAAAGACATATGCACCGTCGATCACTTCAGGATCAGTTGCATCCGTGGAACCCGGATTTGTAGGCAGATAATTCCGTGCGTCTAAGTAACCAAACGGAACATCTCCTGGACCAAGACCAAACGACGCGACCATACCGGTGGCATCAAAGATTGAACGTGATTGTTCAAACTCGAAGAAGCTCTGACGTTCGATAACAGCATCCACACCGTAGGTATGTGCTGCCAATCCAAGTATTTCTGTTGTGTCGCCGTCATTATCGAAATCGTTTGTGTCAACGTAGGTAAGCGGAAACTGTTTATTCTTAGCTAACCCACTAAGCCAAAACACAAGGTCCGCTCCTGGGCCTTCGTCAGCATTTACGCTCCCAACTTGTCGACCAACTTGATTCCACCAGACATCAATTCGGCGTGGACCGCCCGGGCTAATTGGAGCAGCCTCCGCATTGTTTGGGGAAATTCGACCCAAGTAAGCAAGCATCCTGTTAGCAGCATCTTCGTCGCTTAGACCAACAAACTCTTTAAAACTAGGCGGATAAAAGCCGTACTCGATATTGAATTTTTCCAGAGCTGCTTCTAACTGCATCATCTCGTTTTGCACAGAAAACTCTCGGGCACGAATAAGAGCACGGCTAACTGCCACCGACAGCATGCTGGCCAGGATTGCGATGATTGTGATCGTGACCAGAACCTCTACCAGCGTGAAGCCGGAAACGTTTGCTCGTGTAGATCGGAGATTTTGATAAGTTGTCATGTTTGGATTTCTCCAAGTAGTTGATTGTTGGCTTTATGTTTAATGGCCCGAGGACCGAATCTTGCATTACTTGTTACTTGTCAATCCGGAGATGATCGCGATCAACGGCATGAATAACGATGACACGATGAACAGTACGACACCACCGAGGAAGATAATCATCACCGGCTCGATCATCTTCATCATTCCATCCGTCAACGTACGAACTTCTTCTTCGTAGTAGTCCGCGACCTTGTAAAGCATCACGTCCAACTCACCAGTCTCTTCGCCCACGTCGACCATGTTGATCACGAGGTCTTCGACGACCGGTTTCTTGTAATTCAGGAAATACCAGGCACCTCCGATCGTGCACAAGGCACCACAGCCATACAGCACGAAGAACCACAAGTCGACTTTGATGAACAACACGACCAACGGCATCAAAGCCATCGTGACCATGAAGAAGAACAATGCGACCGGGTGGAAACTTGGCTTACAAAATTCTTTCAGCGGATTGGCGATCGTATCTCCTTCACGGATCGAATCAGTCACCCGACTAAAGATCTTTTCGAACATCGCGTTACCAGAAGTTTCACGAGTAATCGTGAGGCCTTCGATGATCGGAACACCCGACGCGACCAACGCACCCAAAGTACGCGTGGTTCGGGCCAGGTTACTTTTCTCGACCAACTTACCCATCACCGGCAGCTTCAACAGATACAGGTGCCAACCCATCCGACCAGCGCGGAATTTACAGACCAGCGAAACGAACAGCACCATCGCGATGGGAACCAGCGGGAACAGGAACCATAACTTCACACAGCGGTCGGAGATCGCGATCAGCAACTCGGTCATCGCCGGTAGCTCGATCCCAAACTCCTCGAACATATCCTTAAACTCTGGAATGATCTTGATCATGATGAAGACCATGATGCCGATCGTGAAGAAAATAACCATGATCGGATAAATCAAGGCACCGATCACTTTGTTTTTCAGCGACTGCGTACGCTCTTTAAACTCGGCAAGCCTCTGGAGAATCGTCTCCAGCGAACCACCGGCCTCACCCGCCTTGATCATGTTGACATACAACCGATCGAACACGCGTGGCACCTTGGCCATCGCTTCGGAAAGCGACGCACCACCTTCAATTTCGTCACAGACATCGATCAGAGCGTTCTTCAAAGCTCCCGGAGGGGCCTGCTCTTCGAGAATTTTCAGCGACCGCAGGATCGGCAAACCGGCATCCTGAAGAATCGAAAGCTGACGAGTGAACGTCACCATTTTCTTACCACCGGCACCGCCTAACGCAAACGTCTTGCGGCCGGAATTGTCACCCGCACCTCTACTGGCAGCGGCTTTTTGAACGGCAATTTTGGTAACGAAATACCCCATCGAGCGGATAGTCGCTTGTGCTTCATCTTGCGTTTGCGCTTCGATGACGTCACGAATTTCCTGGCCCTGAGGGTCCATCGCTTCAAATTGAAAAGTTGGCATAGTTCAGCTCTTCGAATTCAGGTCTGTTGTATCTATCTTTTTAAGTTTCTAAGTTTCGTCTCGTGTTCATTCAGTCAATCTAGTCCGGGGCATCCAGCTCCCCATTAATCATCAACAATCGTTTCACGAACAATTTCTTCTGCCGATGTCGTTCCGTCGAATATAAACTGGATCCCAGCTTGCCGAAGCAAAGTCATCCCCTTGGATTGGGCGGCCTTTCGCAATTTGTCGGTAGGAGCGTTCTGCATGATCAATTCACGCAAATCGTCATCCATAATCATCAACTCAAACAAACCGACGCGGCCTTTGTATCCGGTGTTCGCACAACTGTTGCAGCCCACACCGCGGAAGAACTTCTTACCCTCCACCTGCTCCGGCGTAAGCTCCAAATCAGCCAACATGTCTTCTGCTGGTTCAACCTCTTCACGACACTCGGGGCAAATTCGACGCACCAGCCGCTGGGCCAGGATCGCTTCCACCGTTGCCGTGATCATGAACGTTTGAACGCCCATGTCTTTCAATCGAGTAATCGTGCTCGGAGAATCATTTGTATGCAGCGTGCTGAACACGGTGTGCCCCGTCAACGAAGCCTGAATCGCGATCTCGGCAGTCTCCAAGTCACGAATCTCACCGACCAGAATCTTGTCCGGATCCTGTCGCAAAATGGCTCGCAGGCACTTCGCAAACGTGACATCGATGTCGTGATCGATCGGGATCTGCACGATACCATCAATGTCATACTCAACGGGGTCTTCCGTCGTGATCACTTTATCTTCAATCGAGTTCAGCTCACTAAGCGCCGAATAAAGCGTCGTCGTCTTGCCGCTACCAGTTGGCCCCGTCACCAGAATAATGCCATTCGGCTTTTCCATGACTTGACGGAATTCCTTGATCGTCTGTTCACCCATCCCGACATTGCTTAGCTCGAGCGACACCACACTCCGGTCGAGCACTCGGCAAACCACACTTTCACCAAACATCGTTGGCAACACACTCACGCGCAAGTCGACTGGGTGACCACCAACCATCAACTCAATTCGACCGTCCTGCGGCATCCGACGTTCGGCAATATCCAGGTTCGCCATCACCTTGATCCGCGTCGTAATCGCAAACGCCAGGTGACGGGGAGGAGGCACCATCTCGTACAGAACACCGTCCGCCTTGATGCGAATCCGGAACTCGTCTTCGAACGGTTCAAAGTGAATATCGCTGGCGTGATCTTTAATCGCCAACAGCAAAACCATGTTCAACAACTTCCGAACCGGCGCGCTTTCGACCAACTCGGAAACATCACTCAAGTTAATCGGCCCGGCTGTGCCCAGCTTTTCACTGGCCAGCTTCAGCTCCTGGTCCGTTTGCAACTCGTTGATAATATTTTCAATGCTCTCGATCTCAGCATTGAAGAACTTGTCGATCGTTCGCAGGATCTGACTCTCGGCCGCAACCAGCAAGCGGACTTTATGCCCAACAAAGCGGCTCAGCTCATCCTGCATCTGCAAGTTCTGCGGATCGCAAGTCGCTACCGTGATCACACCGTCCGCAAACTGCAGCGGCACCACACGATACAACTGAGCCATCGTGTCCGAGATAATCTCACGAGCGTTCTCCGGAGGAACCACGCCCTCGATGTCGATCGCCTGCATGTTAAACTGCTCAGCCAACGCCTGCACAAGCTGATCGTCAGTGATCAAACCCATGTCTTCCGCGATTCGACCGATCATCTGGCCAGGATTCTGACTCTGCTCCTCGACCAGCATTTCCAATTGGTCATCGGAAATGAAGCCCAAGTCGACGAAAATCTGTCCTATCTTTCTTACGGCCATTCTTAGTCAGGTCCTATCCTGAAAATACTGCTTCTGTGAATCGACGGCTGAACGTGGGGCGATCAGCCGACAAACATTAACTATCGTCTTCGTCCTCGTCTTCTAAATTGTTGTCACCAAGATCGATGTCGATACCCTGCTCCATTTGCTTACGGGCCGTCGCGATACGCTTGGCAAGCGAGTCCGGATAGTGAGCCTTGCCCAACACATCCGCCATCTCAACTTTTTCCTCTACCCATAAACGGAACAAACAATCGTCGTTAAGCATCATGCCGAACTTGGAACCAGTCTGAATCGCTGAGTTAATACGGAAAGTCTTGTTCTCGCGAATCAAGTTCGAAACCGCCGATGTCACCACCAGGGATTCGAATGACGCAACACGCCCACCACCAATTCGCGGCAACAACGTTTGTGCCAGAACACCAATCAACGAAGTCGACAACTGAGTTCGAATCTGGTCCTGCAAGTCACCTGGGAAGGCATCAATAATTCTGTTTACCGTTCCCTGAGCACTGTTTGTATGCAACGTACCGAAAACAATGTGCCCGGTCTCCGCAGCAGAAATCGCCGCTTCGATCGTTTCAAGGTCACGCATCTCACCAACCAGAATCACATCCGGATCCTGCCGCAGTGCACGGCGAATGGCTTCGGAAAAACTTGGCACGTCCACGCCAACTTCACGCTGATTGATCGTCGACTTTTTATGATAATGATAAAATTCGATCGGGTCTTCGATCGTGATAATGTGATGGTCAGTCCGCTCGTTAATAAAGTTAACCAGACTGGCCAGCGTTGTACTCTTTCCCGAACCGGTTGGACCTGTCACCAGGATCAGGCCTCGCGGTCGCATCACCAACTTGGTGAAGATCTCTGGAACGCCCAAAAATTCAGGCGACATCATGTCGGTCGGGATCTGCCGCAACACCATCGCGATGTTGCCACGCTGCTTAAAAATTGACACACGAAAACGGGCCTTGTCACCAAAGGCAAAACCAAAGTCACTACCACCTTGCTCCTGAAGCTCTCGCTGGCAACGTTCCGGCGAGATACTCTTCATCAAGGCAACCGTGTCATCCGGCTCGAGAACCTTTGTTTCCAGTTTTCGTAAACGCCCGTGTAACCTGAAGACGGGTGGCTGACCAACTGTGATATGAATATCACTTGCGCCTTGTTTAACACAGGCCTCGAGCAATTTGTCGATCAGTACTGTAGCCATTTGCTGTTCCGCAATTAATGAATAAGGGGTTTTAAAGTCTTAAAGAACTCACGTTCTTATATTAAAACCAGAGTCCGCCATTTGTCAGCAGAATTAAGCCTGCTGAATTCGGCAAAACATTTGTTGGATGAGAGGCAATGGATTGTTTACCTGCGGGGGCCGTTCGTCCAACAAAATGCCAATTTTGGACCAAAGCTGACCACAAAGCAGATAAAACCACCCAAAAGGACTGTTTTCGAGACTGCGACTAATCCTGCTCAGTTTTCTTGGCGACTCGGTAGACTTCCTCAAAAGTCGTGATTCCCTCAAGGACTTTTTTGACCCCGTCACCAAACAAAGTAGTCATTCCGCCAGGCCCAATCGCGTATTCACGAATGACCTGAGTCGACGAGTTATCAAAGACCATCCGCCGGATTTTGCTATCAAGCAGCATCAACTCGTAGATCCCGATTCGCCCGCGATACCCGGTTTTATTGCAACTTGAGCAGCCTTTGCCCTTCATGAAGGTCGCTCCCTCAAGCTGCTCTTTTGTCAGGCCGACCTCTTTGATCACCTCCTCAGAGGGCATGTGCTTGGCCTTGCATTTGGGGCAAATCGTCCGCACCAATCGCTGAGCCAAAATCGCTACAACCGAGCTGGCAACCAAATATCCAGGCACTCCCATGTCGATCATACGTGTAATGGCACTGGGCGCATCGTTCGTGTGTAGCGTACTGAAAACCAGGTGTCCTGTTAAACTGGCCTGAACTCCCATGGAAACGGTCTCTGCATCACGCATTTCCCCTACCAGAATGATGTTAGGTGCCTGACGCAGCATAGACCGGATAATCCGCGCAAAGTCCAAACCGATGTTATGCTTCACCTCGACCTGGTTAATCCCAGGCAGGTAATATTCGACCGGATCTTCCGCTGTGATGATTTTTCTGTCTGGGCGATTCAGGCTGTTTAGAGAGGCGTACAGTGTTGTGGTCTTTCCGGACCCAGTTGGACCTGTCACCAAAATGATTCCGTTGGGCCTTCGAATCAGCCCGTTGAAGATTTTGTAGGTCTCTTCGGAGAATCCAAGCTGGCGGACGCCGATCCGGATATTGTCCTTATCCAGCAGGCGCATGACGCAGGATTGGCCATGATTGGTCGGAATCACACTAACGCGGAGATCCAGCTCCTTCTCACCCACCGAGACCTTAATCCGGCCGTCTTGAGGCCGCCGACGCTCGGCAATGTCGATTTTGGAAAGAATCTTGATCCTGGACAGGATTGCCCCCAACTGGCGACGGGGCAGGGAATCTCGCTCGTGCAAAACGCCGTCAATTCGATAACGAATCCGCACCCGGTCCTCAAATGGCTCTACATGGATATCCGACGCCCGTAATTGCACGGCTTCAGTAATCATGAGCTGGACAAGGCGGACAATGGGGGCACTGTTTTCGTCGACCCCATCATCCCCCGAGGACTCAGAATCATCCACGGTCTCAGTGAAATCGATCGCCGTATCGGTAAATTCCTGCAGAATCGAGTCAGCCGATTCACCCTCGACCTGACCATAAAATCGGTTGATGAACTCGCTGATCTGGCTTCGAGTCGCCAAAGCCGGTGTGACATCACGGTTTAGGATGAATCGCAGCTTCTCGATCGTCTCCACGTCGCTCGGGTCGCTGATCAACACTTTCAGGCGACCATCCGACTCGTTCATCGGCAGCACGATATTCTCGCGAGCCACCGATTCTGGCATCAGCTCAATGATGTCTTCCGAGATTTCGACCTTCTGCAGGTCGACATACTCCATCTTGTGATACGTGGCTTGGGCGACCATCACTTCGGAGTCAGTCGCGTAGCCCAGTTTGACCAGCGATACTGCGATCGGCTCGCCGGTCTGTTTCGCCATGTTTTGGGCGTCGAGAACCTGATCTTTACCCAGAATTCCCTGATCGATCAGTAATTTGACGAACCCGTTGGTGCCTGCTGCCATAATAAATTTTGACCTGATGCTTAATTACAGAAAAGCCGTGCCATCACTCGATTCTAGCTCGTGAGCTTAACCGGAGCGATACGTCAATCTAGTAGAAGTTTACGGATATAACAGAGCAGGGCAGGTGGGGAGCACTTATCGTGCTGAGGTTGATACGGTGAGGCAGCCGTACTTGCATTGAACGCAGTCACCACCCAGAAGTCAATCAAGCATTTCAGAGCACATGCTCAGAAACATGAATTATCCCCAAAACGGCGGGCTCTGCCGGTCCAGCCCCCGTTGGCTGTTGGAACTGGCACTGCCTACAGCCGAAACGTTCAAAAAGAACCCCAGACGACGTAAGTAGCATCGAATAACCGATGTGCCGCGTGTCTGGAGCTATTGGGAAGGGTGGAGCTATTGGGAAGAGCTATCTACCAACAGCACGACGTAATTCAGCCGTTCGCGTCTTCCGCTCCGTTTCCCGAGCTCGTTGGCGAACCGCCCGCGCCCGTTGACGAAGAAAATCCGCATCTTCATACAACGCGAGCCGTTCCAGTTCCGATGCTAAGCCATCGATCCGGCTGGCTAAACTTCTCATCAATGTGACATTGGATTGAGCTGAATTTGCCGAATTCACTTTACCGTTCGAATTCAGTTTGCCGTTACCAGGCACTTTGCCACTAACCGCCTGCAGAAACAACTGCGAGGCAACGGTGGATTTACTGAGCGAGACCTCCACGGCTCCAGACCGCGGAATTCCTCGGCCCACCCCTGACTGTTTTGGCACGCTCTGCTCCACGTGTTTGGCGGCCTTAGCAGGGGCAGGATCCTTCAGTTCGCTAAACAGCTTGTCCAGCTCCAAACCTGTTCCGCCACCAAGCTGATCTCGAATCGCGGCAATCTCCTTAATTTCGTCGTCAGAAAGCTCTTTGGACGTTTCTCGCAAAATGTCCTTGAAAACCTTGCCACCAGTCGAATCTTGCCCGATCGACGAGCTCAAAGGCAGGCAAACCGATCCAAATAGAAAAAAAGCCAGAGTCAATTTTCGATGCATTGGAGAATCCTTTCCAAAGTTCACTGCATTTCGACAGTCACGCCGGGGCCTCATGCAACCCGTAAAACGCCTACGTTTCCTACGAATATAAGAGACCGGCAAACAACTTGGAAGTTCAGTTCTGACCAGCCAATGGGTGCCTTGTGATACCGTTCAGAACCCTCATAAAATTGAATATTCGGGGCGATTTTGGTATCCTATAGAGAAGGCACTGCCCCGGCCCTTTCGGAAACTGGAACAGATCAATAATCCGCTATCTCAAGTTGGATCATTGACTTGATTCGCCAAACTACTTCCCCTGTAGCGCTATTGGCGCGGATATCAAGTCAACTTCGTTGGAGTACGTAATGAAAAAGCCTACTGCGTTGGCAATTAGCAAAACACAACTAACACGTCACATCAAGATGATGGTGACTTGGCTACTGGCGGTAACACTTGCGATGTTGGCGTCTTCGCTCTTTGCGCAAGATTTCAAAAGCCTGCCGATCAACGGCAGGTTCATCAAACCTGAAGTCGGCTTGGAAGAAACACGAGACGACAAAAATGCGCGGCGGCAAAAGGAACGCGAAGTCAAAGCCGCCCTGAGCAGTGGCCGCAAAGCGATTACCGATGCAGGCAAAAGTGGGAACGCGAATTTTGGCCCAGGAGGAGAGCTTTACCTGAGAGAATTCCGACTGGCTGAAATGACTCAATCAGACAGCGAGACGCTTGGTCGCTTGAGCAAGTTGCGGGCAAAATTCATAAAGGACTTCCTCCCTACCCGAATGCCCCCAGCAACCAGAAGGGCATTGATTGGAATTACGCTTCCGGTTCTTCAAAACATCATCAACGACGATGAATTCCACCCAGCAGTGCGAGTCAACGCCGTCACCTTGGTTGGCTTTCTGGATTCCGCTGGCGGTGGCTCGGGAAATCCACCAATCCCTGCCCCGGAAGCATACCAGTTGCTCAGGAACCTCGTTACCAACACGAACACACCTGAGTTCATACGAGTAAGTGCGATCTCCGGCGTCCGACGTTTCGCTGAAATTACCCGTCGAAGTGCCAGCCAGAACGTTATTGCCGAAGACATTCAATCACAACTGGTTGCGATAGTTGAAGGCAAAGCCAACGGCCAACAGGATTGGTCACCGGACCTTGATTATTGGCTCAAGCGAAGAGCAACTCAAATACTTGGTTTCATCGGCGAAGGAAAACCAGTTATTGACGCCGTCACCAAAGTGATGAAAGGCGAGGAACTCAACACCGAAATGGATCCGTTCTGGTTGCGGTTCGATGGCTTGCAGGCTCTACAGAATCTCAAGTTTGAAAACCTGGACGGCTCACTCGTTGAAACGATCATTGATGATGCCCTACAGTTCGCATCGGAAGCCATGACCAGAGAATCCGACTGGGTTAACGCTCAAGTCGAGGACTTGATTTACGTCAACATTCTTTGGAAAGACCGCGATTTGAAAACCGATGGCCTTCGTCGTCGCTCAGGTGGCGGTGGCGGCGGTGGCGGTGGCGGTGGCCTTGGCGGTGTTGGAGGTGGTGGCGGCGGCCTTGGCGGTGTTGGAGGTGGTGGCGGCCTTGGCGGAATCGGCGATGCCGGTGGCGGTGGCCTTGGCGGAATCGGCGATGCCGGTGGCGGTGGCGGTGGCCTCGGCGGAATCGGCGGCGGTCGAGGCGGCGGACCACGCGGAGGAGGAGGAGGAGGAGGTCTCGGTGGCGGACGCGGTAATGGAAAACCCAAAATAGGAAACAAAGATGTCGAACTGCCGGTATTCATGCTGAACGATTCACGCGCGCGGGCGGCAGCAGTGCTCGTAACATTGAAGGACCTACTCAGACACGAAATCTCAGAAAACGGAAGCAAGGTTAGCTACGGAGTTTACCGTGCAGCAACCGACGCACAAAAGAAACGTATTAATGACGACATCTTACCAGTCATCACTGATCTCCTCGCAGACACTCGGCTTGGCGAGGTGGACCACAAGAAACTCAAAGGTGCAGCTCCGGACACTGACGACATCACCAAGCGGTTGAAGGAAGTATACAAAAAGTCCGCAGGCAAGCTTCAGAGTGCAATGAAAAACCCGCCTGAGAAAAAAGAAATGGCCGCCGATCCACTGGCGGCGTCCGATCAGTAATCGCTGCTGATTGAACTGCGACAACAAAACGCTTATTGTAACCGTGTGGTTTTCACACGGTTATTTTTTTTTGGATCAGACATGGCGAGCGACCAATCAACTTCGATTGCCGATTTACGAAACGAAGTCCAGCAGTTTGTTGCCGAGCGATGCTGGGAAAAGTTTCACTCGCCGAAAAACATCAGTATGGCGTTAGCGGTCGAAGCTGCCGAACTGATGGAGCATTTCCAATGGCTTTCTGAGGCTGAAGTCGACGCGATTGACGAATCGAAACGGGCCGACGTTTGCGAAGAGCTGTCCGATGTGTTTTGCTACGTCCTCGCGATGGCAAACACCCTGGATGTTGACTTGACGGAGCGATTTCGAAAGAAAATGGATCGCAATCGACAAAAGTACCCGATCGAAGAAATTCGCGGGCGATTCGGACACGACGACCCCAATCCAGTTTCATGCGGCGATGAAACTTCAAGCCAGGAGACACCGTAATGCTCAAGCGAGCGGCCTACATTTTCTTGTTCTTGCTGAACACGAAAATCTCACTTTGGAAACGTGTTCTAATCGGACTTGCGATCGGTTTAGTCATTGGCGTAATTTTGCACTACGGGTTTCCAGCTCCAACCGATCCCGATTCGAAATCATTTTCTGGCCCTGAATTTGCTCGACAATGGATCTATCCCTGGGGCGACGCGTTCTATCGACTGATCAAGATGCTTGTGATTCCGCTGATCGCAACCACCCTGATTGCCGGAGTCACTGCGATGGACGACCCCAAGAAACTCGGTTCGGTCGGCATCCGCACGCTCTCGCTATACATGCTCACGACATTCTTTGCCGTTTCACTCGGGCTCGGTATCGGAACGTTGATTCAGCCCGGCTCCGGAGCCTCGTACTCAAACGCGGATCAACAAGCTCAGGAAACAGTGCAGTCAAAGATCGACGCGTCAGGCGGATTTTCACTTTCCAAACAACTACTTTCGATCATCCCCACCAACCCAATCAAGGCGATGGCTGACGATGACGTTTTACCCACGATCTTCTTTGCGATTTTGATCGGGATTGGGATCCTGATAGCCGGAGAATCCGGCCAGCCAGTCAAGCAATTTTTCGATGCGGCTGCCGAAGTGATCATGCGCGTCACGATTTTCGTAATGGAACTTGCCCCCATCGGCGTCCTGGCGCTGATGGCCTGGGTCATCGGCACGAACGGGTTCGGAGTCATCAAGAGCATGGGCAAGCTCGCGCTCGCGTTGTATCTCTGTTGCTTCCTGCAGATTTTCTTCATTTACGGAGGCATGATCGTCGGTGGAATTTTACGTTTACCCATCATGCAGTTTTTTCGCGGCATCGCCGACGCACAAAGCGTCGCGTTTTCGACCAGCTCGTCCAGCGCGACGCTGCCAGCGACGATATCGTGCGCAGAAAAAAACCTGGGAGTCGACAAGTCGATTGCTGGTTCGGTGCTGCCGCTCGGTGCGACCGTCAACATGGATGGAACCGCGATCTATCTAGGCCTGGTTGCGTTGTTCGCGGCACAAGCGATTGGGATCGATTTGTCGTGGAATGATTATTTCAACGTCGCTTTGACTGCGACACTGGTCTCGATCGGAGCCGCCGGAATCCCGTCAGCGGGTTTGCTGTTGGCGGCCACGGTTCTCGGAGTCATCGGGGTCAGCGACGAAGACGCTTTGCTGGTGATCGCGTTCATCTTCCCGTTTGATCGTTTGCTGGACATGATGCGGACGGTAACCAACATCACTGGAGACCTGGCCGTGTCGTGTACCGTTGCCAAATGGGAAGGTCTGCTCGACGAAAAAACGTTCCGCGAAGTCGATCAAGCTTCATGAGCCGTTCGTTCAGTCGTTGGAAGGGTATAAAAGATCAAGGCGGTGGAGGAGGCTCCACCGCCCAAATTTAACTCTTTGAGAAGCCAGCCGGGTGTCGTTGCCGTTGAATTTTTTGCTAGGGAGCATCGGCTTGAATTACGAATTCGACATCCGCCATTTGCAGCACGTCGCGATCCCCTTGATTACTTCGCAGCCGAATCTCACCTTGCATTGGCAGCCCGATAATCAACCAGGACGAATCCGGCGGCATCGGCGGCCAGTGGCCTTTCGCATTGGTAATCACTTTGCCGTCAGTCCCCTTGAACTCGAACGCGATCGTCTCGTCAACTGTTTTACTGGCAACCGCAATCCGTGGGCTTTCCACCACTGAATAACGCACGAATGCAAACGCAGCAAACGGCTGATCCTGCCCGTAAAACGTGTTGGCAAACTTGCGATTGAACGCAAGCTGCGCTGCGTGATCTTTTTCTGCCTCAACCCCCAAGCCAAGCTCTAACTTCTTGAACCAGACCGCCACCTGATCTTGCAGGGCATCCGAATCATCTTCGTCGAAAGCATCACGCGGGTCGGCGGCATCGCTTCCCGTCGATCGCCTGGCAGCAATCATCAGCGCCTGCAACAACTCACGTAACTGTTCTTCCTCAGCCTTCGTCTGCGGCCACCAACCAAAAAGTTCACATTCCGCACCTGCGCGATTCAGCGTTTCGCTAAGCTGCCGATCGGATGAGTCTTTCGCAACAACCGGAATCGTGACATCTTCGCTCGGATCGCTGAATTGATCCCCTCCTGCGTCACCGCCGCCGCTGGCTGCTGAGCCGATCGGGAGCTGAGTCAACCGACTGTCGTCGGCGGATTGCTTCAATTCGTTAATGTATCCAGCAGGAACCGCGATCAGCTTTTTAACATGCTCACCAGTCAATCCCGTATTCATCGCGACCAACTTCCCCTCATCGTTCAACAGGATCGCGCCGGCCCGCAACGGTGACTGATGTTCATGCAAGATCCAATTGATAGCGCTACTGGCCCCAATGCGATTCAGCCGTTCTGCCAGTGGCCCTGCCAGCGCGCTCGTTTTCGCCCGTTTGGAGACTCGAGTTTCCAAGGCTGAGTAGGGGAATGCAACGACGGGCGGTTGGCACTGAACCAGGTATTGGCTGGCAACCGTTTTGTCATCACTGGCAATTTCCAAATCCTCAAACGTATCGACCAGCCTCCGGTTGACTGCCAGTAACAACAAATCATGTTCGGGCGATGAAGCCAACACGCCACGAATCGTATCGACCAGTGCGTCCTTCTCAAGGCTACCAGCGTCGCGAGCTTTGCGAACGTGAATCGCCGTCGCCCCCGCCATTGCCTGGAAACTGGTAGCAATCCAACCGCGAGAATCGACCACGCATCCGGTCGCGTACCTGGGCCCAGCCGATGTGTCGGCTTGCAGTTCCACCAGGTAGCTGCGAGTTCTGAACCAACAATCATCAAGCACGCTCTTCGGTTTGATTCGGTTGGCCGGTCGGTTGTTCTTATCAGATGGTTTGTCAACCAGCGCAAAAAGTTTCGGCGGCGGCGCTGGCTCATCGTCTTTCTTGGCAATTTCACTCAGGCTCGGCAAGAAAGGAGCGTCATTTTTCGGCGGCGTATCGCCTTGCGTAAGACCTGGCTGCGAATCGACTGCCGCAGCACCATCGGCAACCGCTTCGTCCGTTTCTTGAGACCTGATTACCCAGGCAACGGCAAACACCATGGCGATGGCGGTCGCAGCCAACGCCAGGAATACAAACAGCTGCTTTTTTTGTTTCTTCCGCCGCCACTGGGCCAAGCTCGCGGTTTCGTGACTGATCTTGCTATCCGCACCGGCGACATCCCTGGCTTGCACTGGCCTGACATCAATCATGCTCTCGCTGACAACTTGCCTGGGGTCCGGCTTCGACTCAGGGTTCGGCTTCGGCTCAGGCTTCGGGCTTGCCGTTTGATCAAGCTTAAGATTCGATTTCGACGAAGCTGAATGCCCGATGTTGCTCCCCATCGCTTTTCGCAGCGTCGCGGAGCTAAAACTGGTATCGCATTTCTGGCATTGAGCTCGAGCGTCCGACTCGACGTCGAACTCCAAAACCGATTTACATACCGGGCACTTGAATTTCATAATTCGACTTTCCCAAGTCTGATCGCGAATTGCCGCAAAAGCCGATCAGGCTTTCCGGGTCACTTTGGCATTCTTGCGGTTTGGATAACAGAGACGGCAGATTTCGCATTTGGTTCCGTCGCAGCCGCGGGCAGAGCAATACTCCCTTCCATAATAGATAATTTGCAGATGGAGTCGATTCCAGTGCTGCTCCTCGAAGCACTTCTTCAAATCAATTTCCGTTTGCTTGACGTTCTTCCCGTTCGTCAAACCCCAGCGTTGCGAGAGGCGATGGATGTGCGTGTCCACGGGAAACGCAGGCACACCGAACGCCTGAGCCATCACAACACTGGCAGTTTTATGACCGACACCTGGCAGAGCTTCAAGGTGCTCAAAGCTCTGCGGCACCAAACTGTCGTGCTCTTTGACGAGGATCTTGGACAGCTTCGAGATGGCCTTGGATTTCTGCGGTGAAAGACCGCAGGGGCGAATAATCTTCAAGATCCTGTCGACTCGCAGCTTCGCCATGTCTTGCGGATTGTCAGCTGCTGCGAACAGTTCCGGAGTCACCAGATTGACGCGTTCGTCTGTGCACTGGGCACTCAACAACACGGCGATCAGTAAAGTGAACGGATCTTTGTGATCCAGCGGGATCGGCGGATCCGGGTACAACTCATGCAGTCGCCCCAGCACCAATTCCGCACGTTCCGCTCGTTTCATGGCTCGCCGTCAGTGAGAACATTCTTGCAGCAACACGGAATCAGGGGCTTACTGACCACCTTCTTCGGACGACTCGTCGCCAGTCACTTCCGCGTTCTCTGCTTCACCACCATCCGCGTTTTCGTCAGTCGACTCATCAGCGGCATCGGACTCGTCAGCCTCATCAGTCTCATCCGAATCTTCTTTGGTTACCTCAGGCTTATACTCATGATCTCGCTTACGGATAATCGTCATGCTTGTGATCGTGTCGGATTCCGCGTTCGCAATTGCCGCAGTACTGGTGTAATTTCTGGCCAAGTTATCCAGCACATCAAGACCACTTGTTACTCGACCAAATACGGTGTGCCGACCATCAAGCGCTGCAGTGCTTGACCGATCGAGACAGATAAAGAACTGCGAACCGCCTGTGTCCTCACCGGCATGAGCCATACTCAACGATCCTACGTAGTGCCGACGAGCCTCAGGTGAACTGCATTCGCACTTGATCGTGTAACCAGGCCCACCGGAACCATCACCCTTCGGGTCGCCCCCTTGCGCGACAAACCCTTCGACGACCCGGTGAAATTTGAGTCCATCGTAAAACTTCTTTTCAATGAGGCTGACAAAGTTCGCAACCGTATTGGGCGCTTCTTCTTCGAACAGTTCGAACGTCATCTCGCCCTTGGAGGTCACAATCTTGACTTGCGGCAAGTCATCTTTGGCTTGCTGTTTTTGCCGCAACATGATTTCTTCAATCAACTCTTTGGAAACAATCGACAGGCGATCCGCGCTGGCCGCTTGCTCCAAGAGCCCAGTATCGATGCCGCCAGCGATCAACTGATCGCCCAGCTTGATCGCTTCGTTGTAGCGTTCGTATTCCGAATCATTCATCAACAAGCCAACCAGTAACTTGGACGTCTTTTCATCCGGGTTGCCGGAATTCAATGCCGCCAATGCTTTCGTACGGATCTTGCCAACGACCTCTTCTGACTGTTCAACCAACGCTGTGTAGCTCTTTTTTATCTGTTCCTGGGTGGTAGCGTCGGTCGCGGAATTGAATTCCAGTTCCATATCTGCCAGGTCAGCGTCCAGTTCTTTCCAGGACTGCACCAATTCGTCGATAGACGCGTCGGCAGCTTCCGCTTCTTGATTCTCACTGGCAGTGGCTACAGCGGCTAAGTCGAAGGCCAGACAGGCGAACAACAGCAGGCAGAGGCCTTTATAACATCGAGTTTTCACGAATAAAGTCATTTTGAATTCTCCCATATGGAAACCGGATCAAGCGAGAAAAACCACGCTGTCTGATCCGGAAAGTTTGTTTTGAAGTCTATTCCGTCGCGGAGCCGATCACCGCCGTCGCATCAACCACCCGATTCGACCGGCTCGACCTGGGGCAGTTGATTATTTTTTTCTGGTTTGTACTCGTGGTCCCTTTTTCGCACGACGCTCATCCGACGGATCACCGCGGGCAAGGTACCATCCCCAACGTCGACCGTCTTGTTTACGACTGGGATTTTATAGACGTTTTCCATTCCTTCAATGACGCGACCGAAAGGCGTAATCTTGCCGTTCAAATCCAACCGGGGTTGCTTGGTGATCAGGAAACGACTCCCTCCCCTGTCACGAGCAAGCGGATAAAGCGAAATGACACCCGTGAAATGCTCCCGGGCACTCTCCAGTTCGCATTCGCATTTGATCGTATACCCGGGACCTCCGAGACCGTCGTCGGATGGACTGCCCGCAATGGCGACTTCCCCAACACTGACTTGGTAAAACGTCAGCCCGTTGTAGAAACCC
This sequence comes from uncultured Pirellulaceae bacterium, assembly GCA_964641465.1. GTDB lineage: Bacteria > Planctomycetota > Planctomycetia > Pirellulales > Pirellulaceae > Mariniblastus. The sequence continues at coordinate 782 of CAZXLW010000001.1, read as the reverse complement.
TGTTCCACCAGGAAGACAAAATTAGCGACGGTGTTCGGGGCGCTGTCTTCAAACAACTCGACAACGATATCACCAATGTCCGTTTCGATAAGCACCCGGGGGTTGTCGTCTTTTTCTGCCTCCTTCTTACGAAACTCAAGCTCCCGGTTCCAGGAAGCTGTAACCGCTCGCAAGTCTTCCATCAACGCCTGCTCAACCTTCTGCCCGCGCATGTGGGCTTCGATCGCGAGTTGCCGGGCCTGTTCGAAGTCATTCAGGATATAGTTGATCCGGTACCCGTACAGGCTCAACAGTCCAACGTCGACACCACCATCTCGAAGTCGCTTAAAGCTCCGCTGCGCGGCGAGGGGATTGAACGGAATCTGGCGAAACTGCCGGCCCGTTAGTTGGAACTGAATATGCCCAAGCAAATACTGATTGATCGCTTTCTGGGTATTGGGGAATTTCTCGAAAGACTCGATTGCCGTCGGTAGTAGCTGGCGGTAAATCTGAGAATTCCGCTGTTTCAGGGCATTCACTCGCTCCTGTTGCTTCTTTCTTTTTTCCGGGAAACCGATCGGCATCGAGACAACAAGGCGGTTCATCTCTCCTTCGTTCCGTTGCAGTTCGATTCCCAGTTGTTCAAACCGGGCATAAGCCTCATCCTCAGTGGTTCCCGAACCGTCTTTCGCTCCCGATCCTTGCGTTGTCCCAGATCCGTCTTTCGTTTCTGAACCCTGGGTTGTAGCTGAACCATCTTTAGTTCCAGATCCCTGCGTCGTGCCAGATCCCTGCGTCGTGCC